>NZ_JBITDP010000010.1:0-312096 GCF_044454405.1 Streptomyces sp. NPDC051555 | reverse complement strand
TCCGCGGCCTCGGTCGGGTTCCGGTCGAACCAGTCGTTGAGGTGCTCGTGGACGACCTTCTGCACGAAGGTCTTGGCCTCCGTGTTGCCCAGCTTCGTCTTCGTCTGACCCTCGAACTGCGGCTCGCCCAGCTTCACCGAGATGATCGCCGTCAAACCCTCGCGGATGTCCTCGCCCGCGAGGTTGTCGTCCTTCTCGCGCAGCAACCGCTTCTCGCGCGCGTAGCGGTTGACGACCGTGGTCAGAGCGGTCCGGAAGCCCTCCTCGTGTTGACCGCCGCCATGGGTGCGGATCGCGTTCGCGTACGAGTAGGCGCTCTCGCTGTACTGGCCGCTCCATTGCATCGCGATCTCCACCGACAGCAGCCGCCCCGGCTCCCGCGCCGCCACCTCGATCACGCTCGGGTGCACCGGCTCGCCCTTGCGGGCGCCCAGGTGCCGGACGAAGTCCGCGATGCCGCCCTCGTACCGGTAGGACACCAGCCGCGGTGCCCCCTCGCCGTCGACCTCGGCCGCCTGTGCGGCGGTCCGCTCGTCCGTGAGGGTCAGGGTCAGGCCCTTGTTGAGGAAGGCCATCTCCTGCAGACGGCGCGAGAGCGTGTCGAAGGAGTACTCGGTCGTCTCGAAGACGGCCTCGTCGGCCCAGAAGGTGATCGTGGTCCCGGTCCGGTCCGTCTCCTCGTGCCGGGCGATCGGTCCGGTCGGCTCCCCGTGCGCGAAGGACTGGGTCCAACGGAACCCGTCCGCGCGGACCTCGGCCGTCAGACGGGCCGACAGGGCGTTGACCACGGACAGGCCCACCCCGTGCAGGCCGCCGGAGACGGCGTAGCCGCCGCCACCGAACTTGCCGCCCGCGTGCAGGACCGTCAGCACCACCTCCAGTGCCGGGCGGCCCGTCCCCGGGTGCAGGCCGACCGGGATGCCGCGGCCGTTGTCGACGACCCGCACTCCCCCATCGGCCAGGAGCACCACGTCGATCCGATCGGCGACGCCGGCCAACGCCTCGTCCACGGAGTTGTCCACGATCTCCTGCACCAGGTGGTGCAGGCCCTGCGGCCCGGTCGAGCCGATGTACATGCCGGGGCGCTTGCGCACCGCGTCCAGGCCGTCGAGGACCTGGATCGCCCGCGCGTCGTAGGAACCCGAGGTAGGGGTGGGGGTGGGGGTGGGGACAGGGGTGTGGACGGGGGCCGGAACGACGGTCTCGGTCAAGGCGGTGCTCGCTTTCGGACACGACGAACTCCGCTGCCGCGCACGCGCTCGGCAGCGAAGGGGACGTTGGCTGATGGGCCGCTCCGGGGCATGGCGAAGCACGCTCCGGGCCGGTGGAGTCCGATCGCGCACCGCGCGATCGGACTGTTCCACTGTACCGTCCGCCCATGCCGGCGATAGGGTAAGAAGACCTCCAGCTGCCGATCTGAGGTACTTCCAGGGGTGGAGACTCATCCCCCTACGAAACTTTCACCAGAGAGCCCCAGGGAGCCCTTCACAGCCCCTCTGGGGCTCTTTGGCGAAAGGGATCAAGGCGCGGATTCTTCGTCACGCTCCGTCGCTCCGCGGTGGCTCGGATCCGCGCCGCGGAGATGTGCCGGGGAATGAAAAAAGGTCCCGCCCCCTTCCGTGAGAAGGGGGCGGGACCTCGTGGAGCGCTGGGCAGGCCTTGCACCTGCATCCCCCCACAGGAAGTGGGGTGCCTTTCCTTGGACCACCAACGCCGGGCCGATCACCGGTGAGGGCGACGAGCTCAAGATCAATACTACGGTACGGATCTTGTCGTCCGCGCGCCGCCCGTACGGGGCGGCGGCGGAGGGCGCCGGCAGGGTCGCCGGGCCCGGCCGACCTGGGTGAATCCTCATCTATGCTTCAAGGCGGCCGCGAGGCGGTGGCCCGTCGGTGGACCACTTCGGGGCCCGACCGGACGCGGGCGAACGGCGCTGATCACGAAGCCTGATCACGGAGATCACGGGGGATCGGGCGGCGACCGTCGGCACGCGTCCCCGTGGGCCCGGGCATCCCGCCAGCCCGCCCACCGCGAGCAACACCCCCCAGGGAGAAGTGAGGTATGGCAGTGATCTGCGTCGGAGGCATGATCGGGATCGGCAAGACGAGCGTGGCCGAGCTCCTCGCCAAGGAGCTCGGCAGCGAGGTCTTCTACGAGAGCGTGGACGACAACCCGATCCTCCCGCTCTTCTACACGGCGAGCCCCGAGGAGATCCAGGCCAAGCGCTACCCCTTCCTGCTCCAGCTCTACTTCTTGCAGACGCGCTTCGCCGCGATCAAGGAGGCGTACAAGCAGGGCGACAACGTCCTCGACCGCTCGATCTACGAGGACTGGTACTTCGCCAAGGTCAACCACGACCTCGGCCGGATCAGTACCCTCGAAATGCGCGTGTACGAGGGCCTGCTCCACGAGATGATGCGCGAGATCGACGGCCTGCCCTACCGCAAGGCACCCGACCTCATGGTCTACCTCAAGGCGGACTTCGAGACGGTGCTGCACCGCATCGGGCTGCGGGGGCGCGACTTCGAGCAGGACGAGGGCCTCGTCTCCTACTACCGGACCCTGTGGTCCGGCTACGACGCCTGGGTGCACGAGCACTACTCGGCCAGCGACGTCCTCGTGGTCGACATGAACAACACCGACGTGGTGAACGACGCCGCGGACGCGGCCCGCGTCGTGCAGGAGGTCAAGGACGCCCTCGTGGCGGCGCGCCTGCGCGCCTGAGGTCCTCCCCCGCCGGTGACCGCCGCGGCGTCACGGCGTCAGCGGTCGGTGTCGGGGTGGGCGATGTCGAAGAGGACCATGGCCAGTTCGTGCGTCACCCGCTCGACGGCCACGACCTGCGCGCGGACCGGTGCGGGCAGGTGCGCCCGCTCCCACAGGGCCACCGGCAGGTCCGGCGGGCGGGCCGCCCACAGCCTTTCGAGGTCGTCCGCCGTCCCGACGAGCGAGTGCACGGCGTCGTGCGCGACGGCGCCGACGGCTTCGGCCAGCGGGTCCTCGGCCGGGCCCGCCGGGCCGAACCGGGCGAAGGCGGGCAGGTCGGTGAGGGTGACCACCGTCGCGTGGACGTGGGGCATACGCAGCACGCGCTGCACCCAGGCCGGGCCCGCGTTCCCGTCGGGCAGGCCCGGGTAGTCGGGGGGCGCGACCAGTGTGCGGTGCAGGATCAGCGCGTACGCACGGTGTTCGGGAGTCGGGGTCCACAGGCCGGTGCGCAGGGCCTCCTCCAGCCGCTCGATCCGGGCGCGGGCCCCGGCCACCTCGCCCGCCCACTGCGGCGCCAGGTCCGCGACCCCCGCCGCGCGCACCGCGCGGGCCCGGTCGCCGAGGAGCAGCGGGAAGGGTTCGGCGCCCTCCGGGGTCCGCTCGTCGTGCCCGTCCTGCCGGGCGTGCTCGTCGTGCTCGTCGTGCTCGTCGTGCTCCTCGGGCAGGTGCGCCGTGACGTGGGCGCCGAGGACCTCGCGGGCCCGGCGCCCGCGCTCGCCGCCGCCGACGAGCGCGCGCCAGCCGGCCTCGGTGCGCCCGCGCGGCTCACCGGTCTCCAGCGGTCCCCGGTACAGGCTCCCGGTGCGCGGGCCGTCGACCCAGCCGAACAGGGCCAGCAGCTCGACGTCGTCGACCAGGACGTCCGCCTCGCGGGCGGCCCGGCACGCCGCGAGCGCGAGCAGCGCGACGACGGGCATCCACCGCGAGGTGAACTCGGCGGCGCCCGGCGCGTCCGGGCGGCCCGGCCGCGGGCCCCTCGGGCCGGGCGGGGTCCGGTTGTCGAAGCCGGTGTGCCACACCACGAGCGCGCCGCAGTTCAGCACGGCCCGGCGCCAGGCCACCACCCCGTACGCCGCCTCGTTGCGCCGTTCCCAGTCGTCCTGTCCGTCGGCCACGTCGCCCGCCCCCTCCGTCGTTCCGAGCCACCGGCCGCAGCCGGACCGTGAGGCATTCATCCTGCCCACTGCGGGCCCGCGGGAACGGTCCGGGGCGCGTGTCGGGTCGTGCTACCGGCCGAGGAGTCGGTCGCCCGGGTGGGCTCCGGCGATGGAGGACCTGTCGTCCGTCGCGGGCCCGGCCGAGGAGCCCGTGGTGTGCAGCATCCGCGGGTGGTGGTACACGGCGCTCGGGGCGGCGGTACTGGCCGCGCCGGTCCTGGCCCGTCACCTGGTGGTGCAGGGTAGGGGGTAGGCAGATCCCCGGGACCGCTAGGAGCGTCGCGTGCAGAAGTCGGGTGACGTCGTCCTGCGGCCCCACCAGGAGGAAGCGGTGGAGGCGATCGTCCGCGGGCTGGACGTGCCGCCCGGGAAGCGGATTCCGCGGGCGGGGCTGCGGGCCACCGTGGTGGCCGCCTGCGGGACCGGGAAGACCTTCGTCGCCGCCGCGGCCGCGCTCCGGCTCGCCCGGCACGGCCGGGTGCTGGTGCTCCTGCCGACCCTGGACCTGCTCGGCCAGACGTTGCGCGCGTGGCGGACGGCCGGACACACCGGGCCCGCCGTCGCGGTCTGCTCGCTGCAGGACGACCCGGCCCGGTCGGGCCTGGACGTGCGCTCCACGACGTCGGCGCCGCAGCTCGGGCTGTGGCACGGCCGGGGGCCGGTGACGGTCTACGCCACCTACGCATCCCTGGGGGTGCTCGCCGAGGCGCACCGCGGGACGTACGGGCTGCCGATGGACGCCTTCGACCTGGTCGTCGTCGACGAGGCGCACCGCACGTCCGGTGCGGCGGGCAAGGCCTGGGCGGGCGTGCACCACCAGGACGTCGTGCCGGCGCTGCGCCGCTTGTACCTGACCGCCACCCCCCGGATCTGGCAGGACCGCCCGCCGCGCTCGGCGCGGGAGCGGGAGCTGTACGAGGAGCAGACCGCCCTGGTGGACGATGAGGTGTCGGCCCGGACGCGGCGGGTGTGGGACAGGCTGCCGCGCGAGCTGGCCTGTTCGATGGACGACGAGGCCGTGTTCGGGCCCGTCGTGTACGAGCTCTCGCTCGCGGACGCGATCGCGCGCGGGCTCCTGGCGAAGTACCAGATCGTGGTCGTCGAGCTGACCGACCCCGTGGTGACGCCGGACCGGCTCGTGGGCGGGGAGCGGTGGGAGGAGCGGTTGCGCGGACAGCGGCTGGCCGCGCTGCAGACGGCCCTCCTGGAGACCATGGCCGCGCACGACCTGAGCACCACGATTACCTTCCACCACCGCACGGTCGAGGCCCGGGCCTTCGCCGAGGGCCTGCCCGCCGTCGCGGCCCGGCTGCACGCCGTCGACCCCGACCGTCATCCCCGGGCCGTGTGGGCGGGGTGGCTGTGCGGGGAGCACGGCGGCGCGCACCGGCAGGACGTGCTCGCGGACTTCGGGCGCCGGGCGGGCCGGGCGGTCCTGTCGAACTGCCGGGTGCTGGGCGAGGGCGTCGACATCCGCAGTACGGACTCCGTGGCCCTGATCGACCCCAGGGGGTCGGCCGTGGACATCGTCCAGGCCATCGGCCGGGCGCTGCGCCAGCGGCCGGGGCAGGGCAAGACGGCGACCTTGATCGTGCCGGTGTTCCTGGCGGCGGGCGAGGATCCGGCGGACATCCTCTCCTCGAACTCCTACCGGCCCTTGGTCCGGGTCCTGGAGGGGCTACGGGCGCACGACGAGAAGGCCGTGGAGATGCTCGCCGTGCCGCAGGCACCGTGGGGGCCGCGGGCGCTCGAAGGGAGCGCGGTGGATCCGGCGCTGCCGGGCGGTCCGGACGGGCGGCTGCTGCTGCGGTTCGCGACCCCGCGCGATCCGGCGCTGATCGCGAAGTGGATCAGCTACACCGTCATCGACACCGAGCGCCAGGACTGGCGCCGGGGTGCGGAGGCCGCCTTCCGCTACCGCCGGCGCGAGGAGCACCTGGAGGTCCCCTACGAGCACGCCGAGGGCCCGTATCCACTGGGGAGGTGGCTCTCGGACCAGCGACGCGCCCAGCGCGCCGGGCGGTTGACCGGGGAGCGGGCCGCCGAGCTGGAGTCCCTGGGCATCGTGTGGGACACCGCCGACGCGGCCTTCGAGGAGAACCTCGCCGCCGCGCGGGCGTACTTCGAGCGGCACGGGACGCTGGCCGCGCCGCGGCACGCGACCGCCCTGGACCGGGCGGTCGGGCAGTGGCTGACCAATGTGCGCCGACCGGGTGGGCTCGGCAAGGATCCCGGCCGTGCGCGGCGGCGGGCCGACGCGCTCGCCTCGATCGACGCGGACTGGAACCCGGGGCCGCTCGGGTGGACCGTCGACTGGCAGCGCCACCACGCCTACCTGGCCCAATTGCTCGCCGGGGGGGCGCGGATCGACGACATCGTGCCGGGGGTGACCCGGCACGGCGAGGACGTCGGGCGCTGGCTCGCCTCCCAGCGGCGGGACTGGCCGCGCCTGGTCGAGGAGCAGCGGCGCCGGCTCGGCGCGCTCGGCGCGACGCCCGCCCCGCCACCCCGCGGGGCGGCGGCGGTGGCCGCCGCGGCCGGGGACCGGCGGGGTTCGGCCGCCTTCGACCGGGGGGTGCGGGCCCTCGCCCAGTGCTTGGAGCGGACGGACGGTCGGCCGCCCGGCCGGGCGCACGTCGAGCGGTTGGCGGACGGGAGCGAACACCGCACCGGGGTGTGGCTGGCCAACCAGAAGCAGCGCCGCGACCGGCTGGGCGCCGACCGACTCCGGGCACTGGCCGACCTGGGCATCGACTGGGCCGCCGGCTGACGTCGAGCCGGCCGTCGTACGGGTGAGCCCGGGCGGTGGCCGGTCAGCCGGTGGTGGCCAGCTGTCGCGCGATGGCGCCGGTCAGGGTCGCGTGTTGCCGCGTCAGGTAGAAGTGGCCGCCGGGCAGGACCTGGAGGTCGAACCCGGCGGGGGCGATGTCGGCCCAGGCGCCCATGTCCGCCACGCTGGTGGAGGGGTCCTCCTCGCCGATGTGGGCGTGGACGGGGCAGCCCACGGGGGTCGCGGCGCGGGGGCCGTAGGTGCCGACGATCGTGAAGTCGCCCCGGATGGCGGGCAGCACGATCTCGCGCAGGTCCGGGTCGTCCAGCAGGGCGTCCTCGGTGCCGCCGAGCCGGCGGACCTCGGCGATCAGCGCGTCGTCGTCCTCGGTGTGCAGGGTGCGCGGGGCCAGCCGGTGCGGGGGCTTGCGGCTGGAGACGTGGAGGGCCGCGGGACGCACCCCGTGCGCGCGCTCCAGGCGCAGGGCGACCTCATGGGCCAGGGAGGCGCCCATGCTGTGCCCGAAGAGCGTCAGGGGGACGTCCAGGTGGGGCAGCAGGGCGGCGGTGACCTGGTCGGCGAGCTCGTCCATGGTCTCGACGCACGGTTCCGCGAGCCGGTCGTGGCGGCCCGGGTAGCGGGCGACCATGACCTCCGTGGCGTCGTCGAAGGAGGTGCCCCATGCGTGGTAGAAGCTCGCCGAGCCGCCCGCGTGCGGCAGGACCAGGAGCCGGCGGCGCGGGGCGGCGCGGACGGCGTACCGCCGGAACCACCGGTCGCCGTCCACCGGGGTGGGGGGCGCGCTGGGGTTGGTACGGAGGGTCATCCCATCGTCCTCTGTGCTAAGGGGTGTTGCGCGATCGTCTCCACCCGGGGTCGGGCCGGTGCGTTGAAGAATATCTCCTCGTGAACGGGCAGGTCGGGGCGGCTCCGTACGGCCCTCGGGCTGTGGTCGACACCCCCGAAGCGCGCCTCGCCGGCGACCGGTTGGCGGGTCAGCCAATCGTGTGTGCTCACGGCGCGTGCTCCGTCGACCAGGTCCGGGTGGCGTCGATCCGGGCGGCGGCGTCCGCCAGGACGTCCTGGGCGGCCGGTCCGCCCAGGCGGTGGGCGGGCCCGGGGGGCGCGCCCTGGCCGACCGCGATCAGTACCTCGCCGGCGCCGGCCGGGTCCCGGGCTAGCTGGAGGGTCTCGACGGGGATCCCCGCGCGGCCGAGGACCTCGGCGACGCCGGCGAGGGCGGCGGGCCGGTCGGGCGCGCGGAAGAAGGCGAGGTCCCCGGTCAGGGCGAGGTCGACGGTGAAGCCGTTGACCTCGACGAGCCGTTCGCCGGAGCGCGGGCCGCTGAGGGTGCCGCGCACCGACACCCGCTCGCCGGAGGGCAGCGTGCCCTCGACGGTGACGAGGCTGCGGTGGCGCGGGGCGTCGGGGTGTGTGGCGTCGGGTGCGGCGCCGTCCGGGCCCCTGCTCGACTCGACGTCCAGGCCCCGCTCGCGTGCGATCAGCGGGGCGTTGACGTAGGAGACTCCCCCCTCGACCACGGCGCCGAGCGCGCCCTTGAGCGCGGCCAGCGACAGCGCGGTGGTGTCGTGGCGGCAGATCTCGCCGCTCGCCCGCACCTGGAGCCGGCCGGGGAGTGAGCCGGCGGTGGCGGTGAAGAGCCGGCCGAGGCGTTCGGTGAGGGTGAGCCAGGGGGCGAGGTCGTCGTCGACCACGCCGAGCGGGACGTTGACGGCCTCCGGGACGAAGCGCCCCGAGAGGACTCGGCGCACGGATCCGGCGACGCCGACCCCCGCGCGTTCCTGGGCCTCGGCGGTGCCGGCGCCCAGGTGCGGGGTGACGACCACGGTGTCGAGTTCGAACAGCGGGGAGTCGGTGCAGGGTTCGGTCGAGAAGACGTCGACGGCGGCGCCGGCGACCCGGCCCTCCTTGAGGGCGGCGTACAGCTCGGCCTCGTCGACGATCCCGCCGCGGGCCGCGTTGACGATCCGGACGCCCGGCTTGACCCGGTGCAGCGCCTCGAAGCCGATGAGGCCGGTGGTCTCGGGCGTCTTGGGCAGGTGGACCGTCAGGAAATCGGATGCGGCGAGGAGTTCGTCAAGTCCGACGACGCTCACCCCGGCCGCTTCGGCGTATCCCGGCTGGACGTAGGGGTCGTGGGCGAGCAGCCGCATCCCGAAGGCCGCCATCCGGCGCGCCACCAGCGTGCCGATCCGGCCGAGGCCGATGATGCCGAGGGTCTTGCCCGAGAGCTCGACACCGGTGAACCGGCTGCGCTGCCAGTGGCCCTCCTTGAGGGCCGCGTCGGCCTGCGGGATGTTCCTGGCCACGGCGAGCAGCAGGCCCACCGTCAGCTCGGCGGCGCTGACGGTGTTGGAGGTGGGCGCGTTGACGACCATGACGCCCGCCCGGGAGGCGGCGGCGACGTCCACGTTGTCCAGGCCGACGCCGGCCCGGCCGATCACCTTGAGCCGGGTGCCCGCCGCGATGGCCCGCGCGTCCATGCGGGTGGCACTGCGCACGAGCACCGCGTCGGCCGCGGGCAGCGCGGCCAACAGCTCCGCCCGGTCGGCGCCCGCGCAGTGCCGGATCTCGAAGTCCGGGCCGAGGGCCTCGACGGTGGCGGGTGAGAGTTCCTCGGCTATCAGTACGACTGGCTTGTGCACGACTGGCTTGTGCATGGCTCGCTTCCTGTTCTCGCGGGAGGGGGCGTTGCCGGATGCCGGGTTTCAGCCGGCGCTGGTGACCAGCTGCGGCGGCTCGGCGGCCGCTGCGGCCGGGGCCAGCGCGTCCCACGTCTGGGGGGCTCCGAAGTGCTGCTCCACCCAGCCGGGGTCGTAGAGCGTGTCCAGGTAGCGGTCCCCCTGGTCGGGAGAGAGCGCGACCGCGGTGAGCCGTTCGCCGCGCGGCCGTCCGGCGAGCCAGCGCAGGGCGCCGCTGACGACGGTCCCGGTGGAGCCGCCGAAGAGGAACCCCTGCCGGGCCATGGCGTGGCAGCTCTCCAGGGTGTCCCGTTCGGGCACCATCACGACCTCGTCGACGAGGTCGTCGTTCAGCAGCATCGGGCGTACGCCGGCCCCCAGTCCCGGGATGTGGCGCGGGAGCGCGGGGCCGCCGAAGGTCACCGAGCCGATGCTGTCGACGGCCACGATCCTTACGCGGCGCCGCTGTTCGCGGAACCAGCGGGCGCAGCCCATCAGGGTGCCGGTGGTCCCGGCGCCGACGAAGAGCACGTCCAGCTCGGGGAACTGGGCGGCGACGGTGGGGGCGGTGGTGCGGTAGTGGGCGAGCCAGTTGTTCGGGTTCACGTACTGGTTGAGCCAGACGTAGTTGGGGTCGAAGTCGACCAGGCGCTGCACGTAGTCGATCCGGGCGCCCAGCAGGCCGCGTTCCTTGTCGGGGCGGGAGATGACCAGGACGCGGGCGCCGAAGGACTCCATCAGGCGGCGGCTCGCCGGGTTGCAGCGGGAGTCGGTGACGCACACGAAGCCGTATCCGCGATGGGCGGCGATCATGCTCAGGGCGATGCCGAGGTTGCCCGACGAGGATTCGACGAGTACGTCCCCGGGGGTCAGGGTGCCGTCGCGTTCGGCGGCGAGGACCATCTCCAGGGCGGCCTTCAGCTTGACCGAGCCGGCGAGGTTGAGTCCCTCGTACTTGAGGAAGAGGGGTACGTCGAAGACGGACTGCAGATCCACGAAGACGTCGTCGACGTTGATCTCGTACGGGGCTGATATGACCGTCACTTCATCACCGGTTCCGTTGGGCAGGCCCTAGTTGCGGCCGTAGCGGTCGAGCTCGTGGAAGAAGCCGTCGACGACGCCGAGCGCGCCCGCGTCCCGCAGCTGGTCGTGCACGTAGCGGCCGAGGGCGATGTCGAGCACGCCGAGGCCGAAGGGGGAGAAGATCACCGGGCGGTCGGCGGGCAGCTCGACCCGGCCTTCCAGGACGTCGAAGAGGGTGCCGTCGAGGAAGTCGCGGCTGTTGGTCAGCTGCTCGGCCAGGTGCGGCGAGGTGTCCGCCTTGAGGCAGTGCTCGACGTCGTCGACGATGTTCGTGGCGGCGAGCAGGATCTCCGGGGCCAGGTCGCGCAGGGAGACGTTGAGGACGAGCGGGTTGTGCGCGAACCAGGACAGGTCGTGGACGTGCGGGCCGGCGGCGACGGTGGCGAAGACCACCAGGTCGCTCTCCTCGATCAGCTCCTGCGCGGTGGGGTGCACGACGACGGGCGCCGAGCCGGGACGGCGGCCGAGGTAGTCGGCGAAGGACTCGGCGTGCTGGTCCGACAGGTCGTGGACGCCGAGTTCGTCGAAGGTCCAGCCGGTCGCCTCCAGGAAGTGGTGGATGTAGCGGGCGATCAGGCCGGTCCCGACGAAGCCGATGCGCCGGGGGCGCTGCCCGCCCCGGCTGAGCCGGTCGGCGGCCAGGGCCGCCGAGGCCGCGGTCCTGGACGCGCTGATGATCGAGCTCTCCAGGCAGGCGAACGGGTAGCCGGTGGCGTGGTCGTTGAGGATCAGCACGGCGGAGGCGCGCGGGATGCCGGCCGCGACGTTCTCCGGGAAGCTGGAGATCCACTTCAGGCCGTCGGTCGGCCGGTCCCCGCCGACGGAGGCGGGCAGCGCGATGATGCGGGAGCTGGGCCGGTCGGGGAACCGCAGGAAGTACGAGGGCGGGTTGACCGACTCGCCCTTGCCGTGGAGCCGGTAGACCTCTTCGGTCAGCTCCACGACCTGCTTCTCGCTGCCGGTGAGCACCTCGGCCACCTGCGTGCCGGTGATGACGGCGAAGGGCGGCACGAGCGACTGACGGGACATGGCTTCCATCCAGGTGGTTGGCGAGGGGGTGACGGGGACGGGGACGGGGCTACGGGTGGTGCGGGAGGGTGACCGGGTCGCCGAGGACGACCGCGATCTCCCGGTCGCCCTCGTAGGGCTCGCGGCTGTGCGCCATGCGGAGGTTGTCCACGATCAGCAGGTCGCCGGCGCGCCACGGCTCGCGCAGCGTGTGCTTCTCGTAGACGGCGTTGATCGCGAGCACCGTGTCCTCGTCGAGGCGGGCTCCCGAGCCGTAGGTGCTGTTGAAGGGCAGTCCGTCGTCCCCGAACTCGAAGAGGAGGTACTCCCGGATCAGCGGGTCGAGGGTCCACTCGTTGAGGAAGGCGATCTGGTTGAACCAGCCGCGGCGCCCGGTGAGCGGGTGGGTCAGCACGGCGGCGGCCCGCTGGCTGGTGCGCAGGTCGCCGCCCGGCTGCCAGGTGGGCGTGATGCCGCGCCGCGCGCAGTACGCCGCCACGGCCGCGCGGTCGGCGGTGCCGAAGGCGTCCGCGAGGCCGACGCCGACGGTCTCGGTGTAGTTGCGCTCCAGCCGCCACCCCTCGGCCTCGAACCGGGCGACCAGGTCGGCGGGGAGGGCCTGGAGGACGTCCGCGGAGTCGGCGACGCCGGTGACGCCGCCGGAGTCGGGCGCGGTGAGGCAGGCGAAGAGCAGCGTGCCGGGGACCTCCCGCGCGTAACTCAACTCGTGGTGCATGCACATGGGCTGGTCGGCGGGCCACTCCGAGGAGGACAGGACGCCGTCGGCGAGCCGTCGGCGGACGGCGAAGCCCTCGCGCTCGGTCATGACCTCGTGCAGGACCTCGCGGCCCACCGCGCCCACGGTGTCGGCGTCGGCCAGGCCGAGGCCGCGCACCAGCAGCGCCCCGTGTTCGGCGACGGTGGCCCGCAGCCGGGCGCGGTGCGCGGCGGCCCAGGCGGCCGGGTCGGCGGGGGCCGGGCCGTCGAGGGTCAGTACGGCGGGCCGGCCGTCGGTGCGGGTCACCTCGAAGGGGAGCGCCGGCGCCCCGGCGGTCGCGGCCGCGGCCGCGGTGGGCGCCGTACGCGTGGGGGCGGTTTCGGGGGCGGAGGTCTCGGCGGCCCGGGCCTCGGCGGCGGGAGCGTCGGCTCCGGCGCCGCCGGAGTCGATCAGTGCGGCGAGCGCGCCGAGGGTCGGGTGCAGCATCAGGTCCCCCAGCGTGAAGGCGCGCTCCATGCGGACGACCAACCGCACGCCCGAGAGCGAGGTGCCGCCCCGCTCGAAGAAGCCGTCACCGCGCCCGATCTTCTCGACGGGCACCCGCAGCACCTGTGACCAGGCCCGGGCGAGGGCGCGCTCGGTGTCGGTGACGGGCTCCTCGTGGACCCGCTCGTCCTCCTCGACCGCGCCCGGTTCGGCGGCGAGCACGCCCAGGGCGCGCTTGTCGGTCTTGCCGTTGGGGGTGAGCGGCAGGGCCTCCAGGCGCTCCAGCCGGCCGGGCACCATGTAGGGGGGCAAGGTCTCCCCCAGGCGCCGGCGCAGGGCGTCCGCGTCCTCGTCCGAGCCGCTCTGGAAGGCGACGAGGTGGCGGCTGCCGTCGGGGGCGTCGACGACCACGACCGCGCCGTCGCGGACTCCCGGCAGCTTCAGCAGCTGGTTCTCGATCTCGCCTATCTCGATCCGGAAGCCCCGGATCTTGACCTGTGCGTCGCGGCGGCCGAGGAACTCCAGGGTGGCGCCGGGCAGCCAGCGGCCGAAGTCGCCGGAGCGGTAGAGCCGTTGCCCCGGCCGGTGCGGGTCCTCGCCGAAGACCTGCGCGGTGCGCTCGGGGTCGTTGACGTAACCGCGGCCCACGCAGACGCCGGAGAAGACGATCTCGCCGGGTGCGCCGAGGGGGACGGGGCGCAGGTGCTCGTCGACGACGTAGGCGGTGACGTTGCCCACGGCCCGTCCCAGCGGTACGGAGTCCCAGGCCGGGGGCTCGGTCATGACCTCGTGGTTCGTGTCGTCCGAGGTCTCGGTCAGCCCGTAGGCGTTCATCAGGGCGACGTGCGGGAAGCGGTCGAACCAGCGGACGGTGAGTTCCTTCTTGAGCGCCTCGCCGGTGACCGACACGCAGCGCAGGGCGGGCAGGGCGCGGGGGGCCTCGTCCAGGCGGGTGAGCACCACCTCCAGGTAGGAGGGGACGGCCTGCAGGACGGCGACCTCGCCCTGCTCGATGGTGTCGATGTAGCGGTCGACGTCGAGGATCGCGTCCTGTCCGACGATCAGCGTGCGGCCGCCGACGACGAGCGCCGCGACCAGCTGCCACAGGGAGATGTCGAAGGACTGCGGGGCCGTCTGCGCCACCACCGTGTCCTCGCCGATGCCCTGGTCGTCGATCTTGGCGTACAGGTGGTTGACGAATCCGGCGTGCTCGCACATCGCGCCCTTGGGCTCGCCGGTGGACCCCGAGGTGAAGTACAGGTAGGCGAGCTGGTCCGGGGCCACGGGGACGCCCGGGTCGTGCTCGGCGCGGGCCTGCGCGTAGGCGGCCGCGACGTCGAGCACTTCGAGCCCCGCGGGCGCGGCCCGCTCCAGGTGCCCGGGGCCGCCGGCCTCGGTCAGGGCGAGGCGGCAGCCGCTGCGGACCAGGGTCTTGGCCATCCGGTCGGCGGGGGCGTGCGGTTCGACGGGCAGGTAGGCGGCGCCGGCCTTGAAGACGCCGATGACCGACGCGAGCCAGTCCAGGTTGCGTTCGGTGACCACGGCGACGACCGCTTCGGCGCCCAGGTCCCGGGCGAGGATGGCGTGGGCGATCCGGTTGGCGCGGGCGTTGAGCTCCGCGTACGTCCAGCTCCGGCCGTCGTGGACGGCGGCGGTCCGCTCGGGTCGGGCGGCGGCCTGCTCCTCGAACAGCTCGTGGAAGCGCCGGTCGGGCAGCTCCCGCGCCGGGCCGGCGAGTCCGTGGATCTGGAGGCGGTACTCGGCCTCGCCGAGCAGTCCCCGGTCGCGGCCGAGGGCGTCCGGCGCGGCCACCAGCTGTTCCAGCGCGGTGAGGTAGTACCCGGCGATCCGGTCGGCGGCGGCGGCGTCCAGGACGTCGGTGCGGCGGCGCAGCAGCAGGGCGGGGCCGCGCCGGCCGTGGCGCAGGGCGGCGATCAGGACGGTGTGCCCGGCCGGCCCGGTCCGGTCCCCCGCGGTGTCCCCGGGAGCGTCCCCGTCCGTGTGTCCGAGGTCCAGTACGGTCTCGAAGGCGTCCCCGGCGGGTGCCGCGGCCGCCCGCGCGGCGGCGGTCAGCAGCTCGTGGCGGGTCCCGTGGCCCAGCGACAGGGTCAGGGCGTGCGGGGCGGCCGGGGCGCGGCCCGCGCCCGGCGGTGGGACGTAGCCGCTGACGACGGTCCGCTCACCGCTCAGGGCGGCCAGCACGACGGTGTGCGCGGCGAGGAGCGCGGCGGCCCAGTCGGTGCCCGCGCGCCGGGCCAGCGACCGCACCCGCGCGGCGAGCCGGACGGGGACCGGTACGGTCAGCTCCGCCCAGGTGGCGGGCTCGGGCGCCCCCTGCGGGGTCGCTGCCGGGGGCACCGAGCGCGGGATCAGCCGTTGGGGGGCTGCGGTGGTCGTCATCGTCTCTCCTGTCAGGCCCGCGGGCCGCTGTCGGGCGCGAGGGCCAGGGGGACTTCGGCCAGGGGGACGTCGGCGAACGGCGCGTCGCTGATGCCGTCCCAGCCGTAGCCGCGTACGGCGGCGACGAAGGCGCCCACGCGCTCGGCGCCCCAGAACGCCTCTCGCCCGTGCATGAAGAACGGCACCCCGAAGGCGTCGTCGTGGTAGGCGGCGACCAGGCACTCGACGCCCTTGATCCGCAGGTCCAGGTTGTCGACCGCGTCCGCGATCGAGGGGTCCAGACCCAGTTCGGTGGCGATGGCCACGATGGTGTCCCGGTCGGCCAGGTCCCGGCCCTCGTTCCAGCGCGCGCGGTAGGCGAGGTCGACGAACCGCCGCCCCATGCCCTGCTCCTCCGCCGCGAGGTAGGCCAGGTGGGAGACCTCCCAGTGCGGGGCCCGGTCGACGGGCCAGGTCACCTTCCAGCCGCGGGCGTGCGCCCAGCGGCGGGCGTCGCGCAGGATGTAGAAATTCTTGGAGCGGTGCATCGGCATCACGGGCAGGGTGACCCCGGCCTGGTCGAGGAGTTGCGTGGACAGCTCGTCGGGCTCCCAGTAGGGGATCCACTCGATCTGGTCGAGGACGTCGGGGTACTTCTCGGTGAGGTCGCGGTAGGCGAACCACGAGTACGGGCTGCGCAGCGAGAAGTACCACCTGGGGTTCTTCTTCCGGCGGGTGCTCACGGTGCTCACAGGGAGATCCCCCCGTCGATCTGGAAGACGGATCCGGTGATGTAGCTCGCGCGCTCGCCGGCGAGGAAGGCGACCAGGTCGGCGACCTCGTCGGCCGAGCCCATGCGGCCCAGGGCCACGCCCGCGAGGGCTCCTTCGACGGCGCGCTCGGACACGGCGGCGGTCATGTCGGTGTCCACGAAGCCGGGGGCGGCCACATTGACCCGGATGCCGTAGCGGCCGACCTCCTTGGCCAGCGACCGGGAGAAGCCGATGATGCCGGCCTTGGAGGCGGCGTAGTTGGTCTGGCTGGCGTTGCCGTAGATGCCGGCGACGGAGGAGATGTTGACGATGCTGCCCGTGCGGCGCTTCATCATGGGGAAGGCCACCGCGCGGCACACGTGGAAGACCCCGTCGAGGTTGGTGGAGACGACCGACTTCCAGTCGTCGTCGGACATCATCACCAACCCCTTGTCCCGGGTGATGCCGGCCGAGGTGATCGCGGTCGCGACCGGCCCCAGCTCGTCCTCGGTGGCGCTCACCCACGCGCGCACCGCGGCCGCGTCGCTGACGTCGACGCGCCGGTACAGGACGCGGGCGCCCAGCTCGTCGGCCTCCTTGGCCAGGGTCTGCGCCGCCTCCTCGCGGGAGTGGTAGCAGAAGCTCACGTCGTAGCCGTCGGCGGCGAGCCGCAGCACGGTGGCCCGGCCGATGCCTCGGGAGCCTCCGCTGATCAGCGCCACGGGCCTGTTGTCGGTCATCGGGTGGTGGCCTCTCGGTCGGGTCCGGCGGAGGGATCGGCGGACGGCTCTGTGGACGGCTCTACGGACGGCTCTACGGGGCGCAGTCGGTCGGCGGGGCGGAACGCCATCACCATGCGGGTCACGGTCATGACGGTGGCGTCGCCGCTGTGGCTGGTCCCCTCGAAGATCACCGAGTCGGTGAGGGCGCGGGTGATCCGGACCCGGTGTTCGATCAACTCGCCCGGTCGCACCGGCCGGTGGAACCGTGCGTCGGCGACGGAGCCGAAGAGCATGACCTGACCGACGGGTGCGTCGGCGATCGCCGAGGCCAGCAGCCCGGCCGCCTGGCCCCAGGACTCGATCAGCAGAGCGGGCGGGTAGTCCAGCGGGGTGTCGGGGGAGATCCCCCGGTACCAGGGCTCGTTGTGGGTGACGGCCTTGACCGCGCGGACGTACTCGCCGGGTACGAGCTCCAGCACCCGGTCGACGAGCAGCATCGGGTAGCGGTGCGGGAGCAGGTCGGTGACCTTGGGCAGGGCGGTGGCCTCGGGCAGGGCGCGCTCGGGTGCGGTGGTCATCGCCGGCCTCCGGTGCTCTCGTAGCGCAGCCGTACGGAGGCCGCCTTGCCGCGCTCCGTCGTGGCGACGGCGTCGCAGCGCAGTCCGGCATCGGTCCGGCGCCACTTGAGGGTGAGGGAGAGGGTGTCCCCGGGGTAGACGGCTCCGGCGAACCGCGCCGATTCGACGGCGGCGAGTTCGGTGGGGTCCGGAGCGGCGTCCCCGTCGGTGGCCGCGCGCTGGACGCACTCCAGCACGCAGACCCCGGGGAAGATCGGGAAGTCGGGGTAGTGGCCGGCGAAGACCGGCTCGTCCGCACGGATCTCGACGCGGGCGGTGGCGGCCAGGCCGTCCTCGGTACGGGCCTGCACCCGGACCTCGGCCGCGACCGGGCTGACCGGGGCGCGCGTGCCGACCGGGGCGGGCGGGGCCGCGCTCACGAGGCACCTCCGAGCCGGAGCACCGCGCAGGCCAGCGAGCCGTCGCGGTCGGCCGAGGTGACGACGGCGATGCGGCCGGCGGCCTCGGGGTCGCCGGCGGCGGTGGCCAGCAGGACGGCGATCTGGAACGACCCGGAGGCGGCGGAGACGTCGCCGATCCGGCCCACGGCGGGCACCCGGTCCAGGGCGGCGTTGCCGCAGACCTCGGTGAGCACCTCGCGCTCCAGGTGGCCGAGCAGGCCGGGGGCGTCGCCGGCGACGGCCGCCCACACCTGGCGCGGGTGGACTCCGGCGGCGTCGAGGGCGGAACGTACGCAGGCGTCCAGGGCCCCGCGCACCAGGTTGCCCGTGGCCACTCGGGTGCGCACGGCCAGGACCTCGGCGAGCCGGGGGCGCCGGGGGGCGAGGCGGTCGGCGGGCTCGACGAGCAGCACGGCCGCGCCCTCGCCGAGCGGGACGCCGGGGGCTTCGGCGCCCCTGGCGTGGCGCTCCAGCCAGTAGCGGGCGGCCGAGTACTCCTCGGCGGCGGCGCAGAGCACGGTGTCCGCGCGGCCCGAGGAGAGCAGCCGGGTGGCGTAGTTCAGGGAGAGCAGGCTCGCCGCGCGGCCGCCGGCCAGCGTGGTGTTGGGGCCCTTGATGCCGTACCAGATGGCGCACTGGCCGGCGGCGCAGTTCATGACGGCGTTGGGCATCACGGCCGGGTCGACGTCGTAGGGCCGGTCGCCGACCAGGGAGCTGCGGGTGAAGTCCATCATGCTGGCGGCGCTGCCGGTGGTGGTGGCGAGCACCAGGGCGGCCCGCTCGCCGGTCTCCGCGTCCCGGTCGGCGCCGGGGCGTTCCAGCAGCGAGCCGACGGCGGCGACGGCGAGGCCGGTGACCCGGTCCATGGAGCGGGTGCCCTTCTTGCCGAGCACCTCGCGGGTCTCGAAGCCGGGTACCAGGTGGGCCCGGGTGCCGGGCACCTTCCAGCGCGCGGTGTCCACCGGTGCGGCGGTCGGGCGCCCGCTGCGCAGACCCTCGGCGAAGGCGTCGGCGCCGATGCCGTACGGGGAGACCGCGGACCAGCCGGTGATGACCGCCCGGGGTGCCACGGCGGTGCTCATGACGCCGCCCGGCGGGGTGTGGAGAGGGCGGTCACGGTGGCGGCGTCGAACTCGGCCATCTCCCACTGGTTGGGCGCCGACTCGTGGAGGTAGCCGTGGGTGATGGTGCCGGTCGCGGTCCTGACGAGCGCGCCGTCGCGCAGGACGTAGCAGTCCATGCGGGTGGAGTAGAGGAGCGTCTTGAAGATGCTCTCGACGGTGTAGACGGTGTAGAGCTCCTCCTCCATCACGGTCTCGTCGAGGATCTCGATCCGGGACTGGGTGACGACGGGGATCCAGCCCCGGGTGTCGAGGACCTTCTTGATGGGCAGGCCGCGGTCCGCGAGGAAGAGGTCCTCGACCTCCTCCATGATCCGCAGGAAGCCGGACATCTGGACGCGCTCGTTGAAGTGGCAGTAGAAGTACGGCATCCGCCAGCGCCAGCCGAAGGCGTTGGTGTCGCCGATGAGTTCGGCCAGGACCGGGTCGGTGTCGGTGCCGCGGCCGGCGGTGAACTCTCCGTAGGGCCGGGGGACGGCGTCGATCGCGCGGCGTTCGCCGGTGCCCAGGCGGGCGGCGGTGAAGCGCTCGATCCCCGCGGGCAGGTCCTCCTCGGCCTTGATGTGGTCGTCGACGCGCAGGACGACCGCCACCTTGGAGCCGGCGCACTTGACGCGCTTGCCCTCGCGCTCGACGTACAGCTCTACCTTGAAGCGCAGGCGGTCGTCGGCGGCCTTGGTGGTCGGGGTGACGACCGCTTCCACCTCGTCGTCGACGGCGAGCAGCGCGGCGAGGCGGGAGTGGATGTCCACCACGTCGAACCCGAGCCCGAAGCGCCGGTAGAGGTCGCCGACGGGCAGGCCCGCGGACCGGAAATGGTCCAGGACGGCGGCCTCGGCGACGTAGTTGATGTGCTTGAAGCCGATGGCGAAGCTGATGTTGTTGCCTTCGAACAGCGGGCGCAGCCGCGCGGTCGTCGGGTTCTCCAGCAGCGCCGTCACAGCGGGATGGGGCGTCGGGCCCATCACGGACTCCTTCGTCTTCGTCGGGGTGGGGTCGGGTCGGGCGTGGGGCGTATCGGCCTTGGGGCGGGTCGGGTGCGCCGGGTCAGGCCACCGGGAGCCCGGCCCGCTCGGGGAGGCGGTCCAGGACGGTCCGGACGGTGCGGGCCAGCCATGCGGGCCGCTCCAGCATCGGGAAGTGGCCGCAGTCGGGCACGGTCAGGCAGCTGCCCGCGGGCAGCAGGGCGGCCAGGGCGCGGGCCTCGTCCACGGGCGCCGCGAGGTCGAGTTCGCCGCCGATCACCAGGACCGGGGTGTCCACCAGGTCCACGCGGAACAGCGGGGTGCGCAGGTAGGTCTCGAAGAAGCGGAGCCAGCCGTAGGGGCCGACCCATTCGGTCATCCGGCGGGCCATGTCGGCCCGCAGTTCCGCGCCGATGGGCCGCTCCAGCGTGCGCAGCCGGATGGACTCCGCCATGGTGCGCGGGAAGTCGGCCATGCTGGTGCCGAGCAGGTCCCAGTGGAACGCGTCGGCGTCGGCCCGGTAGAAGGGGTTGACCAGGACGACGGCGGGGACGTCGAGGCGCTGCCCGGCGGCGGCCCGGCGGCAGAGCAGTTCGAGCAGCAGGACCGAGCTGAAGGAGTGGGCCACCACCACGTCGGCGCCGCCGGGGACCGCGTCCAGGACCTCCTGGAGCAGCGCGGCCGAATCGCTCTCGTGCCGCCAGCCGGCGATCCCGCCGCTGTGCCAGGGCAGCCGGGGCGCGTGGACGCGCAGCCGCGGGTCCCAGTGCCCGGCCATCGGCTCCCAGATGGACTCGTTGTTGCCGAGTCCGTGCAGCAGCAGTACGTCGCTCATGCCGGACCCTCGGCGCGGAGCAGGGCGGCCGCGGCGCCGCCGGTCAGGGCGTACACCGGTGCGGTGTGGCCCCGGGCGAACCAGCCGACCGCGGCGGCGCACTGGACGACGCCCAGCGCGCCGGAGAGTTCCCCCCAGCCGTCGAGGGCGATCCGCTCGGCGCCGCCGGTCTCCGGGCCGACCTCGGGGGTGAGCCAGAGCCCGGCTCCGGGGGCCGCCGCGGACAGGGCGGCGAGGGCGTCGGCGTGCCGGGGGGCGTGCAGGACCGGGCCGAGCAGGGCCTTGGCCGACGCCGTGGGGGTGCGGCTGAGCACCAGGGCGGCGCCGCCGTCGGCGACGGGCCCGTCCACGAGGCGGCGGGTCACCTCGTTGTCCGGCTCGACCCCGGTGACCACCATGTGGTCGGCGCGGCCGGAGCGGATCATCAGGGCGGCCCAGCGGACCGCGTCCAGGCCCGAGGAAGTGCCGTTGCAGACGGTGAGGTTGGGGCCGCGCAGGCCGAAGCGGATCGCGGTCTGCGAGGCGATGATGTTGCTGGAGGCGTTGGGGGTGTCCATCGGGCTGAGGGCGCCGGTGGACTCCTTGGCGATGGTCTCCACGGCCCGGCACACGGTGTCCGCGTTGCCGAGGTTGGAGCTGACGACGACGCCGATCCGCGTCCCGGGGACGGTGGGTGTCCGGCCGTCGAGCATCCCGGCGTCGGTGAGCGCCACGTGGGCGAGGTGGAGGCCGAGCCGGGTGGCGCGGTCGTTGAAGCGCAGGCCCTTCTTGCCGATGAGGGCCGCGGGGTCCACCGGGGCGGCGCCGGGGACGGCGGGGCGCAGGAGCGCGCTCGGGTCGGCCGCGCCGGGCAGGGCCACGGCGACGCCGGAGACGGCGACGGGGGCGAAGGCGGGGACGGTGCTCATGCGGCGCCCCCCACGATCGCGACGGCGTTGACGCCGCCGAAGCCGAAGCTGTTGACCTGGGCCAGGCGCAGGGGAGTTGCCAGCGGCCCGCCGCTCACCAGGCGGAGCCCGGCGCCCTCGGGCAGCGGGTCGGTCAGGCCCGCGATGGGCGGGACCAGGCCGGCGTCGAGGGAGCGCATCGCGACGATCAGGCCGAGCAGTCCGGCCGAGCCCGAGGTGTGTCCGGTGAGCGACTTGATGCCGGTGAGCGCCGGGGCGGCGCCGTCGAACACGCGGGCGGTCACGGTGGCTTCCGTCCGGTCGTTGAGCGGGGTGCCGGTGCCGTGCAGGACGACGAGGTCGATCTCCTGCGGCGTGACCCGCGCCAGCTGCTGGGCCGTGCGGACGGCGGCCTCCACCCCGGCCTCGTCCGGCGCGGTCTGGTGGTGGGCGTCGCAGTTGACGGCGACCGAGCGCAGCCAGGCCCGCACGGGGCGGTCCGCGGCGGGGGTCCGGGTGAGGACGACGGCGGCGGCGCCCTCGCCCAGGATGGTGCCCCGGCGGTCCTCGTCGAAGGGGCGCACGGAGGTCGGCGGATCGAACTGGACCCGGTCCGCCTGGCCGAACATGCTCTCGGTGACCACGTCGCAGCCGGCCACGATGACCGTCTGCGCCTCGCCCAGTTCCAGCAGGTCCCAGGCGAGGGCCAGGGCGTAGAGCGAGGCCGAGCAGGCGCCGGCGAAGGTGTGGGCGTCGACGGCGCCGAACCGGCTCCGCAGGGCCCGCGAGAAGTCCAGGCCGTCGGCGTCGAAGGGGACGCCGTCGCGCCACCACAGCTCCAGCGAGCGCAGTTCGCGCAGGCCGGTGCCCACCAGGACGGGGATCCCGGCGAGGTCCTCGGGCAGGCCCGCGTCCTCGGCGGCCTGGCGGACCGCCTCGATCAGGAAGCGGGTGGCGCGGGCCGGCTCGTCGACGCCGTCGGTCTCCCGGTCGTCGATCTCGAAGAGCTGCTGCGCATGGAAGCGGGTCCGGTCGAAGGCCCGCAGGGGGGCGAGCCCGCTGCGGCCGGCGCACAGGGCGTCGAAGATCTCGTCGGGGTCGGCGCCGATGCTGGCGACGGCCCCGGACCCGATGATGGCGTACGTCATGCCACGGTCTCCTCGTACTTGCCGAGGATGACGATGGCGTTGTTGCCGCCGAAGGCCAGGCCGTTGTTCTGGACGATCCGCAGGTCGGCCTCGACCGCGTGGTTGGGGACGCAGTCGATCTCGCACTCCGGGTCGGTCCGGCGGTGGTTGATGGTCGGGGGGATGAAGCCGTGGGTGATGGCCAGGCCGCAGGCGATGGCGCCCAGCGCGCTGGCGGCGCCCATGGTGTGGCCGAGCATCGACTTCAGCGAGATGGTGCGGGGGGTGGCGTCGCCGAAGACCTTGCGGATGGCGCCGGCCTCGGTGATGTCGTTGGCCTTGGTACCGGTGCCGTGGGCCGAGATGAGGTCGACCTCTTCGGGCTTGACCCCGGCGTTCTCCAGGGCGATGGACATGCACTGGGCGACGCTGTCGCCGTTGGGCGCGACCTGGTGGTACGCGTCGCAGTTGAGGCCGTAGCCGAGGACCTCGGCGTAGATGGTGGCGCCGCGGGCGAGCGCCGAGTCCAGGCTCTCCAGGACCAGGACGCCGGCGCCTTCGCCGGTGAGGATGCCCTTGCGGTCGGCGTCGAAGGGCTGGCAGAACTCGGGGGCGATGGTGCCCAGCCGGTAGAAGCCGGTGAAGGTCTTGCGGCACATCGCGTCGGCGCCGCCGCACAGGGCGTACTCCACCTCGCCGGAGCTCACCGCGTCGAATCCGTACCCGATCGCGTAGTTGCCCGCGGAGCAGGCGGTCGCGATGGTGGGGGCCTCGACGTCGGTGAGTTCGAGCTCCTGCGCGATGGCGGTGGAGAGCCGGGCCGCCGACACCCGCCGGACGATCTCCGGATCCATGTGCTCCGGGCCGTCGGCGAGTTCGGCGGCGACCAGCTGGTCCAGCTCGTAGGACTCGCCGTCCGTGGTGCCGACGGAGATGAGACCCCGTCGACCGGCGAGTTCCGCGGGATCCAGACCTGCGTCCCGGACCGCCATCCGCGCCGCCGCGACGGCGAAGCGGCTGGCCCGGCCCAACTCGCGCACCGGGGTGCGCGATATCCACTGTTCGGGTTCGAACCCCTTGACCTCGCACCCGTTGACATGGGCGAAGCCTTCGACGTCGAACACCGAGATCGGGCTGACGCCGCTGCGTCCGGCCCGCAGGCTGTCGGTGAACTCCTCGGCTCCGATGCCGATGCTGGAGATCACACCGAAGCCGGTGAGGACCACTCGGCGTTTCCCCGATCCAGCGCCGGGGCGTACTGAGGACATGCTCTTCCCCCTTCAGACCTGCGAACCTGCGGTGCGGCGGGCGTACGGACGTATGGATCTACGGACGTACGGACCCGGATCAGCGGACGGGAGCCGCCGAGACGACGTCGTACACGCGCTCCAGGTTGACCATCTGGGCGAGCTCGGACTGGTCGATGGTGATGCCGAACTCCTTCTCCAGGGAGGCGAGGATCTCGATCGCGCGCAGCGAGTCGGCGCCGTGGTCGTCGATGAAGAGACTGGTCTCGCTGACCTCGTCCTCTTCGAGTTCGAGGATGTCGCAGACGATGTCCTTGATGGCGTTTCGGCGCTCGTCGGTGAGGGTCGACATGGTGTGTACTTCTCCTAGATCTGGGATCGTTGGTCTTTTCAGGCGGCGTCGGCGGACATGGCGGCGGCGAGGCTCCGCGGCCGCATGTCCGTCCAGTGCTCGTTCACGTGATCCAGGCATTCCTGCCGGGCCGCCTTGCCGTGCACTGCGTTCCAGCCCGCCGGGATCTCGGCGAAGGCGGGCCAGATGGAGTACTGACCCTCGTCGTTCACCAGCACATAGAACTCGGCGTCATCGTCTTCGAACGGATTGGCCACGAGTCGTCCTTTCCAGGCACCTTCATATAATTCCGGTCGACCTTAAGCAGCTTGCTTTCGACCAGACAAGAACTTTCGGACGGGCTCGTGAAGTAAATGTTCGAGAGATTGCAATGAGAAGAATTCGATAACGCGTTGCGCGACGCGCCGGCGGGCTCTCGTCGGGGCCGGTGCGGGGGCGGAAGGGGCCGTCCGCCCGGCTCGGCAGCGCGATCGGTGGCGGCCCGTCACCCGCACCTCACCTCCCGGCACCCAGCGTCACCGCCGGACATCAAGAAGTTTGCGACGCTCCCACGAGCGATCCGTGGCGCCCCCGGAGCGATCCGCCGGAACGGGCTACCGTCATCCCTGGACCGACGCCTTCACGGCCCGGCGGCGGATGGCGCGCAGCAGGGACCGGCGGCTCAGTCCGCTGGCCGCTCTGATCGTGAACCAGTACCCGCGGAACCTGCGTCGGGTGTGCTCGTCCGTCGCGTACACGCGGGTCTCGGTGCTCAGGACGCGTCCGTCGTAACGAAGGTTCATCGCCATCTTGAGGAACCCCGCCTCGGTGCACCCCGCGAACGCCTCGGCGAGCGGCCCCACCGGTTTCGGCCTGTCCTCCAGGCAGTCCAGGGAGATGAAGAGGATCTCGCCCTCGCCGGCCTCGACCGCCTCCATGGCCTCGCCGAGGAAGTCGGAGACGATCCGGCGACCGGCCGACACGTCCACCTTGGTCAGCGACATCAGCGCGCGCGACACGGGCGCCTCGCCCCATGTCGTCTCCCGCACGGCGCTCATCACCCGCTCCGGCGGGACCCCTCTCGGCAGGGGGATCGAGTGGGACTCGCGGAAGTGCCACCTCGGCAGTACGTAGTCTATTTTCGCGGCGGTCGGCTCGCCCATCGCACTCTCCCAGCAGTAGCGGTGCAGTCCAGACAAGTCCTCCCAGGAACGACGAGGTCACGGCAATGCCGTATCGAACTCCCCTAACCGGCGTGGCCAAGACGATCTGCGCGGTGACCGCGGCGGGCGCCCTGGCCGCCGCGGCCGTGGCGGGACCCGGAGGCGGCTGGCTCTCTTCCCTCACCATGGCGACGGCGTGCGTCACGGCCCTGGTGGCGGCCGGCTGGCACACCCGCGACCCCCACCGCCTGGCCGTCTCGGCGACCACGGTGGCCCTCTGCTCCGGCATCGGGACCCTGCTCACCTTTCCCGGCCGCGCGATCAAGGCGGACTCCCCGGCCGCGTCGCTGATGTCCGCCGAGTACCTCGCCGTACTGGGACTGCTCTTCGTCGTGACCCGGTTCCTGCCGCTGCGGCGGGCGGTCCCGCTCTGGCTCGCGCTGGGCACGGCCGGCTCCACCCTGGTGCTGCGCGCGCAGGAGTACGGCAGTTCGCTGGAGGCCGTCGGGCAGTGCGCCTTCCTCTCCTTCGGCGCGCTGTGCGCCGGCGCCGTCGGCGGCTACCTGCGGTGGCTGGAGGACCAGCGCATCGACGCCGTCCTGACCGCACGCCGCTCCCAACGCATCGAACTCGCCCGGGACCTGCATGACTTCGTCGCCCACGACGTGTCCGGGATCGTGGTGCTCGCCCAGGCCGCGCAGGTCATGGGAAGCGAACGGCCGCACCTGGTCGCGTCGTTGCTGGAGCAGATAGAAGCCGCCGGCCAGCAGGCGCTGAAGTCGCTGGACCGGACCGTGCTCATGCTGCACGACGCCGAGAAGGGCACGACCGACGGGAACGACGACCGCGACGGGCGGCCCAACTCCTACGGCCTGGCCGACATACCCGAAGTCGTGGCGCGGTTCACCGCGTCGGGCACCGCGGACGTCGCCCTGGACTTCGGGTTCACGGCGCGGACGGCCGCCCTGGTGCCCCGTGAGGTCGCCGGAACCGCTCACCGCGCGGTCGTCGAGGCCCTGACCAACATCCGCAGGCACGCACCGGCGGAGGCCGTCGTGCGGGTCGTCGTCGAAGCCGGTACGGTCGGTCCGCTCCCCGCGCTGGTCGTCATGGTCACCAACACGGACGACCCCCTGACCTCCGCCGCCCCCCTCCACGTCGGCGAACGGCGCGGCGGCCTCGGGCTGGTCGGCCTCACCGAACGCGTCGAGGCCCTCGGCGGCTCGCTCGCCGCCGGTCCGTACGGGACCGGTGGCTGGCGGTTGCGCATCGAACTGCCGGTGGACACCGTCGTGGCGCGGGCCGACTCCGTGGGGAACGCGGCGGGGCCCGGCGCCGACCGGTAGGGACCGGCCGGCACCGGACCGCGGTCGGTCGCGGGGGCCGCGCGGGTCAGCGGTAGAGGAACCCGGAGAGCAGGGGGAGGCCGCCGAACGGATCGGCCCCGGCCACACAGGCGTCCTTCTTCACGAACCGCTTCACGTACGCGGCCCCGTCGGTCCCGCCGGAGGCCGGCGTGTGCGCGGGGAGGTAGGTGCGGGCGAAGCGGTAGTGGTTGCCGCGCCACTTGGACAGGGCCCGGTCCAGCACGTGCCAGCCGTCCCGCAGGCGCACGTCCGCCGTGTCCGCCAGTGCGGCGGACAGGGGTCGGTGGTCCCGGACCTCCGGGGTGTCGAGCACGTGGAGGTGGTCGACGGAGTCGAAGACCTCGGCCTTGCGCGGGTCGTACCCGTACACCGAGATCTCCATGGCGTGGTAGTTCAAGGACTGCACCGCGCTGGCCGCGCCCGTGTAGTCCCGGAACGTCATGAACCCGTCCGGGGTCAGCGTGAGCAGCACGTGGAAGACGTCGTTCAGCAGGCGCGCGCAGCCGCCCGCCAGTTCCAGCCGGCCGGCGGCCCGGGCCGGGAACTCGTCCTTGGCCGCGGCGACTTCCACCGCGAGCCGCCGAACCAGGAAGAACAGCGTCTCGCACGCCTGGACGGACCGGAGGAAGACGTTCTCCTCATGGAGCGGGGAGCGGGGGAAGCGCGTGGACTCCGCGAGCAGTGCGGCCCGCCGGGCGAGCTCGGGGTCGACCGCGGCCCGGTCCACGAGATCGGCGATCCGCACCTGGAGCAACGGATCGGTCACCGTGCCGCCCACGGCGAGGATCGCGTCCTCCAGCCGCTTGATCCGCTCGTCACCGCGCTCCGGCCGCTCGCCGACCGCCCAGGCGGCGCGCTCCACGTCCAGCAGGTCGACGAGGGTGACGCGCAGTGCCAGCAGGGCGCCGGCCACCGGGTCGTCCGGGAAGCGGTCGAGGTACCAGCCGTAGGCGTGCAGGCACGTGTAGCGGTAGTACTCCGGTATCTCCAGCTCACGGCTGACCGAGCGGGTGAGCAGCCGGGTGACCTCGTCCTCACCGGTCGCCCGCTCCGGAAGGCCGTCGTGCAGGGCGGCGAGGTGCGCCGCTTCCTCGGGTTCCAACCGGGCCCGCCCGCGGGTCCGCTGGAGCGCCGCGACCTCCCGTTGTCGGGGCGTCAGGAGCGCCCGGGTGGAAAGGGCGGCGTCGACGCTCACGGCTTCCTCCCCACCACGAGGTGCTTGTCCCAGGTGGAGCGGTGGACGGAACAGTCCACGAAGCCCGACTTCTCCAGGAGCTCGGTGTACTCGGACGCGGTGCGGTGGCGCCCCTGCGTCTCCACGTGCATGGAGAGGTTCATCGCGGCGGTGGCCAGCGGGCCGCCCGCCTCGTCGAACAGGCGCTCCATCAGCAGCACGCGGCCGCCGTTCGCGCACGCGTCGTACGCCTTGGTGAGCAGCTCGACACAGGTCTCGTCGTCCCAGTCCGAGAGGATGTATCCGAACGAGAGGCACTCCGCGCGCGGCAGGGCGTCGGCGAAGAAGTCGCCCGGTACGAACCCGAGCCGGTCGCCGCTCCCCTCCGCCTCGCGGGTGCGCTCCAGGAACGGGCCGACCTGCGGCAGGTCGAAGACCGTGACGTTCAGCTCCGGGTAGCTCCGCAGGGCGGCCACCGCGAAGGCGCCGCTGGCGCCGCCCACGTCGACCAGGGTGCGGACCCCGTCCAGCTCGGCGAGCCGCACCAGTTCGCCCGAGACGCCGAAGCTCAGCTGCCACATGGCCTCCAGGAAGGCTTCCGTGGCCGCCTCGTCCTTGTAGATGGTGTCGAACGGCGCGGGCAGTTCGGCGTCGACGGCGGCCTTGCCCTGCGTCAGGTACGCGTCGAGCTGGTGGAGCTGGCCCGTCGTGTTGGTCACGAGGTGGCGGACGAAGCTCCCGAGGTAGCGGGGACTGCGTCGGTCGAGGGCGGGCACCAGCTCGGGAGCGAGGCGGTACAGGCCCTCGTCGTCGCGCTCGACGACGGACACGGCGGCCAGGACGAGCAGCAGCCTCTCCAGCGTCTCCGCGTCGATCTGCCGTGACACGGAGATGCCGACCGGGTCGGCCGGCCCTTCCTCGATGAGGTGGGCGAAGACACCGTGCTTGTCGGCCAGATGCAGCGCGTGGGTCGAGAACAACCCGAAAAGGGCATTGTCGAGGGTGTGGGAAATCATCGGTTCCTCTCACGGGGAATACCGCGCGTTTTCGGAACAGATTCACGCCGGACCGCACCGCACCGTTAGCGCGATTCAACAACCCTGATATGGCGTATCCCGCTCACGGCCGGACACCTACGGTGATCGGAGGTTACCGAAGGGCAGGAAAGGTGAAATGACGGAGATCCTCGATTTGGGAGCCCACGGCGCGGATTTCGCGAGGGACCCGTACCCGATGTACGCCGAGCTGCGTGCGCGGGGCCCCGTGCACCGCGCGCGCACCCCGGACGGCCGAGAGGTGTGGCTGGTCGTCGGCTACGAAGAGGCGCGCACCGCGCTGGCGGACCCGCGGCTCAGCAAGGATCCCCGCACGCTCCTCGGTGACGACGTCGGCCAAGGTGCGGCGGCCCTCGCCAACATGCTGGAGAGCGACCCGCCCCACCACACCCGGCTGCGCAAGCTGGTCACCCGGGAGTTCACTCCGCGCCGCGTCGAGGCGCTGCGACCCCGCGTGCAGGCGACGACCGACAGCCTGCTCGACGCCATGCTCGCCGCCCCCGACGGCCGCGCGGACCTCGTCGAGGCACTCGCCTTCCCGCTGCCCATGACGGTGATCTGCGAACTCCTCGGCGTGCCCCCGCGGGACGCCGCAAGGCTGCACGACTGGTCCAGTGCGATCATCGCCCCGTCCGGCCCCGCCGCGGAGGGCGCGGCGCTGCGCGCGATCGCGACGTACTTCATCGGGCTCATCGAGGACAAGCGCGTCGGCCCCGGCGGCGATCTGATGAGCGCTCTGGTCAAGATCACTGACGAGGAGGGCGACAGGCTCTCGGAGTCGGAGCTCCTCGGCGTGGCCTTCCTGCTGCTGATCGCCGGCCACGAGACCACGCTCAACCAGCTCACCAACGGCGTCCGGGCCCTCCTGGAGCACCCCGACCAGCTGGCGGCCCTGCGCGCGGATCCGTCGCTGATCGACAACGCCGTGGAGGAGATGCTCCGTTACGACGGACCGCTCAAGTCCGCGACGGACCGGTTCACCACGGAGCCGATCGACATCGGGGGCACCCTCGTACCGGCCCGCCAGCAGGTGCTCGTGGCGCTGTCCGCGGCGAACCACGCCGCGGAGAAGTTCGACGATCCCGAGCGTTTCGACATCCGTCGTGAGGCGCGCGGACACGTCACCTTCGGGCACGGGCTCCACTACTGCGTCGGCGCACCGCTGGCCCGCATGGAGCTCCAGATCGCCGTCCGCGCGCTCCTCGATCGCTGCCCCGGCCTCGCGCTCGACGCCGTCGTGGACGAACTGCCCTGGATCGACAGCGTCCTGATGCGCGGGACGCGCGCCCTCCCGGTCCGCTGGACCGTCGCTCCGTGACGCGGGGCGGCTCCGGCGGCTCCCCCACCGGCGCGGGGCGCGCCAGATCGAAGAATTGACACTGCCCCGCCGGTGCTTCTCCCGCTGCGCTTCGATGGTGCCGCGCACCCTGTCGAACGAAGGAGAAGCGTGTGGATACAGCGATGATCGACGTTTCCGGTGTCACGAAGACCTTCGGGTCGGTGACGGCGCTCGACGATGTGAGCCTCAGCGTGCCCAGGGGCTCCGTGCTCGGGCTGCTCGGCCACAACGGGGCCGGGAAGACGACCCTCGTCAGCATTCTGAGCACCTTGGTGCACCCCTCGGCCGGGCGGGCGCGGGTGGCCGGCTACGACGTCACCCGCGACGACCTGGAGGTCCGCAGGCGCATCGGGCTGACGGGCCAGTACGCGGCCGTCGACGCGACCCTCTCCGGCCGTGACAACCTCGTGCTCATCGCCCGACTGCTGGGCGCGGCCCGGGCCGAGGCATCGGCCCGGGCCGACGAGCTCCTGGAGCTGTTCCAGCTCACCGAGGCGGGGCGGCGCCGGGCGAAGACCTACTCGGGCGGCATGCGGCGGCGGCTCGACCTGGCGGCCAGTCTGGTCGGCAGACCTGAGGTGATCTTCCTGGACGAGCCCACCACGGGACTCGACCCGGTGGCCCGCCGGGACCTGTGGGACATCGTGCAGAAGCTGGTCGCGGACGGCGCCACGGTCCTGTTGACCACCCAGTACCTGGACGAGGCCGACTTCCTCGCCGATTCGATCACCGTGCTGTCCAAGGGGCGGATCATCGCCTCGGGGCGGGCGGAGGAACTCAAGTCCCGCGTCGGACGGCGGAGCGTGAACCTCACCCTGCGCGACTCCGTGGACGGCCCCCGCGTCGCCGAAGCCCTGGCCCGGACCGGGCTCGTGCCCACGCACGACGAGGAGCGGCTGGTGCTCACCGTGCCCGTGACGGATTCCACGGAGATCGCCGTCGTCGTCCGGGCGGCCGACGACGCGGGGGTCGAGATCGCGGGTCTCGCCTACTCCGAACCGACCTTGGACGACGTGTACATGGCCCTGAACCACTCCAGCCCGCACGAGGGGGAATCACGATGACCACCGCCACCACCCGGGCCGCGACGCGCCCGGACGACCACGCCCCCGCCCCCGCGTCCGCCCCCCGGTACCAGGGCTCGGGCGTCCTGCGCCAGGTCGGCGTCCTGACCGGGCGTTCCCTGCGGGCCCTGCGCGACCCGGCCCTGATCGTGCCGGGCCTGCTCGAACCGATCCTGATGCTGACGGTGTTCAGCCAGGTGTTCAAGAGCGTCTCGCAGACCTCGTCCTTCCCGGCCGGGGTCAGTTACATCGACTACCTGCTGCCGGCCTTCCTGGTCACGAGCGCGATCAGCGCCGGGCTGAAGTCCGGCGTGGCGCTCACCACCGAGCTCAACAACGGGATCGTCGCCCGCTTCCGTTCCATGCCGATCCGGTCCGTCTCGATCCTGATCGGCCGCAACATCGCCGACACCGTGCTCAGCGGTGTGAACATGCTGGTCATGCTGGTGGCCGGAGCCCTCGTCTTCGGCTTCGACCCGGCCGGCGGCGTGGCCGGCGCGGCCGGAGCGCTCTTCATCGGCGTCATGCTCAGCTGGTCGCTCGGCTGGGTGTTCATGGCGCTGTCCGCGTGGCTGCGCCGCCCCGAGGCGATGCAGCCCATCGGCGGCATCGTCAACCTCGTGCTGCTGTTCGCCTCGAACGCCTTCGTCCCCACGGACGGTCTGCCCGGCTGGCTACGGGGCTTCGCCGAGGTCAATCCGATGTCCCACGCGATCACCGCGGCCCGGGACCTGGCCCTGGGCCACGCGGACCTCGCCAGCGTGCTGCTCACGCCCGCGCTGTGCCTGGTCATCGTCCTGGCCGCCGCGCCCGTGGCGATCCGCGGCTTCCGCCGGGTCGGGTGACCCGGGCGCGAAACGCCTCGGGCCGCAACCGTCCTACGGTTGCGGCCCGAGGCGTTTCGCGCGTCCCGCCCGGCGGCGGACCGCCCCGGCTCAACCCCGGGCGCAGTACCGGCACGCCCCCCGTCGGCGGAGGTAGTAGGCGAGGGTGGCGGCCGCCAGGGCGATGCCCCACAGGATCCACGGCATCGCCGGGTAGTTCGTCCCCCAGCCCTCGGGCTGGTTCCCGCCCCGGACCATCATCACGCCGCCGGGGATGAGCACCAGCGATACGAGCAGGGCCGGAACGATCGCGGTGGCGAGGGCGACGGGCCTGCCGGCCTTGAACCACACCCAGCGCGGCCAGACCTCGCCCCAGCGGTGCACCAGGCCGTGGGTGAGCAGCGCACCGGCGGCCGACGCGACGCCCAGACCGAGACCGATCTCCAGCATGCCCGGCGTGTCCTGCATGTCCTTGAGGAAGGCGTCGGTGATGCCGAGCGGGTACCCGAAGTACCAGGCCAACCTGGTGACCTCGTACGGGACGCTGGACAGGACGGCGATCAGCACGGCCCTGCGCCCCCACCTCGCCGCCGACTCGGGGCTCGTCCACGCCGCCGCCCGGCCGCCGCGCCCGCAGCGCACGCAGAGCCCGCGCGCCCGCCGCTGGTGGACGAGGGTCGCCGCCGCCCAGAGCACTCCGCCGACGAACAGGATGATCAGGTTGTTGCGGTGCCAGAAGAGGATGTCGCCGAGGCCGTCCTGCTGGCCCGGCACTCCCGTGAAGGCGAACACCACGAACAGCGGGGCGAAGATGACCAGCGCCAGCAGCGTGTAGTCCGGCAGGATCAGGGTGAGCACGACGGCCTGCGTCCAGCCGAAGGCCCACACGAGCCGGTGGAAGCCGGTGCTGACCCGGCGCCGCGCCATCATCAGGCCCACGGCCGCGCCGACCAGCCCCACGACCGCTATGACGGGCGCGACGACCGCGGCCCGGCTCGGCTCCAGCAGGGATCCCGAGGAGTGCTCCGGGTCGGCCTGCGCGAACGGGTATCCGTCCCCGCCCAGGGCCCAGTACACGCCGGCGGCCCCGTACAGCAGCGACCACACGGCGGCCAGGTACCCCGCCCAGTCGGGCCATCCCGACCACCACCGGCGCACTGGCGCCGGGCCGGTTACCGCTCGCTCTTCGCCCTGGGTCTTCATGGTGTTCGCCATCGCCCTGTTCCCCTTCACGCCGCCCTCGACGGTCGCTTTCGTCGTATTCATAGGGTTCCGGACCGGGGGCGGCGGCACATCTGCCGATCGGGATACATCGGCGTCCGGCCGCCCCGCGGTCCTGCCGGAAGGCCGGCACGACACAGGGGCCCCGAGGCCGTGCGCGGCACGGCCTCGGGGCCCCTCCTGCGGTGGTCAGCCCTCCAGTTCGCGCAGCTTCTCGCGCAGGATCCGGGCGACGTCCGCCACGTGGCCCGCGCTGAACAGCTGCCGGTGCTCGCAGTCGACCTCCCGGGTCTCCAGCGTGCCCGCGACGTACGGGAGGAGCTTGGCGACGGTCCGCGCGACCTTGTCCTCGTCGTCGGGGTCCTGGGCGGCGGCGATCAGCAGGAGATCGCCGTCGTAGACCTGGGGTACGTGCTCGGTGATGACGCGCCAGTTGTTGTTCGTGACCGCGCCGATCCGCAGGATCACCTCTTCGTCGAAGGTGGCGAGGGAGCTTCCCGCCTCCTTGAGGACCGCCATGACCGCGTCGTGGTCCAGCGGGCCGTCACCGAACATGCCGGGGTCGCGCCCGACGAAGTCCAGCAGCACCATGAGGGTCTGCTCGCGACTGGTGCCCGTGAAGTCGGCGCTGATCATGTCGCTGGTCATCGGCGGCTGGTCGAGGTTGGCCAGCAGCCCGACCTCCTCGCCCTGTTGCTGGAGCAGCGCGGCGATCTCGTGCGCGAGGAGCGCGCCCATCGACCAACCCACCAGGTGGTAGGGGCCCTCGGGCTGGACCGTGCGGATCTGCTCCAGGTAGTCCTGGGCCATCTCCGCCACGGAGGAGGGCAGTTCCTCCTCGCCCGCGAGACCGCGGGCCTGGACGGCGTAGAGCGGGTAGTCGCGGTGGATGTGGCGCATCAGACCGGAGTACATCCAGCCGACGCCGCCCACCGGGTGCAGGAAGAACAGCGGGTGCTTGTCGCCGCCGGTCCGCAGCGGCAGGATCACCTCGAAGCCGCTGCCGGGCTCCGCCTCCCCGGCGCCGACGAGCTCGGCCATTTCTGCCACCGTGGGTGCCTGGAAGGTGGCCTGGTTGGACAGTTCGACCCCGAAGATCGCCTGGATCCGGCTCACCAGCTGGATGGAGACGATGCTGTCGCCACCCAGCTCGAAGAAGTTGTCGTCGATCCCGACCTGCGCGACCTTGAGGATCTCGGCGAAGACCTGGCACAGCACCTCCTCCCTCGGGTTGCGCGGTCCGCGGCCGTCCGCCTTCCCGCCGAACTCCGGCGCCGGCAGCTGCTTGCGGTCGACCTTCCCGTTGGGGGTCAGCGGAAGGGCGTCGAGGGTGACGAAGGCCGCGGGCACCATGTACTCGGGGAGGGTGAGCCCGACCGTCTTCTTCAGCGCCGCCGGGTCGAGCGGCCCCGAGCCGGCCGTCGCCACGGTGTACGCCACCAGCTGCCGGCTGCCCGGCTGGTCCTCGCGGACGACGACCACGACCTGGGCGATGTCGGGGTGCGCGTGGAGGGCGGCCTCGATCTCGCCGAGCTCGATCCGCAGGCCGCGGATCTTGACCTGGTTGTCGGCCCTGCCCACGAACTCGATCTGCCCGTCGACGTTCCAGCGGACCAGGTCGCCGGTCCGGTACATCCTGCCGCCGGCCGGATCGAAGGGGTCCGCGACGAAGCGCTCCGACGTCAGTGCGGGCCGGCCCACGTAGCCCCGGGCCACGCCGGTGCCGGCGAGGTAGAGCTCACCGGGGACTCCGGGCAGCACGGGACGCAACCACTCGTCGAGCACGTGCGAGCGCATGTTGTCCACCGGCCTGCCGATCGGCACGGCCTGGCCGACCCGGTGCGGCGAGCGCATGCTGTACCGCGTGGCGTAGACCGTGGCTTCGGTGGGCCCGTACAGGTGCACCACCTCGGTTTCCGGGCAGGCGTCCAGGACCCGCTGGATCGCGGTCGGGGACGCCTGCTCGCCACCGCTGAGGACCATGCGCAGACCGCCCAGGGCCTCCGGCCCCTCCTCGGCCACGAGGTTGAAGAGGGCCGTGGTCAGCAGGGCCGCCGTCACCTCGTGCTCGTCCAGCACCTTGCGCAGCACGTGGTGGTCGAGCTGTCCGGGGGGCGCGACCACCAGTTGGTGTCCGCCCAGCAGGCCCGACCACACCTCGTACGTGAGGGCGTCGAACGCCTGCGGCGAGTGCACCAGGACCCGCTCGTGGCCGGTGAGCCAGTGCCGGTCGGCCGCCATGCTCACGACGTCCTGATGGGTGATCCCGATGCCCTTCGGCTGCCCGGTGGAGCCGGAGGTGTAGATGATCATCGCCAGTTCCCGCGCGTACCGCGGTACGGCGGGCGCCGTGCCGGGGGCCCGCCCGACGGCGGGCTCCTCGTCCACCACGACGACGAGCGCGTCGTGCCGGAAGTCGGTCCCCGCCGATGCCCGGTCGGTGAGGAGCGCGTGGCACTTCGTCTCCGACAGGATCAGTTCCAGACGGGGCGCCGGGTAGCGGGAGTCCAGCGGCACGTACGCGGCGCCCGCCTTCGCCACGGCGAGGAGGGAGACCACGAAGTCGACCGACCGCTGCTGGAGGACGGCCACCCGGGCTCCGGGGCGCACGCCGCACCCGATCAGGTGGTGGGCGAGGCGGTTGACCCGCACGTCCAGCTCCGCGTAGGTGAGCCGGACGCCGTCGCCGACGACCGCCGGAGCGTGCGGGGTCCGGGCCACCCAGCCCTCGAAGCGGTCCGCGAGGGTGCCCTCGGGCACCGCGTGGAGCGTGTCGTTCGCGTCCTCCAGCAGGAGCCGGCGCTCCTGGGCCGCCAGCAGGTCCAGGCTGCCGACCGGGGCGTCGGGGGCGCGGACGGCCGCTTCGAGCAGGCGCACCAGTCGGGCGGCGATCGTCCGTGCCGTCGCGGGATCGAAGAGTGCGGTGTTGTACTCGACCACGCCGCCGAGGTCGCTCAGCGCGCCGTCGGCCCCGCGGGCCTCCTCGAAGTTGAAGGAGAGGTCGAACTTGGCGACGTCCGAGCGGAGCGGCTGCGGCGCCAGGGTCAGGCGCGGCAGCTCCAACGAGGCCTCTTCGTTGTTCTGGAAGCTGATCGCCACCTGGAACAGCGGGTTGCGGTGGAGCGCCCGGACCGGGTTGAGCTCCTCGACGACCCGCTCGAACGGCACGTCCTGGTGGGCGTACGCGGCCAGGTCGGTGGCGCGCACCCGGCGCACCAGCTCGGCGAAGCCCGGATCGCCCGAGACGTCGGTCCGCAGCACCAGCGTGTTGACGAAGAAGCCGACCAGCTCGTCGAGCGCTTCGTCGTTGCGACCGGCCATGACGGCGCCGAGCGCGATGTCCGTGCCGCCGCCGAGCCGGGACAGCAGGGCGGCCACGGCCGCCTGCACCACCATGAAGATGCTGGAGTCGTTCGCACGGGCGAGTGCGGCGAGCTCCCGGGTCAGGTCCGCGGGGATGCGGACGGGTACCTGGGCGCCCTTGCTGCCGGCCTCGGCCGAGCGCTGCCGGTCCAGGGGCAGTTCCAGTTCCTCCGGCAGCCCGGCGAGGGCCGTCCGCCAGTACTGCAGCTGCTGGGCGATGGCGCTCTGCGGGTCCTCCTCGTCGCCGAGCGCCTCGCGCTGCCAGAGCGTGTAGTCGGCGTACTGCACCGGCAGCGGGGTGAACCGCGGTGCCCGGCCCTCCAGCCGCGCGGCGTAGGCGGCGCCCAGGTCGCGGGCGAGCGGCGCCATGGAGGAACCGTCGCCCGCGATGTGGTGCAGGACCAGCAGCAGTACGTGCTCGCGCGGCCCGAGCTCCCACACGTGCACCCGCAGCGGAAGCTCGGCCGCCAGGTCGAAGTCGCGGGCGGCGGCAGCGGCCAGGGCCGCGTCGAGCTCGTCCGCGGCGATCGTGACGGCCGTCACCGGGACCTCGGCCTCCTCGGGGGTGCGGACGTGCTGGCGGGGCACCCCGCCCGTGACGGGGAAGACGGTGCGCAGGCTCTCGTGCCGTGCCACCACGTCCGACACGGCGGCGCCCAGGGCGGCCGTGTCCAGCTCGCCCAGCAGCCGGGCGGCCAGCGCGATGTTGTAGCGGCCGCTGCTGTCCCCGACGGACTGGATGAACCACAGCCGCCGCTGCGCGTACGACAGCGGGATCTGCTCCGGTCGCTCGACGGGCCCCAGGGGCGTGCGGGCGTCGTCCGCGTCCGCGAGCCGTTCGGCGAGGGCGGCGACGGTCGGCGCTTCGAAGACCGCCCGCACGGGGAGCTCCACCGCGAAGGCGGTGCGGATGCGGTTGACGAGCCGGGTGGCGAGCAGCGAGTGGCCGCCCAGGTCGAAGAAGCTGTGGTCGATGCCGACCTCGGGCAGGCCCAACACCTCGCCGAAGAGCGCGCTGAGCTGCTGCTCCCGCTCGTCGCGCGGCGCGCGACCCTCGCCCGCGTCGGCGAACTCGGGCTCGGGCAGCGCCCGGTGGTCGACCTTGCCGGGGCCGGTCAGCGGGATCTGCGCCAGCTCCACGACCGCCGCGGGGACCATGTACTCGGGGAGCACCGCGGCCACGTGCTGCCGCACGGCGCGCACGTCCACGCCGGCGTCGGACGCCGGCACGACGTAGGCCACCAGACGCCGGCCGCCGGGACCGCCGTCGCGCGCCTGGACCACGACGCGGTCGACGTCGGGGCGGCGGGCGATGACCGCTTCGATCTCGGCGGGCTCCACGCGGTAGCCGCGGATCTTCACCTGTCCGTCGGCGCGGCCGATGAACTCCAGCTCGCCCGCCGCGGTCCAGCGCACCACGTCGCCGGTGCGATAGAAACGCTCTCCCGGCGCGCCGTGCGGGTTGGCCACGAACCGCTCGGCGGTCAGTGCCGGCCGGTTCAGGTAGCCGCGGGCCAGACCGGCTCCCGCGATGAACAGCTCGCCCGGCACGCCGGCCGGTACGGGCTGCAGGTTCCGGTCGAGCACGTACACCCGCCGGTTCCACAGCGGACCACCGATCGGCGGGCGCACCGCCCCCGCCAGCGGGCGGCTCATGGTGGCGCACACCATCGTCTCGGTCGGGCCGTAGGCGTTGATCATGCGCCGGCCGGAGGACCACTGCGCTATCTGGTCCGGCGGGCAGGGTTCGCCGCCGGTCACCAGCGTGCGCAGGCTGGGCAGTTCGTCGGCCGGGAGCGTGGCCAGCGCACCTGCCGCGAGCTGCACGTGCGTGACCGCGTTCCGCTGGATCAGGTGGGTCAGCTCATCGCCGACGGGCTGCTCGTTGCCCTCGGGCAGGACCAGCGCGGCGCCGCTGAGCAGGGTCATCGAGAAGTCCGCGACCGACACGTCGAAGCTGGGCGAGATCACCTGGAGCACCCGGCTGTCGGTCTCGATCGCCAGGTTCTGCGCGTGGGCGCCCGCCAGGCTGGCGAAGCCCTCGTGGGTGACCAGTACGCCCTTGGGGCGGCCGGTGGTGCCCGAGGTGTAGATCGCGTAGGCGGGGTGGGCCGGTACCAGGGGCCGCACCCGGTCCTCGTCGACCGGGTCGCCGGCCGCGGCGGCCGCCCACTCCTCCCGGACGTCCGGTGCGTCGATCAGCAGGAGTGGCGCCGTACCGGCCGCGGCGAGCGGGCCGGCGGCCGCGCTGGTGGTGAGGACCTGGACGGGGCGCGCGTCCTGCGTGACGAAGGCGATGCGCTCGGCCGGGTGGCCCGGGTCCACGGGTACGTAGACCGCGCCCGCCTTCAGGACGCCGAGGGTGACCGCGAGCCACTCCGGGGACCGGGGCACCGCCACGGCCACGGTGTCCTCGGGCCCGACGCCCCGTGCGATGAGCAGGTGCGCCCAGCGGTTGGCCCGCTCGTTGAGCTCCGCGTAGGAGAGGGTGTGCTCCCCCGCCACCACGGCGGTCCCCCGCGGCGTTGCCGCCACCCGGGTCTCGAACAGCTCCGGGAAGGTACGGGGAGGCGCCTCGCGGCCGGTGTCGTTCCACTCCTCCAGGACCTGGTGGCGCTCCGCGTCGGACAGGGTCCGCAGGGCGTCGAGCCGCTGCCCCGGATCGCTGCCGAAGGCTTCGAGTATCCGCACCAGCCGGTCGCCGAAGCCGCGGACGGCCGCCTCCTCGAAGAGGTCGGGCCGGTAGGTCACCTTCAGGCCCATGGTGCGGGGACCGTCCGAGGTGGACAGGCCCAACGCGTAGTGGGTGCCCTCCTGGAGTGCGACGTCGACGACGCCGAGTCCTTCGGCGGACTCCTCCAGGCCGTCGGCGTCGACCGGGAAGTTCTCGAACACCGTCGCGGTGTCGAAGAGTTCTCCCAGCCCGACCCGGCTCTGGATCTCGGCCAGCCCCACGTACTTGTGCGCCAGCAGGTCGAGCTGGGAGCCCTGGAGGCGGCCCAGCAGGTCCAGCAGGGTGTCGCCGCGCTGGGCGCGGACGCGCACGGGCAGGGTGTTGATGAACAGGCCGACCATGGATTCCACGCCCGGCAGTTCCGCGGGACGCCCGTTCACCGTCTCGCCGAAGAGCACGTCGTCGCGTCCGGTCAGCCCGCCCAGGAGGAGGCCCCAGGCGCCCTGGACGACGGTGTTCCGCGTCAGTCCGTGGCGGCGGGCCTGCGCGGCGAGCGCCGCGGTGGCCTCCTCGGACAGCTTCACCTCGACCGTCGCGGGCCGCACCACGGCGCCGCTCGCCTCGGCCGGGGTCAGCAGGGTCGGCTCGTCCACACCCGCCAGTGCCTCGTCCCAGGCGGCCTCGGACGCGGTGCGGTCCTGGCCGGCCAGCCAGCCGAGGTAGTCCCGGTACGGGACGGGCGCGGGCAGCGCGCGGGTGTCGCCGGCGCGTCCGTACAGCTCGAAGAGCTCGCCCATCACCAGGGGGACCGACCAGCCGTCGAGCAGGATGTGGTGGTTGGTGAAGACCAGGCGGTGCGCGTCCGGGCCCAGCCGGACCAGGGTGAAGCGGAGCAGCGGGGGGCGGCGCAGATCGAAGCGCCGGGCGAGGTCGTCGGCCAGCAGGCGGGTCAGGGCCGCTTCCTGCTCGGCCCCGCCGAGATCGCTCAGGTCGACCTCTTCCCAGGGGAGTTCCACCTCACGGGCGATGACCTGGAGCGACTGGCCGGAGCTGCCCGGCAGGAAGCCCGCACGCAGATTGTCGTGCCGGCGGAGCACCGCACGGACCGAGTCCTTCAGCGTGTCGGCGTCCAGGTCGCCCCGGAGGTCGAGGGCCATCTGCACGTTGTAGACGTCGGCGACCCGGTCGTCGTACCGGGCGTGGAAGAGCAGGCCCTCCTGGAGCGGCGAGAGGGGCAGGACGTCCACGAGGTCGGGCTGCGCCGCCTCCAGGTCCTCGATCTCGGCCTGGGTGATCTGTACGAGGGACAGGTCGGACGGGCTCAGGCCGCCGCCCGCCGCGCCGTCGACGTGGGCGACCATGGCCTCCAGCGCCGTGAACCACCCTCGGGCCAGTCGCAGCATCTCCTCGTCGGAGAACAGCTCCTCGGGCCAGGTCAGCGAGACGGCCAACCGGAGGCCGTCGGAGTGGGTCACCGCCCGGGCGTTGACGTCCAGCGCGTGCGGCAGCGCGAGCCCTGCCTCGGGCACGGCCGCCATGTCGTGGCGGAACACGGGCGCTCCGTCGTCCTGCGCCGAGCCGGCGGAGGTGCTGAGCCGGCCGAGGTAGTTGAAGCCGATCTGCGGCTCGGCGTAGCGGGCCAACGCGCGGGCCGTCTGCGGGTTCAGGTGGCGCAGCATGCCGTAGCCGATGCCCTTGTCGGGAAGGGCGCGCAGCTGCTCCTTGACCGCCTTGAGCGCCGCGCCGATGGCGGCGCCGCCCTTGTGGAGCTCCGCGACGGGAGCCGCACCGGGATCGAGGCGCACCGGGTACTTGCTGGTGAACCAGCCGACCGTACGGGAGAGGTCGACGCCGTCGACCAGTTCCTCGCGGCCGTGTCCCTCCAGGTCCACCAGGACCGCCGAGCCCTCGCCGCGCCCCGAGGTGCGGCGCCAGTCGGCGACGGCGATCGCCAAGGCGGTCAGCAGCACGTCGTTGACGCCCGCGTGGAACGCGGCGGGGACCTTGCCGAGCAGCGGCTGGGTGACGGCCGCGGGCAGGCTCAGGCTGAGGACCGCGGACGTTCCCATCGTGTCCCGTTCCGGGTCGAGCGGGCGCGAGGTCAGCTGCGGGTCCGGGGTGGAGAGGATGTCCCGCCACAGGGGCAGCTCGCGCATCCGCTCGGGATCGCTCGACAGCTCGGTGAGGTGCTGGGACCAGCGGCGGAACGAGGTGCCGACGGGCTCCAGTTCGATCGGATGGCCCGCGAGTACGGCCTCGAAGGCGGATTCCAGGTCCGGTACGAGGATCCGCCAGGACACCCCGTCGACGACCAGGTGGTGGGCGACGATGGCCAGCTGGCCCGGAGCCTCGGGCCCCATGTCGAACCAGACGAAGCGGATCATCTGACCGGCGTCGGGGTCCAGTTGGTCCTGCGCCCGGGCGGTCTCCCGGGCGGCGACCTCGTCCAGCTCGGCGTCGTCGGCGCCGGCCCGCACGAGTGCGGCCAGGTCGACCCGGCGCAGCCGGTCCCCCGCCGCTACCGTGCCCGCGGCGAGCGTCTCCAGCGACCAGCCGATGTCGCCGACCCGGGTCAGGACCATGCGCAGGGCGTCGTGGTGGTCGAGCACGCGCTGCACCACGGCGGTCACGAGGGACTCGTCCAGGCCCGGCGGGGCGGTCATGGCCATCGTCTGGTTGAACCGGTCCATGGAACCGCCGAGTTCACGGAGCCAGTCGATGATCGGCGTCACCAGCACGTCGCCGACGCCGTCCGTCTCGGTCACGGTCGCCGGGGTCAGCGTTGCCTCGGCCGACTCGATAGCTGCCACGAGGGCCTCCACTGTCTTGTGTGTGAATACGTCCCGGGGACTGAAATGCAACCCCGCCTTACGCGCCCGACCCACCAACTGGATCGAAATGATGCTGTCGCCACCCAACTCGAAGAACGACTGATCGAAACCCACCGAATCCAAACCCAGAACCTCCGCGAAAAGACCGGCGAGCACCTCCTCCCGCTCCGAACCCGGACCACGCCCCACACCCACCGAAAACTCCGGAACAGGCAACGCCTTGCGATCCAACTTCCCATTCGCCATCAACGGCAGCCCATCCAGAACCACCACCAACGAAGGCACCATGTAATCCGGCAGAGAACCCGCAACGAACTCACGAACCCCCGCCCCATCCACCGGAACACCACCCACCGGCACCACATACGCGACCAGCCGCTTCACACCCGGCCGCGCCTCATCCACCACCACCACCGCCTGACCCACACCCCCATGGCGCAGCAGAACGCTCTCGATCTCACCCAACTCGATCCGGAAACCCCGAATCTTCACCTGATCATCCACACGCCCCACAAACTCCAACTGCCCATCCACACCCCACCGCACCACATCACCCGTGCGATACATCCGCTCACCCACACCACCGAACGGACACGCCACAAACCGCTCCGACGTCAAACCAGCCCGCCCCAAATACCCCCGCGCCAAACCCACACCCGCCACATACAACTCACCCACCACACCCGGCGGCACCAAACGCAACCCACCATCCAGCACGAACACCCGCGTCCCCACCACCGGCACACCAATCGGCGGCGCACCACCACCCGCCACCAACGGCACACTCATCGACACCGCCACCGTCGACTCCGTCGGCCCATACGCATTCACCATCCGACGCCCCGGAGCCCACCGAGAAACCAACTCCGCCGACGTCGCATCACCACCCACCACCAAGCACTCAAAACCCTCCAACCCCACCGGCGGAACACTCGCCAACGCCGCCGGCGGAATCAACGCATGCGTCACCCCACGACCCGCAATCAACTCCCCCAACGGCTCACCCGCCAACGCCCCCACCTCAGGCACCACCAAAGCAGCACCCGAAGTCAACGCCGTGCACAACTCCAACACCGACGCATCAAAACTCGGCGAAGAAAACTGCAACACCCGACTCGAACCCGACACCGCGAAACGCTCACGAACCGACGACGCAAACGCAGCCAACCCCGCATGCGTCACCACCACACCCTTCGGCACCCCCGTCGAACCCGACGTATAAATCACATACGCCGGAGAAGAAACCGACACCGCACCCGAAACACCACGGACTCCAGCACCGACCTCGGGCAACACCACCTCGTCCAGCACCACCACCGCCACACCGTCAACCCGCGGCACCACACCCGCATAACCAGAAGACGTCACCACAGCCACCGGCCGCGCATCCCCGAACATGAAGGCAATGCGCTCAGCCGGATAATCCGGATCCACCGGCAAATACGCCGCGCCCGCCTTCATCACCGCCAACGAAGCCACCACCGACTCCACCGAACGACCCAGAACCAGCGCCACAACCGACTCCGGCCCCACACCCGAACCCACCAAATACGCGGCCAAACGCTCCACACGAGCATCCAACTCCGCATACGACAACGACTCCCCCACCGACTCCACCGCCACCGCACCCGGAGTCCGCACCACCTGCCCCGCGAACAACTCCGAAAACGTCAACGCCTCCGGAACCACCACCGAACCGGCAACACCACCACCCGACAACCACCCCAACTCCTCACCCGACAACAACCCCACCGAACCAACCGAACCCGACACACCCCCGACCACCGACTCCAACACCCGCACCACACGACCAGCGATCGACTCCACCACCCCACGCCCGAACACATCCGGGCGATAGGACCAGTGGATGCTCATCTCGTCGCCGCGCTGCATCACGATCAGCCCGAGCGGGTAGTGCAGGGAGTCCTCGACGGCCGCGTCCACCACGCCGAGCTCCTGGGCGGAGCTCTCCAGGGCGTCGGCGTCGACGGGGTAGTTCTCGAACACGACGAGCGAGTCGAAGAGCTCGCCCGTGCCGGTGAGGCGCTGCAGGTCGGTCAGGCCCAGGTACTGGTGGTCCAGCAGGGCGGACTGCTGCTCCTGGAGCCGGACCAGCACGTCCAGCAGCGGCTCCGTGTGCGGGGCACGGACCCGCACGGGAAGGGTGTTGATGAACAGGCCGACCATCTTCTCCACACCGGCCAGCTCCGGCGGCCGGCCCGAGACCGTGGCGCCGAAGACGACGTCCTCCCGGCCCGTGAGCGCGCCCAGCACCACTCCCCAGGCGCCCTGGACCAGCGTGTTGACGGTCAGACCGTGCTCGCGGCCGACGGCGACCAGCCCGGAGACCAGCTCCTGGGGCAGGCGCTGGGTCCACCGCTGCGGCGCGGCCGTCGGGCGGTCCGCGCCCGCGGGGGCGAGCAGGGTCGGCTCGTCCACCCCGTCCAGTGCCGTGCGCCAGGCGTCCTCCGAGGCCTGGCGGTCCTGCGCCGCGAGCCAGCCGAGGTAGTCGCGGTACGGGACCACCGCTGGCAGTGCGCCGTCGTCGCCCCGGCTCCCGTACAGCGCGAAGAGCTCCTGGACGAGCAGCGGCATGGACCAGCCGTCCACCGCGACGTGGTGCACGGTCAGGACGAAGCGGTTGCGGTCGGGAGCGAGCCGGATCAGGGTGCAGCGGATCAGGGGGGAGCGCTCCAGGTCGAACCGCTCGGCGCGGTCCTCGGCGAGCAGGCGCGCGACGGCGTCGTCCGCCGCGCGCGGGTCGAGGCCGGTCAGGTCGACCTCGTTCCAGGGGAGTTCGGCCGTGCGCGGCACGACCTGCAGCACCTGGCCCGCATCACCGGTGACGAAGCGGGCACGGAGGTTGTCGTGCCGGCGCAGGAGGGCCTCGGCAGCGGCGCGCAGGCCGGGCCCGTCCACCGTCCCTTCCAGTTCGAGGGCGGACTGGATGGTGTAGACGTCCGCTTCCGCGGCGTCGTAGAGGCCGTGGAAGTGGAGGCCCTGCTGGAGCGGGGAGAGCGGCAGGACGTCCGCGAGCCCGCCGGGTGCGGCCTCCAGCCGGTCGATCTCGCTCTGGGACACCGTGACGAGCGGCAGGTCGGACGGCGTCAGTCCGCCGACGTCCGGAGTGCGGGCGAGAGCGGCGAGGTCGCGCAGCGTCCGGAACCAGCCCTGGGCGATCTCGCCCACCTCGGCGTCCGTCAGCAGCTCTGCCGGCCACGTCCAGGACGCCACCAGACGCTGCCCCTCGGGGTGCGCGACGGCGGCGGCGTCGAGGTCCAGGGTGTGGGCGAGGGGCAGGCCGGCATCGGCGCTGCCGCCGAGGTCGTGCGCCCGCACCGGGTCCGTGTCGGCGGCGGCGGTGGGGGCTGCCGTACCCACGCGACCCAGGTAGTTGAATCCGATCTGCGGCGCCGGGTGGCCCGCGAGCTCGCGGGCCGTCTCCGGGTTGAGGTGGCGCAGCAGGCCGTAGCCGATGCCCTTGTCCGGGATCGCGCGCAGTTGTTCCTTGACCGCTTTCAGCGCCCCGGCGAGGGACGGGGCCCGCGGGTCCAGCGCCACCGGGTAGGCGCTGGTGAACCAACCCACCGTGCGGGACAGGTCGAGGCCGTCGGCGATCTCCTCGCGGCCGTGGCCTTCCAGACCGACCAGGACGGCGCCGTCGTCACCGAGCCCGCGCTCGTGGCGCCAACGGGCGACGGCGAGCGCGAGGGCCGTCAACAGCACGTCCTCCACACCGGCGTTGAACGCCTCCGGCACGGGGCCGAGCAGCGGCTCCGCGACGTCCGCCGGCAACGTCATCGTGAGCCGGCGACCGCTGCCCACCACGTCGCGCGCAGGGTCCACCCTGCGCGGGGCCAGCAACGGATCCGCCGTGCCGGCGACCGTCTTCCACAGCTCCAGCTCGGCGGTGCGGTGCGCCGCGGACGCCTCCGCGGCCAGCAGCCGGGTCCAGCCGCGCAGGGATGTGCCCACCGGTTCCAGCCGTACGGGCCGTCCCTCGCGGACAGCCGTGAAGGCGGCGGCCAGATCCGGCAGCAGGATGCGCCAGGAGACCCCGTCGACCGAGAAGTGATGGGCGACGAGGGCCAGTTCACCGGGTTCTTCGGCTCCCCGGTCGAACCAGACCGCCTCCAGCATCCGACCGGCGGCCGGCTCCAGGCGCAGGACCGCGGCCCGCACCTCCTGCGCCACGTCCGTGTCCCCGTCCGCGCCCGTGACGCGGCGCACGATGTCCTCGGCGCGTACGGCGCCCACCGCGGCGGCCTCCAACGACCACGCGGAATCCGTCCCCTGGTCCAGGCGCAGCCGCAGGGCGTCGTGGCCGTCCAGCACCGCCTGCACGGCGGTCCGTACGCCGGCCTCGTCGAGCCCCGCCGGAACCGGCAGGGTCATCGTCTGGTGGAAGGTCCCGAGAGAGCCGCCCTGGTCGAGCTGTGCGTGCATGGCCGGGGTCAGCGGGAGGATCCCCACGCCGTCGTCCGCCGTCGTACGAGCGGCTCGGGCGCCCGGGTCGAGTGCGGCCAGGCGCGCCGGCGTCCGGTGCGCGAAGATCTCCCGCAGTGTGAGGGTCAGACCGGCCTTCCGCGCGCGGTGGGCCAGTTGGATGGAGCTGATGCTGTCGCCGCCGAGCGCGAAGAAGCTGTCGTGCACGCCGGCCGCGGCGATGCCGAGGACCTCGGCGAACAGCGCGCACAGCGTCTCCTCGCGCTCGTCGCGCGGCGCCCGGGCCGCCTCCCCCGGTCCTTCCGGCTCCGCCGCCCCGTGCGCGTCGGCGGCCGGGACCAGGCGCGCGCGGTCGGCGGCGGAGAACAGCTCGATCGCCCCCACCTCCCGCTCGGGCTCGGAGGCGAAGACCTCCAGGAGGCCCAGGAAGCGGTCGAGGACCTCGCGGGCGGCGGCCGCGGAGAAGAGGTCCTCCCGGTGGTCGAGCCGGACCTCCATCCGGTCGCCGCGGACGGTGCTCTCCAGGTTGAGGGCGTAGTGCGTGGCGTCGCTGGTCGCGGCCGAGACGGCGCCGATGCGCGCCGCGGAGTTCCGTAGCTCGTCCGCGTCGACGGGGAAGTTGGCGAAGATCGTCATGGCGTCGAAGAGCTCGCCGACGCCGGCGGCCCGCTGGATGTCGGCCAGCCCGAGGTGCTTGTACGGGAGCAGCTCGGCCTGCGCGTCCTGCAGCTGGCGGACCTGCTCGCGCAGGGGCAGCGCGCCGTCGATCCGCAGCCGGACCGGGACGGTGTTGATGAACAGGCCGACCATGCTCTCGATGCCGGGCACCTCCGGCGGGCGGCCGGACACGGTTTCGCCGAACACGACGTCGGAGCGGCCGGTCAGGCTGCCCAGGACCAGGCCCCAGGCCGTCTGGACCACGCTGCTCAGCGTGAGACCGAGGGACCGGGCCCGTGCGGCCAGGGCGCCGGCCACCTCGGTCGGCACTTCGTGGAGGAGCTTGCCGGGCAGCGCGGATCCGGGGGCGACGCCGGCCGGGGCGACCCGGGTGGGGCCGCCGATCCCGTCCAGGGCTTGCCGCCAGGCGGCTTCGGCCTCGGCCCCGTCCTGCCGCGCCAGCCAGGAGAGGTAGGTGCTGTAGGGGGTGACCGGCGGCAGCCGGGTCGGGTCGGCGCCGTTGTCGTACAGCGCCATGAGCTCGCCGAGTACGAGCGGCATCGACCAGCCGTCCAGCACGATGTGGTGTGCGGTGACCGCGAAGCGGTACTCCTCGTCGGCCAGGCGGACCAGCGTGAAGCGCAGCGGGGGGACGGCCAGGTCGAACCGGCGCGTGCGGTCCGCGTGCAGCAGCCGGGACAGTTCGGCTTCGCGGTCCGCGTCGGTGGCGGACCCACCGAGGTCCACCTCGGTCCACTCGGGCTCGACGTCGCGCAGGATCACCTGGACCGGCTCGCCGTTCTTGCGGTTGCGGAAGCTGGCCCGCAACGCGTCGTGGCGGCGCATCACGGCCCGTACGGCGCCGAGCAGGGCCCCGGCGTCGACGGCGCTGCGCAGGTCCAGCGTCATCTGGAGCACGTAGACGTCGGTGTCGGCGTCGCCCGCGCCGTAGAGGGCGTGGAAGAGCATGCCCTTCTGCAGCGGAGCCAGCGGCCAGATGTCGACGAATCCCGGCTTTGTCACGTCGCTCGTTCCATTCATCAGCTCAGACCACTCTCGAATTCGTCGATCTCGTCCTGTGACAGGGAGAGCAGGGACAGGTCGGACGGCGTGAAGCCGCCGGCCGCGGGGAGTTCCGCGTGCGTGACCAGGCCCCGCAGCGCCTCGAACCAGAGCTCTGCCAGCTCCTGCACGTCCTCCCGGGCGAACAGCGCGTCCGGCCAGGTCCAGCGGGCGTGCAGGCGCACTCCGTCGGTGCCGCGGACCGCCTCGGCCGAGAGGGTCAGGGCGTGGCGCAACGGCGTGTGCGCGGGGGCTCCCGTGGCGGTGGGCCGCGGTCGGTCCTCGGGGGGCTCGTAGGTGAAGCCGATCTGGGGTTCGGGGTGACCGGCGAGCTTGCGGGCCGTCTGCGGGTTGTGGTGGCGCAGCAGCCCGTAGCCGATGCCGCCGTCCGGGATCGCGCGCAGTTGCTCCTTGACCGCCTTCAGTGCGGTGCCGAGGGCCGGGCCACCGGAGCGGACCTCGTCCGGCGACAGCTCGCCGGGGTCGACGGCCGCCGGGTATCCGGTGGCGAACCGCCCGACCGTCCGGGAGACGTCGATTCCGTCGGCGAGCGGGGTGCGGCCCGCGCCCTCCAGGCCGACCAGCACCGCGCTGCCGTCGCCGACGCCGCGTTCGCGGCGCCATCGGGCGACGGCGAGGGCGAGTCCGGTCAGGAGCACGTCCTCGACGTCGGCGTTGAACGCCTCCGGGAGTCGGCCCAGCAGCGGCTCGGCCACGCCGGCGGGCAGCGTGAGCTCGGTCTCGCGCGCCGATCCCAGCACGTCGGCGGCGGGGTTCAGCGGGCGGTCGGCGAGCAGCGGGTCGTCGGTCGCCACGATCTCCCGCCACAGCGGGAGTTCCGCCACCCGGGCCGGTTCGACGGCCGCCCCGGCCAGCGTGCGCGCCCAGCTGGCGTACGAGGTCCCCGCGGGGGCGGCCCCCACGGACCCGCCTGCCCCGGCAGCCCCGGCAGCCTCCCAGGCCGCCTGGAGGTCCTGCCGCAGGATCCTCCCGGACGCGCCATCGGCAACCAACTGATGGGTGATGAGGGCCAGTTGGCTCGCGCGGTCGGGTCCGGCGTCGAACCAGACGGCCTGCACGACCGTCCCGTCCGCGGGCGCCAGCCGCAGCACCGCCGCCGCGACCTGCTCGTCCACCAGGGCCGCGTCCCGGGCCACGACCCGGGTGAGGCGGTCCTCCGCGCGTACCGAGGCGGCCGCGGCCACCTCCAGCGACCAGCCGGATTCCGGGTCGGGCGTCACCCGCAGCCGCAGCGCGTCGTTGCGGTCCAGGAGGGACTGCACCGCCGCGCGTACCGCCTCCTGCGTCACGCCCGCCGGTACGGCGAGGAGTTGCACGGCGTGCGCCGTGTCCTCGGGCGCACCGCGCCCGAGGAGCGCGAGCACCGGTGCGGTGAGCGGCAGCCCGCCCGCCGCGTCCTCGGGACGTTCCCGGCCGACGGCGCCCACGTCCTGCTGCGGCATCCGGGCGAGCGCGCGTGCGGTCTTGTGCTTGAACACGTCGCGCAGGCCGATCCGCACACCGGACTCGCGGGCCCGGCCGGCCAGTTGGATGGCCATGATGCTGTCGCCGCCCAGCGCGAAGAAGTCCTCGTCCGGCCCCGCGCCGTCGATGCGCAGGACCTCGGCGAACAGCCCCGCCAGGAGCTCCTCGCGCTGCCGTACCTCGGGGGTCCGCTCCTGCGGCCCGGCCTGCGCCGGGCCCTCGCCGGACCGCCCGGCCAGCAGCAGTCGCTCCAGGAGCATCGGCCGCACCGCGGTCCACCAGCGGGCGGGCGCGTCGCCCCCGGTGCTCCGCACCGGCTCGTCGGCGCCGGCGGCCAGGCCCTCCAGCACGTCCCGCAGGGCGTCCAGGAGCGCGCTGATCTCGGCTTCGCCGAACATGTCGGGCCGGTACCCGATCCGGCAGTGCAGCGCGGTTCCGTCCAGACCGGCGTCGAGGGTGATCGGGAAGTGCGAGTTGTCGCCGTTCATCTCGACGTCGACGGCCCGCAGTCCGTCCTCGCCGTCCCCGAAGCCGGCGCCGTCGGCGGGCGTGTTCTGGAAGACCAGCAGCGTGTCGAAGAGCTCTCCCGTCCCGATCGACCTCTGGAGGTCCATCAGGCGCACGAACTGGTGGTTCATCAGGTCCACCTGCCGGTCGGCGAGGTCGCGCAGGAACCGCGCGACCGTGGCCCCGGGCTCGATGCGGACGCGGACCGGGACGGTGTTGATGAACTGGCCCACCATCCGCTCGATGCCGGGTACCTCGGGCGGCCGTCCGGAGACCACCGCACCGAAGACCACGTCGTCGCGTCCGGTGATCCGGCTGAGGAGCAGTCCCCACGCCCCCTGCACCACGGTGTTCATGGTGAAGCCGTGCCGTGCGGCGAGCGCGGCGAGGCGGCCCGTCGCGTCGCCCGGCATCATCAGGGAGACCTTCTCCGGGACGACGGGCGGCCGGTCGGGGTCGGCGGGCGCCAACAGGGTGGGCTCGCCGAGACCGGCCAGTTCGCGCGCCCAGGCGGCGCCCGAGGCGGACCGGTCCCGGGCTGCCAGCCAGCCGAGGTAGTCGCGGTAGGCCGGGACGGGGGGCAGCGCCGCCGCATCTCCCCCGGCGCGGTAGATCCGGAGGAGTTCCCCGATGAGGATCGGGGTCGACCAGCCGTCCAGCAGCAGGTGGTGGAAGGTCATCACCATGCGGTGGCGTCCCGGTGCCAGGCGCAGCAACACGCACCGCAGCAGCGGGGGCCGATCGAGGTCGAAGCGGCGTGCGGCCGCCTCCTCCATGACCCGGGCCACCTCCGTCGTGCGCTCGGCGTCGCCCAGGGCGCTCAGGTCGAGCTCCTCCCAGGGCAGCCGGTTCTCGGCCAGCAGGAACTGGACGGGGTGGGCGAGCCCTTCGTGCGCGAAGCCCACGCCCAGGTTCGCGTGGCGGTGCAGCAGGGCCTCCACGGACCGGCGCAGGACGCTCGCGTCGAGCGGCCCCTCCAGGTCCAGGCCGAACTGGACGGTGTAGACGTCCGGCCCCTGGTCGTTGTAGAGGCTGTGGAACACCAGCCCTTCCTGGAGCGGGGTGAGCGGGAGGACGTCGACCAGGGCGGGCCGGCCCGCTTCCAGGTGCTCGATCTCCTGCTGGCCGAGGTCCACCAGCGGGAAGTCGGCGGGCGTGCGGCCACCGCTGCCCGCACGTCCCGCATGGGCGGCGAGAGCGGCCAGCGCCTGCTCCCAGTCGCGGGCCAGTTCGTGCACGTCCTGCTCGGTGAGCACGCCGTCGGGCCAGGTCCAGCGCACGGACAGGCGGGGACCGTCGACGTGGTCGACGACGGCCGCCTCGATGCGCAGGGCGTGGGCGAGCGGTGCGTCCGGGTGGTCGCCGGCGCCGTGCGGCGCCGTGTCCTCGAAGCGGCCCAGATAGGCGAAGCGGATCTCCGGTCCGGCGTGGCGGGCGAGCAGCGGCACGGTCTGCGGGTTGACGTGGCGCAGCAGCCCGTAGCCCACGCCGTGGGCCGGGACGCCGGCGAGCCGTTCCTTGGTCCGCTTGAGCACGGACCCGATCCGGTCGCCCTCCGGGAGGGTCCCGCCGGGCGCGGGGACGTCCAGGAGCAGCGGGTGCGTCACGGTGAACCAGCCGGTCGTGCGGGACGGCTCCGGCTCGGCCGTCGCGGCCCGACCGTCCCGGTCCAGGGCCACCAGGACACCGCCCTCGGCGTCCTGGCCGCGGCGACCGCGGCGCTCGCCCACCGCGGCGGCCAGCGCCGCGAGCAGGACTTCCGCCACGCCGGTGCCGAAGCGCGCCGTGACCTGGTCGAGCAGGGGCGCCGTCGCGGCAGCCGGGAGCGCGCGGTCGAGGCTGCGGGCCGTACGCGTGAGGTCGCGGGCCGGGTCGAGGGGCCGGTCGGCGAACGGCGGGGCGGGAGTGCCGAGGACGGCGTCCCAGAGCGGGAGTTCCTCCAGGAGGTCGGGTGCGGACGCCTTCTGTGCCAGTTCCTGCGCCCACGCCCGGTAGCTGCGGCCGACCGGGACGGCCTTGCCCTCCCACAGGGCGCGCACGTCGTCCGCCAGGACGGCGAGGGAGCCCTCGTCCGCCGCCAGTTGGTGCACCACGAGGAGGAGCCGGTGGGCCGCGGCGGGGCCGGCGTCGAACCAGACCGCCGCCGCCACGACCGCGTCCTGCGGCGCGAGCCGGGCCCGGGCGGCCGCGGTCTGCTCCCGGACGACGGCGTCGACGGCGTCCTCACCGAGCCCCTGGACGTCGACGCGCAGCGGCGCCAGGTCCACGGCGCCCCGGGGCAGCGCTTCCAGGCTCCACAGCAGGTTGCCCGCGCGGCGGGTGAGGCGCAGCCGCAGCGAGTCATGGCGGTCCACGAGCGCGCGCAGGACCGCGCCGATCCGCTGCTCGTCGCAGTCGGCCGGCAGGGAGACCAGGGCCGTGCCGCTGAGCTGCTCGAACGCTCCGCCGCGCTCGCGCAGCAGGTGCATGGCCGGGGTGAGGGGGATCTCCCCGACGCCCGTGTCGGCGGCGGCTTCGTCGTCGACGTCGGCCTCGTCCGCCACGTAGACGGCGACCGCGGCGAGCTCTTCGACGGTGCGCCGGCGCAGTACGTCGGCGGCCGTGAACTCCAGTCCCGCCTCGCGGGCCCGGCTGACCAACTGGATGGAGACGATGCTGTCCCCGCCCAGCTCGAAGAAGCTGTCGTCGATGCCGACATCGGCCACACCGAGCACCTCGCCGACGAGCTTGCAGAGCTCGGTCTCCTTCGCGTCGCGCGGCGCGCGACCCTGGGGCCGGACGCCGAAGTCGGGTTCCGGCAGGGCCTTGCGGTCCACCTTGCCGTTGGCGCTGAGCGGGAGCTCGGCCAGCGTCGTGTACGCGACGGGCACCATGTACTCGGGCAGGCGGGCCGCGAGGTGCTCGCGGAGCAGCTCCGCCTTGGGCGCCCGGGATCCCTTGGTGACGACGTAGGCGACCAGTTGCTGTCGGCCCGCGGCGTCCTCGTGGACGATCACGGCCGCGTCGGCGACCTTCGGGTAGGCCACGAGCGCCGATTCGATCTCACCGAGCTCGATGCGGAAGCCGCGGAGCTTGACCTGGTCGTCGGAGCGTCCGACGAACTCCAGCTCGCCGCCGGCGTTCCAGCGCACGACGTCGCCGGTGCGGTAGAGGCGCTCGCCGGGCGTCCCGAACGGGTCGGCCACGAACCGCTCCGCGGTCAGGGCCGGCCGCTCCAGGTAGCCGCGCGCCAGCCCGACCCCCGCGATGTACAGGTCGCCCGCCGTGCCGGGCGGTACGGGCCGCAGCGTCCCGTCGAGGACGTAGAGGCGGGCGTTCCACAGCGGCCGGCCGATGGGGGCCGGGCCGTCCCCGGTGAGCGCGCCGCTCATCGTGGCGTACACCATCGCCTCGGTCGGCCCGTAGGCGTTGATCAGGCGCCGGCCCCGCGACCACCGCGCCACGTGGTGCGGCGCGATGGGTTCGCCACCGGTGACCATGGTGCGCAGGGTGGGCAGTTCGACGTCCGGCAGGGTGGAGATGACGCCCGCGGTGGTGTGCAGGTGGGTGATGCCGTGCCGCTCGATCAGCGTGGCGAGTTCCTGCCCCACGGGTGACCGGTGGCCCTCCGGCAGGACCAGCGCGGCACCGCTCAGCAGGGACAGCGCCAGGTCTCCGACGGACACGTCGAAGCTCGGGGAGACCGACTGGAGGACCCGGGCGTCCGGCCCGCCCCGCAGGTTCTCCCGCTGCGCGCCGACCATGCTCGCGAATCCGGTGTGGGTGACCACGACGCCCTTGGGGCGCCCGGTGGAGCCCGAGGTGTAGATGACGTAGGCGGGGTGGGCCACCGACAGCGGTGCGGTGCGGTCCCGGTCGGTGGGGTCGGTGACGGGCATGGCGGCGAGCGCGGTACGGGTCTCGGGCGCGTCGGTCACCACCGATCCGGCGGCCCAGGAGGGCTGGTCCCCACCGGCGTCCCGGGTGGTCAGCACGAGCGCCGCCCGGGCGTCCCGCACGGTGAACCCGATGCGTTCGGCGGGGTATCCGGGGTCCACCGGCAGGTAGGCCGCCCCCGCCTTGAGCACACCGAGCGTGGTCGCGATCCAGTCGACGGACCGCGGCACCACGACGGCGACCCGCTGTTCCGGGCCGATGCCCTTCGCGATGAAGAGGTGAGCCCACTGGTTGGCGAGCGCGTTGAGCTCGCCGTAGGTCAGCGACCGGTCTCCACAGACCAGCGCCACCCGTTCGGGATCGCTCGCGGCGTGTGCTTCGAAGAGGGCCGGGAAGGTCTCCGCTTCGAGCGGGCGCTCGGTGGTGTGCCACTCGTCGAGGACGTGGTGGCGCTCCGCGGCCGAGAGCAGGTCGAGCCGGCCGACGGGCCGGCCGGGATCGGCGGAGGCCGCGTCGAGCAGGGTCACGAAGCGTCGTACGAGCTCCTCGACCCCGGCCCGGTCGAAGACGTCCGTCCGGTAGTCCACGCGACCGGCGAGGCCGGCGGGGGCGCCGTTCTCGTCGTGTTCCTCACCGAGCTCCACTCCCAGTTCGAGCTTGGACGAGGCCAGCTCGACGGTTTCGACGCCGACCGTCAGACCCGGCAGCTCCAGCCGGGGGGCCCGGTTGTTCTGGAAGGACAGGAACACCTGGAACAGGGGGCTGTGCGCCACCGAACGCTCGACGCCCAGGTGGTCGACGAGCCGCTCGAAGGGCACGTCCTGGTGGGCGTAGGCGGCCAGGTCGGCGGCCCGTACCCGGGCCACCAGCTCGGCGAAGGTGGGATCGCCGGAGACGTCGGTCCGCAGCACCAGGGTGTTGACGAAGAACCCGACGAGGTCGTCGAGGGCCTGGTCCGTGCGGCCGGCGACGGCGGTGCCGATCGGGATGTCGGTGCCGGAGCCCAGTCGGCTCAGCAGCGTGGCGAGGCCCGCCTGCACGACCATGAAGAGACTGGCCTGATGGGTGCGGGCCAGCTCGGCGAGCCGTGCGTGCAGTGCGGCGTCGACGGTGAACTCGAAGGACCCGCCGCGGTGGCTCACCTCGGACCCGCGCGGCAGGCTGGAGGGGAGCTCCAGTTCCGCGGGCGCCCCGGCCAGCGTGGTGTCCCAGAAGTCCAGCTGCCGCGAGATGAGGCTGTCGGGGTCCTCTTCGCTGCCCAGGAGTTCCCGCTGCCACAGGGTGTAGTCCGCGTACTGCACGGGCAGCGGGGAGAAGAGCGGTGCGCGCCCGTCCCGGCGGGCCGTGTAGGCCACGGAGAGGTCCCTGGCGAGCGGGCCGTTCGACCAGCCGTCGGTGGCTATGTGGTGGACGCTCAGGAGCAGTACGTGCTCGGTGTCCGAGAGGACGAACAGGGTGGCCCGCAGCGGTGGTTCCGCCGCCAGGTCGAATCCCCGCTCGGCCGCGGCCCGCATCGCCTCCGGCAGGGCCTCCTCGGTGGTGCGCACGCTCTCCACGGGCACGACCGCCGCGGCCGGGTCCAGGACGGACTGCCGCGGCCTGCCCCCTTCCTCCGCGAAGACGGTGCGCAGGCTCTCGTGTCGGGCGACGAGGTCCGCGAGCGCGTGGGTCAGTGCCTGCCGGTCCAGGGTGCCCGACAGCCTGATGCCGATGGGGATGTTGTAGGTGCTGGTATCGCCCTCCAGCCGGCCGAGGAACCACAGGCGCCGCTGGGCGTACGACAGGGGGATCTCCGCGGGCCGTTCGCGCACGTCGAGGGCGGGTCGGTCGCGGTGGCCGGGGGTGATCTGCGCCGCGAGCAGGGCGGGTGTCGGGGCGTCGAAGACGGCCCGCACGTCCACCTCGGTGCGGAAGGCCGCCCGGACCCGGCTGAGCAGCCGGATCGCGCTCAGCGAGTTCCCGCCGAGGGCGAAGAAGTCGTCGTCCACGCCGATCCGGGGCACGTCCAGGACCTGTGCGAACAGGCCGCACAGGATCTCCTCCTGCGGGGTCCGGGCGAGGTTCTCGGCCGCGGCGGTGATGAATTCGGGTGCGGGCAGCGCCGCGCGGTCGAGCTTGCCGTTCGGGGTCAGCGGGAGCGAGTCCAGCAGGACGACCGCGTCCGGGACCATGTACTCCGGCAGCAGGCCGGCCACCCGCTCGCGCACGTCCTGGGCGTCGACCACGGCTCCGAGCCCGGGCACGACGTACGCCACGAGCTGCTGGGCGTCCGGCCGGTCGGTGCGGACCACCACGGTCTGCGCGGCGACGCCGGGGTGGGCGGCGACCGCGGCGACGATCTCGCCGAGTTCGATGCGGTGGCCCCGGACCTTGACCTGGTCGTCGGCGCGGCCGACGAAGACCAGGTTGCCGTCCGGCCGGCGGCGCACCACGTCGCCGGTCCGGTACATCCGTTCCCCGGCCGGGCCGAAGGGGTCGGCGACGAACCTTTCGGCGGTCAGGGCCGCCCGGTTGAGGTAGCCCCGGGCCAGGCAGGGCCCGGCGACGAACAGCTCGCCCGGCGTGCCCACGGGTGCGGGCCGCAGGTTCGCGTCCAGCACGTAGGCCCGTACGTTGCCCTGCGGGCGGCCCATGGGGACCGGACCGGAGGGCACGGCGGCCCCCGGCTCTATGCGGTACTCGGTGACGTTGACCGTGGCCTCGGTGGGCCCGTAGACGTTCCAGACGGTCGCGTGCGGGTGGAGCTCGCGCCACGGCGCGAGCGCCTCGCCCACGAGCGCTTCGCCGCCGAGGAGCAGTTCGGTCGTCGGGGAGTACGCCTGCGGCAGGGCGCCGAGCAGCGGCAGGTGGCTGGGGGTGGCCTTCATGAAGGTGCACGGCGCCGCGGACAGGCGCGCGGAGAGCGCCTCGTCCTGGGCCAGGTCGCCGATGACCACCGCGCCCCCGACGGTCAGGGGGGTGAACAGTGCGGTGACGGTGAGGTCGAAGGAGACCGGCGAGTGCAGCAGCGCGACGCCCGCGGCCCCCGGGTACACGCGCCCGGTCCAGCCCAGGTAGTCGACCACGGAACGGTGGGTGACCACCACGCCCTTCGGCTGCCCGGTGGAACCGGAGGTGTAGATGACGTAGGCGGGGTTCTCCCGGGTCAGGGGCGCGGTGCGCACCGCGTCGACGGGGTCGGCGACGGGGCGCAGCGCGAGGGCGGCGACCGTGCCGGGGGCGTCGAGGAGAACCTGTTCGACACCGGTGTCCGGCAGCCCGGAGGCCACCGCGGCGGTGGTCACCACCAGCCGCGGCGCGGAGTCCGCCAGCACGTAGCGGATGCGCTCCCGCGGATGGGCGGGGTCGACCGGAACGTAGGCCGCCCCGGACTTCAGGACCGCGAGGAGGGTCACGACGAGCTCCGCGGACCGCTCCACGGCCACGGCGACGAAGGTCTCCGGTCCGGCGCCCCGGGCGATCAGTTCGTGCGCGAGCCGGTTCGCCCGTGCGTTGAGCTCGCCGTAGCTGAGCTCGGTCGTACCGGACACCAGGGCCACGGCGTCCGGCGTGCGCGCCGCCTGGTCCTGGATCAGCTCGGTGACGGCCGCGTCGGAAGCGGGGGTCGGCGGGCCGTTCCAGCCCTGGGTCAGCCGTTCCCGTTCGGCCCCGTCGAGGGTGTCGAGCCGACCGACGGGGAGCTCCGGGGTGGCGGCGACGGCCTCCAGCACCCGGCGCATCTGCCCGACGATGGCGCGGGCCGCGTCCTCGTCGAAGAGGTCCGGGCGGTAGTACCAGTTCAGGACGGTGCGTCGGCCCTCGTGCATCACCACCATGCCGAGCGGGTAGTGGTTGTCGCCCCGGGTGTCCACCTGGGAGAGGGTGAGGCCGTGCACGGGCGGCTGCCCGTCCTCGGCTTCCGGGGGGAAGTTCTCGAAGACGACGGCCGTGTCGAAGAGGGTGCCCAGGCCGGCGATCTGCTGTAGCTCGGCGAGTCCGAGGTAGTGGTACGCGAGGAGGTCCACCCGCTGCTGCTGCACGCGGGCCAGGGTGTCGATCACGGGGACCGCCGGGTCGAGGCGGACCCGTACGGGCACGGTGTTGCTGAAGAGTCCGACCATCGACTCGACGCCGGGCAGCTCCGGCGGCCGGCCGGAGACCGTTTCGCCGAAGAGCACGTCGTCCCGCCCGGTGAGCCGGGACAGCACGATCCCCCACGCGCCCTGGACGACGGCGTTCATGGTCAGCCCGTGTGCGCGGGCCCGGTCGACGAGCGCGGCGGTCAGCTCCGGCGGCAGCTGGTCGACCACGCGCCCGGGCAGTACGGACTCGCCGGCCGGGGCGCCGGGGGCGATCAGGGTGGGCTCGTCCACTCCGGCCAGTGCGGTGCGCCAGGCGGCGACCGCCTCGGTGCGGTCCTGGGCGGCGAGATGGGCGAGGAAGTTCTTGTAGGGGACGACCGGGGGCAGGGTGGCGGCGTCGCCGCGGTGCCCGTACAGCTCGAAGAGCTCCGCGGCCAGCACGGGAGCCGACCAGCCGTCGAGCAGCAGGTGGTGCGCGGCGAACAGCAGCCGGTGGAGGTCCTCGCCCAGCCGGATCAGCGTGAAGCGCAGCAGCGGCGGGCGCTGTGGATCGAAGCGTCGGCCGCGCTCCTCGGTCAGCAGCCGGTCCAGGGCGGCTTCCTGCTCCGCGCCCGCCAGTTCGCTGAAGTCGAGGTCGTTCCAGGCGAGTTCGGCCCGGTCCGGGATGAGCTGTACGGGTCGCCCGTCCGCCGTGTAGTGGAATCCGGCGCGCAGGCTGTCGTGGCGCGCCAGCAGCCCGCGCACGGCCGCGCGCATCGCCTCGGCGTCCAGGTTCCCGCGCACGTCCACGGCGAGCCGGGTGATGTAGACGTCCTCGGCCCGCTGGTCGTACGCGGTGTGGAAGAGCAGGCCCTCCTGGAGCGGGGAGAGCGGCAGCACGTCGGTCAGACCGGGCTGGGCCGCCTCCAGCGCGTGGATGTCGTCCTGCGTCAGGGCCACCAGGGGCAGGTCGGAGGGCGTGAACCCGCCGCCGGCCGTCGGCTGCTCGGTGTGGGCGACCAGCGCTTCCAGGACCCTCGTCCACAGCTGCGCCAGCTCCCGCACGTCCTGCTCCGCGAGCAGGTCCCGCGGCCAGGTCCACGTGGCGCCGAGCCGGGGCCCGTCGGCGTGCGTCATCGTCACGGCGTTGACGGAGAGGGTGTGGGGCAGGGCCGTGTCCTGGTCCGCGCCGCCGCCGAGTCCGCCGTGGTCCGCATCGGTGACGGAGCCCAGGTGACCCAGGTAGTTGAAGCCGATCTGCGGCTCGGAGAGCTTCGCGAGGGCGACGGCGCTGCGGGGGTTGAGGTAGCGCAGCAGGCCGTAGCCGATGCCGTTGTCCGGGATCGCCCGCAGCTGCTCCTTGACCGCCTTCAGGGCCGTGGCCAGTGCGGGACCGGCCGCCTCCACCTCCGTGATCGAGACGGCGCCGGGGTCGAGGCGCACGGGGTACAGGCTGGTGAACCACCCCACCGTGCGGGAGAGGTCGACGTCGGGCGCGATCTCCTCGCGGCCGTGTCCCTCCAGCCCGACGAGCACGGCCGTGCCGTCGCCCCGGCCCCGTCCGCGGCGCCACGCGGCGACGGCGATCGCCAGGGCGGTGAGCAGTACGTCGTTGGCGCCCGCGCGGAAGGCGGCGGGGACCTTGCCCAGCAGCGGCTCGGTGACGGCCGCGGGCAGCTCGACGGTGAGGTGCCCGGCCCGTGCGAGGGTGTCCCGTGCGGGATCCAGGGGACGGTCGGTGAGCAGCGGGTCCGGGGTGGACAGGACCTCCCGCCACAGGGGCAGTTCCCGGATGCGGGCCGGCTCGCCGGCGGCCGCCGTGAGGTGCTGTGCCCAGCGGCGGAACGAGGTGCCCACGGGCTCCAGCTCCAGCGGACGGCCCGCGAGGGCGGCGGCGAGGGCCTGCTCCAGCTCGGGCAGCAGAATGCGCCACGACACGCCGTCGACGGCCAGGTGGTGGATCACCAGGAGGAGCCGGCCGACGGAGCGCGGTCCGGCGTCGCACCAGACGGCCTGCACCATGGTCCCGGCCCCGGGGGCGAGCCGCTGCTGCGCGGCGGCGAACTCCTTCTCGGTCAGGGCGGCCAGTGCTTCGGTGTCCAGACCCGCCACGTCGACGCGGTGCAGGAGGTCCGCTGCCCGGACCGCGCCGCGCGGCGCGACCTCCAGGGCCCAGTCCTCGATGTCCTCGACGCCCTCGATCCGGGTCAGCCGCAGCCGGAGCGCGTCGTGGTGGTCGAGGAAGGCCTGGAGGACCTCGGCGAGCTGCTGCTGCCCGAGGCCCGCGGGCACCGGGACGGGCATGGCCTGGTTGAACTGGTCGACCGGACCGCCGCGTTCGTTGAACCAGTGGATGACGGGAGTGAGAGGAACTCCGCCGATTCCGTCGTCGGACGACCCGCGCACGGGTGCGGCGGCCTCCTTGGCGACCGCCACGATGGCCTCCACTGTCTTGTGTGTGAATACGTCCCGGGGACTGAAATGCAACCCCGCCTTACGCGCCCGACCCACCAACTGGATCGAAATGATGCTGTCGCCACCCAACTCGAAGAACGACTGGTCGACACCCACCGAATCCAAACCAAGAACCTCCGCGAACAACCCCGCGAGAAGCTCCTCCCGCTCCGAACCCGGACCACGCCCCACACCCACCGAAAACTCCGGAACAGGCAACGCCCTACGATCCAACTTCCCATTCGCCATCAACGGCAGCCCACCCACAACCACCACCAACGAAGGCACCATGTAATCCGGCAGAGAACCCGCAACAAACTCACGAACCTCCCCACCGTCCAACACACCACCACCCACCGGCACCACATACGCGACCAACCGCTTCACACCCGGCCGCGCCTCATCCACCACCACCACAGCCTGACCCACACCCCCATGGCGCAACAACACGCTCTCGATCTCACCCAACTCGATCCGGAAACCCCGAATCTTCACCTGATCATCCACACGCCCCACAAACTCCAACTCACCATCCACACCCCACCGCACCACATCACCCGTCCGATACATCCGCTCACCCACACCACCGAACGGACACGCCACAAACCGCTCCGACGTCAAACCAGCCCGCCCCAAATACCCCCGCGCCAAACCCACACCCGCCACATACAACTCACCCACCACACCCGGCGGCACCAAACGCAACCCACCATCCAACACGAACACCCGCGTCCCCACCACCGGCACACCAATCGCCGGCGCACCACCACCCGCCACCAACGGCACACTCATCGACACCGCCACCGTCGACTCCGTCGGCCCATACGCATTCACCATCCGACGCCCCGGAGCCCACCGAGACACCAACTCCGCCGACGTCGCATCACCACCCACCACCAAAGACTCAAAACCCTCCAACCCCACCAACGGCACACCCGCCAACGCCGCCGGCGGAATCAACGCATGCGTCACCCCACGCCCCGCAATCAACTCCCCCAACGGCTCACCCGCCAACACCCCCACCCCAGGCACCACCAAAGCAGCACCCGAAGTCAACGCCATACACAACTCCAACACCGACGCATCAAAACTCGGCGAAGAAAACTGCAACACCCGACTCGAACCCGACACCGCAAAACGCTCACGAACCGACGACGCGAACGCAGCCAACCCCGCATGCGTTACCACCACACCCTTCGGCACCCCCGTCGAACCCGACGTATAAATCACATACGCCGGAGACAACACCGATGCCGGACCCGAAACCGAAACAACCGAATCGCCCGGCTCGACCTCCGGCAACACCAACTCATCCAAAACCACCACCGCCACGCCATCAACCCGCGGCACCACACCCACGAACTCCGCAGACGTCACCACCGCCACCGGCCGCGCATCCCCGAACATGAAAGCAACACGCTCAGCCGGATAATCCGGATCCACCGGCAAATAAGCGGCACCCGCCCTCATCACCGCCAACGAAGCCACCACCGACTCCACCGAACGACCCAGAACCAACGCCACCACCGACTCCGGCCCCACACCCGAACCCACCAAATACGCAGCCAAACGCTCCACACGAGCATCCAACTCCGCATACGACAACGACTCCCCCACCGACTCCACCGCCACAGCACCCGGAGTCCGCACCACCTGCCCCGCGAACAACTCCGAAAACGTCAACGCCTCCGGAACCACCACCGAACCCGCAACACCACCACCACCCGACAACCACCCCAACTCCTCACCCGACAACAACCCCACCGAACCCACCGCACCCGAAACCCCACCGACCACCGACTCCAACACCCGCACCACACGACCAGCGATCGACTCCACCACCCCACGCCCGAACACATCCGGGCGGAAGCTGAGTTGCAGCCGGAGACGGCCCTCCTCGATGTGCGCGATCAGGCACATCGGGTAGTGGTTGGCGTCGAGGACCTCGAAGTTCTCGATCCGCAGGCCGCCCGCCTGGTTGCGCAGCGCCTCCAGGTCGAAGGGGAAGTTCTCGAACGCCACGTAGGTGTCGAAGAGTTCCGCGTGGCCGGAGACCCGCTGGATGTCGCTCATGCCGAGGTGCTGGTGCGGCATCAGGTCCGTGTGCTCGCGCTGGATGCGGCCGAGGACGTCGAGCAGCGGTGCGTCCGTCGGCACCTGGATCCGGACCGGCAGCGTGTTGATCAGCATGCCGACCATCCGCTCGGACCCCACGATCTCCGGCGGCCGACCCGCGACGACCGTGCCGAAGACGACGTCCTCCCGGCCCGTGAGCGCGCCCAGCACGACGGCCCAGGCGGCGTGGAGGGCCGTGTTGAAGGTCAGCCCGTGGCCGCGCAGCACGGCGGCGATCGCCTCCGTGGTGTCGGCCGGTACGTCCAGGAACACCAGCTCCGGCTTGACGACGGCGTGCCCCTGCTCCTGGCCCCCGCCCAGCCGGGTCGGCTCGTCGAGTCCGGAGAGCGCCTGCTGCCACGCCGACTCGGCCGCGCCCCGGTCCTGCTTGGCCAGCCAGGCGAGGTAGTCCCGGTACGGGGTGACCTTGGGCAGTGCGCGGTCGTCGCCCTGGTGCCCGTAGAGCTCGAAGAACTCACCGAGCAGGACGGAGGTGGACCAGCCGTCGAGCAGCAGGTGGTGGAACGTCCACAACAGCCGGTACGTCCCGTCGCCGAGGTCGATCAGGCGGAAGCGCATCAGCGGCGGTCGGGCCAGGTCGAAGCGCCGGGCCTGCTCCTGGATCTGGATGCGCTCCAGCTCCGCGGCCCGCTCGGGGGCGTCGAGGCCCGCCACGTCGGTTTCCTCCCACGGCAGTTCGACCTGCCGGGCGACCACCTGGACGGGCCGGCTCTGCTTCGGGTGCAGGAAGCCGACCCGGAGGTTGGCGTGACGGCGCAGCAGGGTGGCGGCGCTGGCCCGCAGGGCCTCGACGTCGACGGTGCCGGCCAGGTCGAGGACGACCTGGACGGTGTAGACGTCGTGGCCCTGCTCGTCGTACAGCGCGTGGAAGAGCAGGCCCTCCTGAAGCGGCGACAACGGAAGGATGTCCTCGGGACCCGACTTCGTCATTACAACGTCCTCCACTCGGCTTCGAGCATGTCGATCTCGTCTTGGGAAAGTTCCACCAGAGCCAGGTCCGATGGGGTGTAGCCGCCGGCGTCCGGCCCGTCCGCGTGGTCGATGAGCGCGCTGAGCGCCCGGAACCACCCTTCGGCGAGCTCGCGCACGTCGGTTTCGGCGAGGAGTCGCTCCGGCCAGGTCCACGAGGCGAGGAGCCGCGGGCCGTCGGGGTGCTCCTGGGCCAGGGCGTTGACCTCCACGACGTGTGTGAGCGCGAGTCGCGCGTCGCCGTCGCCGATCACGACCTGTGACTCGGTGGCGGGACCCCAGTCGGCGCTCGCCGTGTCGCCCGGGGCGGCGGCCCGCCCGAAGTAGTTGAAGAGCATCTGCGGCCGGGCGAGCGCCGCCAGTGCCGGTCCCGCGACGGGGTTGAGGTGGCGCAGCAGGCCGTAGCCGATCCCGCCGTCCGGCAGGGACCGCAGGTGTTCCTTCACGGTGCGCAGCGCGGCGCCCGCCGGGGCGCCACCGGACCACAGTCGCTCCCGGTCCTCGACGTCGAGGTCGAGGCGGACGGGGTAGAGGCTGGTGAACCAGCCGACCGTGCGGGACAGGTCGAGGCCGTCGGCGATCTCCTCGCGGCCGTGCCCCTCGATGTCCAGGAGGACTTCGCCCGCGCCGGTGCGTCCCCGCTGCCGGCGCCAGTCGGTCACCGCCAGGGCGAGGGCGGTGACGAGGACGTCCTGGACGGTGGCGTGGAAGGCGGCGGGCACGCTGGTCAACAGGCGCTGGGTCTGCTCGGTCGGCAGGCTCAGGCTCAGCTTTTGCGCGGTGCCCACGACGTCCTGGTCCGGGTCGAGTTCCGCGTCCACCAGGGTGGGCGCCGGCAGGCGCAGGGCCTCGGTCCAGAGCGTGGTCTCCGCCGCCACCCGGGTGTCCCGCAGGGCCTCCGATCGCAGCAGTTGGGCCCAGTGCCGCAGCGGCGTGCCCACCGGGGCCGGCTGCGGCTCCTTGTCGGCGACGACGGCCTCGTACGCGGCGCGCAGGTCGGGGAGCAGGATCTGCCAGGACACGCCGTCCACCACCAGGTGGTGGGCGGCGAGGAGCAGTCTGCCGGGGCGCTGCGTCCCCGCGTCGAACCAGACGGCCTGGAGCATCAGCCCCGCCTCCGGCGCCAGCCGTGACCAGGCCGCGCGGGCCTCGGCGCCGATGGCCTCGCCGAGCCGGTCGTCCGCCAGGGCGGTGATGTCCACCGTCCGCAGCAGCCGCTCGGCCCGTACGTCCGCGCGCCCGGCGATCTCGTAGGTCCACGGTCCGCTCCCGGTCTCCCGGCGGCGGCGCATGCGCAGGGCGTCGTGCTGGTCGAGCACCGCCTGGAGCGCGGTGGTCAGCTCGCTCGCGCCGAGGCCGGCTGGCACCTGGAGCAGCATCGACTGGTTGAACGTGTCGACGGGGCCGCCGCGGTCCTCCAACCACCGCATGATCGGAGTCGCGGTCAGTTCGCCGATTCCGGCGTCCGTGTCGTAGACGACGGGGCCCGCGGCCAGCATCGTGACCACTTCGGCGAGCCGGGCCACCGTCTTGTGTTCGAAGACGTCCCGGGGCGAGAGGTCGAGGCCAAGTCGCCTGGCTTTGCTGACCAGTTGGATGGAGAGGATGCTGTCGCCGCCCAGCTCGAAGAAGCTCTCGTCGAGGCCGACGCCGGCGAGTCCCAGCACTTCGGTGAACAGGGTCGCGAAGGCTTCCTCCCGCTCGTCGCGGGGCGTGCCGTCCCCGTCGGCCGTGCCGAACCGGGGCGCGGGCAGCGCGCGGCGGTCGAGTTTGCCGTTCGGGGTGACCGGCATGCTGTCGAGGACGACGAACGCCGCGGGCACCATGTAGTCCGGAACGGCCGCGGCCACGTGCCGGCGCAGGTCCGACCCCTCGGTCCGCCGGCCCTGCTCGGGCACGACGTAGGCCACGAGCAGCTTGCGTCCGGGCTCGTCCTCCCTGACCGCGAGCGCGACGCGGGCCACGTCCGGGTGGCCCGCCAGCACGGACTCGATCTCTCCGAGCTCGATGCGGAAGCCCCGCAGCTTGACCTGTTCGTCGGCGCGTCCGAGGAACTCCAGCTGACCGTCGGCGCGCCAACGGACCAGGTCGCCGGTCCGGTACATCCGGCCGCCGCCCGTGCCGTTGGGGTCCGCGACGAAGCGCTCGGCGCTCAGGCCGGGCCGGCCCAGGTATCCGCGGGCCAGGCCGGCTCCGGCCACGTACAGGTCGCCGGCCACGCCCCGGGGGACGGGCTGCAGGGCGCCGTCCAGGACGTAGACCCGGGTGTCACGGATCGGCCCGCCGATCGGCGGGACGCCCGCGTCGGCGGCGAGCGGGTGGCTCATGGTCGCGCAGACGGTCGTCTCGGTGGGACCGTACGCATTGATCATCGTGCGGCCGGGCGCGAAGCGGGCCACGAGCTCCGGTGCACACGCCTCGCCGGCCACCACGAGGGTCATCGCGGCCGGCACCTGAGCCGTGGTCAGCACCGCGAGGGCGACCGGGGGGATGGTGGCGTGGGTGACCCGGTGCCGGGCCAGCACGTCGGCCAGGTCCGGCCCCGGCAGCAGTCGCTCGGCCCGCGCCAGGACCAGGGCGGCCCCGGTCAGCAGCCCCATGCACAGCTCCCAGAACGCCGCGTCGAAGCTGGGCGAGGCGAACTGCAGCACGCGGCTGCCCGGTCCGACGCCCAGGTGCTCCGCCTGCGACCGCGCCAGGCTCGCGACGCCGGCGTGGGAGACCACCACGCCCTTCGGCCGACCGGTCGACCCCGAGGTGTAGATCACGTACGCGGCCCCGGACGGCGACACCCGCCACGCCGCGGGCGGGCCGGGGCGCGGGTCGCCCGCTTCGTCGATCAGGAGGACCGGTACGCCCCCGCCGGGCAGGGTCCCGGCGATCTCCCGGACGCTCACGAGCAGGGCCGGAGCGGAGTCCTCCAGGATGTAGGCGATGCGTTCCGCCGGGTAGGCGGTGTCCACCGGCACGTACGCCGCGCCCGCCTTGAGGACGGCGAGCACCGCCACGACGAACTCCACCGACCGCGGCAGGGCCACCGCGACGCGGCTCTCCGGGCCGACGCCGTACTCCGCGAGCAGCGACGCGAGGGCACTCGTCCGGGCGTCCAGTTCCGCGTAGCTCACCACGGTGTCCTCGAAGAGCACCGCGGGTGCTCCGGGGGTGAGCGCCGCCCGCGCCGAGAAGAGCTCCGGGAAGGTCCCGCCGGGTGCGGTCCCGCTCGTGGTGTCGTTGAAATCGACGAGGAGGCGCTGCCGTTCGTCGGCCGAGAGCACGTCGATCCGGCTCACCGGCCGCCGTGGATCGGCCGCCGCGGCGGTGAGCAGGCGCAGCAGGCGCTCCGCCATCACTTCGACGGTCTCCCGGTCGAAGAGGTCGCGGCTGTATTCGAGACGCGCCGCGATGCCGGCCGGGGTCCCGTCCGTGCGCAGGGATTCCTCGGCGCCGAAGACCAGGTCGACCTTGATCAGGCCGGGGTCGACCTGCTGCGGGACGGCCGTCAGGCCGGGCAGCGCCAAGGTGGGGCTCTGGGCGGTGTCCACGTCCAGCATGACCTGGAAGAGCGGGTTGCGGGACCGGGAGCGCTCCGGGTTGAGGGCCTCGACCAGGCGCTCGAAGGGGAGGTCCTGGTGGGCCTGTGCCCCCAGCGTCGTCTCGCGCACCCGGGCCAGCAGCTCGCCGAAGGTCGGGTCCCCCGACACGTCCGTGCGGAAGACGAGGGTGTTGACGAAGCAGCCGATGAGGTCGTCCAGCGCGGAGTCGGTGCGTCCGGCGACGGGTGCGCCGATCGGGATGTCCTGGCCGGCGCCCAGCTTGCTCAGCAGCAGCGCCACGGCGCCCTGGAACACCATGAACAGGCTGACCTGGTGCTCCTGTGCGAGCGCGGTGAGCCGCTCGTGCAGGACGGTGTCGATGTCGAAGCGGACGATCTCCCCGCGCTGGCTCAGCTCGGCCGGCCGCGGCCGGTCCACCGGCAGCGCGATCTCCTCCGGCAGGTCGCCCAGCGCCTCCTTCCAGTAGCGCAGTTGCTCCGCGACGGGGCTGCGCGGGTCGTCCTCGGCGCCGAGGAGTTCGCGCTGCCACAGGGTGAAGTCGGCGTACTGCACGGGCAGCGGCTCGAAGAGGGGCGCGTGCCCCTGCGCCCTGGCGGTGTAGGCCCGTTCGAGGTCACGGGCGAGGGGGGTCAGCGACAGGCCGTCCCCGACGATGTGGTGCAGGATCACCAGCAGGACGTGGTCCTCGGGGCCGACCTCCAGCAACAGCGGCCGGATCGCCGGGCCGGCCGCCAGGTCGAAGCCCTCCGCGACGGCTTCCGCGACCGTGCGGTCGAGGTCGCGCGCCTCGACCCGCAGGTCCCCCAGCACCGGTCGTGCGTCCTCGGGAGCGAGGACCTGCTGGCGCGGCCTGCCGTCGGTGTCGGGGAAGACGGTGCGCAGGCTCTCGTGCCGGGCGACCACGTCGGCCAGCGCGTCCGCGAGCGCCATCCGGTCCAACCGGCCGCCGAGGCGCAGGGCGAGGCCCATGTTGTACGCACCCGTGGATCCCTGGAACCGGTCGATGAACCAGAGGCGTTGCTGCGCGGGCGACAGCGGAACCTCTTCGAGCCGCGCCACGGGCGCCACCGGACGGCGGGCGCGGCGGGCGCCTTCGATCCGCCGTGCCAGGGCTCCCGCCGTGGGCTCCTCGAAGACCGTCCGGATCGACAGCTCGGCGCCGAAGACCTCCCGGATCCGGCTGAGGAGCCGGATGGCGCTCAGCGACTGGCCGCCGAGGGTGAAGAAGTCGTCGTCGAGGCCGACCCGCGGCACGCCGAGGACCTCGGCGACCAGCGCGCACAGCCGTTCCTCGCGCGGGGTGCCCGGTGCGCGGTAGGGCGCGGGCTCCCGGCTGCGGCCCCTGTCGGTGTCGACGGAGTCGGTGTCGGTGTCGGTGTCGGCGGGGCGCGTCCAGTGCGCGGGCAGGGGCAGGTCGAGTGCGTCGAGCCGCTGGTCGGGGGCGGCGGCGGCGAGGGTCGAGAGGAAGGCGACGAGCCCTTCCCGGTGTCCTCGGGCCGCGTCCGCGTCGTACAGGTCGGCGTTGGCGTGGAGGTCGACGAGGAAGCCGTCGTTCGCCTCGCGGTTGTCCACGATCAGCGAGAGGTCCTCCTCCGGGCCGATCGAGAAGCCGCGCACCGTGGCGGGGTGGCCCGCGAAGGAGAGCCGCTGGCCGTACATGATGAGGTTGATCTCGGGCCCCCAGAGCCTCTTGCTCTCCCCCACCCGGTGCAGGTCGCGGTGGATGTCCTCGTAGCGGTAGCGCTGGTGCCGCAGGACGGCGTGGACCTCGTCGCTCGCGGAGCGCAGCAGCTGCGCCACGGTGGTGTCCGCACGGACCGTCAAGCGGACGGGAACGGCGTTGGACACCATGCCGGGCGTGGCCCTGGCGACCGCGTCGGGGCGGGCGGCGACGGCGAGGCCGAGCACGATGTCCTCGACACCGGTGAGGCGGTGCAGGTAGGCGGCGATGCCCGCGACCGCCGCCGTCGGCCAGCTGACCCCGATGTCGGTGGACAGGGCGCGCAGCGCGTCGGCGGCGGCGGCGGACACCTCGCCGGTCTGCCGCACGTGATCGGTCGGTACCCGGGTGGGACGCGGTGCGAGGCTCACCGGCGCGGGAAGGCCAGCGAGGTGTTCGGTCCAGAACGCGCGGTCCGCGGCGAACCGTTCGGACTCCCGGTAGGCGGCGTCCTGCTCGACGAGCCGGCCGAAGGGGTGGAACGGCGTGGCCGACGCCTCACGGCCCGCTGCCATCGCCGTGTAGAGCGAGGCGACCCGGGCGACGATCAGGGACCAGCTGTAGCCGTCGACGATCGCGTGGTGCACGCGGCTGAACCACGTGTGGCGGTCGGCGGCGAGCGTGATCAGACCGAAGGTGAACAACGGCCCCCCGGCGAGGTCGACGGGCTCCGCGGTGCGGGCGAGCATCCACTCCTCCGCGGCGGCCGCGGGGTCGGCCAGGGCGCTCACGTCCAGCGTGTGCAGCAGCTCCTGCGGCGCGGGGGCGATGACCTGGAGCGGACCGTCGGGGCCCGCCACGAAGCGGATCCGCAGGGTCTGCGCCTCGTCGACCACGCGGCGCAGCGCGGCTTCGAAGGTTCCGGTATCGACCCCACCCTGTATCTCCACGCATTCCGCGATGCTGTACATGGGGTTGTCCGGGTTCATCTGCTGCGCGAGCCACATTCCGGACTGGGCGGCCGTCAACGGCATTTCGTACCGATTCTGATCGGCCATTGCCATCCACCTCGATTGCGTAAGCGCGACGAAACATCCGGCACCCACACTACGAAGATCTGCACCGCCGGCTTCGGGCTCATGAAAAACTTCGATGCGCCCGGAATCGCATATCGAAGAATGTAAATCGAGCTGTTGGGAGCGGGGTTCGCCGCGTAGGGGAGGCCCTGCGGCGGCCGGGGAACGCCGAATGCCCGGCCGGGGGGAGGCCGGGCATTCGGGTCCTGAACCGGCGGGGGTTCCGGTCCCGGGACCGGGCGCTCCGTGGCGGGCGCCCGGCAGTCGGTCAGCTCGTGCGCCGGGTCATGGCGACGAGCACCTTGCGCTCACCGGTGAAGGGTCGCCGGCCATGCGTGGTGAGGATGTTGTCCACCATCATCAGGTCCCCGGTGGCCCATTCCTCGGCCAGCGTCGCCTCCTCGTAGGCGGCGGTGATGACGGCGTGCTCGTCGGCGGTGATGGGCGTGCCATCGCCGTAGTAGGCGTTGCGGGGCAGCCCGTCCGCCCCGCAGAGCTCCAGCAGTCCCTCCCGCAGGTCCTCCGGGAGCGCGTTGACGTGGAAGAGGTGCGCCTGGTTGAACCACACCCGCTTCCCGGTCACCGGGTGCACGATCAGCGCGGCCCTGCGCTGTCGCGTGCGCAGGACCTCACCGTCCCAGTCCGTCGCGATGTCGTGGTCGGCGCAGTAGCTCTCCACCTCGCCCTTGTCCTCGGTCTGGAACCCCTCCTGCCAGGAGAGGCCCATGCCCTGGCGGTACGTCCGGGTGTAGAGCACCCCGTGTGCGGCGAACCGTTCCACGAGTGCGGCCGGGAGGCGTTCGAGCACCGCGGCGCTGTCGGCCACCGGGGTCTCGCCGCCGCTCCGCGCCGCCAGGGCGCAATAGAAGAAGACGTTGTGCGGCCAGGATCGCGAATATGCGGCCTCGTTGTGCTGGGGAATCGTCTGGTCGGCCGGATATTCGGTGGAGGTGTACACGTTTCCGGTGACCCGGCTGCGCGGCGTGGAGCGCTCGTTGTACTCCAGGGTCTCCCCGCCGATTTCGGCGGCGAGCAGCGCGAGTTCGGCCTGCTCGGCCAGGACGCCGCCCTTGACCATCACCGCTCCGTGCTCGTACATCGCGGTGCGCAGGGCTCCGGTGTTCCGCCGGAACCAGTCCCGGCGCTCGCCGTCGTGCAGCGGGGTGACGCGGACCAGGCGGGTCCCCCCGTGCTCGATGACCTCGGTGGTCGCCGAGGTGAACTGCTCCGACATCACTTGTCCTCCTCCTTCAGGCCGACTCCGTCGACGCTCACGCGATTGATCGGATCGCCGGATCCGTAGTCGTAGGGGTTCGCGAAGGGACCGTGCGTCACGGGTCCCGAGAACCGGCCGGTCGCGGGCTCCAGTACGCGCGTGCGCAGGAAGTACGCCGCGTTGCTCCCGGCGTGCTCGTAGCGGACCTCGTACTGTCCCAGCCAGGCGTAGTCGTTCTCGCCGGGCAGGTTGTCCGGTACGTGGTCACCGTCCACGCGGCCGTCGGCGAGCAGGGCCTCGCCGAAGGGCCCGTAGCGGTAGAGGTCGCCCCGCTGGCGGCCGTCGGCGCCGGCGACGAGGAAGATGTCGCCGCGGACGGTCGGCAGGTTCCAGCTGGTCTCGCCCCGGTACGAGCGCCCCTTGGCCACGTACACCACGCCGCCCGGCAGCGCGACGGTGCGGGTCAGGAGCCGCTTGTCGCCGTCCATGACGAGGTCGAGCTGGGGATCGGCGGCGCTCGTGTACCCGTACAGCAGGGTGCCCGCCGCCGGCCCCTGGGCGATCGTCCGGCCCGCGTGCAGGTCGAGCAGGTCGCCCGGGTAGGCGATCACGGCCGGGTCGGGACCCGCGGCGCTCTTGCCGAGGTAGCGCTCGGCGGCGTCGAAGACCTGGCCCATCGGGGTCCCGCCCAGGTCGTAGCGGGTCAGGGCGCCGGCCACGCTGTACTGGGTGCGGCCGATCACCTGTGCGCCCGTGGTCGCCAGCAGGCGGTCGGAGCCGTCGTAGCAGAAGTGCGTCGTGGAGGTGCCGGACGCCGTGCGGTCGACGAGGTTGACCCGGTTGCCGTTGGCTCCCGCGTTCGCGGCGGCGGGCGCGGGGCAGTCGGCGGCGGCGGGCGAGGTGAAGTCGTAGCCGTAGTGGTGCCCGGTGACGTAGGCGTCGATGAGCCGGCCGACCGCGTCGTAGCGGTAGTTGGGGCCGTCCGGGCGGGGGTCCTCGCCCGCCGTCGACTCGTCGACGATGGCGCCGGACCTGGATCGGGTGACCTTGCTGGCGAGCGTGCGCCCGTCCGCGAGGGTCCAGCTCTTGGCGATCGTGCGGCCCTGGGGGTCGCGTTCCACGGCGAGCCGCGTGCCGTTCGCGTAGTCCACGGCGGCGACGTCCCCACCCGCGTCGTGGCGGACGGAGGCGAGCGTGGCGCCGTCGAGCGACACGGCCTGGATCCGGCCGGCCGCGTCGTACCGGAGGGTCTTGACCTGCGGTGCGTCGAAGGGCGTGGGCGGCGCTGTGCGCTCCCGGACGGGGCGGCCCGCGCGGTCGTACTCCGTGTCCGTGCGGGTGCCGTGGACGTCGGTGAAGCGGGTCGTGCGGCCCAGCAGGTCGGTGGTGAAGCCGATGGCGCCGCGGCTGTCGGTGGCCCGCGACGTCAGCGGGTCGCCCCCGACCGCCAGGTCGAACGTCACGGTCCGCGCGGGTGCGTCGGCGTCCGCGGGCACGAAGGTGCCGGACATCCGGCCGCGCGCGTCGTAGGTGACGCACGTCCAGTCGGTGGCGCCGTTGGTCACGGCGATCGGCAGGCCCCGTGCGCTGAAGACGAGCCTCTCCACCCGCGCCGAGCCGGTCGCCGGATCGGGCAGGCTGACGGACTTCGGCAGGCCGCGCTGGGGAGCGGGGTCGTTCGCGGCCGTGCAGGGGTTGTCCGCGTCCTCCGTCGCCCCGTAGTAGGCGGTGGTCTTCTTCCCGCCGCCCGGCGCCACCTCGGCCGTGAGTCGGAAGGCGTCGTCGAACTCGTAACCGGTGCTCAGTGCCAGGCCGTCGGGGTCGGCGACCGTGGCCACGGGCAGGCCGAACGGGTTCAGGCGGGTCTCCACGACCTGCTGGGGCACCCCGTCGGAGTCCGCGCGCACGGTCCTCGATCCGGTCGGGCCGTACGACGTCGTCGTGGCCGCGACCTTGGCGCAGGTGTCGGGGGCCGGGGAGAGCGGGCGCAGGTCCGCGCCGAAGCACTCGCGCGGGCCGGGCCCGTACGACCCCGCCGGCATGCCGTTCTCGCCGTACACCGTCGTGCTCATGCGGCCGGCGGCGTCCGTGGTCGACGCGGGGCCCTCGGTGGCCGTCCACGTGGACCGGGTGGTGCGCAGGGTCGCGTCCGTGTCCGTGAGCAGCCGGCCCGCGGAATCGAAGGTCACCTTGCGGGTCCAGCCCTGCGCCGTGCTCACGCCGGCGGTCCGCACCTGCGCGGACCCGGGGGAGACGGTGTAGGCGTGCTGGGGGCGCCGCTCGGGGTGGCCGGCGGCGCCCGCCGGGTCGGGTGCGGTCACCTCGGCCGCCGATGCCGAACCCTCCCGGTAGGCGATCCGGTACTGGGCGGCCGCGGTGTCGCGCCCGCGGCCCGCCGCGATCCAGTCCATGACGAGCGGCGGGCGCACGGCGGTCAGTCGGTGGTCCGCCGTGAAGCCGAAGTCGGTGGTCTCCTCACCGGGGTTGACGAAGCGGACCAGCTTCCCGCCCCGGTAGACGAGCTGGGTGGTGCCCGCCGAGGGAACCCGTACGGCGCAGACGTGGCCGGCCGGAGCCGCGCCGTCCGCGCACTCCGTGCTGCCGGCATAGAAGAACCTGAGCCCGGTGTCCTCGGCGCTCTTGATCCCCGCGCGTGCGGCGTCGCCGCCGCCCGCGCCGCCCACGGACTGCGGCGCCTTCCGCGCGCCGCGGGCCTGAGCCCCCGCACCCGCCGGTGCGGCCGCCCGTGCCGGGGGTCCGGACGGGACGGGTCCCGCGCCCCGGGCGGCCGTACCGGCCGCCGGGTCGGCCGCGTTCGCGGCGTCCGGGCCGGCCGCGCCCGGTGTGACGCTCCATCCCGGCGGCAGCACGGCACCGACCGGCTGCAGCCAGGACGCCGGTACCGGAACGGCTCGGCCCGCCCGGCTGATCCACAGCCCGGCCTCCCCGCCGCTCGCGCCGCGGCGGTACTCGACCGTGACGTCGTAGCCGTGCCCGGCCTGGAGCGTGACGCCCCGGCCGTACACCTCACGGGCGCCTGCGGGGTGCGCACCCCGCCATTCGTCGAGGACCGGCCGGCCGTCCACGAGGATCCGCACGCCACCGTCGTAGGAGCCGCCGAGCCGGTAGACACCGTCGGCGGGCACCTGCAACCGTCCGGTCCACCGCGCGCGGAAGGGTGCGTCGGGCGCGCCCCCCGGGTAAGCGGCCTCGGCGCCCCAGCGGAAGCCGATGCGGGCGTCGGTGCGTACGAACGCCGCCTTCTCGTCGGCGGCGATGCCGGAGTCGGCGTCACCGGGATAGTAGGAGCCGGTCAGCCCCGCCGACGTGGCGACGGCCTGGGAGTCGTACTGGAACGTCGCCCCCAGGACGCCGGAACCGGTGTACACCTGCGGGGTCTTGACGGAGACCGTGGCGTTCCCCGTGGGCAGGGCGACCGTGACGGGGCCGAGGACGTCGGTGGGCACCGGGCTGCCGGGGGCCTGGGCACCGAGCCGCTGGTTCAGGGAGAACGAACGGGCGGGGGCGTCGGCGCCGCTCCGGCCGCTGCGGTCCTTGGTCCGCACGGTCCACTTGTACTGGCCGCCGTCCTTCAGCAGTCCGGCCGGGACCTGCCACTGCGGAGCGTCGATCCAGCCGGACGAGGTCACCAGGCCGGTGCGCGCGGTGGCTCCGGTGGAGAGGACGAACTCGTAGGCGGCCGCGCCGGTCTGCTGCTCGGCGGCGAGTCGGGGCACGGAGTCGGTGAGGGTCTCCCCGTCGGCGGGCCCGGCGGGGGCCGGCGCGGCCGGACCTGCCGTGATCGGTCCGGAGCCGCCCGCGAACACGCCGGCCGGCCAGGCCGGTTGGACGGGCGGGCCCGCCGGGGCCGCCAGGAACGCCGACCGGGACGCCGGGGTCTGCCCGCCGGATCCGGCCGCCGCGGGGGACTCGGCGCCGAGCAGGGTGAGGAGGAGTGCCGCCACGGCGGTCGTCGTCGTCAGCGCTCTGAGTTTTCCGGGGGGAGCCATACCCATTCACCACTCCAAAACATCGGACGTGCACCGTGCGCGGCGCTCGGGTTTCAACCCTCCCGAGGCTGTCAGCGGCCCCATCCCGAGCGAAGCCCGCAGAGAATCTTTGAATACGCCGCGTTGGTGACCTGCCCGACCTGCAACTACGGTGCTGGACGTGACGATCCGCATACTTCTCGCAGACGATCAGGAAGCCGTCCGCATCGGTTTCCGTTTGATCCTGGACAGCCAGCCGGACATGGAGGTCGTCGGTGAGGCCGCCGACGGTCTCCAAGCCCTCGCACTCGCGCAGGAGTTGAAGCCGGACATCGTGCTCGCCGACATCCGCATGCCGCGCCTCGACGGGCTGGAGGTGACGCGACGGCTCGCCGGCCCCCAGGTCAAGGAGCCCGTGCGGGTGGTCGTCGTCACCACCTTCGACCTCGACGAGTACGTGCACACCGCGCTGCGCAACGGTGCCTGCGGGTTCCTGCTGAAGCGGTCGGGAACGACGTTGCTCATCGAGGCGGTGCGCGCCGCGATGGCCGGCGACACCCTGATCAGCCCGTCACTGACGGTGCGCCTGCTCAAGCACCTGCACCGTCCCGCGCAGGTGCGGGCGGGTCAGCCGGTCGAGGCGTTGACGGAGCGCGAGACGGAGATCGCCCGGCTGGTGGCGAAGGGCTTCACCAACGCGGAGATCGGGACCGAACTCTTCATCTCCGCCGGGACCGCCAAGACCCACGTCGCCAACATCCAGCGCAAGCTCGACTCCCGCAACCGGGTCGGCATCGCGGCCTGGGTGTGGGACAACGGCCTCGCCGACTGACCCCGCTTCACTTGGGCGCGCAGTCGTACAGGATGACGTCGTCGCCGAATCCCATGGCCGGGGGTGCCTGCTCGGGCCGCGGGGGGCCCGCGTACTCGGTGGCGGGGACCTTGGCGCAGTGGTCGCTGATCCACTGGGTCCGCCGGGTGAACATCTCGGCTCCCGGGGCGGCCCGGTCCGCGCTGAGCGCGTAGCGCAGTGCGCCGCCGCGGGTCCACTCCTGTAGTTGCCGGACCGAGGGCGAGTCGTTGTCACCGCCGTAGCCCCCCATGCCGATGACCGGGGCGTCGGTGTTGAGGATGTAGGACGAGGCTCCCATGGAGCCCCATTCGACGGCCAGGGCGATCCGCTCGGTACCCGCCCGTTCGGTGACGTACTGGAGGATCCGCTGCTGGAGTTCGCTCAGCCGGGCGCTGCTGCTGGGCACGGGCGGTAGTTTCGTCGGCCCCGCGATCGGGTTGAGACCGCCCATGACCTGGGGGGATCCCGGGACCGTCGCCGCCCAGGCGCCGGGCGCCAGCAGTACGGCGATCACGGCGCCGCAGAGCGCGGCGGGCAGCAGAGCCTCTCGCAGGCGCGAGGCCGCGAGCAGGGCGACGGCGAGGAGGCCGGCCGCCAGCACCGGCCAGAGGAGCCATCCGTGCCACTCCGGGGTGCGACGGATGATCACCGCGGCCCAGCCGGTGGACACGAGGACGGCGGCCAGGGCCGCCGGGACCGCCCAGCGCGCGCCCGCGCGGTGCGCGCGCACCAGTGCGGACAGCAGCCCACCGCACAAGGCGGCGACGGCCGGCGCGAGGACGCTGGTGTAGTAGGGGTGGAAGACGCCGCGCTGGGTCGAGAACAAGCCGGCGCACACGATGATCCACCCGCCCCACAGCACCCAGCCGGAGGTGGGCACCACCGCGTCGGCCGCCAGCCGGGCGCGACGGCGCCGTACCCCTGCCGTCACGGCCACCACCAGCGCGAGGGCGCAGAGCGGCAGCAGCCAGCTGATCTGGCCGCCCACCTGCTCGTTGAACAGGCGGCCGGCGCCGGCCGCGCCACCGAACACGTCGCTGCTCCCGGCGCCGCCCTCGGCGTGGAAGATCCGCCCGAGGCCGTTGTAGCCGATCACCAGGTCCCAGGCGGAACCGTCCTTGCCGCCACCGATGTAGGGGCGCTCCCCCGGCCACAGTTCGACCAGCACGATCCACCACAGGGAGGACACGACCAGGACCGCGGCCGCGGCCAGCAGCCGCCAGAGTCGGGCGACCGGGCTGCCCGCCCCGCCCACGAGCCAGGCCGCGGCGAAGGCGGGGACCGCCATCCAGGCGGCCAGCATCTTGGTCAGGAACCCGCACCCGATCAGGAAGCCGCTCGCGCAGAGCCACCAGGTCGCCGAGCGGAGGGTGGCGTCGTCCGTCCCCTCCAGGGCGCGGGTCAGGGCGTAGGCGGCCGAGACGAGCAGCAGGACCAGCAGGGTGTCGGGATTGTTGTCACGGTTGATGGCGACGGTGATGGGCGTCAGGGTCAGCGCCAGGGCGGCGAGCAGCCCCGCGCCCTCGCCGGCCCAGCGCCGTACCGTGCGGTGCAGCACGAGGACGGCGGCCACGCCCTCCAGCACCTGGGGGAGGATCAGTGACCATCCGTGCACTCCGAAGATCTTGCTGCTGAGCACTTGCGGCCACAAGGAGCTCGGCGGTTTGTCGACCGTGATCACTCCGGCCGCGTCGTAGGAGCCGAAGAGGAAGTTGGTCGCGCTCGTACCCATCGATTTCGCGGCCGCCGCGTAGTAGACGTTCCCCCAGCCCGCGTTCCCCAGGGACCAGCCGTAGAGGCCGGCGGCGAGGACGAGGACCGACGCGAGCGCGGCGCGTGCGGACCACGGGGGTAATCGACCGCCGGTGGCCGGCGGCGCCGGCCGTCCGGGTGCGGCGGGACGCGTGGAGGCGGAAGGGGAAGGACTCATGGGCGGTTTCGCTTTCGTCAGGGGGCGCACGGGGAAAGGGCCGCGGGCCCCGTCATGCCGCGCACACGCCCTTCATGCTGTCGATGAGCACCAGTACGGCCCGCGCGGACGGAAGGATCATCCGCCCCTCCCGGGTGAGCGTCGCTCCCGTGGAATCGCGGGTGAAGAGTTTGGTGCCCAGCATTTGCTCAAGGCACTTGATCTGATAGCTGATGGCAGGCTGCGAATACCCGAGCACTTTCGCGGCACGGTCCATGCGCCCAATCTCAGCCACGGACACAAAAGCGCGGAATTCCCGCTCGTGCATCTCGCCCCCCGTCTTCTTGGTAGACCACGACCGGCTTCATCGGTACCGCCCGCCGCAGCGGTGGTGTCCGACGAAATCGAGTCCATATCAGCCCACCTGCGAGGCAGGGGCAATGGATGAGGCAGGAAGCTGCAACCGGGCGCGCACCGGGACGCGCCGAGGGCGCCCCCGCGTCCTGCGGGGGCGCCCTCGGCGCGGGGTGCTCGGCGCACCCCGGTCACGCCTGGCTGATGGCCGTCAGCACATTGAGCCGTGCGCCGCGGCGCGCCGGCGCGATCGACGCGATGACACCGACCACACCCGCACCGATGAGGTAGGCGAGCATCTGCGACCAGGGGAGCGACAGTTCGCTGACGCCCTGGTCCTTCATCGCGTGCGCCATGGCGAGTCCGAGGACACCGCCGACCACGATCCCGAGCACCGCTCCGAACAGCGAGATCACCACCGATTCGGTCATGATCATGCGCACCGTCTGACCCCGGCTGAGGCCGATCGCGCGGAGGGCGCCCATCTCCTTGGTGCGTTCGAGGATGGACAGGGCGAGGGTGTTGATGATGCCGAGCACCGCGATGAGCATCGCCACGCCGAGCAGTACCTGCACCACGGTGAGCATCATGGCGAACCCGCTGCTGAACTTCTCGATCACCTGCGCCCGGGTGGAGAGGGCCACCTCCGGGCTGCCCTTGAGCAGGTCCTCGATCTGTGCCTGCACGCCGGCCACAGGTGTGCCGTCCCGCAGTTGGAAGAACGCCTGGGTCGGCAGCTTGCTGCCGAATCCGGCCTCCGCGTCGGCCCACGGAACGATGAGACCGTTCGCCAGGGCGGTGTCCTCGAAGATGCCGGCGACCTTGTAGGTCCGCGGCTCGCCGCGCTGGAGCTGGACGGTCAGGCTCTCGCCGACCTTCGCGCCGCGGGTCTTCGCCGTGGCCGCGTTCATGACCACGGTGCCGCTGCCCACGGCATCGATGGACCCGTCGTGCACGCGCAGGCCGAGGACCTCGCGCGCCGTGGCCCAGTCCTGCCAGGAGGAGACTCCCTGCACCTCCTTGGACACCGTCCCGGAGTCGTACATCGCGGCCGCGATGTTCTTCACGCCGGGCAGCTGGGCCGCCCGGGCCAGCGCGCCCGGGTCGATGGTCGCCGAGGCCGCGGTGTCGCCCGTACCGAAGGCGACCAGGTCGGCCTTGAGGTTGTGCGAGATGTCGTTGTTGATGCTGTCCTCGGACGACGAGGCGACCGTGCTGAGGGCCGTGACCAGCGCGACGCCGATCATCATCGCCGAGGCCGTGACGGCCGTGCGCCGGGGGTTGCGGGCCGAGTTGCGCCGGCCGAGCTGGCCGGGCAGAGAGCGGGAGAAGAGCGCCCCGAGGGCCCACACGGAGGGACGGCTGATCAGCGGGGTGAGCAGCGCGATGCCGACGAAGGCCAGCAGGACGCCGGTGAGGATCGGTGGGATCCCGCCCGACCCGAAGAGGCCGAGCGCCAGCAGGACGACACCGAGACCGAGCAGGATCGATCCGGTCCAGGTCTGCTTGCGGCCCTTGCCCTCGGGCGCGGCCGCGGCACGGATGACCGCGATGGGGGCCACCTTCGCCGCGCGCATCGCCGGGAAGAGCGCCGAGAGCATGGTCACCAGGATGCCCACGGTGAACGCCGTCACCACCGCGCTCGCCGGGACGCCGAGGGAGGCCACCTTGAGCCCGTCGATCGCGCCGGCCAGCAGATCGGCGCCCAGGGCGCCGATCCCGATGCCGGCGGCGAGGCCGAGGGCGGAGGAGACCAGCCCCACCACGAAGGACTCCACCAGGACGGAGCGGATCATCTGGCCGCGGCTGGCGCCCAGGGCCCTCATCAGGGCCAGTTCCCGCAGCCGTTGGGCGATGATGATCGAGAAGGTGTTGACGATCAGGAAGATCCCGACGAGCACCGACACGGCGGCGAACCCGAGCAGCACCTGGTTCATCAGGCTCAGGACGCCCCGCGAGGTGTCCGACGCCTTCTTGGCGAGCTCCGTGCCCGTGTTCACCTCGAAGCCCTCGCCGAGCTCCTTCGCCAGTGCCGTCTTCACCGAGGCGACCGAAGCGCCCGACGCCGGGGCGACGCCGATCCCGGTGAACCCGCCCGCCTTGCCGATCATCAGCTCCTGGGCGACCGGGGCGGTGAAGGCCACGGTCTGTTCCCCGCCCACCGAGTCGCGGTCCAGGGAGTACCCGAAGACGCCGGCGACGGTGAACGTCCGCTGTGGTTCGTGGGTCAGCACGCCGATCCGGTCACCGACCGCGAAGCCGCCCTTCTTGGCGAGGCCCGCGTTGATCACCACCTCGGTGTCCGTCCGCGGCTCGTGGCCGGCGCGCAGGCTGATCAGCTTGCTCTCGCCCCGCCAGCTCTCGCCGTAGCGGGGGCCACCGGTGCTCGGCACGACCTTGCCGTCCTTGCCGACGGCGCGCGCGCCCTCGGCCTTGACCAGCCCGGTGGCGGAGCCGACCCCGGCGATCTTGGATACGCGGTCCACGGCCGCCGCGTCCACGGGCGGCACGACCGCGGCCGCGTCACCGGTCGCGGTGTCCATCGTGGGGGCGAGCGAGACCTGCAGCGCGATGTCGTCGTAGGCCCCGGCGAACTGCGCGTTCAGGGAACGGTCGAGGGTGTCGCGGATGACCATCGCGCCGGACACGAACATCACGGCGAGCACGACCGCGAGACCGGACAGGATGAGGCGGAACTTCCGCGACAAGAGGCTCTTGAGGGTTGCGTTCAGCATCACGCCACCGTCGTGCGGACGTCGATCCGGCGCATCATGTCGAGGACGGCGTCCGCCGTCGGCTCCCTGAGCTCGTTCACGATCGCGCCGTCGGCGAGGAAGATGACCCGGTCCGCGTACGAGGCGGCGTTCGGGTCGTGCGTGACCATCACGATGGTCTGGCCCAGCGTGCGCACCGAGTGCTGGAGGAACTTCAGCACCTCGGTGCCCGAGGTGGAGTCGAGGTTGCCGGTCGGCTCGTCGGCGAAGATCACCTCGGGCTGCGACACCAGGGCGCGGGCGCAGGCGACCCGCTGCTGCTGCCCACCGGAGAGTTCCGTGGGCCGGTGGGAGAGCCGCTCGGACAGGCCCACGGTGTCGACGACCCGGTCGTACCAGTCCTGGGACGGCTTGCGTCCGGCGATCGCGAGCGGCAGCAGGATGTTCTCCTGCGCCGTCAGCGTCGGCAGCAGGTTGAACTGCTGGAAGATGAAACCGATACGGGTCCGGCGCAGTGCGGTGAGGTCCTTGTCGGACATCCCGTCGACCCGGGCGTCGCCGATGAACACCTCACCCGCGGTGATGGTGTCCAGCCCGGCGAGGCAGTGCATGAGGGTGGACTTGCCGGAGCCGGACGGCCCCATGATCGCGGTGAACTCACCGCCGACCAGGTCGACGTTCACCCCACGCAGAGCCGCTACTTGCGCCTCGCCCTCGCCGTACAGCTTGGTTACGCCCACTGCTCGGGCGGCGATCTGCCGCTTCGTCGAGATGGTCGCGGTCACACGACTCACACTCCCCATATCGGGTTTCAATTCTGACAGTCGATGACCGGAGCACTGTGCACCGTGGTCCGGCAATTGAGTTGAGACTAGGAGCGGTCCGGGGACGGACGCATCTGCCAATCGGCATAGATACTGGCCCCTCCCGCCTTCCGGTTCCGAGGCCAGATAGAACTCTTGAGATCGGGCCTGCGCCGAGCGCGGGAGCGCCATAACGTCCCACGAAAGGGCAGCCGCCGGCGCCTACGGCACGGAGGACGGATATGACTGGCACCAGGGCACTTTCCAAGTTCTGGATGCTCACCAACGACTTCACCCAGAACCCCTTTCCGGTGCTGGAGTACGTGCGCCGCGAGAGTCCCGTGCGCGAGCTGTCCATGCCCGGCGGCGGCCGCGCCTGGGTGGTGACGCGGTACGAGGACGCCAAGGCCGCGCTCGCCGACCCGCGGCTGAGCCGCGACATCCACGTGCACTTCCGGCTGATGTCCGAGCGGTCGGGCCGCCTGCTGACCCCGCCCGCGGAGGAGGCCAACCACCTCGCCAACGTCGAGCCGCCCCGGCACACCCCGCTCCGGCGCGCCATCAGCTTCGCGTTCACCCCGCGCCGGGCCGAAGCCCTGCGCCCGAAGGTGGAACAGATCGCCGACGAGCTCCTGGACGCTCTGGTGGCAGGGCCGGTCCCGGACCTGATCACTGGCTACGCCGACCCGCTGCCGGTCATCACCATCGCCGAGCTGATGGGCGTACCGGCCTCGGCCTGGCCCGACTTCCTGCGCTGGTCGGCCGCGCTACGCAACTACTCGCCCACCGACGGCTCGGGGGTCCTGGACGCCAACATCCAGGAGCTCTCCTCCTTCATGGCGGAGCTGATCGCGCGGAAGGAACGGGAAGGGGGCGAGGACCTGCTGTCCGCCCTGATCCACGCGGCCCCGGAACGGCGGCTGACCCCGACCGAGATCCTCTCGACCGGCTTCGCCCTGATGACGGGCGGCAACGACACCACCGCCAGCCTGGTCGGCGGTGTGATCTCGGCGCTGCTGACCCACCCGGCGCAGCGGGCCGAGCTGTTGGCCTCGCCGGCCCGCTGGGGCAAGTCGATGGACGAACTGATCCGCTACGTCAGCCCCATCAGCAACGCCCTCCAGCGCGTGACGACCGAACCGGTCGAACTCGGCGGAGTGACGATCCCCTCGGGCGAGGTCGTCATCATCAGCGTGATGTCGACCAACCGGGACGAGGAGCAGTTCCCGGACCACCCCGACCGCCTGGACCTCGACCGCCACAAGCCCGCGCACCTCAGCTTCGGCTTCGGCATCCACTACTGCTCGGGAGCCCACATGGCGAAGGTCATCACCGAGATCGCCGCCCGTCGGCTCTTCGAGAGGTTCCCGGACGTCCGGCTCGCCGTCGACCCCGCGGAGCTGCGCTACCAGCAGAACGTGGTGGTCCGCCCGCTGGAGGCGCTGCCCGTGTTCCTCTGAGCGGCCGGCCGCCCGTCGCACCGGTCAGGTGGGACGGCGCATCGCCGTGTACAGCGCTCTCAGCATCAGGATCGCGCTCACCGTGAGCGTGTGGTAGCCGAGGAGCGGGAAGAGTTCGAGCTTCCCGGTCAGGCGGGGTCCCCGGTCGGTGCCGAACACCACCAGCACCACGCCCATCAGCCCGGTGCAGGCGGCCAGCAGGGTGACCGTCATCTGGTGGATGAGACCCGAGACGAAGCGCCGCTCCCGTTCGTCGGCGAGCACGCGGACCCGCACCCCGAGCCGGCCCTCCTCCAGTGAGGCGCTGATGCGCTCGGCCCTGCGGGGCAGCCGGCGGAGCATCGGCAGTACGGAGAGCACCTCCTGGGCCGCGCCGTGGGCCAGGGCCGAGAGGTCGGGGACGCCGTAGCCCCCGGGGCCCCGGCCCCCCTCGCCCTCCCGATCCCCCGTTCCCGGCTTCGCCCTGCCCTTCGCCCTGCCCTTGGCCGCGCCGAACGTGAGGCGGTCCATGAGCATCGCGACGGCGAATCCCCGGGCCTCGTCCAGGAGGTTGAATCCGGGGGCGAGTTGGGTGAGCGTGCCCTCGATCGTGGCGAGCGCGCGGAAGACGGCCGCGACCTCGGGCGGAACGGCCAGGCCGAACCGGGAGAGCATCCGGAAGAGCGCCGTGAACATCTCGGTGTCCGGCTGCGCGCCCACTCCCAGGTGGCGGGCCATGAACCGGCCCAGCTCCCGCTCCAACAGGGCGGGGTCGGGCATCAGGTCCTCGTGGGTGGTGGCCCGCGTCCCCAACAGCATGAGCAGCGCGTCGTGCAGTCCCGCGGGGTCCCCGCGGTCCACGGCCACCAGCAGCTCCTGGATCGCGAGCCGGATCGAGGGGTCGGTGCGGCCCACGGAGCCGAAGTCGAGCAGTCCGATCCGCCCGTCCTCCAGCAGCAGCATGTTGCCCGGGTGGGGGTCCGCGTGGAAGACGCCCACGCGCAGGATCTGGTGGAGGACGGCGGTGAAGGCGGTCCGGGCGAGCTCCTCCCGGTCCAGACCCGCCCGGTCGGCGACCGGTCCGGCCCGGTCCAGGGTCACTCCCTCCAGCCATTCCTGCACCAGGACCCGGGCCGAGGTGTGCTCGTAGTACACCCGCGGGATGCGTACGGGCGCATCGGGCTCCAACCCCCCGCTGGCCGAGGCCACGGCGCTCGAATTGCGGGCCTCGATGCGGAAGTCCAGCTCCTCGCGCACCGATGCGGCGAACCCGTCGCCCAACTCGCGCAAGCCGAAGGTCTGCGCCGCACGCGTCCGGCTCTCCAGGCTCCGGCTGATGGCCATGACGATGTCGAGGTCGCGCTCGACCGTCTCCCGGATGCCGGGCCGCTGCACCTTGACGACCACGGTCGGGCCGCCCAGCAGTCGGGCCTTGTGCACCTGGGCGATCGAGGCGGCGGCCAGCGGCTTGTGCTCGATCCACTCGAACACGTCGGCGACCGGCTTGCCGAGTTCCTTGTGGAGGACCGCCTCCACCTCGGGCCACGGCGCGGGGGGCACGTTGCTCTGCAGTCGGCTCAGTTCGTCGATGAAGTGCGGGGGCAGCAGGTCCCGCCGGGTGGACATCAGTTGCCCGATCTTGATGAGTGCTCCGCCGCATTCCTCCAGCGCCAGCCGGGCGGACCGGGCCGACCGCTCGCCGAACTCGCCCGGCCGCAGCGCCCGTTCCCAGGCCACCCGACCCCGCAGCATCCGGCTCAGGCCGTGCCGCATGAAGATGCGGCTGACCTGGGAGTAGCGGCGTGCACGGCGCATCCGGTCGCCCATCCCGCGCAGCGCCTGCAGCGGCCTCGACCAGCTGCCGTACGGGAGGAACACCTCGACGAACACGAGGACGGCCATCGCGGCGAGGAGGGCCAGCGGAATCTGGATGGTGGAGAGCGCGCTCCCGTCCTGGGTGTCGCCCATCACCTGTTCGAGGACGGCCAGGGTCGCCACCCCCGTCAGTCCGGCACAGAAGGCGCGCACGGGGCCGACCCTGATGCCGAGCAACCGGCGGGAGGCCGTCGACACACCGAAGACGATGCCCGCCAGGACCGCCGCGGTCGCGAGGATGATGAGCGTCAGGGATATGTCGTCGATCGCGCCGTCGGCCAGTCGGGTCATGAAGGTGCTCCCTCGGTAGGTCGCGGGCCACCCTAGGCCGATCTCGCGCGAGGTCGGTGGAACGTGGCAGCTTCATGCAGCCGTCGCCCGCGGCGGCCGCCGCGGCCGTCTGTACGGAATCTGTACCGGGCCTTCCGGGGCCGGACCCCGCGGTACAGAACCACGCATGTTTTCGGCTATCGGTGGCTCCGAACCTGTGTCCGTGCGGGACCCGTCTGAGGTCCTGGTGACACGGGAGCAGAGATGTTCGAAAGCGAGATCACCCCGCTCAAGGCGCCCGACGTGCTGAGTTTCCTGACGGAGATCGAACAGCGGGCGTCGAGGCATCACGAGATCCTGCTGCGCGACAGCGCCGCGCCCTGGGCCGCCCTGCTCGCGGACTACGTCGAGAAGCTCACCGCGCTCATGTCCGATGCCCAGGATTCCCGCGTCCCCGCCGAGCTGTACAGCCTCGACGCGGGCCACGCGGGGGGCTGCGGCTGAGTTCACGGGGCCGAGCGGCCTCAGGCGACGAGCGCGGGACGGCTGCGCTCCCGCACGAGCAGCCGGACCAGCGGCGTGCAGCGGTAGTGCGACCAGGGATCACCGGCGACGCTCCACCCTTCCAGCAGGCACGCGTCGGTCAGGTGGTCCAGCAGTGCCTCGGCCTCCTCGGTTCCGGTCCCCAGCGAGCCGGCCACCTCGACGACCGTCACCCGCGTGCGGCCCGTTCCCACCAGGGCGCCGAAGGCTCCGCGGACATCGGGCGGCAGCCGGTCGACGGCCCTGGTGAGGGCGGCCCGCACGTCCAGGCTGCCCAGCCGGAGCTCGTCCAGCCTGCGTCCTTCGGGCTCCAGCCGGGCCGCGAGGTGGGCGGCCGTCCACTGGGGACGGGCGGCGAGCCGCGCACCCGCGATGCGCAGGGCCAGCGGAAGCCGGTCGCAGAACTCGGCGATCCGCGCGCCCGATCGCGGGTCCCGCGCGATGCGGCCCGCTCCCTCCACCGATGCCAGCAGCGCCAATGCCTGCGGGGCCGTCAAGGGGGCGGGGCGCAGCAGCCGGGTCCCCGCGAGCGAGGCCAGTGGTGGGCGGGTGCCGGTGACGACGGTGCGGCTGTCCCCGCCCGGCAGCAGCGGACGCACCTGGTCGTCGTCGTCCGCGTCGTCGAGTACGACGAGCACGCGACGCCCCGAGAGCAGCGTCCGGTAGAGCTGTACGCGCTCGTCGAGACCGTCGGGCAGCCTGGCGGGTTCGGTGCCCAGGGCACGCAGGAACCAGCCGAGCACTTCGTACGGGGTGCGGGCGGCGCCGGCGGGGGTGCGCAGGTCGGCGTAGAGCTGGCCGTCCGGAAAGGCGCCGCGGCACAGCTCCGCCGCACGCAGGGCCAGCGCCGTCTTGCCGATGCCGGGCGCCCCGGTGACGACGGCGTCCCGGCCCGTGCGCAGGGCCGCGAGGATCTCGGCGGTCTCCTCCTCCCGGCCGGTGAAGTCACCGGGCGCGGCGGGCAGCAGCGCGGGCACCGGGTCCGGCCATCCGCCCCGACCGGCCGGCGGACCGACGGGGGGCCGCAGCGGTAGGACGGCGTTCGTGTACCCGAGGGCCCGCGGCGCGGGGACGGTGCCCGTGAGGACGCTCTGGCGCAGTGTGCGCAGTTCGGGCCCCGGGTCGATGCCGAGTTCCTCGGCCAGGACGCGCCGCCCCTCTTCGTAGACGGCCAGTGCGTCGGCCTGACGGCCGCAGCGGAACAGCGCGGTCATCAACTGTCCGCGCAGCCGTTCCCGTAGGGCGTGCCGGTTGACCTGCCGGGTCAGGGTGGGGACCGTGTCCGCATGCCGGCCCAGGGCGAGGGCGGCCTCGGTGTGGTCCTCCAGTGCGCCGAGGCGGGCCTCTTCCATGCGGGGCCCCTCGGCCGCCGTCAACTGGGCGGTGACGTCCGTCAGGGCCGGTCCGCGCCACAGCGCGAGGGCGGCGGCCAGGCCGCTCTCGGCGTCCTCGTACCGTCCCGCCGCCAGGTCCGCCCGGCCGGTGTCGGCGAGTCGCCGGAAGGTGTCCCAGTCGAAGTCGGCGTCCCCGATGTCCATCCGGTAGCCGGAGCCGACCCGCTCCAGGCCGTTGCGGACGCCGAGGCGGGTCCGCAGCCGGGACACGTACGTGTAGAGCTGGTTGGTGCTGCTGGCCGGTGGCTCCCAGCCCCACAGGAGCGTGGTGAGCCGCTCGTCCGTCATGACCCTGCCTCGGGCCAGCAGCAGGGCGGCGAGCACGGTGCGCTGCTTACTGCCGTCCAGTGCCACCACATGGCCTTCCACTTGGGCCGACACGGTTCCAAGGACCGTGAAGTGCATGACGTCCTCCGCCTGCCGCGGGCCCGCTCCAGCCGCGCGCCACCTGCCGCGGCACGCTAGGGCGCGGTGCTTACCCGGCTGCATCGGATCCGTTTCGTGCGCGCGAAAGCGATACGAAACCGCCGGGAAAAGCGTCGTCGGTAGGTTCCTGTCCGTACCCCAGGACGAGACGACACGGTCCGCAGCGACCGAAGACGCGTCACGCAGATCTCAGGAGGACCTCATGCAGCGCCTCATCCCCCGGCTCGGGTGACCATGTCGAACCCGTGGCTCCCCTGCCTCCGTCACCCCGCCGCCCCCGGCTCCGACGATCCCTGGACCTGACCGCGTCCCCCTCCCCCCACGGTCCGGCCGGATCAGGGCTGGATCAGGGCGAACAGCTCTCCCGACTCCATCCGTTCGCCGGTGCCCAGCAGTTGCAGCAGGCGTTCGGTCCGGGCCTGCCAGGCCGGTGCTCCGACCTGGGCGAACAGATCACCCGCGGACTTGAAGGACCCCGCGGCGCCGGCCCGGTCGCCCAGCAGGCCGCGCACGCAACCGAGTGCGGCCCCGGCCCGCGCCTCCAGGTACCGGTCCGGCACGCTCGTCGCGGTGAACTGGGCCTCGCCCAGGACCGCCTCGGCTTCCTCGTACCGCCCTTGCCGCCACAGCGACTCGCCCAGCGTCCGCAACGCGTGGGTCTCGCCGCGGCGGTCGCCACTGCCCCGCACCAGCTCCAGGGCGCGCCGGGAGGCTTCCTCCGCCCGGGGCCCGTCGCCCTGGTGGATCAGCGCCTCGGCGAGCCGCACGGTCCCCTGTGCCTCGCCCCGGACCGTGCCCAATCCCCTGCTCCGGGCGACCGCCTCCGAGGACAGCACCAGGCTCGTCTGAGGTTGTCCTCCCTCCAGTTCTATCTGGGCCAAAAGCCCCAGTACGTGTGCCTCCGCATAGTGGTCACCGACGGCTCGGAAGATCTCCAGCGACTGGTGTCCCAGCTCTCGTGCCGCCTTCAGATCGCGGCGGTGGCGTTCGCACAGCGCCAGGTTCCTGAGCACCAGGGCACGTCCTCGATCCTGGCGCTGCTCCTCGAACAGGAGCAGCGCCAGGCCGAGGTGCTCGATGGCGGACGCGTAGTCCCATTCGACGATGTCGAGCGTTCCCAGCGAGTGCAGCATCACGGCCTCGCCCAGCCGGTCGCCGCTCGTGCGGGCGACCGCGAGCGCGCGCTCCGCGCAGTGGCGCCAGTCCTCCAGGTGGTTGTGGTTCTGGAAGAGCGTCACCCCGGTCACCGCGATGTCCCACGCGTACGCCGACTCGCCGTCCCGGGCCGTCTGGTCCACCAGGGCGGTGATCGTGGCGCGTTCGGACTCGAACCATTCCATGGGGTCGACCAGCAGGCTCTCCACGAGGTGGTCCGGAAGCGCGTGCGGCTCCGCCGGGCCGTGGATGACGGTGTAGTCGCCCCCGTACACCTTGCGGTGGGCGGCCACCGCGAGCCCCAGCCAGGCACCGGCCACCCGCCGGGTCGCGGCGCGCAGTTCCTCGGCCGCCTCCTCGGCGAGCGCCACCTCCCGGGCGAAGAGCCGGGGCAGCGCCTGGAAGCGGTAGCGGACGTGGCCGCCGGCGGAGGCGACGCTCTGCGGTACGAGCAGTTGCGCGTCGACGAGTTCCTCGATGAGGTCCTCGGCGTCCAACAGGTCGATGTCGAGGAGCGCGGCGCCGGCCCAGGCGGAGAAGTCGGGCAGGTTCGCCGCGCCGAGCAGCCGGAACATCCGGGCGGTGGCGGCCGGCAGGTCGCGGTAGCTCAGGCGCAGGCCCGCGCGGACGCCGCGCTCGTCGGGGCTGAGTTCGTCGAGCCTGCGGTGCTGGTCCTCCAGCCGGGAGACCAGGGTGCGCACGGGCCAGTGCGGCTTGGCCGCGAGCCGGGCCGCCGCGATGCGCAGGGCGAGCGGCAGCCCGTCGCAGAGCGCGCTGAGCCGGGCCGCCCCGGCGGGGTCGGCGGACAGCCGGTCGTCGCCCGCCACCCGGGAGAGCAGGGCGATCGCCTCGTCCTGCTCCAGGGCGCCCAGGTGCAGCGGGACGAAGGCGTAGTCGCCGGCCAAGGCGCCGCCCATGGGGTCGCGGCTGGTGACCAGGACGCAGCAGCGGCCGGTGCCGGGCAGCAGGGGTCGGATCTGCCGGAAGGAACGGGCGTTGTCCAGGAGGATCAACACCCGGCGGCCGTCCAGGACGCTGCGGAAGAGCGCGGCGCGCTCGTTCGGGTCGCCGGGGACCTCCGCTCCCGGTACTCCGAGCGCGCGCAGGAAGCGGTCCAGTACGGCCCCGGGGCGCAACGGCGCCTCCTCGTCGTAGCCGCGCAGGTCGGCGAAGAGCTGGCCGTCCGGGAACCGGTCCCCCACCTGGTGGGCCCAGTGCACGGCGAGGGCGGTCTTGCCCACGCCGCCGATGCCCGTGACGGATCCGACGGGCAGGGACGGGCCGTCGAGGTGGTCCAGGAGTCGGTCGAGCGCGACGAGCTCGGGGCCGCGTCCGGTGTGGGAGGCGACGTCGGAGGGCAGTTGGGCCGGAACGCTGCGCGGGGGGACCTCGACGGCGGCCCGGACGGGCGGGTTCAGCTTCGGGGAGTCGGCCAGGACCTGCTCGTGGAGTTCTTGGAGGCCGGGACCTGGGTCGATGCCGAGTTCGTCGTTGAGCACCCGCCGGCCCTCGCGGTACGTCTCCAGGGCCTCGGCCCGCCGGCCGGAGCGGTAGTGGGCCAGCATGAGGTGCCCCTTGGCCTGCTCCCGCAGCGGGTGTTCGCGCACGAAGGCGGTCAGCTCGCCGATCACGTCGCGGTGGTGACCCAGGTGCAGGCGCAGCCCCATGTGCTCCTCGTACACGTCCAGGCGCAGCTCCGTGAGCCGGTCGGCGCCGGCCGCGACGCGTTCGGTGGTGATGCCCTCCAGCGCCGGGCCGCGCCACATGGCGAGGGCGTCGCCGAAGTGGCCGCAGGCCGCTTCGGCCCGTCCGCCGCGGGCGGCCTCGCGTCCCAGCTCGGCGAGCTCCTCGAACTCGACGGCGTCGATGCGGTGTCCGGCGGCGAAGAGGACGTAGCCGGGGTGGCTGGTGACCAGGACGTCCTCGACGCCGGCCGCGGCCTTGAGGGTCTTGCGCAGCGCGGAGACGCAGATGGCGATCTGGTTGCGCGCGGTGGCGGGCGGGTTCCCGTCCCAGACGGCGTCCGCGAGGGTGTCGACGGACACGATCCGGTTGGGGGCGAGCAGCAGCATGGACATGATCGTGCGCTGGCGGGCGCCCGTGAGGTTCACCGGTGTCCCGTCCGCGCTGATGTCCAAGGAACCCAGGACCCGGAACACCACCTGACGCACGAGCTGCCTCCCCATCACTCGGCCGCGGCCGAGGTCACGCGGCGCGTTCGTGCCGCTTTCCACTGAATTAACACGGTATGCGCGGGGGGAGGCAACGCGGCTGGCAGCAAGCTGCCACGTCAGGGCCGGGACCGCCAGGGGACGGGCGGCCACGTCAGGTTCGGGACCGCCAGGAGACGGGCGGGATCCGCTCGGTCCGGTGCCAGCCGGCGGCGGGCACGGGCCCGGTCTCCGGCTCCGGGACGGCCGCCGCCAGCGTGGTGAGGAGCGCCGCGAGCGCGGCGACCTCCTCGGCGGTGGGGGCGCCGCGGATGATCTCGATCAAGGTGGGACCGAGGGGTCCGTCGAGTGCGTGCGTCGACATGGCGCGTCTCCTCACATCGGGGGGTTGCCGTGCTTGCGGGACGGCAGCGGGGCGTGCTTGGCCCGGAGCATGGAGAGCGCCCCGATCAGCGCGGAGCGGGTGTCGGCCGGGTCGATGACGTCGTCGACGAGGCCGCGCTCGGCCGCGTAGTAAGGGTGCATCAGCTCGGCCCGGTACTCCTTGACCAACTGCGCGCGCGTCGCGTCGGGGTCGTCGGCCGCCTGGATCCGGCGCCGGAAGACGACGTTGGCCGCGCCTTCGGCCCCCATGACGGCGATCTCGTTGGAGGGCCAGGCGAGGGAGAGGTCGCAGCCGATGGAGCGGGAGTCCATGACGATGTAGGCGCCGCCGTAGGCCTTGCGCAGGATCACCTGGACCCGCGGCACCGTGGCGTTGCAGTAGGCGTAGAGCAGTTTGGCGCCGTGCCGGATGATCCCGCCGTGTTCCTGGTCGACGCCGGGCAGGAAGCCGGGCACGTCGACGAGGGTGACCAGCGGGATGTTGAAGGAGTCGCACATCTGCACGAACCGTGCGGCCTTCTCCGACGCCCGGATGTCGAGCACCCCGGCGAAGGACTGCGGCTGGTTGGCGACGATGCCGACGACCTGGCCGCCGAGCCGGGCCAGCGCCGTGATGACGCTGGTGGCCCAGCGCTCGTGGACCTCCATGTACTCGCCGTGGTCGACCAGTTCACCGATCACCCCCCGCATGTCGTACGGGCGGCTGCCGTCCAGCGGCACCAGGTCGAGCAGCCGGTCGCAGCGCCGCCCGGCCGGGTCGTCGACGGGCGCGCCGGGCGGCATCTCCTTGTTGTTCGCGGGCAGCATCGAGAGCAGGTAGCGCACCTCGGCGATGCAGCTCTCCTCGTCGTCGTACGCGAAGTGCGCGACGCCGGAGACCTCCGCGTGGACGTCGGCGCCGCCGAGGCCGTTCTGGGTGATCTCCTCGCCGGTCACCGCCTTCACCACGTCCGGTCCGGTGATGAACATCTGCGAGGTGTCGCGGACCATGAAGACGAAGTCGGTCAGCGCGGGGCTGTAGGCGGCGCCGCCCGCGCAGGGGCCGAGCATCACGGAGATCTGCGGGATGACTCCCGAGGCGCGGGTGTTGCGCTGGAAGATCCCGCCGTAGCCGGCGAGCGCGCTGACGCCCTCCTGGATACGGGCCCCCGCGCCGTCGTTCAGCGAGACCAGCGGCGCCCCCGCCGCGAGGGCGAGGTCCATCACCTTGTGGATCTTGGCGGCGTGGGCCTCGCCCAGCGCTCCGCCGAAGATCCGGAAGTCGTGGGCGAAGGCGAAGACCGTACGGCCCTCGACCGTCCCCCACCCGGTGACCACGCCGTCCGTGTGGGGCCGCTTGGCCTCCAGGCCGAAGCCGGTGGCGCGGTGGCGCCGCAGCTGCTCGATCTCGGTGAAGGAGCCCTCGTCGAAGAGGAGGGCGAGGCGTTCGCGCGCGGTCAGTTTCCCCCTGCCGTGCTGCGCCGCGGTGGCCTGCGCCCCGCCGTCCAGGACCTCGTCACGGATCCGCGTGAGCTCGCCGACCCTCTCCTGCATCGTCATGGCCTACCCCTGTCCTTGTCATGTGGTGCGAAAGGCGACGAAATCGCACAGCGCGTCCAGCGCACGGCGTGCCGTGCACCGGGGCAGGACGCCGAGCGCGTCCCGGGCGAACGCCAGCCGTTGGTGCATGATCGCCGCGGCCCCGGCCGTGGCGGACGCGGTGGCGAACAGCTCCAGGGCCCGGCGGTGTGCGGCCGGTTCGGTCACCGGGCCGGCGGCCAGCAGCACCCGGAGTTCCTCGTTCTGCGGGCTCCGGTCCGCGAGGGCGAGCAGGACCGGCAGGCTCGCGACCCCCGCGAGCAGGTCCTTGCCCCGCTCCTTGCCGGTGGCGTCGGCCGGGGCGGCCAGGTCCAGCAGGTCGTCGGCTATCTGGAAGGCGGCGCCGAGGTGCTCCCCGTAGGAGGTCAGGGCCCGTACGTACGGCTCGGGCGCGCCGGCCTGGAGCGCGCCGATGCCCAGGGCCATCGCCATCAGGGCGGCCGTCTTCCCCGCGACCACCTCGAAGTAGTGGCCGACCGGGTCCTCGTCCGGCGCGGGTCCCGTGAGCTCGCGCAGCTGGCCCGCCACGAGTCGGCCGGCGGTGCGCGCGTTCAGCCGCAGGGCCTGCGGGCCGAGTCCGGCGGCGAGCTGCGCGGAGCGCGCCAGCAGCCAGTCCCCGCCGAGCACCGCGGCCCGGCTGCCCCAGCGCACGTTGGCGCTGGGCACGCCGTGCCGGGTCTCGGCCCCGTCCATGACGTCGTCGTGGTAGAGCGAGGAGAGGTGGACCAGTTCGGCGATGACGGCCGCGTCCGTCACGCCGTCCCGCCACGGGTCGCCGAACTCGGCGCCGAGCAGCACGAGCACCGGACGCATGCGCTTGCCCCCGGCGGCGGCGAGGTGCCCGGTGAGGTCGGCGATCCTGGGGTCCGGGGCGTCCGTGGCACAGTCCCGGAGCCTCTTCTCCGCACCGGCCAGCGCATCGCCCATGCGGACCTCGAACTCCGGGTCGTCCAGGCACAGTCGGGCGAGCAGAGAACTGCCCGCGTCCGCCCGCTCGGCTACGGCGGCCGATCGCGCCGGAATACGACCCACGAGGAATCCCCCACCTCACGCCGGATCGCCATTCGCCATCCGAACGGCGGCTCTGCGCGAAACTCTGGCACCGCACCGGAAGGTCGCCCAAGGGAATTGGCATGAAGGTGCCACGGCTACGCCATCTGACGATGTGCCAGCTCAGTGCCATCTTCCTGCCAACATCGGAGCGTCCCGCCTTCCGTCGAATAACCGTGGTTAAGCTCACGGACCGAGGAACTCGTTGAAGAACAAGGGGAATTAAGAATGCGCATCGCAACCGTCGTCACAGCCTCGGTCGGTCTGCTGGCCCTCATGGGCCCCGCCGCCGTCGCGGCTCCTGCCGACGCCTCGGCCCCGGCCCCGGCCGACCGGAAGTGCGAGGGCGTGAAGCTGTCCGGGTCGCTGCCCCTGCCGCCCGCCGGCATGGCCGTGCAGCAACAGGTCACGATCGGCGCGGACTGCGAGCCGGTGCTGGGCGAGGTCCGCTACGTACCGGCCGCGGGCCGGCGGGCCGAGGGGGCGAAGACCGCGGGGGCGAACGCCGCGGCCGCCGGCTCCGCCGCCACCACCCGCACGGTCCGCAGCTGGAACGAGATGTTCGACTGCTGCAACATCCGGATGACCGGCCTGTACACGAACTCCACCTGGGACGCGGCGAACGGCCAGGTCACGGGCGCCGCCAGCACGGCCCGCCAGGAGTGGAACCGCGAGCCGTGGAACGCGGGCTGGTCCCTGAAGTCGTCGAGCACGCAGGGCGCCGCCGCCGCGTCCTACGCGGCGCACGCGGACTTCACCTACAAGGGCATCTTCGACCTGTCCGGCAACACCTACGCGAACTCCCACCACTCGTACGTGAAGCTGAACGGCGACGGGACCTCGACCTGCACCTTCGACGTGGAGCTGAAGAGCACCTTCATCGGCTGGAACTGGCAGCGCGGCTGCGCGTGACCCCTCCGCCCGGCCGGTGGGGGCCCGTACCCGCTCCCCCACCGGCCGGGCGCGTCAGTGCCACAGCACGCGCACGGACGGGTCGAGGATCCAGCCGGCCACCTCGTCCATGCCGGTGATCCGCGTCCCGCGCCGGAGCGCGTCCTCGGCGAGGCCGTGTTCCTCCAGGGAGAACCGGTCGGCGGCCAGCAGTCCGCCCTCGCGCTGGAACCGGTCGATGTCGGTGTCCCGGCCGGGCACCGCCAGCACCACTCCCTCCTGCACCAGGAAGAGCACGACGGAGTTGCCCATGAGCACCTGCGTGACCGCATCGCTGCGGAAGCCGTCCGGCTCGCCGGCCCGATCCCCTTCCCGCACCCGGTTCTCCACGAACAGCAACCTCGGCGCGCCCGCGGCGCGCTCGACCCAGTCCCGGTCCTCGTTCCCGCTCCGGCCTTCGGGTTCCGCCGGTCCAGCCGCGAGGGCCCCGGCCCCGCGTACGGCTGCTCCCGCACCCGGTCCGGTGGCGGTGTTCACGCTCATGGACCTCCTTCTTCCACCACGGCGACGACCTCGATGCCGCCGACGTCGAACGCGTTGAGCCGCGCCATGTCCGGCCCCTCCGCTCCGTGGGGCACCGGTGCCCCACGATCGAGTCGATCACGCCCGCCGCACCCGAGGTGACGCCTGACAACTAGCTGCCAACAACCGCGCCCGCGTGGGCGATCGGCCGCCGCATCCCCGGCGCCCGGGTCCTCGCCGCCGCGTCGCAGAGCCGGGAGGCCGCGTCGATCACCGCGCCCAGCAGGGCCCGGTTGGGTTCGATGGGCATCCGGGGTCGCTTGCCGGTCAGGACCAGCGCGCACACCACCAGGTTCTCGTCGGCGCGCACGGGCACGGCGATCGAGACCGCTTCCGGCACCGCCGCATCGGGGCCGTGCGCCCAGCCCCGGCGGCGCACCAGGGCGAGCTGGGCCGCGGTGAACCGGGCACCGCGCAGGCCCTCGTACAGCTCTTCCGGCTCCTCCCAGGCGAGCAGCACCTGCGAGGCCGCACCCGCCTTGGCCGGTCGGGCGGTGCCGACGGGGAGGCAGTCCGTGAGGCAGAAGGGGTCCACCGAGGTGGCGACGCAGACCTGCTGTTCTCCCCGCTTCCGGAAGATCCTCGCGTCGAGCCCGGTCAGGGCCGCCAGGTCCGTGAGGACCGGCAGGGCGGCCCCCACGAGGCGGTCCCGCTTCACTTCCACGGCGATGTTGCCCAGCCGGGTGCCGAGCAGGTAGCGGCCGCAGTGGTCCCGGGTGAGCAGGTCGAGGCGCTCCAGCGCCTGCGCGATCCGGTGCGCCGTCGGCCTGGTCAGGCCGCTGATGGTGACCAGCTCCGCCAGCGTGGCGGGCCCGTCCTCCACGATGGCCAGCAGCGCGGACGCCTTGTCGAGCACGCCGACCCCGCTGATCCGCGGCTCCTGGGTCAGGACCTTCATCGCCCGCCCCCCGGGCGGGCGGAGCGCGTCACGGCGGACCTCCACCGGTGGGTTCCCCGGGCCGGGACGTCGGGAGCGACCGCCGACTGGTTCATGGTCCTGCCTTCCGTTGGGCGTTCACCTGGGGGCACGGGAGGCCGGCCCGACGATCCGGGCAGCGGCCCCCCGTACGGCGACGGCGCTCGGGTGGGGGGACCGGCCGCCAGGGGAAGGGGGGTCGCGCCGTGCGGCGCGCCCCCCGTCCCTGACGGCCCATACAACTGGGCGGACGGGTGTACGTACAACGCCCCTTTCAGGAAGTTGCCAGCGGACCCGCCCGCCGCGCCCCGGTCACCGGGGCGGCCGCATCCCGCTCACCGGGGCAGCAGCCCCAGCTCCGCCGCCCGTACGCCGGCCTGGAAGCGGGAGTTGGCGCCCAGCAGGGCCATGATCTCCGCCACGTAGCGGCGGTAGGTGCGCACCGAGACCGACAGCTCCCGGGCGGCCACCTCGTCGGTGGCGCCGTCCTGCAGCGCGCCCAGGATCTGCCGCGCGAGGGCCGCGCGGTCCCGGTCGCCGAAGACGATGCGCTCGCCGGCGGGCACGGCGTTGCTCCACACGCTCTCGAACAGGGTGTGCAGGGTGTGCAGGACCTCGGGGACCCGGATCACCGAGGCCCGTCGGCCGACCGCCGATTCCGCCACCACCAGGGCGGCCCGGCCGTCGACGATCAGCGCCTGCAACGGGGGCACCTTGGCCACCCGCACCGCCACCGGCCGGTCCCTGTCGAGTTGTTCGCGGACGAACTCCTCGTCGAGCAGCGCGGGTGAGGCGAGCAGCCGTACGGAGACCCCCTCGGCCGCGCTGTAGATCAGTCCCCTCTCCGTCCGCACCGGGTTCTCGTCCGAACCCAGCAGTCTCGCGTGGACGATGTCGATGCTCTCGGTCGCGCTCTCGATCAACCGTTGCGCGGTGTCGAGAACGACCTCGTAGTCGTTCTCCAGCACGCTGATGACCTGCTCCTGGAGGCTGCGGCCGCGGTGCATGGCCACGGTCGACTCCAGCAGTTCCCGCACCTGGAGCAGGGCACGCTCCATCACGTCCTCTGCCCTTTGGGACACGCGTGTCTCCCTCTTCCTGACGATCCGGTCGGCGTGGGGCTGCCCGCGGGCAGCCGTGAAGGGCCCGGCGTCCTGCTCGCGGACGCCGGGGCGGGGTCCGCTGTTCGGCTATTCGGCCAGGAGACCGAACTCCACGGCCCGCACGCCGGCTTGGAAGCGGGAGTTGGCGTCGAGCTCGCGCATGATGTCCGCGACGTGGCGCCGGTAGGTCCGCAGGGAGACGTTCAGCTCCCGCGCGGCGATCTCGTCGGTGTTGCCCGCCCGGAGCCGCTCCAGGATGTTGCGCGCGAGCTCCGTGCGCAGGCGCGGGCTGAGCTGGAGGTGGTCGGCGAGTCGGGTGCCGCGCGACCAGGCTCCGGCGAAGAGCAGTTCCAGGGCGCGCACCGCGGCCACGTCGTTCACGACGGCCGCCTCGTCGCCCGCGCTGCCGGCCGCCCGCACCAGGGCCACCGACCCGTCGACCACCAGGATCTCCCGGAGGTCGCTCTCGGAGACCCTGACCTCCACCCGGCGGTCCGGGAGCTCCGATAAGGTCACGACCGGCCCCACCGCCTCGGCGGTGCAGAGCACCCGGACGACCGCCCGGGCGGGGATCGTCGCCAACAGCGCCAGCACGGCCTCCGAGAAGTCACCGGTGTCGGTGAGGGCGACACAGACCGAGTGCCGCGCCCGCTTGACCAGCTGTTCCAGGGTGTCCCCGGTCAGCGTGGCGCGCGTGCGCGCCACCGCGGACGGCGCCACCGGTCGCGTCCGGTGCAGGGAGACGGTCGACTCGATCAGCGCGTGGGCCTGGAGCAGGGCGCGCTCCAGATATGCCGCGTGATCGGTCCCTGCTCCGTCCTCCCCGTCGGCCTCTGCCGCGCTTGGTGTTTCAAATCTAATTCCCATCATTTCGCCCCCGTATGTTTAGCGCCGCCCGGTACCACAGGGCATGCACTGGTCGGACCCATCCTAACCACTGGACCCGGCGTGTCCGGCCAAAAAATCCGGCCATCCACGGACATGTGGTTGAGGCGCCAACTATTCGAACCCGTGTCAAGAGCGGCGAGAATCTGCTCGTCCCGAGTTCAGATCCTGAGACACCGTCAACAAACCATCGACCTATTGAGACGCGACCGCCCGACCGGACGGGATATCCCGGCGCCCCCGGGGCGTCGAGGATACCCGCCAGCCATGTCAGGAAGCTGCACGCGGAGGCCGGAAACGGTACCTCCCCTTACCGTTTCGGACACCGTCAGCAGCGCTACCCTCACCCTCTGTTTCACAGCTGACCGGAATTTGTCAACGAGTCCCCAGGTCAGACCTGTTGCTGCCTACGGTTCCCCAGTGACCACACGCCATGCACACACCGCTCGGACATCCGGTACCGCGTCTTCCAGCCTCGATTCCGCCGATGTCCTCGTGTGGTGGTGGCCGATTCGGGACGGTCGTTCCAGCGCGGCCGATCTCGCCCTCCTGGACACCGAGGAATTGAGACGTGCACACGCATTCACATCTCCCTCGCGGGCCGCGGAATTCATCAGCTCCCGCGCCGCTATTCGCCGCATAATGTCAGACGCCCTTAGCGTTCCCGCCCGTGAAATCTCCATAGGCCGCGCCCCCTGCGGCGGGTGCGGTGATATCGAGCACGGCCCGCCCGCCATAATCCGTCCCACGATTTCTCCGCGCATCAGCCTTTCCCACACAAGGGGCCTCGGCATGCTGGCCGTCTCCCCGCACCCCGTCGGAATCGACACCGAGCCCGTCCGCGAGGTCCCGGTCGCGGAGGTCGCCGGCGTCGCGCTGACCCCCCGGGAGCGCCGCGCCGTACTGGCCGAGCCGGCCGGGGCCGCGCGCAGCCTCGCGTTCCTGCGCTGTTGGACCCGCAAGGAGGCGGTGCTGAAGGCGACCGGGGTGGGCATCACCGACGAACTCACCCGGCTGGAGACCCACGCCGGGACGCCGGGACCGGTCGAGGTGACCACGCTCGCCCTCGGTGCGCCGTCCACCTGGTGGGTGGCCGACATCGAGGCTCCCGCGGGCTGGACCGCAGCGGTCGCGCTGCCGGCGGGCGTCGGCCGCACCGTCGTCGTACGGCCCGCCTGACCGCGCCGTCCGCGCCCGCCCGACCTCGTCGTCCGGGCATCGGCCGCCCCGATTCCACGTCTTCCCTACCTCCGGCGCCGCGCGGGCCAACGCCGCCCCGCCGCGCCACCAGGCAACGGAGTACTCGTGAACACGCCACCTCCCCACAGCATCGCCGACCTGCTCCTCGACGCCGCACGGCACCACCCCGACCAGGGCTTCCGCTACTGCCCGGGCCCCGCCGACGGCGCCTACCGCGACCAGGGCCACGCGGAGCTGCTGCACGAGGCCCTGCGCGTCCTGACCGGCCTGCGCGCCCGGGGGCTGCGGCCGCGGGACGAGGTCGTGCTGGTCCTGGAGCAGCCGCAGGAGTTCCTCACCGCGTTCTGGGCCGCCGTCCTGGGCGGCTTCGTCCCGTGCCCCATGGCGCCCCTGCGCGGCGACCGGGACCGCTGGGCCGCCCAGCTCGCCCACGTCGACGCGCTCCTGGACGGACCCCTGGTCGTCACCAGCGCATCACTGGCCGCCGAACTGCCCGCGGTCGACGGCCTGGAGGTCGCCGAGCTGGACGCCCTGTACGGCCCCACGCCGGCCGCCCCGTACGCCGACGCCCGCGCAGAGGACGCCGCCGTCCTCGTCCTCACCTCGGGCTCGACGGGCAACTCCAAGGCGGTGGTGCTCAGCCACGCGAACCTGCTGGCGTCGATGGCCGCCAAGAACGGCCACCACCGGCTGACCGCGGCCGACACCACGATGAACTGGGTCTCCTTCGACCACGTGGCCGCGCTGCTGGAGTGCCATCTCCTGCCGCTCTCCGTGGGCTGCCGCCAGCTCCACACGCAGGCCCCGGTGATCCTCGACGAACCCCTGGAATTCCTGCGGCTCATTTCCCGGCACGGCGTGACGATGACCTTCACGCCCAATTTCCTTCTGGGGCAGCTGAATTCAAGCACGGACCGCTTGAAGTCCACTGGAGAGCGACTGGACCTTCGGGGTCTGCGGCAGATCATCAGCGGCGGCGAGGCGGTGGTCCGTAGCACCGGTGAAAGCTTCCTGGAGCGGTTCGCACCGTACGGACTGGGCCCGGGCGCCCTGTGGCCCGCCTTCGGAATGACCGAGACCTGCGCGGGATCCGTCTACTCCAGGGAGTTCCCGGAGCCGGAGGGCGCCGGCGCGGAGTTCGCGGACCTGGGCACCGCCGTGACGGGCCTGCGGATGCGGATCGTCGGCCCCGACGACCGGCCGCTCGCGGCGGGCGGCGTGGGCGAGCTCCAGTTCACCGGCCCGATGGTCACCCGCGGCTATCACAACGACGAAGAGGCCACCCGCGCCGCCTTCACCGCCGACGGCTGGTTCCGCAGCGGCGACCTGGGCCGGGTGGAAGGGGGCCGCCTCGCCCTCGTCGGGCGCAGCAAGGACAGCGTCATCATCAACGGGGTCAACTACTTCAGCCACGAACTGGAGACCGCGCTGGAGGAGTTGGACGGGGTCGCCGGCTCCTTCGTCGCGGCCTTCCCCACGCGCTCGGCCGGCAGCGACACCGAAGAGCTGGTGGTCGCCTTCCACTGCGAGGCGGCCGAGCACGACGAGGCCGAGCTGTACCGCGTGCTCACCGCGGTCCGCAGCAGCGTGGTGATGCGCTGGGGCCTGCGGCCGTCGCTCGTCCTGGCACTGCCGCAGGAGGCATTCCCCAAGACCAGCCTCGGCAAGATCCAGCGCGCGCTGATGCGCCGGCGTCTGGAGTCGGGCGCCTACGACACCGTCCGCGACCGCCTCGCGGACCTGGCGCTGCGCAGGCTCGGCGGGTACACCTCGCCCGAGGGCGCGACCGAGCGGGCCGTCGCGGAGGTCTTCGCGGAGCTGTTCGAGGCGGACCCGGCTTCGATCAGCGCCACCGCCAACTTCTTCGACCTGGGCGGGACCTCCCTGGACATCCTGCGCCTGCGCGGCAAGGTGGCCCGGCGCCTCGGCGTCGACGCCCTGCCGGTCATCACCGTCCTGACGTCCCCCACCGTCCGGGCGCTGGCCGCGCGGATCGGCGCGGCGGGCGGCTCCGCCGCGCGGGAGTACGACCCGGTGGTGCCGATGCAGACCGGCGGGGACCGGACCCCGCTGTTCTGCGTCCACCCGGGGGTCGGCGAGGTCCTGGTCTTCGTCAACCTCGCCACGTACTTCGCGGGTGACCGGCCCTTCCACGCGCTGCGCGCCCGCGGCTTCAACGAGGGCGAGAAGCCCTTCACCACCTTCGAGCAGATGGTGGACTCCTACGTGGCCGCCATCAGGGCCCGCCAGCCGCACGGCCCCTACGCCGTCGCGGGCTACTCGTACGGCGGCGCCGTCGCCTTCGAGATCGCGAAGGTGCTCCGCGCCGCGGGCGAGCGCGTGGACTTCGTCGGCAGCTTCAACCTGCCGCCGCACATCAAGTACCGCATGGAGGAACTCGACTTCGTGGAGACCGCCGTCAATCTGGCCTTCTTCCTGGAGCTGATCGACAAGCGGCAGGCGCGGGAGCTCCCGGAGAGCCTGCGCGGGCTGCCCCGCGAGGAGCAGGTCGACCGCCTGGTGGGCCTCGCCCCCGCCGCCCGGCTGGCGGAACTGGACCTGGACCGGACGAAGTTCGACGCCTGGGCGGAGGTGGCCGCACGGCTCACCGAACTCGGCCGCGACTACGAGCCCAGCGGCACGGTCCCGTCCATGCACGTCTTCTACGCGACCCCGCTGCGCGGCACCAAGCAGGACTGGCTCGACCACGAGCTGCGGCGCTGGGACGAACACACGACGGGACCGAACCGCTACGTCGAAGTCCCCGGCGAGCACTACACGTTGATGGGCCGCCGACACGTGGCCGCCTTCCAGAGCGTCCTGCGCCGCGAGCTCGACCTGGCCCTCGGCGACGCCGACCGGATCAGCGCCGCCCGCGCCGCCGCGGCGCACCCCACGACCCCGCAGGGAGCGAACGGATGAGCGAACGGATGAGCGCACCGATGAAGGGCAAGAAGATCCTGGTCACGGGCGGCACCGGTCAGGTCGCCCGGCCGGTGGCCGAGGCCCTGGCCGAGCACAACGAGGTCTGGTGCCTGGGCCGCTTCGGCGCCCCGGGCATCGAGCGGGCGCTGAACGAGAAGTCCGTCACCACCTGGCACTGGGACATGGACGACCCCGACGGCGGCTCCCTGCGGGACCTCCCGCGGGACTTCACCCACGTGATCCATTCGGCGGTCCGCCGCGGCGAGGACGGCGACTTCAACGCCGCGGCCGAGGTCAACTCGGTGGCCGCGGGCCGGCTGATGAACCACTGCCGCGGCGCGGAGGCGTTCTTGTACGTCTCCACGGGCGCCCTCTACGCCCGCCGCACCCTGGAGCACCGCTACACGGAGTCCGACCCGGTCGACGGCGTCGCCGACTGGCTGCCCGCCTACCCGGTGGGCAAGCTCGCGACGGAGGGGGCCGTACGGGCCTTCGCCCAGGTCCTGGGGCTGCCCACGACCATCGCGCGCCTCAACATCGCCTACGGGCCCGGCGGTTACGGCGGGGTCCCGATGCTGTACTTCGCGCGCATGCTCGCCGGTGAGCCCATCGCCGTACCGCTGCGGGGCCAGAACTGGTGCTCGCCGCTGCACACGGACGACCTCGTGCGGCAGGTGCCGCACCTGTGGAGGGCCGCCACCACCCCGGCGACCCTGGTCAACTGGGGTGGTGACGAAGCGGTGGGGATCACCGACTGCATCCGCCACATGGAGGAGCTGACGGGTGTGGAGGCGCGCCTGGTGCCCAGTGCCGTCACCCGCGAGACCTACCAGTTCGATCCCGCGCTGCGCCGCGCGCTGACCGGGCCCTGCACGGTCCCCTGGCGCGACGGCATCCGCGACACCCTGCGCGCCCTGCACCCCGAGCTCCTCCGCGAGCCCGCCGAGCGCGCCGAGCACGCCCTGTACGCCGACCACGGATTGGGAAGAGCAGCATGACCATCACCACCTGCGGCCCCTGCCCCACGCAGTCGGCGAACCTCGCGCTCATCCGCCGCGCCTACGACGCCTTCCGCACCCGCGACGTGGGGGCGCTGCTGGAGGCCCTGGCGCCGGACGTGGAGTGGGTGCATCCCGACAGCATGTCCGACTACGACCTCGGCGGTACCAAGCACGGCCACGCGGGCGTCAAGGCGTTCCTGGCCCACGCGCCGACCGTGGTGGGCGGGATGCTGCTGGAGCCGCTGGAGTTCGTGGAGTCGGGCGACCGGGTCGTGGTGTTCGGCGTGCGGCACGTGACGTCGGTGAGCGGCCGGACCGAACAGCTGAGCTTCGTCCACTCCTGGACCCTGCGCGACGGCCGGGCCGCCCGCATGGAGGACGTCTTCGACACGGCGGCCTTCAAGCGCCTGATCGAGCGCTGAGCGCACCGGCGCGGGCCCGCTGACGCGGGCCCGACCTACGACATCGGGATCAGATGGTGTGGACCTGCTGGGCCTGCGGGCCCTTCTGGCCCTGTCCGATCTCGAACTCGACCCGTTGGCCCTCCTCCAGGCTCTTGTACCCGTTGCCCTGGATCTCGGAGTAGTGCACGAAGACGTCGGGGCCTCCCCCGTCCTGCTCGATGAAACCGAAGCCCTTCTCCCCGTTGAACCACTTGACCGCGCCCTGAGCCATGTCCCGATTCCTTCTTGTTCACGTCCGCGGGCACCTCGCCGCGGTACGCGCAGATCTTCTCCCGTCCACGGGCCCGCAGCGCGCGGGTGACGCGGTTCTTGACTCGACCGGGTGAACGCACACCCGAACGCAGTACAAACGGAGTAGCGGGTTCACGGCCTGAGGAAACGTTTGTCGAAGGCCCGCGGGCCTGTTACCTTCGGGCGATTTGATCACTCGGGGTGGAAGGTGTCGAGGTGCGGAACCTCAAGTTCCGGCGCGTGGCCGGATGCGTGTTGCTCGCGTCGCTCGCGTCGTTGACGGCGTGCGGGAGTTCCGCCGAGGACCAGGGGTCGCAGGCGTCCGCCGAGGCGCGACCGCTGTCGGCCGCCGAGCTGCGCACCCGCCTCCTGCCCGCCACCCTGCCCTACGGCTGGACCTCCGTGGCGGATCCCGCGGACGACCGGCCGCAGGGTTCCGCCCCGAACGCTTCGGCGACGGCGTCGCCATCGCCGTCGCCCTGCACCGACCTGATCGACGGGCAGAGCGTCGTGGACGCGAGCACGGGGGCGTCGGCCGCCTCCGCCCGCACCACCTTCAGCGGCGGGCGCTCCGCCGGGGGCGGCGTCATCCCCGGGAGCGAGACGCTCTATTCCTTCGCCGACAACGGCGCGACCCGGGCCATGCTGGACCTGCGCGACCTGGTGAGCCGGTGCCGGAGCGTGGAACTGCCCCACGCGTCGGGGGAGCCCGCGGACAAGGCCGCCTTCGTCGTAGCCGAGGGGCCCCGGATCGGGGACGAGAGCCTCGTCGTCCAGGCGAGGGTGACGGGGGCCAAGGGCGACTCCCAGCGCGGCGACGCGACCGTCGTGCGCGTGGGGAGTTCGCTCGTCGTCATCAGCAGCGTCCTGTCGTCGACCCCGTCCGAGGGCGACACGGTGGCGGGGTTCATGCCCACCGCCGTGGCCCAGTTCACCTCGGAGCACCCGGAGCCGGTCGACGCGGTCTCGTGAACCGGGGCCGACGTGGCGGGCGTCGCGCACGTCCGGGCGCTCAGTTGCTGTGGGCGCTGATGTCGCCGTACGTCGTGCTCGCGTGGATGTTCAGGCCGGCGGCCGCGCCCTCGCTGTTCAGGAGCGCGTTGCGGATCCGCCCGTGGCCGGTCTCCGCGTCCAGGGTGGCCGAGACCCCGCGCGCCGCGCCCACCGAGATCTCCCCCGCCTGCGTCCGCAACGCGACCCGGCCGCCCACGGCTTCGGCGATCCGGATGTCGCCCTTCGCCGTGGTGATCTCCGCGGGACCGCCGAGCCGCCCCAGCGACACGTCGCCGGCCTGCAGCGTCAGCCGCGCACCCGCCGTCTCGTCGAGCTTGACCGTGGCCTGCGCCCCCTCGAAGACGACCTCGCCCAGTCGCCCGACGCCCCGCACCTGCGCGCTGGCCACCTTCGCCTCGACCCGCGAACCGGCGGGCAGTTGCACCGTCACCTCGACCGCACCGGAGCTGCCCAGCACCCGGCTCTTCGCCGGCTCGGCGCCGATCCGCAGGACGCCCTCGGCGTAGCCGACCGTGATCCGCTCCGCGGCCTTCACGTCACGCCCGTTCGACGCGTCCGCGGGCAGGACCTCGACGGTCGTGTCCGCACGGTCCGCGGCGATGAACCGGATCCGACCCGCGGGAACCTCGACGACGGCGGCGACCGGGGCGGGGGTGATGAACTTCTGCATGATGTCTTCCTTCACTCACTCGTTGTTTCCGACATGGGAAAAGCTACGTTGCGTTCATAGATGAGGCAATACACTCGTTGCGCAAGATCCGCATATGCGCAGCTCAGAGCCCCCTTTTCATTGCAATGACCAAGGCTTCAATGCAACACTCACCCTCTGGTGCGTTGCAATGAACCAAGAATGAACGCTATGCTGGCGGCACCCCAGGACGACCACGGAGGAGACCACGATGCCGGGAGGCAGACTCACCCAGCAGGAACGCCAACAGATCGCGCTGGGACTCGCCGACGGGCTCGCCTACGCCGAGATCGCCAGGCGTCTGGACCGCCCGACGTCGACCGTCACCCGCGAGGTCATGCGCAACGGCGGCCCCACCACCTACCGCGCCGACCTCGCCCACCGCGCCACCGAACGCCGCGCGCACCGGCGCGGACAGAGCGCGCCGCGCGACCCGAAGGCGACGCCGCCGGCCCACGGCCGCGACACCGAGGCCGTGCGCGCGTACGAGGAGGTGTTCGCCACCGTCTTCATGCAGTCGGGCCTGCCCACGATGACGGCCCGGGTGCTGGCCGCCCTCTACACCACCGACGTCGGCAGCCTCACCGCCGCCGAACTCGCCGCGCGCCTGGAGGTCAGCCCCGCGTCCATCTCCAAGGCGATCGCGTTCCTCGAGAGCCAGGGCCTCATCCGCCGGGAACGCGACGAGCGCCGCCGCGAGCGCTACATCGTCGACGACGACGTCCTCTACCAGTCCACGATGGCCAGCGCCCGCGCCACCGCCCACCTCGGCGAGATCGCCCGCCAGGGCGTCGGCGTCCTCGGCCCCGGCACCCCGGCCGCCGCCCGCCTGGAGAACATCGCCCGCTTCGTCGACTTCGTCTCCGAAAGCATCGCCCGCGCCGCGGACCAGGCCCGCGCCGTCCTCCACTCGAAACCGGAAACACCCCCGCCCACCGCGCCGTAGCCGGCGCCGCCCGGGCGGCTTCTTTTCGTTCTGACACGTTGTCGAACAATCCACTCCCACCTGCGCCGACACCGGAGTTCTTGTCAGAAGGGTGCTTTCGGGAGTTCCGCTCGGCGACGCTCCACTGGCACAGTCCCCGCATGCGCATCTCGACCACGGCCTCCGTCGCCCTCATCGGAAGCTTCCGGCAGCACTACCCCGAAGTCCGCGCGGCCGCCCGGACCTTCACGGACTCCGGGCTGACCGTGACGAGCCCGCCGATCTGCCGGATCGTCAGCCAGGGACCCGAGTTCGTACGGTTCGAGTCCGACCCGCCCCAGTCCTCGGACCACGACCTCCAGGCGGCGACCCTGGCGAAGATCTTCACCGCGGGCCTGGTGTACGTCGTCAATCCCGGCGGATACGTCGGTCGCACCACCGCGTACGAGTTGGGGCGCGTCCACGAGCGCGGCATGGCCGTCTATTACGCCGAGCCGCCGAAGGACCTGCCCATAGCCGTCCCGGAGGGGACGGTCGTCGACGCGCGCCGCTTGGTGGAGATCATCCGCGGCAGCGGTCGGGGGCCCGCTCCGGTGCGGCGGCCGCGGGTCTCGGCGCAGCCGACGGCCGACCTCGTGATCTTCACGATCCGCTCGGGACAACTACGGGCGCTGCTCGTGCGCCGCGGCACCAAGCCGTACCGCGGGATGCTGGCCCTGCCCGGCGGGTTCGTCCGGGCGGGAGAGTCGCTGGAGGACACGGCCAGGCGCGAGCTCCAGGAGGAGACGGGGCTGAGCAGCTCCGGGATCCGGCTGGAGCAGTTGCACACGTACTCGCGCCCGGACCGCGACCCCCGGGGCCGGGTCATCTCGACCGCCTTCCTCGCGGTCACGCCGGACCCGCCGGAGGTGACCGGCGCGAGCGACGCCAGCGAGGCCGACTGGGTCGAGGTCGAGGAATCCCTGTGGGGCCCTCACAGCAGCCTCGCCTTCGACCACGGCGAGATCCTCCGGTACGGGCTCGAACGCGCCCGTACCCGACTGGAGCACACCACCGTCGCGACCGCCTTCTGCGACGACCTCTTCACCATCACCGATCTGCGCAAGGTCTACGAGGCCGTGTGGGGCTACGAGCTCAACCCGGGGAACTTCCACCGCAAGGTCGTGGAGGAGACCGCGGGTTTCGTGGTCAAGACCAACAAGGTGCGCAGGTCGGGGCTGGGAAAGCCGCCCGTCCTGTTCCGCCGGGGCACGGCGGACCTGCTGTACCCGCCGATGATGCGCGGCCGCCGCGCCACCCTCGTAGTGCCGTGACCACGAAGGACGCCACCATGCTGCCCGTACCCCCCGCCAGCGCCTCCTCCTGGACCTGGGGGGCGTTGATCGCCCTCGTCGCCCTGGTCGTCAGCACCTGGCTCGTCATCGACAACCGCCGCCGCGACCGGGCCGTGCGGTGGCACCAGCCCGACTACGACGCGTCGAGCGGTGCGCTCCTCGTGGTGAACCGGCTGTCGCTCACGACGGCCGTGGAGGGTGTCACGCCCGAGCTGCGCGAGCTGGTCGACGTGGTCAGCAGGCTCAGGATCGCCCAGCAGCACTCCCCGGACCTGCCGTTCGCCGTGATCGTCGCGGAGCTGGAGGCCTACCGGGTGCACGCGCTGCCGGAGCGGCACGCCGACCGGCTGGCCGCGGACGGGCGCCTGCTCGACGACTACCTCGCGCTCGCCCGTGCGCAGGGCGTCCGGCTCGAAGCCGCGCGCTCCGGGATCGCCCGCGTCCAGCGCACGATCGAGGAGCGGACCCGCAATTAGCGGCATTTCGTCCCGATAATCCTTGGCGGGGAGGGCGGGGCGGCGCTTAGGCTCCGCGGAATGACGTCTCAATTGTTTGCGGTGAGTTTCGACGCGGGCCACCCGCTGCGAGTGGCCCGGTTCTGGTCCGGGGTCCTGGGGTGGGAGATGAGCGACGACGCGCGGGACGGCGTCGCGCTGGTGCCCTCGGACGACACCGGCTTCCGGCTCCGCTTCGTGGCGAGCCAGGAGCCGAAGGTCGAGCAGAACCGGGTGCACTTCGATCTGACGAGCGCCTCCGCGCAGGAGCAGCAGGGGACGGTGGACGCGGCGCTGGGACACGGCGGCCGGCACATCGACGTCGGCCAGCTCCCGGAGGAGGGGCACGTGGTGCTCGCCGACCCCGAGGGCAACGAGTTCTGCGTGCTCGCGCCGGGCAACCGCTTCCTCGCCGAATGCGGCTTCCTCGGAGCGCTGGCCTGCGACGGCTCGCAGGAGGTCGGGTACTTCTGGAGCAAGGCGCTGGGGTGGCCGTTGGTCTGGGACCAGGACGAGGAGACCGCCATCCGCTCGCCGCACGGCGGCCCGAAGATCACGTGGGGCGGCCCCCCGGTGGCGCCGAAGGCGGGTCGGGTCCGGGTCCGCTTCGAACTGGCCGTACCGGCGGGCGAAGACCCGGGGTCCGAGGTCGCCCGACTCCTCTCCCTCGGCGCGACCCGGATCGACCCGGCCACGACCGGCGACGAGGACGGCCCCGTCGCCCTGGCCGACCCCGACGGCAACGAATTCTCCGTACGGGCGCCGCGGTAGCCCGTTCCCCGTTCGGCCGTCCCGCCGTCGGGCCCCGCGCACTATCGTGGGCGGGGCCGACGGAAGAGGAAGCGACCATGCCCACTGCCCCCGGGCAGTGACGTCACGCGGGGGCGGGCGCGTCGTGCGGGGTGGCGAAGCCGGGGAGCCAGCGGAGGGCTTCGGCGCGGAAGGGCAGCTCGCACTCCAGCTGGCACAGGACGGCCGTCGCCGCGCCGACGACGCGGTTCACCAGGACGTACGACGGCGGCAGGTTGAAGCGGCGCAGCAGGCTGCCCGGGCCGCGGTCCACGGCCTGGACGACCTCTTCGCGCAGCCACTGGCGGGTGAACCGGTAGGTGTCCTCCCGGGTCGGGGTCGCGATGGGCAGCAGGAACGAGGCGAGCGCGGTGTCGTCGGGCTCGGACCCCGGGCGCATGAACCCCTCCTCGACGAGGAGTTGGTGGGCGGCGCCCCAGTCGCCGAGCTGCGCGAGCCGGTTCAGGGTGCCGAGGGCGGCCGGGAAGCCGTCCGGTAGGTGTTTGACCGCCCCGAAGTCGATGACGCCGAGTCGACCGTCCGCGAGCATCCGGAAGTTCCCCGGGTGGGGGTCGGCGTGCAGGTACCCGGCGCGTTCGGGGCCGGAGAAGAGGAAGCGGGCGTACCGCAACCCGGCCTCGTCGCGCTCCTGCTGCGTTCCGTCGCGGATGACGGCCGACAGCGGGGTGCCCTCCATCCACGCGGTGACCAGGACCCGCTCGCTGAAGGCGATCACCTCGGGGACGAGGACCTCCGCGTCGTCGCGGAAGGCGTCGGCGAAGGCCCGCTGGGCGGCCGCCTCCAGGCGGTAGTCCAGCTCCTCGGTGACCCGTTCGCGCAGTTCGTCGAGCATCGGCTCGACGTCGAGGCCGGGCGTGACGAGGGAGAACAGCTTCATCAGGCGCCCCAGCTGGCGGTAGTCGCCCAGCAGGGCCTCCCCCGCGCCCGGGTACTGGACCTTCACCGCGACCGGGCGGCCGTCCTTCCACACCGCACGGTGCACCTGGCCGATGGAGGCGGCGGCGGCCGGTTCGTCGTCGAAGGAGGTGAACCGCTCGCGCCAGTCGGCGCCCAGTTCGGCGGCGAGCACGGCGTGGATCCGCGGGGCGGGCAGGGCGGGCGCGGCTTCCTGGAGGACCGTGAGGGCGGCCCGGTAGGGGCCGATGACCTCCGGGGGCAGGGCCGCCTCGAACACGGACAGCATCTGCCCGAACTTCATCGCCCCGCCCTTGAGTTCGCCGAGGACCCGGAAGAGCTGCTCGCCGGTGCGGCGCTGGAGTTCGCCGGTGAGCCGCTCGACCGGCTGGCCGAGCAGCCGCTTGCCCATGCGCAGGGCGCTGCGGCCGGCGAAGCCGAGGGGGAGGGAGGCCAGTCGGGCGTTGCGGGTGAGCGGGGAGCGCGGGATGTCCCGCGCCGGGCGGCGCACAGGGACGGCGGCGGAATCGGAAGAGGGCGCGGCGGCGGGGTCGGGGGCGCTCATCGCAGGCTCCCGGCGGGGACGCGGGGCACGGCGGCGCGGGTGAGCCCGGCGACGGCGTTCGCGATCAGGGTGTGACCGGCCCGGCCGTCCGTGGTCATGATCGATTCTGGGTGGAACTGGACGGCTGCGATGGGCAGTTCGCGGTGCTCGATGCCCATCACGATCCCGTCGGCGGTGCGGGCGGTCACGTCGAAGACCTCGGGCAGCGTGCCCTCCTCGGCGTACAGGGAGTGGTAGCGGCCCGCGGGGAAGCGGGCGGGGAGGTTCTTGAACACCGTGCCGCCGCCGTCGAGCACGTCCACGGGCGAGGGTTTGCCGTGGACCGGGCGCGGCAGCACGCCGAGGGCGCCGCCGAAGTGCTCCACCAGGCCTTGGAGGCCGAGGCAGACCCCGAAGAGGGGCAGTTGCCGGGCCAGGGCCTCCTCGATCAGGGCGGACATCCGGAAGTCGGCGGGGCGGCCGGGGCCGGGCGAGAGCACCAGCAGGTCGGGGGCGAGCGCGTCGAGCAGCGCCGGCGGGAAGCCCGCCCGGTAGGTGATGACCTCGGCGCCGGTCTGGCGGACGTAGTCGGCCAGGGTGTGCACGAAGGAGTCCTGGTGGTCGACGAGCAGCACGCGCGGGGGCCGACCACCGCCCACGGCACCGGGGACGGGCCCGGCGCCGGCGCCGGCACCGTTCGGCGTGCGGGGCGCGGGGTTCTCCACCGCGTCGATGAGGGCGAACGCCTTCAGGATCGTCTCGCTCTCCTCCGCCTCCGGATCGGAGTCGAAGAGCAGGGTGGCGCCCGCCCGTACGGTGGCCACCCCGTCGCGGATCTGGATGGTGCGCAGGGTCAGGGCCGTGTCCAGGCCGCCGTCGAAGCCGATGCGGCCGACGGCGCCCCCGTACCAGCGGCGCGGGCTGCGCTCGTGCTCCTCGATGAAGGCGACGGCGGCGCGCTTGGGCGCCCCGGTGACGGTGACGGCCCACATGTGGGTGAGGAACGCGTCGAGGGCGTCCCGGTCGCCGCGCAGCCGTCCGCGCACGTGGTCGACGGTGTGGATGAGGGTGGAGTACAGCTCGATCTGGCGGCGGGCGAGCACCTCCACGCTGCCCGGCTCGCACACGCGGGCCTTGTCGTTGCGGTCCACGTCGGTGCACATGGTGAGCTCGGACTCCTCCTTGCGGGAGTCGAGCAGGGTGCGGATCCGCTCGGCGTCCTCCAGAGGGCCGGCGCCGCGCGCGATGGTGCCGCTGATCGGGCAGGACTCCACCGTGCGGGCGTCCGGGTCGACCCGGACGAACATCTCGGGCGAGGCCCCGACCAGGTGCTCCCCCGCGGCGAGGTTCATCAGCAGGCCGTAGGGGGCGGGGTTGCGGGCGCGGAGCCGGCGGAACACCTCGGAGGGGGCGTCGGCGCTGGGGCGGTGGAAGCTCTGTCCGGGCACGGCCTCGAACATCTCCCCGTCTCGGAAGCGCTGTTGGGCCGTGCGGACCAGCTGCGCGTACTCGCCGGGCGCGTGGTCGCGGTAGGCGGCGGGTTCGGCCGGGGGGCCGTAGGCGGCGGCGGGCGTGGCGCGGTCGAGACCGACGGTGGAGCGGCCCGCGTACGCGAACTCGTAGCTGTGCCGCACGGCGGTGCCGCGCGTGCGGTCGATCTCCAGGATGGTGTCCGGCAGGTGCAGGACGACCGTGCGGTCCCGCGGGTCCCGGTCCTGGTGGAGCGGTACGGGGTCGAAGCCGAGGACCAGGTCGTAGCCGAAGGCCCCGTACAGGCCCCACACCTGGTCCTGCGGGCTGGCGAGAGCGGCGACGGCGGCGCGCAGGACGGTGAGGACGGAGCGGCGGCGGGTGCGGTCCTCCTCCCGGCCGACGGGACCGGGCTCCGCGCCGACGGCGACGGCGAAGGCGCCGTCCGCGCTGTACGTGCCGTCCGCGGCGTCGTGGAGCGCGCCGTGCGGGCGCAGGGCGTCGGCCAGGGCGGGCAGCAGGACGCGCCCGCGGGCGTTGAGGGCCCGTACGTGGAGCCGGTCGCCGACGGCGGTCAGTTCCACCGGCGGGTCGACGTGGCCCAGGTCGTACGGCCGGTAGCGGCCGGGCTGCTCGGAGCGGCCCGACATGAGCAGGCCGCGCCGCGTGTCGAGGGCTTCCTCCAGGCGGGCCAACTCCGCCTCGGCCCCGGCCGGGTCCAGGGGTTCGGAGAGCCGCGTGACCTGCACTCCGGCCGGAGTGGTCCAGTGCAGGGTGGTCGCCGCCGGCCCCGGACCCGGGATGCCTGCGGTACGTGCCGTGCTTGCCGTCATCGTGTGGTCGTCCTTCTGCATGGTCGGGGGGGCGGTCAGCCCGGGCGTCGGGTGCGCGCGTGGCGGGCCAGGACCCGGTCCACGAGGGTCGCGGCCGCCCCGGTGTAGTGCGCGGGTTCGCACAGCGCGCGCAGCGCGGGGGCGTCGAGGCGGCCGGCGAGCTCCGGCGCCGCGGCGAGTACGTCGGCCAGGTGTCGGCCGCTCTCGGCGGCGCGCGCGGAGGCCGCCGAGACCAGGCTCCGCGCACCGGCGCGCCCCAGCTCCGGCGAGAGCAGGGCGGCGAGCCGCTCGGAGACCACCAGGCCGCCGGTGAGTTCCAGGTTCGCCCGCATCCGCGCGGGATGGACGACGAGGCCCGCGGCCAGTTCGGCGGCGGTGGCGGCGGCGCCGCCGGTCAGTCGCAGGGCCGTGCGCAGCGTCTCCCACTCGGCGTGCCAGGCTCCGGCGGGCCGTTCGTCGTCGGTGACGGCGGCCTGGGCGAGGGTGGCCACCAGAGCGGGCAGTTGGTAGGCGGCGGACCGGATCAGCGCGGCCAGGGCCGGGTTGCGCTTGTGCGGCATGGCGGAGGAGGCACCGCGTCCCTCGGCGGCCGCCTCGGTGACCTCGGCGGTCTCCGTGCGCGAGAGCAGTTGGACGTCGGCGGCGAGCGTGCCGAGCCCGCTCGCGGTCAGGGACAGCGCGGCGGCCAGGTCGGCGAGCGGGGTGCGCACCGTGTGCCAGGGCACCAGCGGTTCGGCCAGGCCGAGTTCGGCGGCGACGGCCGCGGTCAGCCGCGGCGCGTAGTCGTCCGGCTCCCGCACCCCGGCCCCGCCCACGCCGTCGCCGTCGCCGAGGCGCGCGTACTCCAGGTAGCCGGCCATGGTCCCCGCCGCGCCGCCCAGTTGGACGGGCAGGCCCTGCTCCCGGACCCGGCGCAGCCGTTCCTCGGCGTCCAGTACGGCCTGGAGCCAGCCGGCCGCTTTGAGCCCGAAGGTGGTGGGCACCGCGTGCTGGCCCAGGGTGCGCGCGGCCATCGGGGTGTCCCGGTGGGCGCGGGCCAGCGCGGCCAGCGCGGCGGCCGTACGGTCCAGGTCCGCCAGGATCAGGTCCGCGGTGCGGGCCGCGACCAGCATCAGCGCGGTGTCGAGGACGTCCTGGCTGGTGGATCCCTGGTGGACGTACTGCGCCGCCCCGGGGTCCTGGCGGGCCACCGCTTCGGTGAGCATCCGCACCAGCGCCACCACCGGGTTGGCGCTCGCCCGGGCGCGCACCGCGACCTCGCGCAGGTCGTAGAGCTCCGCGCGCGCGGCGGCCGTGACGGCCCGGGCGGCGCGGGCGGGCACCACGCCGAGCCGGGCCTGGGCCCGGGCCAGCGCGGCCTCCGCGTCGAGCATCGCCTGGAGGACGGCGGGGTCGCCCGTCGCGGCCTCGGCGGCGGTGCCCGCCCGTACGGGCGACAGCAGGCCGGTGTCCGGTGCCGGTTCCCCCACCGGCCGCGGCGCGCTCACGGGCGCTCCCGCGGCACGGCTCCGGCGGGTACGGGCTCGGGTACGGCTGCCGGCACGGCGAGGTCGAGCAGCGCCAGCGCGATCGCGTCGGAGTCCCCGAGGGTCACCGAGTTCACGCCGGGCCGGATGCCCGCCGCCGTCACCCAGTGCACGGCCTCGGTCGGCACCCCGTAGGCGAAGCGGCGCGGGTGCGCCCGGCCCGCGGCGTCGACCAGCCGGTAGGGGCGGGCGGTGACCGCCACGCCACCGGTGCGGTGGGAGCCGTGGTCGAGGTCGCGGATCTCGTGGGGGCGGCAGGCTCCGGTGGCGGCCAGGTGCCGCAGCAGCGGGTCGGCGGTGCGCCGCAGGTCGGGTTCGGGCAGCCGGGCCTCGATCAGGGTGGTGACCTCGGTGCGCGAGCCGGGGACCTCGGGCGAGGCGACGACGAAGGCGCCGGCCCGCTCGTCCGCTTCCACCCGCATGCCCGGTCCGAGGACCGTGAGCACCCCGGCCTCGACGAGGGCGATCATCTCCTCGATGCGGCGCGGCGGCGGACCGATGGACAGGAAGGCGTTGAGCGGGGTGTACCAGCCGTCCAGGTCCTCGCGGTGGGAGCGGCCGGTGAGCCCGCCGTGGTCCACGACCAGCCGGATCTCGTTGCGCAGGTCGCGCAGGACGTCCAGCGCCGCCTTCAGCGGACCGTCGACGTTCCCCTCCTCGGAGGCGACGAGGTCCCGGCGCAGGACCTCCAGCAGCCGCGCCCGGAAGTCCTCGGCGCCGCGGAAGGGCCGGTCGCCGTAGGGGCGGGCGATCCGCTCCCAGTCCCAGCGGTCCTCGGGGCCGATGCCGAAGCGGGCGAAGACCTCGCTCTCCTCGGCGGACCCCCAGGGCGTCGCCAGGGCGTCCTCCTCGAACCGGCGGGCCTGCTCGGGGGTCGCCCGGCGGGCCAGCAGCGCCGTGTGGAAGACGGTCTCGACCTCCTTGGCGATCAGCGGCCACAGGTCACGGACGAAGTCGAGGCCCTCGACGTCGGCGACGGCACGCAGCTGCGCCAGCCGGTCCGGGGTCAGCAGCCGGGAGTGGTGGCGCCCGTGCGCGCCCTTCTGGTTGCGGCCGCGCGAGTGGTACGGGACTCCGCGCCGGGAGGCGGCGTACAGGCGGGGTTCGCGGCCCGAGGGACGGTAGACCAGGGTCCCGTCATGGCGCTCGAAGGTGCCGCCGCGGCCGAGGGTGAACAGGGCCATGTGGTCGAAGAAGTTGAGGCCGAGCCCGCGCAGGGCGACGGCCTCGCCCGGAGCGACGGCGGACAGCTCGGTGTCCGCGGGGTTGGCCGGCGGGACGTGGCGCAGGCCGTGCGTACGGGCGAACTCCGCGAGCCGCCGCTCGTCGGCGTCGGGGAGCAGCGGCAGGTGGCCCTGGGCCATGACCACGGCGTCGAGGTCGGCGATGCGGGTGCCGTTGGCGAGCGTGACGCACTGGCGTCCGTCCGCCTGGTCGTGGAGGCGGACCGCGCGCAGGGGGTGGACGTGGACGGTGAGCCGCGGGGGTGCGGTGCGCACCACACGGCGGAAGACCCACTCCAGGTAGTGCCCGTAGAAGGCGCGCGTCGGGTACGAGTCCGGGGTGAGGTCCCTGGCTTCGGCCAACACCTGGTCGTCGTAGGCGGTCCCGTCGTAGGCGGCCCCGTCGTGCACGGCCCCGTCGTGGGCGGTTCCGTCGACCAGGCCGCGGGCCCAGGCGTACAGGCTGGGCCCCGGGGCGGGGGCGCCGGCCATCTCGACGCTCGGGTCGGTGAACAGGGTGACCTGGGAGGCGACCGTGTTCATCAGCAGGTGGTGCGACTGCCGGGTGCGCCAGACGCTGCCCGCGCCCGGCCGGGCCGGGTCCACGAGGTGCACGGTGACGGTGGTCCCGGCGGCCCGCTCGCGCGCGTCGGCGCAGAGCCGCTCCACCACCGAGAGCCCACGGGGACCGGCGCCTATGACGCAGACCTCCAGCTGTCTGTCACTCACGTACGTTCTCCGTTCGGGGGAAGAGGGCCACGGCACTACACGCCGAGGTCGCGGCCGATGAGTTCCTTCATGACCTCGTTGGTGCCGCCGTAGATCGCGTGCACCCGGTTGTCCACGAAGGCCCTGGCCACGGGGGTCTCGCGCATGAAGCCGTAGCCGCCGTGCAGTTGCACGCAGCGGTCCAGCACGCGGCGCTGGACGTCGGTGGCCCACCACTTGGCCTTCGCGGCGGCGACCGCGTCGAGGCGGCCCGCGTTGTGCTCGGCGATCGCCCGGTCCACGTAGGTGCGGGCCACGTCCAACTCTGTGGCCATTTCGGCGAGTTCGAAGCGGATGTGCTGGAAGGAGCCGATGGCCCGGCCGAACTGGCTGCGGGACTTGCAGTGGGCGAGCGTCTGCGCGAAGGCGGTCTCGGCGGCGGCCACGGCGTAGGCGGCGATGCCGAGGCGTTCTTGGGGCAGGTTGTTCGCCAGGTACAGGAAGGCGCGTCCGGCCCGGCCCAGCAGGTTCGCGACCGGCACCCGCACCTCGTCGAAGAACAGCTCGGCCGTGTCCTGCGCGGCCATGCCGATCTTCTCCAGCTTGCGGCCGCGCTCGAAGCCGGGCATGCCGCGCTCGACGACCAGCAGGCTCAGTCCCCGCGAGCCGCTGCCCGGCTCGGTCCGGGCCACCACGACCACCAGGTCCGCGTGGATGCCGTTGGTGATGAAGGTCTTCGCGCCGCTCAGCACGTAGTGGTCGCCGTCGCGGCGGGCGCTGGTGCGGATGGCCTGCAGGTCGCTGCCGGCCTCGGGTTCGGTCATGGCGATGGCCGTGATCAGCTCGCCCGAGCAGAAACCGGGCAGCCAGCGGCGCTTCTGTTCCTCGGTGGCGAGGTCCAGCAGGTACGGGGCGACGACGTCGTTGTGGAGGGCGAAGCCGACGCCGGTGGCGCCGACCCGCATGATCTCCTCGCTGATGATCGCCTGGTAGCGGAAGTCGCGCACGCCCCCGCCGCCGTACTCCTCGGGCACGTCGATGCCGAGCAGGCCGTGCTTGCCGGCGGCGCGCCACACCTGCCGGTCGACCAGCCCGGCCCGCTCCCAGTCGGCGTGGAAGGGGGCGATCTCCCGGTCCACGAACTCGCGCACCATGTCCCGGAAGTCGAGGTGTTCCTGCTCCAACTCGCTCTCACGCACGGTGGCTCCCGGCCCGGTGGATGATCTGCTCGACCGTCCCGGTACAGGCGGGCCGCCCGTCCTGGTGGAAGCGCACCTCGGCGACCGCGCGCCGGGTCGAGCAGCTGGTCAGTACGGCTTCCACGGTCACCGGACCCGGCAACAGCGGCGCGTGGTAGACGACGGACAGCCCGGCGGTCAGGAAGCCCGACCCGTCGGGGATCGCCGACAGCATCACCAGGCCCGCGAAGTGGTCGACGAGGCAGGCGATCCAGCCGCCGAAGACGACCCCGGGGGTCAGCGTCAGCCGCGCGTCGAACTCCGTCTCGCAGGTGACCAGGCCGGGCAGCCAGGAGGTGGCCGGCGGCAGGGCGAGGGTGTGCGCGGCGGGCGGGTCGGGCACGGTCCCGTCGGCCAGCCCGGTCAGGGTCCGCCGCCCGCTGGTGTCGGCGTCGGGGGCGGCGAGGCCGCGCATGCGACCGGGCCGGACGGGGGGCAGGGTGGCTTCGAGCATGTCGGTCTCTCCGCTGGTCCGGGGGCGGGACGGGGGCGTGGTCCCGCGCGGGGCGGGACGGGGCGGGGGCGGGCGTGCGGAGCCCGGTCAGGAGGCGGCGGGTGCGCCGTCCGCCGCGAGGGAGCCGAGGTCGACGACGGAGGCGATGTCGCGGCGGCGGAAGTCCATCTCGCTCCGCGTCAGCTCGTCCACGGCCGCCTTGTCGTCCAGCTCGCGCAGCGCGGCCTCGTCCACGGAGTGGAAGCCGAGGACGCCCATCTTCTGGAGCGCCTCCTGCACCCGCGGGCCGAACATGCCGATCTCCTTGAGGCCCGGCACGATCCGCATGAAGACCAGGCGGCGGAACTCCCGCTTGGCGGGCGAGCGGCGCGAGGCCTTGATGGCCTCCTCGCCGTAGCCGAGGGTGTTCCAGATGTCGTCGTCGACGTACCGGTCGCGCAGCGCCCAGCAGCCCTCGACGACGAAGTCCTCGCGCTCCTTCAGCTCCGTCTCGCTGAGCTGCGGGTAGTACTCGCGCAGCAGCAGCCGGCCGAAGGCGACGTGGCGGGCCTCGTCGCGGGCGACGTAGGCGCTGAACGCGCGGGCCAGCGGGTCCTTGAGGCGCTCGCGGTGCACGCCGAAGGTGGCCAGGCCCATGTTCTCCACCAGGATGTGGGCCGCGAGCACGCCGAAGTCCCAGCGCGGTTCGCGCATCGCGTGCTCGAACATCGCGGCGATGGACGGGGAGAGCCCGTACCGCAGGCCGATCTTGGTGTGCAGGAAGCGGTTGAAGCCCTCGACGTGCCGGGCCTCGTCCATCAGCTGGGTGGCCGCGTACAGCTTGGAGTCCAGGTCGTTGACGGTGAGGAGGATCTTGCCCACCGCGATCAGGGCGGCCTGCTCCGAGTGCAGGAACTGCGAGTACAGCCAGCCGCTGCTGTGCTTGCGCACGAGCGTCCGCTCGCTCTCGGGCATGCGGTCCCACAGCTTGGACCCCGAGATGGAGATGAAGTCGTCCGGGAGGCCGAGCGGGTCGTCGGGGTCCACCTCGTGGTCCCAGTCGAGGCGGTCGTCCATGTCCCACTGGCGCTGCTTGCCCTGCTGGTAGAGCCGGACCATCTTGTCGTTGCGCCGGTCGTAGTCCCACTGGATGACGGCGTTGCCCTGCACCGGGACGGCCCATTCGCCGGCCAGCGCCGTCAGGATCTCCGGGCGCGTGTAGTCGGTGGTGGTCACGGGGTGTTCTCGCTTTCGATGACGAGCCGGTGGGCCAGCTCCCGCAGTCGGGGCCGCAGTGCCTTTCCGGCGGGGTTGCGCGGGACGGTCTCCAGCGGCAGGAAGTGGCCGGGCCGCTTGTAGGCGGCCAGTGACTCGATGCACAGCCCGAGCAGTTCGGCCGCGTCGAAGGACTCGGGGGTCCGGGGCTGGACGAACGCGACGGGGATCTGGCCCCACACCGGGGAGTGCACCGGTACGACGACGACGTCGGCGACGTTCGGCGACTGCCGCAGGACGTGTTCGATCTCGGCCGGGTAGACGTTCTGGCCGCCGCGCAGGATCAGGTCGTTGCGGCGGTCGACGATCCAGACCAGGCCGTCCGCGTCGACGCACCCCATGTCGTGGGTGTTCAGCCAACCGTCGCGCAGCACCTCGGCCGTGGCCTCGGGGCGCTTCCAGTACCCCTGCATCAGGCCGCCGCCGGCCACCTGGACCTCGCCGAGTTCGCCCGGTTCCGTGTCCCGGCCGTCGGCGTCGGTGATGCGCAGCGCGGTGCCGAGCATGGGGCGTCCGACGCAGACCGCGCCGGGGAGCGGGGGTGCGCCGATCTCGGTGTGCGGGGCGAGCGAGACGACCGGTCCGCCGCCCTCCGTGATGCCGAAGACGGTCTGGAGCTCGACGCCGAGCCGCTCGCGCGCCTCGGCGGCCAGCTCGGCGGGCATCGGGGCCGCGCCGTGCAGGAGCAGCCGCAGCGCACCGAGGTCGGTGGTGGGCAGGGCCCGCGCGTCGAGGGTGAGGCGGACCATGGACGGTACGAGGAAGGCGTGTTCGACCTGCCAGCGCTCCAGGGCGGCGAGGCAGCCCTGCGGGGTGAAGCGGTCCAGGACGCAGACCGTACCGCCTGCCGCGAGGTGGTCGAGCGCGATCACCACGCTGCCGTGGAAGAGCGGACCGGCGTTGAGGAAGACGGTGCCGGGCCGCGGCCCCACCTCGGCCAGCCACGACAGCGCGTTCAGTTGGAGGGAGCGCTGGTCGACGACGACGCCCTTGGCGGTGCCGGTCGTGGCGGAGGTGTGCAGGATCATCACCGGGTCGGCGAGGCCGGCGCCCTCGTGGGGCGTCGGCCGCGGCCCGGCGTCCGGGAGGTCGCCGACGGCGGTGATGTCCGTCAGCGGCAGCACGGGGTACAGGGCGGCGAGCCGGGCGAGGCCCTCGGTGTCGGCGATCGCGGCGGCCGGTTCCACGGAGGCGACGATCGCGTCGACCTCGCGGTCGGTGAGGGCCGGGTTGACGGGTACGGCCACCAGCGCGGCGGACGCGCAGGCCAGGTAGGTCTCGATGACCTCGACCCGGTTGCCGCTGAGGACCAGGACGCGGCTGCCGCGCGGGACGTCCCGGCGCAGCCGGTCGGCCAGCGCCTCGACGTCGCGGTGCAGGCGGCGCCAGCTGACGTCACGGGCGGCGTCGCGCAGGGCGAGGGCGTCGGGGGTGCGGTCCAGTCCGCGGCGCACCACGTGGTTGAGCCACATCTCAGGCCGCCCCGTTCCCCACCAGTTGCGCGACGGCCTGGATGGAGGTCAGCTCCAGCAGTTCCTCGTCCTGGAGCGGCCGGCCGAGGTGGTCCTCGATGGTCAGGGCGAGCCGGATGAGTTCGCCGGAGTTGACCCCCGCGCCGGCGAGCGGGGCCCCGTCGGTGATCCGGTCGAGCAGGGCCGGGTGGTCCAGGCTCTGCCGTACGAGGGTGCGTGCCAGGCTCATGCGTTCCTCCGGGGGCGGGCGCTGACGCCGACCATCGCCCAGTAGGGGGCGGGTTCGCCGTCGAAGTAGACGAGGGGTTCGGCGCTGTCCGTGCGGCACGGCAGCAGTCGGTTGAAGCGGCTGCCGAAGCAGGCGGCGGCGAACTCCGGGGACTCGGCGACCCCGCGCTCGTCGCCGACGGTGGCGACGAAGGCGAAGACCGGGTCGAGGGACTTGTGCACCCCGTCCTCGACGACGTCGCACCAGGCGTGGTCGCTGCCGAAGAGGCCGAGGAGGTAGCCGCGCCGCGCGGTGGCCCGCAGGCCGGCCGCGCGCAGCCGGTCGGCCAGCAGGCGGGAGGCGACCACGCAGTCGGCGATGCCCATCTCCCAGGCCCGGTGGTGGTCGGCGCGCAGCGCCTCCGGCACCGTCTGGTAGGTGACCCGGCGGGAGGCGAGGCCCTCGACGACCTCGTTCCACGCCGCGTGGATGCGCGGGTCGCGCACGCTCCGGTCGGCGCCGGTCAGGCGGACGGTGGCCGTGTAGCCGCCGACGCGCAGCGGGTCCTCGAAGGGGTGCTCGGAGAGGAGTTCCACCCCGGGCGCCGAGAGGTCCGGCACCCGTACGCTCACCTCGGGCAGCCGGCCGGCGGGGGCCGGCGCGCCCGCGTCCTCGCCGCCCGCGGTGCGGGCGGGGTGGACGCCGATCTCCCATTCCCGGGGCGCGTACCAGCTGTCGCGGGACGAGGCGGCGAACCGCATGAGGAAGCGCAGTCCGAGCTCCGGCACGGTCTGTCCGGTCCCGCAGAACATGCCGACGTTCATCAGGTCGTCGTAGTCGAACAGGGGGCCGCGCGCGGAGTCCTCGACGTGCGGCAGTCCCTCGGCGGCCAGGCGGGCCACCTGCTCGGGGGCGGCGCGCAGGGCCTGCGCCGCGGTGCGGGCGTCGGTGTCGTAGCGTCCGAGGTCCCGGGGCACGGCGGTGAAGCGGCCGAGGGCGCCGAGCAGTGCCTCGGGCGCAGCGCTCTCCACGGTCGTCGTCATGCGGAGCTGCCCTCCGGGATCAAGGAGGCGACGAAGGCGGCCAGTTCGCCGACGGTCGCCGTCTCGAAGAGGAAGTCGTCGGGGATGACGACGTCGTACTCGTCCTCGATGTCGGTGATCGCGCGCAGCGCCTTGACGGACTCGATGCCGGGCACGGCCGTGAGCGGCTTGTCCGTGTCGATCGTGGTCGTGGGGACGTTGGCCTGGTGGGCCAGGGCGCGTACGACGGTGTCCAGGGTCTTCTCGGCGCTCACTGGGCGGGTCCTTCCGGTGCGGTGGTCAGGGTGGCGGTCGGGGTCGCGATCGGGGTCGCGGTCTGCTGGCGGTAGAGGTCGGCCGCGCCGGAGCGCTTGACCTTGCCGGAGCTGGTGAAGGGCAGGCTCTGCGGGGAGACGGCGAGGGTCTCCACGGCGCCCAGGCCCAGGTGTTCCAGGAGGCGTGCGCGGATGGCCTCGCCGACGGCGGCGGCGCTCTCCCCGTCGAGCCGGGACTCCCAGATGACGACCATGCGTTCCTCGCCCTCGACGTCCCAGGCGAAGGCGGCGCAGTGCCTGCGGTCGACCCCGGGGGTGGCTTTGACGATCTCTTCGACGTCCTCGGCGTAATAGTTCTGGCCCCGGACGACGGCCATCGCCTTCATCCGGCCGATGACGTACAGCTCGCGCTCGTGCAGGAAGCCGATGTCGCCGGTACGGAGCAACCCGTCGGCGGTGAAGGGCTGCTGCGCGGCGGGCAGGCCGAGGTACCCGGCGGTGACGGGCGCTCCGCCGATCTGCACCTCGCCCACGGTGCCCTCGGCCAGCGAGGCGCCCTCGGCGTCACCGATGCGGACCTCGATGCCGGCGACGGCGGGACCGCAGGAGACGACGGAGCGCACGGTGGGTCCGGCCTCGGCGCTCTCGGTGATCCGGTCGCCGACGGACAGGCTGGCGCGGTCCACCAGCAGGCTGCGGTAGTCCGTGCGCGGGACGCCGCTGCTGACGATGAGGGTGGCCTCGGCGAGGCCGTAGTTCGGCTGGACGACCTGCGGGCGCAGCCCGTAGGGGGCGAAGGTCCGCTGGAAGGCCTCCAGGCTGCTCAGCCTGACCGGTTCGGAGCCGTTGCCGCCGTAGCGCCAGGCGGAGAGGTCCAGGTCGTCGGGGATGCCCTTGGCGGCGGCCGCGACGAGGTAGTCGTAGAAGAAGTTGGGCGCGGGCAGGATCGTGGAGCGGGACGCCGCGAACTCGCCGAGCCACTGCATGGGGCGGCGCACGAAGTCGCCGGGCTGCCACAGCGAGGTCCTGGTGCCGTGGCGCAGCGAGGCGAGCATGGTGAACAGGCCCATGTCGTGGAAGAGCGGCAGCCACTGGCCGAGCGCGTCCTCGGGTCCCCAGCGGGTGCCGTCCCCGATGGCGTCGAGTCCGGCCTCGACGTTGGCGTGGGTGATCACGACGCCCTTGGGCGCCGAGGTGCTGCCCGAGGTGTACTGGATGACGGCCGCGGCGTCGCCGCCGCCGCTCACCGGCGGGAGGTCCACGGCGTCCCGGGGCGGTTCGGCGATGTCGATGACCGGCAGGTGCGGTACGGCGGCCGCGACGCGGGAGACGATCCGGCTGCCGAGGCTCCCGTCGACGAGCAGGGCGTCGAGGGAGGCGTCGGCCGCGATCCGCTGGATGTGCGCGGCGTAGGCGTCGGCCCCGCCGAAGGCGACCGGCAGCGCGAGCGGCACGGCCGCGGCGTCGAGCCGGAACAGGGCCAGCAGGCCGCGCACCCAGGGCTCCCCATTGGCCATGAGCAGTCCGGCGCGCAGCGGCCGACGGCCGTCGCAGGCGGCCAGGATGCCGCCCGCGGTGCGCTCCGCGCGGGCGAACAGGGCGGGGCCGCTGACGGGCTCCTCCTGGCGGGAGGGGGTGTGGAGCATCGTCGCGTCGTGGACGGACGCGGAGAGCAGGTTCCAGAGCTGGACCATCGCGGTCAGGACTCCTTCGCGGGGGTGGTGGTGGTGCGCTGGATGCGGCGGGCGAGCTTGCGGCGGAGCACGGAGCGGCGGACCTTGTAGGAACCGGTGATCGGCATCGCCTCCCACTCCCAGAAGCGCACCTGGAGGTCGGGCAGCCCGGCCTCGGCGGCGACGGCGCGGAAGCGCTCGGGGTCGGGGACGGTGCCGGGGCGGGGGCAGGCGACGGCGAAGACCTCGCTGTCCTCCGTGTCCTCGGCCTTCACCAGGACCAGTTCGACCAGCTCGGGCAGGGCCTCCAGGAGGTGGTCCTCCTTCTCCAGGAGGCTGCCGACGCCGTCGACGTGTTCGACGACGCGGTCGAGGAGTTCGAGGGAGCCGTCGTCGAGTTGGCGCCCGATGTCGCCCATCGGCCACCAGGAGTCCTGCGGCGGCATCGGGTCGCCGCCGACGTAGCCGCGCATGCGGCCGGGCGAGCGGGTCTCGATGATGCCGGGGGTGTTGGCGGGCTGCGGGGTGCCCTGCTCGTCGACGATGCGGATCTCCATGCCGCCGCCGGCGTGACCGACGTTGCGCGGCGAGTAGTCCGCGGACTCCTCGCGGGTCACGATGCGCAGGCAGATCGGGCCGGACTCGGTCTGGCCGTACGCCTGGAAGTAGTGGGCGTCGGGGTGCTCGGAGGCGTTCAGCAGGGCCCGTACGGTGCGGGGGTGCATCGCGTCGAAGGTGCTGATGAAGCGCTCGACGTGCTGGAAGGGGCGGTCCGGGTCGTCGGCCAGCGACTCCCACTGGATGTAGACGTTGGGGTGCGTCTCCAGGGAGGTCGGGCGGTGTTCGAGCATCAGGCGCTTGACGTTGGCCGGGTCCGGGTCGGCGATGGCCAGGGCGGGCATCGCGGTTTCGAGCGAGGCGAGGGTGCCGGCGCAGGTGCGGGCGTGGACGAAGGACAGGTGCTTGGCGTTCAGGTCGTCCGTCGAGTACTGGTCCCGGAAGATCATGATCATCGGGGCGACCATGCCGAAGAGCGAACGGGTGGAGTGGGCCGCCATCTTCGGGGCGCCGGTGGTCCCCGAGGAGTGGGTGATGACGAACCACTCGTCCTCGTCGCGCGGGTTCGCCACATGCGGCAGCCGGTCCTGGACCGGGACGACCCAGTTCTGCTCGGTCGGCTCCAGGCACAGCACGTTGCGCACCAGGAGCCGCAGGGCGCGGCGGGCGTCGCCGAAGAGGGAGAGCCCGAGGGAGTCGACGAGCAGGTACGGGTTGTCCAGCCGGGCGAAGCATTCGAGCAGCTCGCCGACCTCCATCCCGGAGGAGAGCAGGGCGGGCAGGGCGCCGATCTTGCCGAGGGCGCACATGACGGCCTCGACCTCGATGTGGTTGCGCTGGACCACGGCGACCACGTCGCCCTTGCGGATGCCGGCGGCCCACAACCGGTCGGCGTAGTCGTCGACGGCCCGCGCGAACTCGGCGAAGGTGCGGACCGGACCGTCGTAGGTGCGCCAGGCCGTGTCGGACAGGAAGGGGGTGTCGGGGTGCTTCTCCGCGGCGACGGTCGGCAGCACCCCGAGGGACGCGGTGGGCTGGGGGATCACGTCGAGGTTGAGTGCGGATATGTCGGGCATGTTCATCCCTCTGCTCGGCCTGGCTGGTGCTTTCGGGCAGCGCTGAGTCCGCCCGGGGGCGGTCGTGGGGCGCTGGGGTTTCGGGGTCTCGCGGCAAGCGGCTCGAAGCGGCCGACACCAGATAAGAGACGGGGAGGGGCCGTCACACTCCACCGAGATTCGAAAATTTTTCCGGAGCCCCTCGCTCCGGCCGGGCAGGCCTAAGATCCGCCCCGCACGGGGGACTTGGGAGGCCGCACGGATCGCTCGACGGTCGCGTACGGGCCCCCGCACCGTCGGCGCGAACGGTGCGGGGGCCCTCGGTCAGCCGGCCTCGGAGAAGAGCGTGCGGGCGGTCTTGGCGACCAGGTCGGGGCGCTCCTCGTGCAGGTAGTGCCCGCAGTCGGCGACCACGTCGACCCGCAGGTCGTCGGCGTGCCGGCCGCCGCCCGACAGCACGCTCGGCGGCAGCATGAAGTCGTGGGCCCCCGCCATGATCACGGTCGGCGTGGTCAGCCGGTGCTTCTTGAAGCTGCCCAGGAGCAGCTTCGCGATGTCCCGCAGCGCGAAGGCCCGGTGCAGCGCCTCGCCGGCCCGCGCCCGGTCCGGCTCCCGGCTCGAACTGACGAAGCCGTCCATCACGGCGGGCTCCCAGACGGCCGGGTCGGTGACTCCCTTGCGCATCAAGTAGCGGGTGAAGGCGGGGCGGTTGCGCAGGACCCAGCGGCCCAGCAGCGGTTGCTCCAGCAGCGCCGTGTACCAGAAGCGCCACGACTGCGGCATCAACCGGCGGTGCAGCGGCCACGGGTGGAGCATGTTCAGCGCGAGGAAGTGGCTGAACCGCTCCGGGGCGCGCAGACAGAGGTGGAAGCCCGTCCACGCGCCCCAGTCGTGGCCGATGAGCGCGGCCCGGTCCAGCCCGAGCCCGTCCATCAGCGCGAGGACGTCGGCCACCCGGCTGTCGGTGTCGTACCCCCCGGCGGGCGCTTCGGACCAGCCGAAACCGCGCAGGTCCACGCAGATCAGCCGGTGGTCGTCGGCCAGCAGCGGGATCAGCCGCCGCCAGCCGTACCAGTGCTGCGGGAAGCCGTGCAGCAGCACCACGGGCCGGCCCCGGCCCGCCTCCGCGACGTGCAGCCGCACCCCCCGCACGTCGACGTAGTGGTGCCGGACGCCTTCCAGCTCGGGCATCGGCGGTGTCGGCGGTGTCCGGTCCTGCATGACAACTCCCAGGGTCGCTCGGTCGCTCGGCCGGACCCGTGCGGGCCGGTCGCACGGTCAGGAGGCGGCGACGGCGCCGGACGTTCCGTCCGGGAATGCGACGGACGTCACCGGAACCCTTCCGGGCCCGGCGGCCTCGTGACCCGCGGGCGAGCGGTCGGGTCAGGGGGTCGCGCAGAGCTCCGCGACGAGTTCCACCAGCCGGGCGGTCTGCGCGCCGTTCAGCCGGGGGTCGCAGGCGCTCTCGTACCGCAGCGGGAGGTCCCGCTCCGCCACCGCGGGCGCGCCGCCCACGCATTCGGTGACGTCGGCCGGGGTGGCCTCCAGGTGGATGCCGCCGGGCCAGCCGCGGGCGGCGCGCACCGCGGCGAAGAACCCGCGGATCTCCTCCCCCACCACGTCCACGTGGCGGGTCTTGTGGCCCGTACCGCTGGTGTACGTGTTCCCGTGGACCGGGTCGCACACCCAGACCACGGGGTGGCCGAGCCGGGCGACCCGCTCCACCAGGGGCGGCAGTACGGAGCGCACCGCGTCCGCGCCCATCCGCGAGATGAGCACCAGCCGGCCCGGCCGGCGGTCCGGGTCGAGCCGCGCGCACAGTTCGGCCAGGCGCTCGGGATCCGTGCCCGGGCCGACCTTCACCCCGACCGGGTTGGCCACGCCCGCCAGGAAGCGGACGTGCGCGCCGTCGGGTTCACCGGTGCGCGCGCCGATCCAGGGCAGGTGGGTGGAGGTCAGGAACCAGCCGCCGGTCACCGGGTCCCGGCGCACCAGCGGCTCCTCGTAGTCGAGCAACAGGGCCTCGTGGCTGGTCCACACGGCGGGGGCGCCGGCCGCCGCGGGCTCCCGCACGACCATCCCCGACGCGGCGAGTTCGCGCAGCAGGGCGAGCACGTCACGGGCGTGGGCGTGGCCGCGCAGCAGCCGCGTGGCGTCGGGGACGCGGGCGGCGGGCGTGGGGGCGGGGTCGTTGACCAAGTGGCCGCGGAAGGAGGGCAGTACGAGGTCACCGACGCGTTCGGTGGGCGAGGAGCGCGGCTTGGCGTACTGGCCCGCGATCCGCCCGATCGGGATCACCGGCCGGTGCAGGGCCCGTCCCAGCGTCCGGGCGGTGGTGTGGAGCAGCTCCACCCGGGCCGCGGTGCCCGCGAAGGTGGGCGCCTCGAAGGTCTCGGCGCAGTCGCCCAGTTGCACCACGAAGCCCTCCCCGCGGGCGGCCCGGGCGAGCCCCCGGCGCAGCTCCAGGATCTCGCCGGGGTGGACGAGGGGTGCGGTGCCCGCGAGCCGGGTGCGCACCCTGCGCAGCAGGGCGTGGTCGGGCCATTCGGGCTGCTGGGCGGCCGGGTGCCGACGCCAGCCGGCCGGCGTCCAGTCCGCCGGCCGGGGCGGGGCGAGCAGGGTGGGTGCGTCCATGGCGGCGTGACCTCCGTGAGGGTGCGGTTCCGTGCGGGTGATCGCGTGAGGGTGTGATCGCGCGGGGAGTCGTCGAGGGTGTGCGGGCCCGTGCTCAGGGTCGGGAGCGGGCGCGGGCCCGTACGGACGCCCGGGCGGGGCCGGTCGGGATCCGGGCGGGCCGGTCGGGACGCGGGCCGGTCAGGGCGCGGGCGGGGTGACCAGCGGGAGGGCCCAGCACAGGACGCCGCCGCTCGGGAGCGTGCGGACGCTCACCCGCAGGCTCAGATCGGGGCGGCTCGCGGCGTGGACCAGGAATCCGCCGGCGTCCGCGCTGTCAGTGGCATCAGCGGCATCAGTGGCGTCCATGGCATCCGCGGTGTCCGCGGTGTCCGCGGTGTCCGCGGTGTCCGCGGTGTCCGCGGTGTCCGCGGTGAGCACCAGGTCGCGCAGGCCGCGCAGTTCGGGGCCCAGGACCGGGCTGAGGGCCTTGTACGCGGCCTCCTTGGCGGAGAACATCGCGAGCAGCCGCCGCTCCGCCGCGCGCCCCGCCCCGTGCAGCGCGGCGGCCTCGGCCCCGCGCAGCACCAGGTGGGCCGCCCGCAGGGGCGGCCCGGACAGCTCCAGGTCGACGCCCAGCGCGGGGAAGAGCCGCGCGGGCCCCGCCACGGCCACGGCGACTCCGTCGCAGTGGCTGATCGACGCCGAGATCCCGGGGGGCAGGAGCGGACGCACCCCCTCGAACAGCACGGCGTCGGCGGTCAGTCCGGCCGCGCGCAGCGCACGGTGCAGCGCGCCGCGGCCGATCAGGAAGTCCGCCCGCCGCCGGGGCGGCATGGCCCTCGCCATCCGGCGCTCGGCCTCGTGCACCGCCACGGGCGGCCCCTCATGGACGGAACAGATGCCGAAGCCGAGTCCCGCCTCGCGCGGCCCGGCCTCCGCCAGGGCGCGCGGCAGTGTCGGTCGGGTCCTCGGCGGAGCCCCCTTGGTCAGCACGACTGCCCTCCCCGTTCTTTTCGTTCCCGCATTGCGCTCCGGCAACTGGGCGAACCGCATGCCGCTGCTCCCCTTGTACGATGCTCGTGTAACCGTGTTCCTTCGAGGAGGAAGAGGCCGCGCGGCGCGGATGCACTCCCGCGGGACCGGATTTCTTTCCGAGAAATCGGTGGGGGGACCCGTATCGGGGCCGTCTCGATACGCTATTGCGCGCGGTCACTCCGATCGGGTATTTCGAAGTGCTTGACCATGCAGGGGGATGCTGCGAGCCTTCCTCCCATACGAAACAGAGGGGGCGGTTTCCAGTGACTGGTCCGCTGCACAGCGACTGGCCGGCGGTCGAAATCGACCCGCTCCGACGTTTGAAGGTCATCGCCTCCGCATCGAAGTACCCGAGTTACGGAGAGCGCCTTTTCGACGCGCCCCTCGATGCCCTGTGGGCCGTCGCGTCCGATCTGGAACGGGAACTCCCGCATATCGTCCCGGGACTGCGCTCCTTCGCCGTCACCGGATCCGGGAACGGCAGGCTGACGGGACGGGCCGTCAGCGTCCTGGGGCACGGCGAGCACTTCGACATCGTGCTGCGACCGGGCTGGTGCCTCATGCAGAGCAAGGTGCTGGTCGGCGGCATGGCCGCCGTGGCCGAGGGTGAGCGCACCCGTTTCGCCTTCTACAGCAGCCTGCGCTTCCCCGGGGGCCGGCTCGTCGACCGCGTGCGCGCGCTGCGGGCGGAACAACGGACCGGCATGCTCTTCGACCGCTTGCAGCGGCGCCTGGACGCCCGCTCACTCCCAAGCGGAACGAAATGACCGGCGGGCCCGGAACAACCGGGACCTGACCGTCCCCACGGGTAACACGAGGATCCTCGCGACCTCCTGTTCGTCCAGGCCGTCGATGTGCCGCAAGGTCAGCACCACCCGGTGCTCGGGCGCCAGCCGCCCCATCACGTCGGCGATGTCCGAGGCGAGCTGGAGGTCCTCCAGCACCGGCTTCTCGTCCCAGTCCGCGGGCTGGGGACCCTGGCGCTGACGCTGCTTGGCGTACTTGAGCGCCTCCCGGACGGCGATCGACCGGACCCACCCGAGGAACGCCGCGGGGGTCTTCAGCTGGCCGAGGTTGCGGAACACCGCGATGAGCGCCTCCTGCGCCGCGTCCGCGGCGTCCTGGAGCGCCACCGGTCCACAGATCCGACCGACGTACGGTGCGACGACGCCGAGCAGTTCGTCCATGGCCAGCGCATCGCCCCGCTGCGCGCCTTCCACGAGCCGGGCCAATTCCTCCATGTCCCAGCCGGTCGTCCGCGCAACTTCGATTTCGGCCACTGCGCCCCCATTGTCGGTATTCGTATCGCCGGACGGGGGCGGCGTCAAACCATTCGATTGTTCATCGTCAATAAAAGATGTCAACTGCATGAAATCTGGAAACGCATAGGGCTCTTCTTGCGATTAACCCGCGAGTAACCCTCTGCAAACAGCCGGATTGCGGTCATTCAACCCCCGTCGCAACCAGAATCCGACCATGAGCAGCAGCAGCCACCCTAACATCAGGAAGTTGAACTGCCCCAAAGAACTCCGCGATCTGAGACGGCCACCCACCCTCTGCCCGGGAAAGGTCTTTACCGCGGCTCCAGGGCGGTGAATGAATGATTCCGCCACACCTTCCGAGAGGCCGCCACCGGGTCTCCCAGCAGAGCGTCTTCGCAGTCGAAAACCTTCGACAGGCGGTCCGCCGCCCGGTATCCGGGCCAGCCCGGATCGCCGTGAAGCGCGAATTCCGCCCAGGCCGCCTGCATCCGCTCCGAGAGCGCGCCGGCCGCCGCCGGAGCCTCCTCCCCCAGCATCTGCCGCGCGAGCGGCGCGTCCAGGGTCCCGAACACCAGCGGCACGTCCAGACCGTGGCAGGCGCCCAGCCGTCCCCCGGACACCGGGGCCGACCAGCGCAGTTCGTAGGCGTACGCCACGCCGCCCGCCGCCACCTGGGCCTCCAGCAACCGCACCGTGGGCATCCGGCACATCCAGTCGGACATCACCGTCTCGTACAACTCCTCCGGGCCCGCCCCCGGGTAGGCCCCGCGGTACGCGCTCCAGGCGCTCCTCCCGCTCCCCCTGCTCCCGCCGCCCGGCCCGAACACCCGCAGGGCCTGCTCCGCCCGCTCGCCGCTCACCGACCCGAACTCCCCCCGCTTGGCCATGAACAGCCGGTACTCGTCCCGGTTGTGGCCGAACACCAGGGCCAGTTCGCGGGCATCCCCCCGGGCGACCGCCTCCCACGGGGTGCACGGCAGCGACTCCCCGTCGACCACCGGAGAGAACACGGTCTCCGCGTGCGCCACCGCGCCCCACTCCCGCGCGTGGTCGCCCCGTGCCGCGAAGACCTCGTCCGCGGCCCGCACGAGCCGGTGCGGATCGACCTCCCGCAGGTCCCGCGCCGTGGCCCCGGCGCCCACCCGCGCCCCCACGGCGCCGGCGATCCGCGAGGCCAGCTCCGGGGCGAAGTACGAGCCGGGCACGCTCTGCGCCACCGCCTGGTGGAAGAGCCCCGCGGCCGCGGGCATCGCCAGCAGGGCCGCGATCGAACCGGCCCCGGCGGACTCGCCGAAGAGCGTCACGTCGTCCCGGTCGCCGCCGAAGGCCGCGATGTTCTCCCGCACCCACCGCAGGGCCGCGATCTGGTCGAGCAGGCCGCGGTTGGCCGGGGCGCCGGCGAGCTGCCCGAACCCCTCCATCCCGACCCGGTAGTTGAAGGTCACCACCACCACGTCCCGGCGGGCCAGCCGCGCCCCGTCGTACACCGGGTCCGCCGCGCTGCCGAACACGTACGCGCCGCCGTGGAACCACACCATCACGGGCAGGGCGGCGGCGGACCCGAGCGCCGGACTCCACACGTTGACTGTCAGGCAGTCCGGGGCCGGGTCCCCGGCGTCCGTGACCGGCCGCGGGCTCATCCGGTCGAACTGCGGCGGCGGCGGCCCGAACTCCAGCGCCGGTCTGACCCCGTCCCACCGCTCGGCCGGCTCCGGCGCGGCGAAGCGCAGCGCGCCGAAGGGCGGGCGCGCGTAGGGGATGCCCCGGAAGACGGCGATCCCGTCCTCGACCCGACCCCGCACCGCGCCCCGACCGGTGCGCACCTCGGGTTGACGCTCCTTCTCCACTGTCCTCGGCCCCTTCACAGCTCTGGCGGGCATTGCCGACACCAGACAAGAGGCGGTCCGCGCTCCGCACACTCCCCCCGGTCCGTGATTCCTGCGAGCAAATGGGCGGGCCGTGGGAGTGTCCGCTCCGTTTCGCACCTCTGTCCTGTGAAGCACCGTGCGATCTGCGCCGCCTGCGTGCGGACGGAGCGATGCCCCACGCAACGGAGGAGACCGGCAGATGAGAGCAGTCGACGCCCCGACCCGGCGCCAGGAGCCGGACACTCCACGGCCGGAGGAGCCCGACCCCGGAGGGGCCCGCACGCCACGGCCCGGCCCCGAGCCGGGTCCCTGGGAGCCCGCGGCCCGACTGGTGCGCGCCGCCCAGGCCGGCGACGCGCTGGCCGTCGACGACCTGATCACCCTGCTGACCCCGTACGTCGGTCGGCTCTGCCGGCCGATCGCCCTCGCCGACAGTGCGGACGCGGTGCAGGAGTCCCTGATCGCCGTCTTCCAGGGCCTGCCCCGGCTGAAGGACCCGACCGCCCTGTACGGCTGGGTGCGCACCATCACCGTGCGCGAGGCGGTGCGGGTCGCGCGGCGCGCCCGGCGGGAGACCCCGTGGGGCGAGTTCGACGACGTACCCGGCCCGCTCGACGCGGAGTTGGCCTGCGAGGTCCACGACGTCCTGAGCCGGATGTCCTCCGAGCACCGCGCGGTGCTGACGCTGCGCGAGCTCGAAGGGCTGGACGAACGCGCGGCCAGCGATGCCCTGAACATCCCCTGTGGCACGGTGAAATCGAGGCTGCACCGGGCCCGCAACAGCTTTCGGAAGGCGTGGACGCGATGACCACCGACTGGCCCACGACAGAACTCGACCCCGTCCAGCGGCTGCGCGTCCTGGCCGCCGGACTGGGCGCCGTCATGTACGTGGAGGAGTACGTCGCCGCTCCCCCGGACGTCGTGTGGGACGTGGCGGGCGACCTGGAGGGGGAGCTGCCGCACCTGGTGCCGACCCTTCGGGAGTTCCGCATGCTCCCGGGCCACCGCGCCGGCGGGCCCGGTCAGGTCCAGGGCTGGGCGCACGGTCCCCTCGGCTACCGGGCCCGGTTCGACGTGCTGCTCCAGCCCGGCTACTGCCTGATGCAGAGCAGGCGGGTGGTCGGGGGGATGGCTGCGGTCGCCGAGGGCGAGGGCACGCGGTTCGCGGTGCTCGGGGGTGTGCGCGGTGGCGGTTACGAGGCGCGGGCGCTGCGGGCGTTGTGTGCCCTGGGGGACGATCGGGGGCGGCGCATGATCGCGCGGGCGCGGCGGCGGATCGATGCCCTCGGCGGGGCCGGGCCGCAGGGGCCCTGAGGGCCGTCGGCCCCTCTCCCTCGGCGGAACCCGGGGGCCGCGGAGGGAGAGGGGAGGAGGGCGGCTGTGCCGGGCCTCTCGGGGCTCCGCCCCGAACCCCGCTCCTCAAACGCCGGAGGGGCTGGGTTGGGCCCGGCCGGGGTCAGTGGTGCGTGGTCGCGCTCTGTTCCCGCAGGCCCCACGGGGAGCCGTAGGCGGTGAGCAGGTCGAGGAACGGCCGCGGGGCGAGCGCCTCGGGGCCCAGGACGCCGGACCCGGACCAGGCACCGCTCGCGAGCAGTTCGAGGGCGACGACCGGGTTCACCGCGGTCTGCCAGACGACCGCCTGGGAGCCGTACTCCTTCATCGACCACTGGTTGTCGACCACGTGGTAGAGGTAGACCTCGCGGGGCCGGCCGTCCTTGGTGCCCTTGACCCAGGTACCGGCGCAGGTCTTGCCGGTCATCCGGTCGCCGAGCGTGGCGGGGTCGGGCAGGCAGGCGGCCACCACGTCGCGCGGCGACACCCGCACCGGGCCGCCGTCAGCGCCGCGGACCGTGACCGGCTCGGTGGAGTCGAGGCCCAGCGCGTGCAGGGTCTTGAGCTTGCCGATGAAGTCGTCGCCGAGGCCGTACTTGAAGGTGACCCGGCGGGCTCCGACCCAGCGCGGGACCAGCAGCACCTCCTCGTGCTCGACGTTGACGCACTCGACGGGGCCGATGCCCTCGGGGAAGTCGAAGACCTCGGGCTCGCTGAAGGGCGCCGTGGTGAACCAGCCGCGCTCGCGCTCGTACACGACGGGCGGGTTCAGGCACTCCTCGATCGTCGTCCAGATGTTGAAGGACGGGGCGAAGTCGTAGCCCTCGACGGCCAGGTCGGCGCCGTCGCGGATGCCGATCTCGTCGATCTCGTCGAAGAGTTCGTCGGCGGCGTAGCGGGCGAAGACGTCCGAGAGCCCGGGCTCGACGCCCATGCCGACCAGCGCGAGGCGGCCCGACTTCGCCCACTCCTCGGCCCGTTCGAACTGCTCGTCGCCGAGCTTGACCCCGCAGGTGCCGTACGGGTCGTCGGGGTGCGGGCGCGACAGGGACATGGCCATGTCGACGTAGTGGCTGCCCGCCGCGAGCGCGGCGTCGAACAGCGGCATCACGAAGCGCGGGTCGGTGGCGTTCATCAGGACGTCGCAGCCGTGCTCGGTGAGCAACCGGGTGACCGCGGCCCCGTCGGAGGCGTCGACCCGGCAGGCGCTGAAGCGCCGCTCCTCCTCGCCCAGCGCCGCGACGGCGGCCCGGGCGCGGTCCGGGTCGTAGTCGGCGACGACGAAGTGGTCGAAGAATCCGCGGCGGGCGGCGATCTTGACGATCGCGCTGCCGACACCGCCCGCACCCACGAGCAGAACACGCATGACGAGGTCCTTTCTCCAGGAGGCCGGTGCCTCCGGGGGCTGATGGAACCCGGCGCTCCGAGGTAAGGTCAATGGTGTTGGCATAAGGGCGCCAGCGGCTGACCAGGGGCGGAGGCGCGGGCGATGGCGAAGGACGTGGTGCCGGAGGAGTCGCGCAGGCGGCGGCGCCCGACCCGGCAGGGGACGGTGCTCTCCGAGCGGCTGATCGTCGAGACCGCGCTGCGGATGGTGCGCGAGCACGGCGGCGCGGGCCTGTCCGCCCGCCGGCTCGGAGCGGCGCTCGGCGCCGATCCCAGCACCCTCTACCGGTACTTCGACGGCATGGACGGGCTCACCCTGGCCATCGGCGACGAGCTGATCGGCCGCGCGCTGGACGGGTGGGCCGCGACCGGGCGGTGGCGCGAGGACCTGCGCTCCCTCGGGCTGCGGATCCACGCCGCCTACCTCGCCCATCCGCAGGCCGCGCTGCTGACCGCGAGCCGGGTGACCGGCCGTCCCCGGGAGATCGCCGCCGACGAGGCGGTGCTCGGGAGCCTGCGCGGAGCGGGCTTCCCCGACGTGGACGCCGTGCGGATCTACCACGCCTACATCGACCAGTGCCTGGCCTTCTCGGCGCTGGACGCGGGCTCCCTCGCGCTGACCGAGAAGGCCCGCGCCTCCGACGAGGAGATGTGGGAGTCGACGTACGCCCGGCTCCCGGCGGACGCCTACCCGAACATCGCGGCCACGGCGGGGCTGCTGGCCGCGCGGATGCCGCACAGCGCCTACCCGGTCGCGCTGGAGATGCTGCTGGAGAGCGCCGAGCGGCAGCTGCACGACGGGGCCGGGGGCTAGATGTGTTGTCCCGGGACGTTGGTGACCGCGTGCTGGGTTCTTGAAATGGGTGAGGGCCTTCTGGCTGGGTGTGGATTGCGACATCTCCACCGAGTTCATGAGGCCCTCATGCCCCACCGTCACGCCCCGCTGACCGAGACCGGGCGTCTTCGCCTGGCCCGCTGTGTCGCGGACGACGGGTGGCCGGTGCAGCAGGCAGCGGAACGCTTCCAGGTCAGCCACACCACCGCCGCCCGCTACCGGCTCCTGGGCGTCGCCGGAATGAGTGACTGCTCCAGCCGCCCGCATCACCAGCCGCGAAGGACACCGGCCGAGGCCGAGGAAAACGTCCTGCGACTGCGGCGCAGCACCGGATCGGTCCCCTGCGGCTGGCCGCCCGCACCGGGATCGCACCCTCGACGAGCCACCGCATCCTGACCCGGCACGGCCTGCCGCCCCTCGCGGCCCTGGACCGGGCCACCGGCGACCCCGTCCGCCGCTACGGACGCGTCCGCCCAGGCGAACGAGAAACAACGCCGGCCCGGCCCGGCCCCGCACAACTGGCCAACCTCGGAGTCCGGTGGGCACGGCTGCGAACGAAGACCCTACCCACAACACCAGAAGCCTCTGCACCCGACCTCATTCAAAGATCAGGCACATCCGAGCGCAATTAGACCAATACCGGTGAACTCTTCAGGTCAACCTTTGATGACATTTCATTGACTCCGGCTTACAAAATCTGGGCTGCGGATGGCATAAAATTAGACCCACCCTAGGACGCATTGCCCACACATCACTCATGCCGATTTGAGGAAATTATTTTGCTTTCCAGGGAAACTCGCCGAAAAGAACGGTCCGCTCTCACAGTTTGCACCGAAAGGACCCCACCCCGACAGATCCCTAATAGCACAAACGCCAATTCGTTTACAACTTCAGCACTCGCAGCTTGGGCCTCCGATGCGCCGACCCTAAAGAAGGGGGACATGGTTGCGGATTGGCTAGGGATTCCGAGGAATGGAATAAGAGAAGATCCAGAAAGGGGGCTGGAAGAATACTCAGAGGTCGAAGTCAAGAGAGCGTACCAAATATCTGAACATCCAGAGGCAAGTTCGGATGATTTCGAGGCCGCATACAACAGTTTCCCCAGATCCACAACCACGACCCCTCAAGCAACGGTCGGTTTTGGAAAAAGTCGATTCGGCGTACCGCCAGAAAAACTCAAAACCCTGCGTCACGAATGGAGGGAATTCGCCGACGATCCCGACGAGGACGGGTTCTATCCAGCAGACTGCCCGCCAAAACTGCTCTACCGACAAGATGACGAATTGCTTTATCGATTCGACACCCGAGAGCCTGACGAGATATTCCGCGAAGGCTTCAAACCCTTGACAGAAAAGGTACCGGCAAGCCTACGCTTCTACGAACACACTCTCCATTCCGGTGATGACGGGACTGCATTCGTGAGCACGACCCGTTCGCCTTGGTGGGGATCAACGCCAGATTGGTTTCAGCGACCCGACTCATTGATCTACCGATACGTGATCAAGGCGCCTGGCGGAATCGATCTCATGGCCACTCTAGGCGCAAAGTCTCTCGTCAAGCAGCAGGAGGTAGTCTTCTGGAAAGGGATTCGACCGGAGTACATAGACCGGCTCGAAATCGTCAATTCCAAAGGAGAAATCGTGGACATCAAGAAGCGCTCCGACTGGAACACCCAAGAATAGAAGCCGCCGACTCATCCAAGGCGCGGCGCTGCTGGACCCTCGCGGGCGATCGACCCGGCGAGAACGTCGCGTTCGGTATCCGAGGCGACGCCGGCGAGGACAGGCGCTGGAGTTCGTCCGGCTTCAGCGCTTCAACCTCCTACTGCACCGGTCGATGTCGACGCTGTAGCGGCGGGCGAAGGTCGGCTACCTCGAGTCGTCGCGCTTACCCTCGGTCGCCGGCAGGTCGTACGCGCGGACCTGTTCGTGGGTGAGCAGTCCCGCTCCATGTCCTCCCCCAAGCCGTCGAGGTCGCCGACCACGGCAAGATGAGCCGCGCGATACCCATGGGCGACGCGGTCGCGGACGACGCCGACGTAAGGCTGGGAGCTGAAGCCGCGGACGATGAGCACGGCGATGCCCGCGAAATCGGGCCAGCCGGTCGGCTGCTGCCGGAAGGTGTCCTTCTCCGCGGCAACGTACAGGGCGTGCTGGCCCTCGGCCGCCGACGCGCACTTGATGAAAGTTCCGCTGTCCATCGAGTCCATGGCCGTGGCCAGCGGAGTGGCCGGAATTTCTCCCTGCCAACCAGCAACCCGGTCCAGGTGGAAGCCATCGTGGTGGCCACCACCACCCCGGACCGGTGCTGCCCAGCCACCGCGCCCACCGTCGCGACCCGGCTCGGCCTGACCGGCATCCCCGCCTACGACCTCGCCGCCGGCTGCCGCTCCGCCCTCCTCTACGCGCTCGCCACCGCGGCCGGACTCATCGCGGCCCGCACCCCTCCGAACGGTCCTGGTCATCGGTGCCGACCGCCTCGCCAGCCTTCCGCACCCCGACGGCCACACCACGGTCCCGCTCTTCGGCGCCGACCTGATCCGCGCCGAGCCGCCCGGAGCGCTGCGCATGGACGGCGCCGATATCTTCCGACACGCAGTAGGCCGTTTGAGCGCCGCCTCCCTGCGGGCCGCTACCGCCATGGGCTGGGAACTCGCAGACGTCGACCGCCTGGTCCCGCACCAGGCCAACAGCCGCATCACCTCCTTCGTCGCCCGCCGACTCGGCGTACCCGCGGACCGGCAGCTCGCCAACCTGGCCGATGTCGGAAGCACCGGCGCCGCATCCATCCCCCTCCTCCTGGCCAGCTCCAACGCCCGCGGAGACCTCGCCCCCGGCCACCGGACCCTGCTCACCGCGTTCGGCGCCGGACTGACCTGGGGCGCCACCGCCCTCACCTGCCCCGAACTCCCCCTGGCCAGAACACCCTTGAGGACGAGACCGGGAACCGGGGCCGCTGGTTGTTCCAGCTCGAAGCCGGAGCCGCCGAGATCACCCCCACGCACCTCGAGGGCCAGGTATCCCTCACTCAGCGCCAGCTCGCGGTCTGGTACGCCGGCGGCTACCGGTCGACCGCCTCGGCGCGCATGGCCGGGGTACACGCGGTCACGGATGCAGCTCTCAGCAGCCTCCTACAGACCACGGCTGAGCTGGAGCCCTGGCTGCCCGACCACTTCTAAAGGAGGTCGTCGAGTCGATGCTCACCGTCCACCCACCGCGGCTGCTGCTGGGCCGCAAGGGCATCAACCACGCCTGGATCGCCCTGAGAACGATCCGGGCAGCCCACCCCGGGGCGCCCCATCCGCGCGGTCCTCGACCCACAACCCGCCGACGGCTTGCCCTTACCTCCGAGCAGAAGTGACCAGCTAGCCCGGCGAACCCTCCTGGTCAGAGGCCCAGGGTCCGCCCCCGCTTACGCCAACACCATTGACCCGCCGCGTGACGCACGGGTTTCCTCATCGCATTCACGCCACGTTCACGTTCGCCTCGACGTGCCACGTGGTCGCGCGCGCCGCACCGCAGTACGGCAGCGCACCACACGGCACCGCACCAGTGAGGGACCATGGTCCAAGACACCCCGGGGACTCCCGCCGCCACGCTCAGACCCAATGCGATCGGCTTCGTCGACGCCCTCGCCATCGGGCTGAACGCCACCTCACCGGCGTACTCGCTGGCCGCCGTGATCGGGCCGATCGTGGCCCTGGTCGGCGTCCACGCCCCCGGGGTGATGCTCGCGTCCTTCGTCCCGATGGTGCTCATCGCCTCGGCCTTCCACTACCTGAACCGCAGCGATCCGGACTGCGGCACCACCTTCTCCTGGGTGACGCGGGCCCTCGGGCCCACCGCGGGCTGGCTCGGCGGCTGGGCGATCACGATGACCGGCGTCCTGGTGGTCGGCTCGCTCGCCGACGTGGCGGTGCGCTTCGGCCTGTTGGCCGTCGGCCTGGAGGAGCTGGCGGGCGACACCCTGGTCCGGGAGGTGCTCACCGTCCTGGTGATCCTGGTGATGTCGGCCCTGTGCGTACGGGACACGCAGGCCGCGGCCCGGCTGCAGAACGTACTGGTCCTGCTCCAGACCCTGTGCCTGTTCGTCTTCGCCGGTGTCGCCCTCTACCGGGTCTACGTGGGTACGGGCTCCGCGGACACCGTCCGGCCCTCCGTCGAGTGGCTCGATCCCTTCGGGGCGGGCGGCTCGGCGCTGACGGGCGGTCTGCTCCTGGGCGTCTTCGTGTACTGGGGGTGGGAGTCGGCCGTCAACCTGACCGAGGAGACCAAGGACTCCTCCTCCGCCCCGGGCCGGGCGGGGATCTGGTCCACCGTCATCCTCCTGGCCACCTACGTGTCCGTGGCCTTCGCGGTCGTCGCCTTCGCCGGGACCGGCTACCTGGCCGCGCACGCCGACGACGAGGAGGCCGTCTTCGCCTCGCTCGCCCGGGAGGCCCTCGGCGGCTGGGACTGGATCGTCCTGCTCGCCGTCGCCACCTCGGCGCTCGCCTCGACCCAGACGACGATCATCCCGGCCTCCCGCACCGCCCTGTCGATGGCCCGCAGGCAGGCCCTGCCCGGCGCTTTCGGCCGGATCCACCCGCGCCACCGCACGCCCGCGATCAGCACCTGGTGGGTCGCCGCCGCGGCCACCGTCTGGTACCTGGTCATCCGCCGGATCAGCGAGAACGCCCTCGCCGACTCGCTGACCGCCCTCTCGCTGCTGATCGCCTTCTACTACGCCCTCACGGGCATCGCCTGCGCGGTCTACCACCGGCGGCGACTGACCGCGGGGGTGCGCGAGTTCCTCTTCATCGGCGCCGGTCCGCTCCTCGGCGCGGGGCTGCTGCTGTGGCTGCTCGGCGAATCCGTCGCCGACATGGCGGACCCCGCCAACTCCGCCGGCGGGACCTCCTGGTTCGGGCTCGGACCCCCGCTCGTCATCGCGCTCGGCCTGGGCCTGGCGGGAGTGCTGCTGATGCTCGCGCGGCGCGTGGCGTCCGGCGCCTTCTGGACCGAGCGGCCCTCCACCGCGCCGGACCCCGCGAACGACCGGGTGCAACTGGCCGCCGTGGGCCGCCCCGACCCCGCGGCGGCGGCGCGCACCCCCGAGTCGGCCGGCCGGCACTGACGGGGCGCCGGGAGGGATGGCCGGGACGGTGGTCCCGGGTGACCGGTGACCTTCGGCCCTGCTGCACGGGGCGTCCCTCTCACACGATGGAACGCGTCCGGCGGCGGCAGCCGTCCCTGCCGCCGCACGCGGATCGTCCCGCACCGTGATCGAGGGAGTACACCCCATGCGCAAACCGTTCCGCGCCCTGTCCGGGACGGCCGCCGCCGTCGCGGTCCTCCTGACCGCCACAGGAGCCTCGGCGGCCGCCGGGGCGCCCGGCGCCGGGCCCGCTCCCGTGGTGAAGGAGATCGCACAGGGCCGGCAGGACGGGCCCGTCGAGGTGGACGTGAAGGGCGCGACCCAGGTCAACTTCCGGGAGATCACCCTGCCGCCGGGCGCCGGCACCGGCCGGCACTGCCACTACGGGCAGTTGGTCGGCGTCGTGAAGTCCGGCACGCTGACCCACTACGCGCCCGTCTACACCGGCGGGGTGCACGTCTACCACGCCGGCGACTCCCTCGTCGAGGGCAGCGGCTACGTCCACGAAGGCCGCAACGAGGGGACCGAGGACACGGTCCTGTGGGTCACCTACGTCACCCCCCAGGGCAAGCCCCTGGCCGAGAGCGACCTCGCGCACTGCGGCACCGGCCACTGAGATCCGCTCGTCCCGGAGACCGGGCGTAACGTCCTCTTTCGGCGACGCGGAATGTCCCTTGGGTGAGTGCGCCGGACGCGCCGACCGCGCAGGATGGAAGCACCACCCCTCTCCGCGGAACCGCACATGTCCCACGACGTCCCGAACACCGCGGCGCCGCCCGACATGAAAGCGGTACCGCCACCGTGCACAGCACCCCCCTGCCCACCGAGGAGATCGACGTCGTCGTGGTCGGCGGTGGATCGGCCGGCGTGGCCGCGGCGTTGGGCGCCGCCCGGGCCGGTGCCCGGACCCGGCTGATCGAGGCGTACGGCTTCCTCGGCGGCGCCGCCACCGCCTCCGGCGTCGCCATCTACTGCGGCTTCACCGATCAGCGGCGCGAGCGCGTGGTGGCGGGCGTCGGCGCCGGGATCCTGCGCCGCCTGCACGCGGCGGGCGGCTCCTGGGACTCCGGGTTCCCCTGGTCCGGGAACAGCTTCGTGCTGCTGGACGTGGAGATCACCAAGGCGGTGCTGGACGAGGAGCTCGCCGCTTCCACCGTCGACGTGCGGCTGCACAGCCGGGTGGTCGACGCGCGGAGCTCGGGCGGCCGGGTGCGGGAGGTGGAGGTCGCCGATCCGGCCGGCCGCCACCGGGTCCGGGCCCGGTCCTTCGTCGACGCGAGCGGCTGCGGCTCCTTCTCGGCCCTCGCCGGGGCCGGGGTCGTGGTGGCGCCCGTCGCGGCCCGCCAGACCAGCACCCTGGTCAGCCGGATCGGCGGGGTCCGGCCGGACGCGGACCTCTCCCGGGAGGGCACGGCGGCCGCGATCGCGGCCCACAACGCGGTGACCGGCCGCACGTTGCCCCGGGACCGGGGCGTGCTCGCCCGGCTGCCGGTGACGGGAGAGGTGCTCTCCCTGCTGGTCGACGAGCACGTCGACACCCTCGACCCGGTGGCGCTGACCCGGGCCGAGACCGGGGCCCGCCGGCAGGCGCGGGACTACCTCGACGCCCTGCGGGCGGGCCTGGCGGGCTGGTCCGGGGCGTACCTGGTGGCGACCGGGCCCCAACTGGGCATCCGCGAATCCCGCCGGATCGCCGCGCGCGAGGTGGTCACGGGCGACGACGTCCGCTCGGCCCGCAAGCGCCCGTACGACTCCATCGCGCGCTGCGGCTGGCCGATCGAGGACCACGAGGCGCCGGGGGTGACGCGGTACGAACCCATCGAGGGCCGCGGCTGGTACGACATCCCCTACGGGGCGATCTGTTCGGTGGACCGGGAGAACCTCTGGGCCGCCGGGCGGCTGACCGGCTCCGACGACGACGCCTTCACCTCCCTGCGGGTCATGGGCACCGCCTTCGCCACGGGGCACGCGGCGGGCGTCGCCGCGGCCCTCGCCGCCCGCGGCGGCCCGGCGCACGACCTCCGCTCGATCCGCGCGGAACTCCTGCGCCAGGACGCCCTGATCTGAGCCGGGGCCGCGCCGGGGCCACGCCGCTCCCACAGCCCTCAGCGGGCGGAGTCCGCGACGAGCCGGTCCGCGGGGAGGGGGGCGGAGTCGAGGAGGCCCGCGGTGGCGTAGGCCTGCTGTTGGGCGGTGAGTTCGGCGGTGTCGGGGGCCAGGTCGGGGGTCCACCGGTAGGGCGGGGTGGCGCGCAGGACCTCGACGCTCTGGCCGGTGGCCCGGGACAGGGCGGCCAGGACCTCCTCGCTCTTCGCGCCGTCGCCCTGGAGGTCGGCCGCCGCCCGGCGCAGGGCGGCCAGGAACTTGGCGGCGCCGGGGGTGCCGTCGAAGGCGGAGCCCAGGACGAGCCCGCTCGCGGTGGTGCCGCGCGGCGGGACGGCGAGGGCCTTGGCGGTGCCGTCCGCCTCCATGGCCGTGGTGAAGGGGGCCGGTGCCATGGCGGCGTCGACCCCGCCGTTCGCCAGGGCGTTCTTCATGTCCGGGATGGCGACGTTGACGACGGTGACGTCCTTGACCGTCAGTCCGGCCTGTCGCAGGGTCGCGGCGAGCTGGTAGCCGCCGGCCGCTCCCCCGCCGCCCGCCACGGCCACCTTGCGTCCGCGCAGGTCCTCGGGCCGGGCCACTTCGCCGGAGTCGGCCAGGCGCCGGGACACTTCAAGGGTGGTGGGAGAGGGGTTCTCGCCGGTGGAGGCGCCCATGGAGGCGGCGACCTTCACCTTGACGCCCTTGGCCATGGCGTTGAAGAGACCAGCCGAGAAGCCCGCGGCGACCGCGTCGACCTTGCCGGTGCCCGCCAGGGGCACGGCGTCCTGGCCCGTCTTGACCTTGTTCAGCTCGACGGCGAGGCCGGCGTCCTTGAAGTACCCCTTGGCCTCGGCCACGTAGAGCGGGGCGAAGAGGGTGGAGGGGACGTGGGCCACCCTGACGCGTACGGGACCCGCGGCCCCGTCGGCCCCCGCGTCGGCGGGACTGGCGCGCTGGCAGGCGGCGGTGGCCGCGAGGAGGGCGGAGACGGTGGTGAGGGCGAGGAGGGGCAAGCCGCGGCGGCGCATGGTGAATCGTTCCTTCTAAAGCTGAGGCTGAGCATGAGGGTTGGTCGGAAGGGGGCGGGTCGAAGGTCAGGTCAAGCGGCGGTGCGGTCCCGGCCCCGGCGCCAGGGCATCGCCACCCGCTCGGTCAGGGCGAGGAGCGCCGAGAACACCGTGCCGAGCACCGCGACCGCGACGATGCCGGCGTACATCCGCTCGGGTTGGAAGAGGGTCCAGGAGTTCCAGATCAGGAACCCCAGCCCGCTCTCGGAGGCGACGAACTCGACGGCCACCACCACGACCACCCCGAGCCCGGCGGCGGTCCGCAGCCCGGTCAGTACGGCGGGGCAGGCTCCCGGCAGCAGCACCAGGCGCAGCAGCCGCGGCCCCCTGGCCCCGTAGGCGCGGGCCGTCTCCAGGGTGCGCGGGTCGATCTGGCGCACCCCGGCGGTGGTGTTGATCTGGAGGACGAAGAAGACGGTGATCGCGACCGACAGCACCTTGGGCGTCTCGGTCAGCCCGAAGACGAGGAGCAGCAGCGGCAGGGTGGCGATCTTCGGTACGGAGTACAGCGCGGCGAACAGCGGCCCGAGCGCGGCCCTGGCGTGCCGGGAGGCCCCCATCACGAGCCCCACCAGTACGCCCGCCAGCGCGCCCAGCGCGTAACCGGGCAGCAGCCGGGCGAGGGTGGCCCCCAGGTGCGCGCCGAGTTCGCCGCTGCCGAGCAGGTCCGCCAGGCACAGCGCGATCTTCGAGGGGGGCGGGAAGAGCAGCGGGTCCACCGCGCCCAGCCGGGCCGCGGCCTCCCAGCCCAGCAGCAGGGCGGCCGGTACGCCCGCCCCCAGGGCCAGGGCCACCGCGGACTCCCGGCGGCCGCGGCGCACCGCGGCCCGGGCCGCCGCGGTCGCGGTGCCCGACGGGCCGGGACGGGGGGCGGTGGTGCTCACCGGTGTCCCCCGTCCCGCGCCGGGGCGGCCCGCAGGGCCTCCCAGACCTCGGCACGCAGCCGGGCGAAGGCGGTGGAGTCCTCGACGTCGGGGGTGCGCGGCCGAGGAAAGGGCACCGTGAAGGAGTCGGTCAGGGCGCCCGGCCGCGGGGACATCACCAGCACCCGGTCGCCGAGGAGGAGCGCCTCGTCGAGGGAGTGGGTGACCAGGACGACGGTCTTGCGCTCCTGCTGCCACAGCTCCAGCAGGTGCTCGCGCATCAGCCGCCGGGTCTGCGGGTCGAGGGAGCCGAAGGGTTCGTCCATCAGCAGGACGGGGCTGCCGGTGGCGAAGGCCCGGACCATCGCGAGGCGCTGGCGCATGCCGCCGGAGAGCTGGTGCGGGTAGCCGTCGGCGAACTCGGCGAGCCCGGCCCGGGCCAGCCAGGGCTCCACGGTCCGTTCGGCGGGGCGCTTGCGCATGCCGGCCATGCGCAGCCCGAAGGCCGCGTTGGACCGTACGGTCAGCCAGGGCAGCACGCCGAAGTCCTGGAAGACGAAGGCGACGTCCGGCCGGCCGGCCGGACCCGGGCCCGTGCCGCCCGGCGCGACCGTGGCGACGTGGCCGGCGGAGGGGGCGAGCAGGCCGCCGAGGAGGCGCAGCAGGGTCGACTTCCCGCAGCCGGAGGGGCCGACGACACAGACGAACTCGCCTTCCCGCACGCTCAGGCTGACCCCGTCGAGGGCGTGCAGCACGCCGCCGCCGGGGGCGGCGAAGTACTGGTCCACGCGGTCCGCCGCGAGGACGGCCGGGGGCGGCGGGGAAGGTGGGCGCAGCGGGGTCGGGGCCGTGCGAGAGGTGGTCATCGGAACGAGCCAACCGGGTAGGGGCCGATCGTTTCTTCCACCCTTCGGCCCGTTCACGGGTCCGAAAGAGGACAAGACAAGGCCGGGTGGGGTGCGCGCACCCCACCCGGTCCGGTCAGCGGGTGGCGGTCTCGCCGAGGGGGTGCAGGCCGCGGGTGCGGACGATCGGGAGCGGGGCGGCGGCCGGGGTGTGGCGGGGCCGTGGTGCCAGCAGGGTGCTGATGCGGGCGGCGAATCCGGGGCCCGGCATGGGGAGGTCCATGTCGGGCTCGCGGAGGTAGCCGGTGGCCACCGCCGTGGGCATGAAGTCCATCAGCTCGATCACCGCGGCCGAGCGGTGCCGGGCCATCTGCTTGGCGAGGCGGTGCAGCACGCGCAGGATCGTGGCCGTGGACGGGCTGGTGATCCGCTCGTCGGGCTCGGCCGCGCCCGCGCCCGCGGCCCCGTCGAGCGGGGTCGACTGGACGTCGTCGGTCTGCCGGAGCCACCACTGGGCCGTGTCGGTCTCGCCGAGGGACAGGTGGTGCAGGTAGAGGCAGTAGGCGGCGGTCGCCTGCCCGGCGCCCGCCGCGTACTGCCACCAGAACCGGGCCCCGTCGTCGGCTTCCGTCAGCTGGAGCACGCAGGCCAGCACCAGGGCGCTGCGCGGCTCGGGCACCTGGTCCGTGACGAACTTGGTGACGGTGACGGCCGGGGTGTGGCTGACCAGCGTCTCGCACAGGGCCCGCAGGTTCTCGGCGGCCACGGCGGTGGTGGTGTCGGTCGACGGGAGGGCGTGCGCGCGCGGGCGGAGGTGGGGTTGGGGGTAGGGGTGGGTGCGGACGACGTCCCGGGGGACGGTGCGCTCGCGCACCAGCAGCGCCCGGGCCAGGATCGCTTCGACGGCTGTCATTCGATGGGGCCTTCACTCTCGGGCGGCGGGAAGATGATGCGGCGGGCGTGACGTTCGTCTGAGCGCACCATCGGCGGCGGGACGCCGAGCAGGGCGGAGGTCTCCTCGACGGTGTTGCCGCACAGGTGGCGCAGCACCATGACGTCCTGGAGGTTGGCGGGCAGTCGGCCGATGGCCCGGAACAGCTCCAGGCTCTCGGCCAGTTGCTCGGTCGGGTCGGTCGAGCGGGTCAGGCGGCGCACGGCGACGGTGTCGAAGGCGGCGGGGACCAGCTCGGGCCAGCCGTCCAGGTGCGGGGTCTTGGCCATCACGGTGGCCCGCAGGATCTTCCAGGCGTAGCGGCGGATGTCGGGGCTGGCCAGGGCGCTGTTCCAGGACAGCCAGAGGATGTCGAAGGTGTCGTCGACGGCCGCGTCGCAGGGGGCGTCGGTGAGGAACGCCTGGGCGTAGCGGCGGTAGCCGCCCTCCACGGTCCGGCGGAAGGGCTCGTGGGCCACGGGCGGGTTGGGTTGCGGGGCGGTCAGGGCCGACTTGTCACTGCACCGCTGGACCCACTCGTAGGTCTTCTGCGCGTCCAGGGCCGCCTGGCGCCAGAGCCGGTACAGGGGGATGAGCGGCATGTCGAGCTCGGCGGAGAGCCGGTAGATGACCTCCCACCGGGGGTACAGCCCCAGGCCCCGCAGGAGCTCGGAGAGTTTCGACTTGGCCAGCGGGACGCGCAGGCCGAGCTCGCTGAGGGTCAGGCCGCTGGCGAGGTACTGGTCCCGTGCGTGCTCCAGCCATGCGCGGTGGGAGCTGCCGACGGTGTCCGCTATCGGGCCGAGCTTGCGGCCGGGGCGCGCGGGGACCTGCTGGGGAGGGACCTTCGATTCGGAGGGCGTGGTCACGGGGCGCCGTCCTCCCCGTCGGGGACGGCCGCCACCCGGTGGCCGGACGCCGCGGCGGTCCGCGATCGGGCCGCCTGGAAGACCTGCTGCACGGTGAGGCCCAGGGCCGGTGCGAGGGTGGCGATCGCGGCGCTCTGGCCCATGGCGGTCATCGCCACGCTCCAACCGAGCACCATCAGCAGCGCGACGATGAACACGATGTACTTCTTCGGCATGGTCGTCCTCGACTTCGTTGGGAGTCGGCCTCATGACCCGTCCGGCCATCCGGGGCCGGGCGACGGGTTTCCTCAACAACCGGGTGCCGTCCGGCTGTTGGGGAGGCTCAGCATGGACCGCCGACCCTCCGCAACGCCACGTGATCATGGATTCACGGAACAATGGCGATCACGGAGTGACGCGGGGCTGAACACGGATGACCGTTCCGGTGCTGGTCGAGGGCACAAGCGCGTGCCTCCGGGAGAAGTTCCCGGATTTCCTTGCAATCCCGGCGCCGACCCCCGTCAATGGGTGCAGGGCACCGTTGGTGTCGGCCTTCCATCCGGAAGCAGCCCGCTCCCGTGCCGAGAACAACAGGGGGCGCGCTGAACCGTTCCCGCCCGGCCGCTGTTGGAGGCCGGGCGGGAACGGAGCGCGTCGAAGCCGAAGCGGCGCGTCGAAGCGCTGGACGAACATATAGCTCACCCGACCGACAGCGCGGGCCGCTGTCGGTCGGATCGTCAGCCGACGTACTGCTTCACCAGCCGACGTACTGCTTCATCGAGATCCTGATGTCGTGGAGCTTCCACGGGACTTCGCCGAAGACGCGCACGCCCCGGTAGTACAGCTCGGCCATGTCGTCGCACGCCGCATTGGACTTCATCGCGGTGCAGGAGGCGTGCATGTCGTTGCGGAACCATTGGTCACAGGTGGCCCGGTCCGCCCAGCGGAACTTGTAGCAGCCGTCGTGGTGCTTGCACGCGTGGTGGAAGTCGAAGCGCCCGGTGAGGTAGCCGTACAGCGCGAGGGGCGGCTTGCCGTACACGGTCCGGATCGTGTGGAGGCCGTCGTCGGGGACGTCCGTGCAGCCGTCGGTGTCCCAGTACTCGCCGCCCTCGTTGAACGGGGTGGCGTTGACGCCGGGGCGGGTGGTCGCCGCAGCCGTGGACGCGGGGACCAGCAGCAGGACCCCGCCGCCGAGCACCGCGGTGGCGGCGGCGACCAGCCGCCGGCGGACGGCGCCGCCCGTCCGGGGCCGGCGGTGCGAGTGGGGCCGCCGCTTCGGCTGCGGCTGTGGATTCGAGTGCACGTGCGGGTGCGGAGTGGACATGGTGCCTTCCTCGTCGCAGGGGCGAGCAGGGACCGGCCGGGCGGCCCGTCCCCGGGCCCAACGCTAGGGAAACGGAAGCCGGTTGGGAGTCGTGCGACCGACCGACAGCACGCGGCCCGACCGACCGGCACAATCGAATCCGCGGCTCGACACACGGGCCGGACGCGCGAGGGAGGGCTCATGCCGGTAGCCGACAGCGCGGTCGCCCACCTCTACCTGCTCGGCCACCGCTACGTGGCGGTGATCCGGATCGCGACGGGCGTCCCGACGCTCGTCGTCGCCTCCTGGGCGGCGCCCGCCGCTCCCTCCGCGCGGGTGGCCTTCGCCGTCCTGGCGCTGGCGACGGTGTGGAGCGCCGTGTACGTACGGGCCCTGCTCCGGGGGCCGGGGGCGGCGGCGACCTTGACCGACGCCGTCGTCCTGGCGGCGCTGGCCGCGAGCGCGCCGTGGTCGGTGCCGCTGGACTGGCTGGAGCACGGCAGGTCCTGGCTGCTGCCGTTCCTGTCCTTCGCCTGCGTGGGCTACCAGTACTACGCGAGCCGGCTGCTCGGCGGGGTCGCGGCGCTGCTGGTGCTGTCCGGCGCCATCGTCGGCACGGCCGCGGCCCTGCCCGCGCGCGGCTCGCTCGACAGCCTGGTGACCGCGCTGTGGTCGCTCGTCGTCGCCCTGCTCGCGCGCATGCTGTGGGAACTGATGCTGCGCGGCGGCCGGCTGGCCGACGCCGACGCCGCGGACGCCGAGGCGGCCCGCGCCGAGCAGCGCGCGAAGGCGCGGATCCGGGCCGCCCGGCTGACCTACGACCGGACCCTGCACGACACCGCGGCCACGACCCTGCTGTGGGTCGGCTCGGGCGACGAGAACATCTCCCCGGCCCGGTTGGCGGCGCAAGCGGAACGCGATCTGGAACGGCTGTCCTGGGCGACGGAACCCGCCCTGGAGGCGGACCTGATGCGGCGGCTGCGGGCGGCCATCGGCCTCACGGCCGTGCGGGTCGAGCTGCGGGGGCCGCGGTCGCTGCGGCTGCCCCCGCAGGTGACCGTGGCGCTGGCCGACGCCACCGGGGAGGCGCTCGTGAACGTGGCCCGGCACGCCGAGGTGGGCCACTGCTCGGTCACCGTCACGAGCGACGGGTCGGGCGGGGGCGCCCGCGTCGAGGTGGCCGACGAGGGCATCGGCTTCGACCCGGCCGCCGTCGGGCCCACCCGGCGCGGGGTGCGCGCGTCCATCGTCGAACGCGTCGAGGAAGTCGGCGGCCGGGCCGACGTCAGGTCCCGGCAGGGCAGGGGAACCACCGTCAGTCTGGAGTGGCCACGATGAAGAGCTTCCACCGGGCGGACGGGCCGGCTGCCGCGGCTCCTGCCGCCGAAGAGTTCCTGTACCACCTGCGCCTCGCCGTGCTCGGCATCTCCTGCGTCGTGCTGCTGTCGATGAGCTGGCTGCGCAACCTCGACGCATACCGGCCGCTGTGGATGCAACTCCTGGCGTACGGACTGCTGTTGGGCATAGCCGTGGTCGAGGGGGCGTTCACGCTGCGCCGCCGGCCGTGGGGCGCCGAGCGCTGGGTCGGTGTGTTCCTCGCCCTCGGCGCGTCGGTCCTGTCCTGCGCTTCACTGCCCGCCGGGACGCCGACGACCGCCGCGGACTGGGCCTTCGGCACCGTCGGCTGGATCGGGGTCGTGCTGCTCCTGGACCGGCCGATGGCCGAGCTGGTCCTCTTCCTGGGCGCGCACGAGGCGATCACCGCGGTGAACCTCGCCCTGTCCGGGCCCGTGGACGAAGGCGCCGTACTGAACTTCGTCACCGGCTCCCTCGGCACGATCGGCTTTCCGCTGGCCTGCGGGGTGGCCGCCACCGCCCTGCGCCGCACCGCGCACGAAGCGGAGGCGGCCCGCCGGCGGACCGAGCACATCCGGCACTCCGAACGGATCGCCGCCCGGACCGCCCAGGCGCTCCAGGACAGTTACGCCGGTCTGCAGGACAGCACGGGCCCCCTGCTCCGCGGGCTCGCCGACGGGACCCTCGACAGCAACGACCCGGAGGTCCAGCGGGTCTGCTGGACCGAGGCCGCCCGGATGCGCCGGCTCTTCGCGGAGACCGACGACGTGGCGAACCAACTGGTGCACGAGCTGCACGAGTACGCGGACGCGGCGGAGCGGCGCCGGGTGCGGGCGGAGGTGATCGCCCACGGCACCCCGGTCGACCCGCCGCCGGAGGTCCGGTTGGCGCTCGGCGGCTTCCTGCTCCCGGCGCTGGCGAGCGCCCGGAGCTGGGCCAAGGTCACCGTGGTCTTCACCCCCGATTTCGTCTCGGTGCAAGTGGTGGGCGACTGCGGGGCGATCGAGCCGGCGCCCCTGGGTCCCTGCGCGCCCGAGATCTCGACCGACAGCTTCTTCGACACGGATGACGACACCCTCTGGATGGAGGCGCAATGGCGGACGAGCCGATCACCGTCGTGATCGTCGATGACCACGAAGTGGTCATCGACGGAGTGCGTGGATGGTGCGAGCGGGCGCAGCCACCGATCCACTTCGTCTCGGCTGGCGGGCAGCTGAGCCGGGTGTGGACCGGCGAGGGCGCCCGGGCCGACGTCGTCGTCTTCGACCTCTGCTACGTGACGAACAAGGTCTACGAGTTCCACGAGCTGCGCCAACTGGTCAGCAGCGGGCGCCGGGTCGTCGTGTTCTCCGGGGAGGAGTCCGCCGAGGTCATCCTGCAGTGCGGGCGGCTGGGGGCCATGTCCTTCGTGACCAAGGCAGAGGGCGAGAAACACCTGATCAACGCCATCCGCGCCGCCAAGGAGGGGGAGACGTACACGGCTCCCCGGCACGCGGGCACGATCGTCGGTGCCCGCGCCCCCGACCGCCCCGACCTCTCCGAGAAGCAGGTCGAGGTCCTCCTCGCCTGGTGCGGCGGGCTGTCGAAACCGGCGGTCGCCCGCAAGCTCCACATCACCCCCAGCACGGTCGCCACCCACATCGAGCGGGCCCGCAGGCGCTACGACGAGGTCGGCCGCCCCGCCCCGAACAAGGTCAGCATGACCAACCGGCTGATCCAGGACGGTCGGCTGAGTCCCAGTCAGGCCGACCCGCTCGCCAACGACCCCTGGGACGAGACGTAGCACGCCGACCAGCTGCCACTCGCCCGGCCGAGTCCAGACGGCTCAGCCGAGCTCGTAGTCGAACCACATGCGGTGCGTGCCATCGGCGTCGACGGCCATCCCGCCGGCGCCGGTGATGCCGGCCAGCTCGCCGGTGCCGCTGGAGGGCACGATGGTGAAGAACTCCGCCGTGCGGTCGACGCCGGACGTGGTCGCCGAGTGCGCGAAGTTGAAGGCCCCTTCGCGGCCCCCCAGCGAGCCCTCGAAGGACTCCATGGCCACGTAGGTGCCGACCCCGGTGGACTGGTCGAAGGCGGCGGTGAACAGGGTCGCCGAGCGCCCCACGGCCTCCCCCTCGAAGTGCTTCTCCATCGTCGCGACGCCCACCGGGGTCCCGGTGGGCACGGCCGGTTCCGGCTGCAACGCGGCGGGGGTGAATCCGGTGACGGTGAAGGTTGCCGTAGCTCTCATGCACCGACGGTACCGAGGGGGTCCGACAACGGCGGCCGACCCGCGCCCGGCCCGTGGCCGACCTGCGGGTTTCAGAGCCGCGGCAGCAGGGAGCGGCAGAAGCCGTGCGGGAGCCAGGGCGCGGCGGGCGAGGCGAAGGCCGTCGTGGCGGCGGCGAGCGCGCCCGGGGTGTGCTCCCGCACCCGGCCCGCGGCGGCCAGCTCGGTGAGGGTGGTGCCGCCCAGGTAGGCCGAGCCGAGGGCGCTGGCGTCCAGGGCGAGGTCGGGGGCGTCGTACGTACGGGCGCACACCGCTCCGGAGGCGTCGCCGGTGAGCCGCCAGCGGCCCCGGTTCCAGGGCGCGAGGGCGTCGTCGAGGTCCAGGACGAGGTCGAGCGGGGCGGCGTAGGAACGGGCCGTCAGCGCGATCGGGGCGTCGACGACGCGCACGTAGAGGCTGTCGAGCACGGTAGGGGCGCAGCGCCGCACGTCGGAGACGAGGTGGAGCAGGGCGTCGTCCACGGGCCGGTTGGGGGCCACGACGCGCGAGGTGAGGTCGGTGTCGAGGAGGAAGCGCCACAGGGCGGCGTAGGCGCGCGGGTCGGTGGCCTCGACGTCGCGGACGCGGACGGTCCCCTCGGCGGTGTTCGCGGCCGACCACGCGACGCTCACGGCGTAGCGGGCGTAGCCCACGGGCCGGCCGTCGATCCGCGCGACGACGCACTCCAGGGGGCGGGCCCCGGCGCGGGTGGCGGGCGGGTCGAGCAGCGGGAGGTGTTCCCAGCCGGGAGCGCGGGCCAGCATCCCGGGGCGGGTGGGGACCTGACGCGCGTAGATCTCCTCGGTGATCTCCAGGGCCTCGTGCGGGTCTTCGAGGGTGAGGGTCAGCGGCGGGGCCCCGGCGGGCTCGGCGGGCGTGCGCAGCGAGATCCGGCGCGACTGGACGTCGAGGGAGAGTTGGCGGGCGGCGGCTCCGTAGCCGAACCGTTCGTAGATGGGCGCCTCGGAGGCGGTCAGGACGGCGAGGGGTTCGCCCTGGCGCTGGAGGGACTCCAGTTGATGGCGCATCAGGTCGGAGAGGATCCCGCGGCGCCGGTGGGTGGGCCGGACGCCGACCATGGTGACGCCCGCGGTCGGGACGAGGTGCCCGCCGGGGACGCTCATCCGGAAGGAGAAGATCCCGGCGGTGCCGACGAGGTCGGCGCCGTCGCGCACGGCCACGCAGCGCTCGGGCTCGGCCAGGCGCCGCCACAGGGCGGTCGCCCCGGCCGGTTCGCTCTCGTGGAACGCGTCGAGCACGGCGGTGTAGAAGGCGTCCCACTGGCCGGGCAACAGGGCACGCACGTCCCAGGCGGGCGGGCGTACGGCGCGGGGCGCGGAGGGAGCGGTGGTGCGGGCATGCGTGGTGGACGAGGACATCGGGGCGCCCTTCCGAGGAGCTGTGGTGATCGGTCAGCGACCATCTCTAGCAATCGGAGTCGAATGTTCACAGAGGGTGAGACCTGTTCACGCCACGGACCCCCGTCCTTCGATTCGGGCAGGTGGAGGCCATGTACGCCTTGCCATCCACGGGCTCGACAACGATGTACCAGCTACTCCACCACCGGGCGCGCTCGGTTTTCTTTGGCCTGTTCGGGGCCTGTTCGGGGCCCGTCCCGGACCGTCGGCTCCGGTCACGCGGGGGCGGCGCCGAGGCAGAACCAGAGCCACTTGCCGTGCCCGAAGGTGCTGAAGCCCCAGGACCGGCTCAGGGCCGCGATGATCCCGAGGCCGCGGCCGCCCTCCTGGTCGGCACACCCCGTGCGGGTACGGTCGGCGGCCGGTGCCAGCTCGGCGTGCCCGTCGCGGACCGCGCACATCAGGCTGCCCGTCTCCGCGTCGTGATTGATCACGAGGCGGATCCGGTCGCTGACCGTGTGCTCCACCGCATTGGCGACCGCCTCGGAGAGCGCGAGCCGCCCGTCGTCGGCGAGCTCTCCGGCGCCCACGCACTCCCCCAGGGCCCGCCGGGCCGCGGAGGCGGCGGCGGGGGTGGCGGGCAGCGTGATGTCGATCAGGTGAGCAGACACGGCGGGCTCCTCGGCGTCCGGCAGGTGACGTCCCCCTCCTTCCACGGTAGGCACCTCAGGTGGATCGCATACCGGCCGATGGGCCGTGCCGAACCGGCCTTTCGGAGGATGGTCACGGCGCTCGCCGCGGGCGCCCCCGCCGACCCCGCTCGTCGACCTCCGTCAGCGGCCCGTCGCGCGGCTCAGGCCGGCGTCGTGGCCCATCCAGTCCCACCCATCGGCTCGGGCCCGCTTCGCCGGACCCAGCGTGACCCGGACGAGGGGCTCTCCTTCGAACGAGGTCCGTTCCACCGCGATGACCTGCACGTCGGTGCGGTCGGGCACGATCGCCTCGCCCTCACCCGTGCTCGACACGTTCAGCGCGGTGTTCAGGGGCCGAGTGGGCACTCCGGCGAAGGTGTACAGCACCCGCTCCGAGCCGTGCTCCTTGCGATGGCCGAGGAAGGACGCGGCCTTCTCCTCCGAGGTCGAGACCGAGGTGGGCGCCTGTGTCCGCAGCACGTCACCCGGCTTGTGGGCGAAGCGTCCCGCCAACACCTCCGCGCGGTAGTAGGGCCTGCTCTTCCCGGGCGCGGAGGGAAGCCGGAAGGCTTCGCGGAAATGGTCTGCCAACTGGGCCGGCTTCATCCGGAGGAACTTCGCGAAGAGCGGCTCCATCAGGCGGACGTCGTCGTCACGGCCGCAGTCGGTGAGGGTCCTGCGCAGTTCGTAGGCCACTTGCCCGGCCGTGGGCCGGCGCAGCCCGGCGTCGCTCAGGTCATCGCGGTTGCAGAGGCGGAACATCTGGGAGATGTAGGCGGAACCCAGCTCGGTCCCGTAGAACCACGCCTCCGCCCGGCTCAGGATCCGCCGCTCCTCCTCCTGCTCGTTGCGCTGCTGCTTGGCAGCGGCCCGCTGCTGCGCCCCGCTCCGCTCCTTCCGCGTCTCCTGGGTCCACTCGAACAGCTGCCGGGCGAGGTCGGCCCGCCCGCCGCCCTGCCTGTACCCGTACCTGCTGCAGAAGCTGCTGGCGGAGGCGAAGGGGCCCGCCTCCTTGAGGTACGCCTGCAAGTCCTTGTCGACCTGTTTCAGCTTGTTCTGGGCCTTCTGCTGGCTCTGCTTGCCGGTGTACGCGAGTTTGACCTGGTTCTTGTGGGTGACGTACATGTCTGGCTTGCCTTCCGGGAGGACGGTGCGGGCGCGGGAGGGAGGTGTCGTCCCTTGCCACGGTCCCGCGCGGGGGCTTCCTCCGGTTCACCCGATCGACCGTGATCCAAAGACGCCCACCATCACCCTTCGGCGCGGCCTGAGGGCCCCCGGGCGGGGCGGGTGCCGGCCAGGCCGGCGGCGGTGAGCACCAGGCCGGTCAGGGCGGCCAGGGCAAGCGGCAGGGCGGGGGCCCGGGCGCCCCGGTCTCCCCCGCCGGCCGCGGGGGCGTCGCCGCCGGCCAGGCCCGAGGCGTCGTACGGGGAGCCGGGGAGCCGGTCCGCGTAGCGCGCGGCCACCTGCTGCTGGTAGGCGGTGGTGGACAGGGCCGGCGCGCCCAGGACCGAGGCGGCCTCGGCGTGGAGCGGCTCGACGCGTTCGCCGTCCCAGGCGTACCAGGTGTTGGTCTGCGGCTCGCGGAACGCGGTCCGGTCCGGGCCCGCGGCGCGGGCGTGGCGTTCCTCCTCGTCGCCGGAGGCGACGGAGACCACCTGCCAGCCGTCCCCGGCCGGGGACGGGGCCGTGCGGATGGTGGCCGTCCGGCCCGTCGCGTCGGTGGCCGTGGTCGCAGCGCCCTCGGCACGGGCGGGCCCGGCTCCGGGCAGGCCCCGGACGAAGTCGGGGTCGAGGACGTGGACGGCGACGGTGGCGCCGAGCCGGGGCGGGGCCGCCCCCGTACCGCTGGCGGAGTGGTCGTCCGGGGCGCGGCCGCCGGGCGGGGCGGAAGCGGCGGCGCCCGGTGCGGAGCGTTCCCGGTCGGCGGCGAGGAAGGCCTCGACCGTGCCGAGGGAGTGCGGCGCGCCGGCCGCTTCCCGGGCCCGGACCAGGTCGACGGGCGCCGGGCCGCCCGCGGCCGAGACGGCGGAGGCGGGCGCCCCGAGCGCGAGGAGGGCGGCGGCGACGAGCATGGGGACGGCCGTGCGACGGCGCGGCGGGCGTGCGGTCACAGTCAGGGTCACGGTCATCCCTTCCCGATCTCGTAGAGCGAGTGGGTCCACCGGAAGGAACCGTTGTCCCTGTAGTAGTCGTGCGAGCCCCAGTTGTAGCGGGTGTAGGAGGGCCAGGGGTCGCCCCAGTACACCCACTGCTTCGCCTCGTCGTAGCCGTAGATGACGTGCATGTGCCCGCCGCCCGAGGCCCAAAGGACCCTGGTCTCTACGGGGCGGCCCGCGTCGATCTCCGTCTTGAGCGTGCTGTAGCGCAGCCAGCCCGTGACGTACGTGCCCGGCGCGATCCCGGCCCACCGCAGGGCCCGTTGGACGTGGCCCAAGTCGGCCTGGTCGTTGGGGCATTCGGTGTCCTGGCGCCGGTCGAAGGCGGCGTTGCAGAACGCGTTCTGCGTACGGTCCCTGCCCAGTTGCCGTGCGATCGTCGAACCGGCCGCGGCCCAGCACCAGTTGGTCTTCTCCTGCTTGCGCATCTCGATGTCGATCCGCACCGGTGCGGCCTGCGCCGTGCCGGTGGCGGCGACCGCGGCCGCGCCCACGAGCGCGGCGACGAGGACGGGACCGTATCGGTGTCGGCCGCGGACGGCCCGGGGGCCTATGTCGTCCTTCCGCATCTGACGTCCTTCCCCGGGGGACGCCCGCGGCGGTCTCCCGGCGCCCGGTACTCGGTACTGGTACTCGGTACTGGTACTCGGTACTGGTACTCGGTACTGGTACTCGGTGGCCCGGCGCACGGTCCGCGGACGCCCCCCGTGCCGGGGCCCGCGGCGCGGGCCCGTTTCTGACGGGGAGTGAGCGCGGCCGACGCTACCGGCGGCGCGGGGCGGCCGTACATGCCAAAGGGAAAGTTGTCCGGCATATGACCTGATGTGCTCGTACGGGCGCACGGGGCCCGGCCGGGCCCGGTGCGCGGCCCCGGCACGGCAGTACGGGCTGGTGGGGCGGGCCGGTGGGCCCGGCCCCACCGGCCCGGAGGACCCGGCCCCGGCGGTAGCGGGGTGCGGGTCCGGTACGACCGCGCCCGGGCCGCCGGACCAGCCGCTTCGCGCGGGACGGCGCGCGCGGGGGCGGGGCCGGCTACCGATCCGGTGCGCCCGGGGCCGTGTTGGCCCGGACGCACCGCATGGGCGGGAAGGGCGGCCGGACTACATCCAGATGGTGGAGGTGGCCACCACCCGGGCCCGCTCGGGCTGCGCGGGGTCGCCGTAGCGCACCTCGACCCGCGGGTGCGAGCGGATGAACTGCGCGTCGGTGACGGTCACTTGGCGCGGGTCCTTGACCGTGGCCGACACGAGGTCGAGGTTGCGGAACAAGCCCCGGTCACCCGTCGCGGGCGCGTAGAGGAAGAACACGCCGCCCGTGTAGCTGCGGGCGGCCGTCGCCTCGTCGAGGGTGAGGGCCCAGTGGCTCAGCGGCTGCCCGCCGTGCCAGGTGGTCACCTGGCGCGCGCGCAGCCCGTCGAGTTCGGCCCAGGCGAAGGGGTTGGGGGTGGAGGTGGGGGTGTCGGTCGTGGCCGCGGCGGCTGCGCCTCCGGGCTGCGCCGCGGCCTGCGCGGCGACCGGTGCGAGGCCGAGGGTCAGCGCAGCGGCGGCGGTCACGGCCGCCGCGGTGACGAGGCGGCGGGACGGAAGGGAAAGAGGTCGGGATGACAACGTCGTCTCCTTGGTCCGAGAGGTGCGGGCGCCGCTGTCGGGGTTCCGTCAGGGCCGCACCGCACCGGACGTGATCATTTGGCGGATCCGTGGATCTTGGCAATCAGACGGGCACGGATCAGGACAACTCGGGACCGTCCGGATATCACCGCCAGATCCACTCCCGGATCCGTGGCCGGGCCCACCCCCTTCCGGCGCCGCGGTCCCGCGCACCGCCGCGCGGGGCCCCGCCCGGCCGACATGTGACGGGTGCACGGGCACGTACGGCCGTCGACTCTGTCCGGATCGGGGTGCCGGGCGCGGGCCCCGCGCACCGCCGAGATGATCATGACGGGGATCCCCGCCCCCTCTGGAACGGAGCCCCCCGTGAGGCGGACCCGCACGACCGGACGCACCCTCCCCTCCCTGCTTCTCACCCTCCTCCTGCTCGCACTGACAAGCGCGCCCGCGACCGCGGCGCCCGCTCCCCCTCCCCCAACTCCCCTGCCGGCGACGGCCGACGTCTGCACGGGCCGGTTCGGCGACGACGCCCGGCTGGGCCCCGAGGTACTGCCCGCCGTCGGCCTGCACCCCCTGGGCGAGATGCTCACCGACTGGCACCGGACCGGCCCACTGGAACCGTCCGCGTTCCTCCAGCGGTACTGGGACGGTCCGCCGGAGACCGGCCGCTGGAAGTACCCGCCGCACGACGGCTTCGCCGAGCTGAACGGCGTACCGGACCGGACCGACGACGCGCTGCCCCCGGGCAGCGTGCTGGACCGCTTCGGCCCGGACAGCGGCAGCTTCCTCGCACCGGCGGGCGACCCCTACCCGGCCCGCTCCCTCCCGCCCCAGAGCCTGCGCACCCGCCCGGGCGGCGCCGCCTGCGACTACCACGTGTACGAGGTGCTGCGCACGCTGCCGGTGCGGCGCGGTCCCGCGGCGCCCTGGTTCGAACAGCCCGGCGGCGGAACCCAGTTCAAGCTGGACGCCGCCCTGTTGGACCCGGGCCCGGGACAGCGCCTGAACGTGAAGTGGCTCCTCGACCACGGCTACCTCGCCGCGCGCACCGCTGCCCCGGCGCCGTGACCGACCGCCACGCCCCCCGTGAACGTCCGCCGGAAGGGGACAGACCCTGTACTCATGGCGCTACCGCCCCGGGAGGGGTCCTCGTAGCGTCGGGAGGCGGAACCGACCGCACCTGTGAGGCAGCCCCCATGACCGAGACCAGTCCCGAGGCGGCGCAGCAACGGACCGCCGCCCGGCACCGCACGTCCACCACCACGCGTCCGAGCCCGACGTCGAGCGGCCCACCGGGGCGGATGGCGCAAGGACCGCTTGAGCGGACCGCCTTCGAGCGGGCCCGCCGACTGTTGGAGGACGCCGGCAACGACTGGGCGACGGCGAAGGAGATGTACGGCGGCTCGGGCGGCTCCGCGGACCTGATGCGCGAGGTGTTCTTCTACCGCAAGGTGCTCATCGACTCCATGCTCCTGTGGCTGCGCGAGCGCTACCCGCACCTGCGCATCCGCTCGGTCGGCAGCAACAACCCCACCTCGGACTACGACATCACGGTCAGCGGGGCCGGCGCGGCCGAGGCCGTCGCCCTGTTCAACGCGCGGTTCCGCGCCGAGTGGGGCAAGGAGTCGGCGACCGTCTTCGACGTGAACCTCTACGTCAAGGACTTCATGCCGGAGCGCGGCAACTTCGCCTTCCCGTACGTCCCCGGGACCCCGGGACTGCGCTGGCAGGAGACGGAGCTCCTGGTGGGCGACGGCCGGGAAGCGCTGCGGCCCCGGCGCTGGACGGCGCGGGCGGACGGTAGCTGGGAGGGTGTCGGGGCCCGCACCCTCAGTTCCGAGGCACCCGACCCGGTCGGCATCGTCGCGCCGACCGGCGCGGCGGCGCTTGAGGTGGCCGAGGCCGACCAGGACGTGGCCGCGCTGAGCAAACTGCGCAAGTACCTGACGGCCGATCAGTGGCGAAAGTATGTCGGGCAGTTGACCGACCTGCTGCCGGCCCCGGCGGCGGAGGTCGCCCGGGCCCGCCACGACGCGGCGGACGCCGTGCACCGCCGGGCCGTGCGCGAGCTGGCCGAACGGCTGCGCAAGGAGACGGGGCAGGTGCGGCCGGCGACGCACAACGAGGCGTACATCGAGGATCTCGAACAGAAGAGCCCCGACACCGTCATCCGGGCCCGCAACCTCATCTACGCCGAACACGCGGCCCGACTGGGCGAGGCCCAGCAGCAGTTCGCGGAGAACCCGTCCGACGACCTCGCGCTGCGGATCCGGCGGGACACGAGCTACGCGCTCTGGCACGCGATGGAGGCCTACCACTCCCAGGGCGCGGTGCTCGACGTCGTCGGCAAGCAGGCCGGGAGCGCGGTGAGCGTGACCGGCGCCCACTACCTCCAGTCCTTCAACGAGCAGCTCGGCGACCTGCTCAAGGACCTGCACCACTACGACGACGCGGGCGAGGCCTTCTACCGCAGCGCGAAGTACCTCCAGCGGATGACGGCCGCCGCCCGCCGCGTCCTGGAGACCTCGGGCTCGGGCCTCGCGGACGCCGATCTGGCCCTGCTGACCCAGCTGGAGGAGATCGGCTCGGCCGACGGCACCCTGCTGGCCCTGCGCGGCGGCAAGGAGGAGTACGAGACGACCTCCGCGACCGACCGCTCCGACATCGCCGCCGGCGTCTACGGCCGCACCCTCGCGATCAACGACCACAAGAGCCTGCGCCACTGCGTCCTGGAACTGTCCGCCCGGGTCAACGCCGCACTGCGCGGTGCGCGGCCGGAGCTGCCCTAGGGCCTGTCGTCAAAGTCGGGTCGTCGCCCGGAGGGCGGCCCCGCGGCGTCTGGTGCGCCCACCAGCACGCGGCCGGAGCCCGAAGGCAGAGTGGCCTGCAGAAGGAACCACCGGGCGGTGTCTTCGCCGAGCCCGGACCGCCGGAACCGACAGACTGGTGACACCCCGCCGAACGGGCTGCTCATCCGGGGGGGGTTGTAGCGTGCCCGGATGAGGAGCGACGTATATCGGGACGTGGGCGAGGCCGCCTGGTCGTGGGTGCTGGACCACGTGCGCGAGGCCGAGGGCCCATGGCTCGTGCAGGCGGTGGTGGAGGGCGGTCCGGAAACCGTGTCGCCGCCACAGGACCGCGATTCGCTGTACGCGGGGATCGCCGGCTTGGCCCCGGTACTGGCCGAGATCGCGCAGTACCGGGAGCTGAGCGCGCGGGAAGCGGCACTGGCGACCGGCATCGTGACCAGGCTGTCGGCACAGGCCGGGCAGCGAACGGAACCCTCGCTGTACGACGGCCTCGCAGGCGACGCGACGGCGCTCAGACTGCTCGCTCCGGGCGAGGAAGCGGTGGCACTGCGGCGGCTGGCCGCCCTGGCGACCAGCGACGGATGGAAGACCACCCTCGATGTCGAACCGGGCACCGACGCGCCCCTCACCGACGTCATCATGGGGACCGCGGGCGTCGTGATGACGGCGGTCTGGGCGAAGAGCGAGTTCGCAGAGGCGATCGCGACGACGGGAGGCGAGGCGCTGCTGCGGGCGGCGGACCGTACGGAAGCGGGCCTCGACTGGGGCATGACGCCGGGGAGGCCGTCGAGGGCACCGAACTACTCGCACGGAACCGCCGGCATCGCGGCCGCACTGGCGGTCGCGGGCACCGCCCTGGATCGTCAGGACTTCATCGAGGCCGCAGTGGAAGGCGCCCGGCACGTCCTCTCGGTGGGGTCCTTGGAGGACGCCGGTTTCGTCGTCCCGCACACGATCCCGCCGTCGAAACGGGAGGTGGAACCGGTGACGTACACGTGGTGCCACGGCCCGGCGGGCACCTCGCACCTGTTCACCGCACTGGCGCACGCAGGGGTCGCCGAGGTGGTGGGCCATGACGTCGACGAACTGCGGCACCGCTGTATGACCTCGATCCTCACCTCGGGCCTGCCGCAACGCCTCCGTCCCGGCTTCTGGGACAACGACGGCCGCTGCTGCGGAACGGCAGGCGTCGGAGACGTCCTGCTGGACGCCGCCCAGGACTGCCGGACGCCGCAGCGGAGGCAGACCCTGCTGCGGGCCGCGCACCGGATGGGCGATGCGCTGGTCGACCGGGTCATCAGGGATGATGCGGGCGCCCGTTGGCGCTTTCTCGAACATCGCGAGGACCCGCCGCTGCTGCCGCCCCGGACGACGTGGATGCAGGGCGCGGCAGGCATCGCGGCCTACCTTCTGCGCCTTGCCCGGTACGGCGAGAGCGGCCCCGGCGCCCCGGTCGTGGACCGCCCGGACCAGTGGTGGGCCGTGCCGGCGCACCTGCGGAGCACTCGCACGGACTCATGAGCGAGTGGTGGCCTCACCCAATTCAAGAACCCAACACGCGTGTCACCAACGTCCCGGGACAACACACCTGGTCCTAGTCGTACGGATCGCCGTGCCCGCCGCGGGGCTTGCCAACCGCGGCTGCGGAGTCGGGAGTCGTCAGGCCGTCCCGGGTCGGCCCTGAATCCTTTTCGGTGCTGCGTGCCTCTTGTCCGTGTACCGGCCGGACGGGCCGGCCCAGCCAGGAGGAATCACCCATGATGATCACCGGTCTCGCAGTCGTCGGAGCCCTGCTCGTGGGCGCGTGCAGCCGTTACCTGCTGCGGCGCTACAAGAGCCGGGCCTGACCAGAACCTGCCGTAGGGAATGAGCAGCCCATGAACCAAAGCTTCGCCTGGCCGGACGAGCGGCTGATCAAGGCCGCCCAGGACGGCGACATCTCCTCGCTCGCCGGGGTCGTCAGGGAATCGCAGCCCCATGTGCGCCGGTTCGCCCGCTCGCTCTGCGCCTCGCCGCAGGACGCGGAGGACGCGGCGCAGGAGGCGCTGATCATCCTCTACCGGAAGATCGGCTCCTTGCGGGCCACCGGCGCCCTCGCCTCGTGGATGTTCCGGATCGTGCGCAACGAGTGCCTGCGGCAGGTACGGCTGCTCCTCGCGCGGAGCGCCGAGCCGCAGGACTGCCCGGAGCCTGCGGGCCCCTCCGCCGAGGAGGCCGTGCTGCACGGGCTGGAGGCGGAGCGGATCGCGGCCGCCGTCAGCACCCTGCCCCGCGACCAGCGCCAGGTCCTGGTCCTGCGGGACGTCCAGGGCTTGCCCGGCAAGGCCGTTGCCGAGGCGCTCGGCCTGAGCACCGCCGCGATGAAGTCGCGGCTGCACCGGGCCCGCGCGACAGTACGCACCTCATTGACAGTCGAAGGAGACCCACGACGGTGAACACCCTGAAGCCCACACGGTCCGCGATGCCCGAGACGAGCTTCGCCAGCGCGTCCGTCCCCCGCCACCTGGTGCGCGGCGCCATCGGATTCGGGCTGGTCATCGGCTCGATCGCACTGGTGCCGGCCGTCGGTCCGCTCGCCCTGCTGGCGGCCCCCCTGGCCCTCGTCGCCTTCCGCGGCTGCCCCACGTGCTGGATGGTCGGCCTGGCGCAGACCATCTCGCGCGGCCGCCTGGAACGCCACTGCGCGGACGGGGTCTGCACCCTCACCCCGAGAACCACACAGATCACCGAGACCGCGGAGACCGCCGAGTAGCCCGCGCGCCGGGCGCCGCGACACGGTGAAGCGTTCCGGTCACAGCACTAGCCCGACGCCGCGATGGAGCTGGCCGAGATGCCCAGGGGTGTCCACCCCGCACTGCTGCCGCTCCAACGGGAGACCCGCAGGGCGCTGTCGACGCGGTAGACGGCGTCGGAGCCCACCGCGAGGTTGATGCCGGCGGCGCCCACGGGGGTCCACGCGTCCGGCGCCCCGCCGTACTTGAGGATCTGCCCGGTGGCGGCGTCGACGGCGAAGAGCCCCGCCCCGCCCGCGTAGAGGTTGCGGGCCGGACCGCCGATCCGGCGCCAGCCGCTGCCCTTGGCGTTGGCCTGCCAGATCTCCTTGCCGTCGGGGGAGATCCGGGCGACGTAGTCGGGGCCGACGGCGAAGTCGGCGCCCGGGCCGCCGGCCTCCAGCCACGTGTAGCCGTAACCGGCGTAGCGGAAGAGGCCGCCCGTCTCCGGGTTGGTGGCGAAGAGTCCGGCGCCACCCGCGTACAGCCGGGTGGCCGCGGCGCCGACGGGGATCCACTCCGCTCCCAGGCCGGTCCAGCGCATCACCGCGTTCCGCTGCTCGGTGATCGCGTAGAGGCCGTCGCCCGCCAGGACGAACTGCTCGCCCGGGGCTCCGATCTGGGTCCAGGAGCTGGAGGCCTCGTCGTGCTTGAAGATGCGGCCGTCACCGGGGCTGGTGGTGAAGACCCCGGCGGGCCCGGCGTAGACCTGGTCGGCCGCGGGGCCGATCACCTTCCAGGCGCCGTCCCCGGCGGTCCAGCGCAGGACGCTGCGGTGGTCCGGCGAGACGACGTAGGCACGGCCGGGGGACGGGTGCGCGGGCGGGGCCGCGGGGGTGGTGGGACCCGGGGCGGGAAGCACCGTGGAGGGGGACGGTACGGGTGGTACGAGCGGTACGGACGGGGTGGTGCCGGTCGGCGTCGGGGACGGAGAGGGTGACGCGGATGGCGTCGAAGTGGTGCGCGGGTCCACGGGGTGTGCGTGGGGCCGTGCCTGCACGGCGTCGTTCGCGGGCACCGTGCGCTGCCGTCCGAGGAGGACCCCGGCGAGGGTCGCCGCCGCGACGAGGACGAGGACGGCGAGGACGGCGCAGACCGCCAGCGCCGCGGACAGGGACCTGTCGGTCCGTGGGCTCGGCGGCGGCACGCGGACGAGGGCCGGGGCCCGGGTCCGGACCGCGGGAATCCGGTCGAGGCGATCGAGGTGGTCGAGCCGGTCGAGCACGACCCCCTGAACGGGACCGGCCGGACCGGCCGGACCGGTGGGAACGAGGCGCCGGCCGGCGGCCCGCGTGCGCTCCCAGAGCCAGTGGGCGTCCTCTCGTTGCTGCTCCACGAGGCTGTGCAGCCGGGACAGTTCGACGGACACGGACCGGTCCGCTGTGGCCGCGGGCGGGGCACAGCCGTGGGCCCGGGCCTCGGCGACCGCCTGCCGTACGGCTTCCCCGGCCTCCCGGGCAGCGATCAGCTGGTCGAACGCCTGGTCCGGCCGGAGCAGCAGGGGCCCGGAGCGCGCGGCGGCGGCGTCCGTCCGTACGGTCTCCGCGCCGTCGTCCTGCGGGCCGTCCCCCTCCGGCCGGGACGGCGGAGCACTTTTGGCTTGTTCCTGGAGCATCGTCATCAACACCAGGAGTCCCTCGACGAGTTGCCCCGATGCGGCGAGGTCGTCCTGCGCCCGGCCGAGCGCGTCCTCCAGCCCGGGCGGCGCCTTGGCTTCCGCTTCCGCCTCTGCCTCCGCCTGCGCCGTGAGCGCCCGGCCGTGCAGCTTCCGGGCCCGGTCCAGCAGCTCCCGCCTGCTGCGGAGATCGCGGACGCGGTCCTCGACCACGATGCCGAGGCGCCCCAGCGGGATCACCCGGGCCCCGGACCGGTACTCGCTCCAGGCCGTCTTGCCGCCCCCGAAGCGCCGGGCGAGTTCCCTCACCGTCATGCCCCGCGTCACGTCCCGCAGCAGCCCGGCCAACTCGTTGGCCGCCTGCGAGCGACCCCGCGGAGCCCCCTGTGGACGTCCTGTCCTCGCCATGTCCGTTCGCCCCCCATGCTCTCGGCGGGCACAGGCAACAGGACGAGATTAGGCATGTCCATCACAAAACGGCTCCCCTGTCCGATTTCCCTCCCGGCGGACCGGGAGGGGAGGGGAAGGAAGTCGCCGGGCGGCGGCGACAGCCGGCCCCGCGCATCGGCCTCGCGTCAGCGCGCCCCGGACCCGGCCCCCGCCTCGATCCCGCTGCGGGCGGGGGCTGGTACGAGCGCGATCGCGGCCGGGTCGGCGTCGGTCGGGTGCCACACCTGGCCGCTCTCCGACCGGCGGGCCAGACCGAAGCCGGCGAGCGCCCGCAGGTGCCGGACCACGGTCGGCGGCGTGAACCCGGCGGTGGCGCACAACTCCGCGACGCTCACCCCCGCCGGCCCCGAACCCCGCAGACCCTGCCAGGTGCGCGCGGCGGGCAGCCCGAGGCCACCACCACTCACCGGGACCGTGAACACGGGGGCCGGCCCGGTGTCCCTGGGCGGTTGCGCCGACGGCGCGGGCGCGGGCACCGCTGCGACCGTGGTGGCGACCTCCACGGCCCGCGCGGCCGGTGACCGCCGCTTGCGCGGCGAACTTCCCGGCAGCCGCAGCGGCGCCCGGCCCACCGGGCGGGGTGTCCGGTTCACCTCACGGTGCTTGCGGCCCTTCTGACGACGGCTCATCCGCGTCCCGTCCCTTCCTCGGCGGTGATGACACGGATAGAACGAGTGAGCGGCTGACAGGTGACTGCCGGACGCGATCAGGCCGGCTCCCCGTCGCCTTCGGCGGGGCGGGGCACGGCGGTCCCGGGGAGGTGGACGTCGAGCGCGGCGAGCCGGGCCTCGGCATCGATGCCGTCGACCGCGGGATCGCCCAGCAGGCCGGAGACGACGAGGGCGGACCACAGACGGGTGCCGCACTTCTTCAGATTCACGAACACGACAAGGTCCCACGGAGCGCGAAGGGGCGGGGGCGGTGGTCCGAGTATGGGGCAGCCGGCCCCGTGCCGCCTCCCCCGAACGGGCAGCACTTCTGCCGGCTGCCCGCTCCGACGGCGAAGCCTCGTACCGCCTGGCGGCGTCTGGCGAAACGCGCGGCGTTGACCGGAGTCAGCGCGCCGCGGCCCCGACCAGGTCATTGGTGTAGGTGCGGCCGAGGTCGATCTCCTTGGCCGCGACCTCGGGCGAGAAGGACTTCTGCAGCGCCGCCGCCGCGCGGGCGCCGTCCGCGTCGATGGCGCCGTCGGCGGAGTAGCCCGGCTTGGCGTGTTCGATGGCCGCGCGGTAGACCCCCGGATCACCGGCGGCGTACTCCTTGGGCATCGCGTCGGCGATCTCCTGCGCCGAGTGGTCCTGGATCCACCGCAGCGTGCGGAGCATCGCGCGGGTCAGCTTCGTCGCCGTGGCCTCGTTCTTCTCCAGCCAGGAGTGACCGGCGTAGAAGACCGCCGCCGGGTAGCTGGACACCCCGAACACCGCCTGGGAGCCCTGCGGAGTACGGGTATCGGCGAGTATCCGCAGTTCCTGGCCGCCCATGCGCTTCTGGAGCAGCGAGACGGCCGGGTCGACCATCACAGCGGCGTCCACGCGGCCGGACTCCATCGCGGCGATGGCGGCGGCCTCACCGCCGACGGCCTGCACCGAGGCCGCGTCCGGCGCCAGCCCGTTCTTGCCCAGCAGGTACTTCAGGAAGAAGTCCGTGGACGAACCCGGCGCGGTGATCCCGACCTTGGCGCCCTTCAGATCCGCCGGGCTCTTGATCTCCCGCGACGCCTTCGGGGAGACCACGAGCACGATGGAGGGGGTGCGGAGCATGTTGACGAAGGCCCGTACGTCCTTGCCCTTGGCCTGCATCTGCACGGTGTGGTCGTAGTACCCGGAAGCTACGTCCACACTGCCGCCCTGCATCGCCTGGAGCGCCTTGGACCCGCTCTTGAGGTCCTGCAGCTCGACGTCGAGGCCCTCGTCCTCGTAGAACCCGAGCTGCTGCGCCAGGGTCGTGGGGAGGTACGGCAGCAGGGGCTGGCCGCCGATGCCGATCGTCACCTTGGTGCGTGCGCCACCCGCGTCGGCGGCCGACCCGCAGCCGCCGAGCACGAGCGTCAGGAGGCCGGCGAGGGCGAGGGCGAGGAGGGGTACGGCGCCGCGACGGCGCCTTGGACGGCCTGCGGGGCGGCGCGGAGCGGGACGGGCGGGGGCAGCGGGGCGTACGGAACGCATCGACGTCCTTCCAGGACGGGACGGAGAAGGGAAGTGGAGAGAGAAGGGGAGAGAAGTGGCGAGCAGGGCACGGGACGGGCGGGCGCGGGTGCGTTACGGCTTCCAGCGCAGCAGGCGCCGCTCGGCACGGCGCACGACCGCGTCGACCGCGAGGACGAGCACGGCCAGGACGGCCATTCCGGCGAAGACGCCGGTGGTGTCCAGCACCCCTTCGGCCTGCGAGATGAGATAGCCGACACCCTGTGAGGCGCCCAGGTACTCACCGACGACCGCGCCCACGAGGGCGAAGCCGACACCGGTGTGCAGGCTGGAGAACAGCCAGGTCAGCGCGGCGGGCAGATGGACTTGGCGTAGCAGCTGCGCGTCGCTGGCGCCCAGCATCCGCACGTGCCGCACCAGCACCGGATCGACGTCTCGAACGCCCTGGTGGACGTTGAAGAACACCACGAAGAAGACCAGCGTGATGCCGAAGGCCACCTTCGACCAGATGCCCAGCCCGAACCAGATCAGGAACAGCGGCGCCAGCACCACCCGGGGCAGCGAGTTCAGCATCGTGACGTACGGCCCGAGCACCGTCGACAGCACGCGGGAACGGGCGAACGCCAGCCCCGCCGCCAGACCCAGCACGGTACCGGCGACCAGCGCGAGCAGTGCCTCGACGGTGGTGGTGCCCAGGTGCGGCCAGATGCTGCCGGAGCCGAACCAGTCGGCGAGCCGGTCGGCGATCGCCGAGGGACGGCTGAGGTAGAACGGGTCGCTCCAGCCGCGCGCGGTGGCGAACTCCCAACCGCCGAGCACGAGGACGACGATTCCCGTGTGCAGTGCCACCCGGCTCCGGAGCCTCATCGGAGCCGACCCGCGTCCGCCGCCGCGTCCGCCGCCGCGTCGGCCGACGGCTCGGTGCGGCCCTGGGCCCGGGCGACCTCGCCGCGCAGCGAGTCCCAGATGTGCGCGTAGATCTCGCGGAACTCGGGCCCGGTCCGGATGTCCATGAGGGCCCGGGGCCGCTCCAGGGGCACGTCGAAGCGGTCCACGATGGTGCTGCCCGGTCCCGAGGAGAGCACCACCACCTCGTCGGAGAGCGAGACCGCCTCCTCCAGGTCGTGCGTCACGAACAGGACCGTCTTCGCGGAATCCGCCCACAGGGCGAGCAGTTCGTCCCCGAGCAGTTGCCGCGTCTGTACGTCCACGGACCCGAAGGGCTCGTCCATGAGCAGGATGTCCGGATCGGTTATCCATGTCTGCGCGATGGCCGCGCGCCTGCGCATCCCGCCGGACACCTGGTGCGGGTAGGAGTCCTCGAACCCGGCCAGACCGACGCGGCGCAGCCAGTCCCGGGCCAGGCCGGTGCGCGCGGCGCGCTCCATCCCGGCCAGGAGCGGCCCGAGCGCCACGTTCTGCAGGAGCGTCTTCCAGGGCAGGAGCACGTCCTGCTGGAACACGTATCCCACGCTCGGCTGCGGGCCGGTGACGGGACGGCCGGAGACCTCCACGCTCCCCGAGGTGGGACGGGCCAGCCCCGCCACGAGGTTCAGCAGGGAGGACTTCCCGCAGCCGGACGGGCCGACGACGGAGACGAAACGGCCGCGTTCCACTGCCAGGCCGACGCCTTCCAGCACCGTGCGGCCGGCACCGCCGCAGGGCCGGTCCGGGTAGCCGAAGCAGAGGTTGCGTAGCTGAACGGCCGGGTCGTCAGGAAGAAACGATGAGGACATGAGGGATTCGATTCAGAAATCCGTCGAGGTCGCACCCACGACGTGGAACAGGAAAATGGGCAGAGCGAGGTCCGGCCGTCGCACACCGACCCGGATCCCATCGCTCCGGTGAGTCTAGGCAGACCGGTCCGCAGAATTCATCCCGCACGAACGATGCAGGCCAGCACTTTCAGCCCGGTCACGGCAACACCTTTCCCCGGATTGACCTTTGTACCTGCACTGTCCTCTTGTGCCCGTCGATGGGGATTCGGAACTGCCCTACGGTCGTGCTGTCCACGCCCGAGCAGCAGCCAGCAATGAGAGAACCCATGTCTCCAGGACCGTCCCATGCGGTGAAGAAGAATCAGTCCGCGCCGAAGATGGAGATGCAGCCGCTGCAGCCGCGGGCGACTGATTCCTTCGTACTGGCCATGGACCAGGAAAGTCAGTCAACTGGGCTTCTGGAGCACACGGAGAACCCTTACCAAAGTCAGGATCCGGAGAGCAGTACGGAGGAGCTGACGTCCTGGGACTACGCCAAGGCGATCGGCCTCGGCGCCGCCATCGTGACGGGGGGCGTGTTCCTGGGCGGCGGTCTGTACGGTCTCGCGCGGTGGGCGGGGTACGGGGCGGGAGCGTCCGGCAGCACGGCCATGGGCGATACGACGGGTGTGAACGCCATGTCCGCCACGCAGAACACTCCCTACTTCAACTCCACGGCATCAGGCTACGAAGACGGAGAGAGTGGCCACAAAAGGCGTGACCTGAGCGGCTTGGGGGGTCCCGTCAGGCGCCTGATCAGCGGCGGCCTGGGGTCGATGGGGGACGGGAAGCGTCCCGTTCTCGAATTTACCAAGAATGCCGGCATTCCGGTCATCGGGTCCGCTCCGTTCGACCCCTCCGCCAAGTGGAATTCAGAGGACAAGCTGGGTGCGACATGGGTGTCCATCAGAGAGGGCGCCAAGCTCAGGGCAGGAACGATCGGGGCCGTCGCCTGGGGGGTCGACTTCACCTGGAAGATCTTCTCGATGCGGCTGCGGAACAACAACAGCCTGCGCGGAAATGCGTTGGGTCGAAAGCTGAACGAAGAGCTCGCCGGTGCGGTCGAGGGATTTGCGAACAACTGCAAGCAGATGATCTTCCTCAAGGCGTGGGACCGGGCGGAGAGGAGGGGTGCCTCGAGTATCCGGGATGATCAATTCAAGAAAGAAGTGAACGAAATAGTCTTCCGCTGCCAGAGGAAGATTGACAGAGAGCGGGCCCGGCAGAACGCCGTGGTGCGCGAGCAGCTGCAGAACGTGAAGTGGGGAGCGGCGAAACAGTTCGTCAAGAAGTCGGGGGAGGCATGCCAGTCGGTCAAGGATTCCGTCAGGACATATGCGAACGACATCCTGGAGGGGCGGACCACGGTCACCAGCGAGCACCTCAAACCCAAGGCGGACTTCTCCCGCCCCCTCGACAAGGAAGGCTTCACATACGCCCGGATGCACGCGGGTGAGACGGTTGCCTACAACAGGGTCAGCGGGCAAGTGTTCCGGCACACCACCGCGGCGGGGGCCTGGGAAGAGCTTCCCGACCTGGCGCAATACCTCAAGAACACCTTCAAGGTGTTCGGCACCTCCTCCGTGGAGGGCGTCTGGCCCATGGGGGAGAAGGTCATCTTCGTCCTGAAGGTGACTGGTGGCGGCCAGGGCGACTTCTATGCAGTGGAATCCATCCGCCTCACGGGACAGAAGTACTCCAAGAACCGGCGCGGGAACGGGTCTGCACAGCAGACGTTTTGGCCGGAAAAATGGGAGAAGTTCTCGGGCGCGAAGGACCACATCGGGAACGCTGTGCACATTTACGCCACTCCCGAGGGATTGATCCTCGTACACAGCGAAAGCTCTTACACGCTATTGAACGATGATTCCGCAAAAGCAGAATTTAAGGCCACCAAGCCTCCCCTGCTGGCTCAGGTGAAGAGGGCGGTGAATGACCGCTTCGGATCCGGGTGGACCGTCTCCGATATGTCGGGAGGCCCTTCCATCATCCGGGTGACGGTGACCAACGGCACGGCGACGCAGTATGCGGAATATTCTGTGCGTAGGGACACTTTCCGCCCGGTGCAGAGTTTTTCATAGGAGTCCGAAGCGCGTCCTACCGCGGCGTTCCACTGCGGTCGACGACAAGTGGGATCTGATTCAGGGTGGCCATCAGGGCTGTCGACTCTCCGATAGAGAAATGGGAATACCGCATGCCACGCACCCATGAAGAACGGCAACGACGGACCAGGGAGCGGAACAACTCCACAGGCGGGCGCGACCGGACCCCCAAGGGGCCCATCACCTCATCGGAGATCCACCGCCTCAGGGCATGGTCCGAGGGACAGGGCACCTATCGGGGCCGCAGTGGCGGCCAGGGGGCGTTGACCTCGCTGGTCGCCGGCGAGGAGGACAGGCTCGGCATCTTCCTGTCGAAGCAGGAGGGGCCGCGGAAGGCGGCACAGGACATGCTGAGCGCCCTCTACAAGGCGCTGACCCACTACGCCTGCTGGAAGGGATTTCCGGAGGAGAAGATCGATGGCCTGGTCCGGCAGGCGTTCTTCCAGGATGATCCGGGAAGCGCCGGGCAGGTCGGTCTGGCAGACGTTCAGGAGCGATATGAATCGCTCCTGGCTCCGGACGCCAACGTGCGCGAGATCATGACGGCTGTCTACAACGCCTCCTACGCCAAGATCTTCGGCAATTCGGGCAACCCGGAAGTCCTCTCACTCAAGGGGATCATCACCGACTTCTATCTGACACCCGCGGCGGATGCCATATCCACCGCGCGCTTCATAGGCGATGCGGGGCTCAACGACACCTACCTGAGTGCGCTTTCCGATTTCGTACGGGCGCTGGCGGAGAAGAAGGGGCCGGGCACCGCTCCCGACGTGCTCACCCCTCCCTGGCTCGCCGAGTATTCCTCTGCGGCGGATGCCAGTGACTACGCGCGGGCGATGGAGAGTCGAAAGTGGCGCTCCAGCATCGAGCATCCCATGACCTCGGTGGGAGACCTGCAGGGGGCACGAGAGCCCATGGGGCTCAATGAGACGGAGTACTTGAGGAGCTTCGTCTACGCCTTCAAGCGGGACGATCTGGACACCGCTACGTACACGGTGGATGAGGCGCTCGCCCAGCACGGCGCGAAGTCCCTGAAGGAACTCCGGAAGCATACCGATGTCGCTCTCGTCAAAGAGAACTACAAAACCGACGGGAACGGGACGTACGTTCTTGGCGCCGATGGAAAGGTCATCGTCGAAACGGTTGACGTCACCGCCGGAAAGGTCAAGTGGGTCACGGTGCCCAGGGACGCCCGTCAGCCGCAGGTTCCAGACGCGGACATTCCGTTGCCCTGGCGAACGGGGGAGGAGTACTTCACCGTTGCCCCGGACTCCGCCTGGTCCAAGGACGTGCACGACAAGCAGGGCCATCCCGTCCGCACCGGCACCTCCGGCACCACGATGCGGATGCTGGTCAGCTACGGCGCCCTCGGGACGCCCGGCGGCAAGCCGACCGACTTCCTCTACGCCCTCCTGGCCTGGATGCTCCCCCGCCATGACCATTCCCTGTACGAGATCTTCCGCGGTGCCCAGATGATGGCCCGAACCGGCGCGGGCCCGGACTCCGGATCTCCGAGTTTCGCTCACGGCGGCGCCTCGAACGACGAGATCGGCAAGCTCGTCAGGCTCCTGAAGATCGTCGACGAACCCGGCGGTCTGCCCACCGTCCATCCGGAGCTCGCCGCGGCGTTCGCCGCGGACTTCCCCGGCCAGCTCATTCGTGGGACCTACTCCCCGAGGTCCTGACGCAAGGCGCCGGGCCGCCGACGACCGCCGGCCCGGCGCCCCGACGGCGTCCCATCCCGATCAGCCGAAACGGTCCGCCGGATGAACCGACGGACCGTCACGCGACATCGGGGCTATTGGCCGCGGCGGTGTGGCATGTGAAAGCTCCAGACCAGCGCGAAGGGTTGGGCGTGCCCGTGGACGCGGTGAGCTGCGACCTTGATCTCAAGGGTGCCGCGGGGCGGATTCGTCCAGGTGACCTGCTCAACGTTGTTGACACGGTCGTACCGGGCGGACGTACCGGAGTTCCCGTTCCTGGCCTTCGCTTTGCCGGCATGGTGAATGCGGAGGTCCAGGTCGCTCATGAGGTCGGGACCAGGCGGGTCCGTCCACACCAGCGTGGCCTTGAGCGTGCTACCGCGGGGGCGATTCCTCGGAATTTCCACGTTCATCCGATAGGAATCACCCCGGCGCAGCCCTTGCACGTGGTCATGGAATCCGGAATCAGTCGCGTCCGCGTACACGGCTTCAGCCGACCGTTGCAGGTCAACCCGCCCGAACCCGCTGTTGTTGTTGGGTGTGGCTCCCGTCTCGGAAGGATCGTACTGACCTGCCAGAGGTCGGGCACCGTTGATGAGTACACCCTTGATCAAAGCGGCGCTGGGGTTCGGGTGGTTGCTCTTGACCAATATCTCTCGGAGCACGGCGGCGCTTCCGGCGGTGAGGGGCGTGGCCATGCTGGTGCCCGACATGTATGTCAGATTCGGATCTACTGAAACCCCGTCGGCGACATGCCGGTGCTGTGCGTTGCGGGAGTGGACGGAAAGAATCGATGTACCGGGGGCCACGACATCCGGCTTGATACGACCCTCTCTGGTCGGACCACGGCTGCTCGTGGCCGACATACCGCGCGAGGAATCGGCGATCGCGTCGCCACGGAGGGGCTGGACCGGGAAACCAAGGGGGGACTGGCCGCCCCAGGTGATGCTGTTGTTTCGGATGCTTTCACTGGCACCTACAGTTATGCAGTTCTTACAGGCTGCCGGGCCGATGATGGACGAGGAATCAACGACACCATCCCCATCGGCATCTTTTCCGGCGTTACCGGCGGCAACGAGGATCACCATACCGGGGTGATCATGAACGAACCTGTCGATATTTCTCGCATCATCCGTATACGGATCCTGCTGACCATGGAATGCAAAGCCCCACGAATTACTGTGAATCCGGGCACCGGCATCGTACGCCTGCTGAAAGAATTCGGTGATGTCGTCGGGAATATGGACGCCACCAGCCTGCGTGGCCGTTGACTGCATCACAAGGCGCGCCTCGGGCGCCGTCCCGTTGATCCACCCACCGGTCGGGGTGCGGTAGCTGCCTAGAGCCGATCCCGCGACATGGGTGCCGTGGCCATGAGGGTCGTCGGTGCGGTCCGGATTCTTCCTGCCCCATGCGAAAAGCTGATCGATACGGCCGGCGAAAGCTGGACTCATGGTGCGCAGATCGCCCGTATCCAGCCCTGTGTCAGCGATAGCGATGATCTGCCCCTCGCCCCGATAGGTACCGAGACGGCCCTGCGTACGCAACCGGACAGGAGCACGCATGATTCGGCTTGCGACATCATTGTGAAGCACTACATCTGTCGCGTTCCGTTCGCCCCACAGAGGCTTCTGCACGCCACCCTCCGGCGGGGAAGAGCTGTCGACCGGAGGCTGTCCGACAGACTCAGGGGCCAGCGAGGACATGTTCCCCACACCATTTCCCTGCATGAACAGGAAGAGAGTGAGGAGCTGCCATCGGGTCAGCCCCGGGGAGACGCTGCGGTCTCTCTGGATCTCCCTGAACAGACGATTCGTTTTCTTCTTTTCCTTGCCTTTTCCGCCTTGAGGGCCACCAGGGTGTCCGCGAAGGTTCCTGTGGTTCTCCCTAGCGGTCGGCGACGAATACAGCATGCACACTCACATATGTCGTGAACCAGAGCCTCCGCCAGTTCCATGGCTACGGCGACCGTAGAACGGCTGCGGATCCCTATCAAGTGGCAAAAGTGGACAGATATGGAGCAAAAGTTAATCAGTAGGGACTTCCCGCGTGATCGCCGATCTCGTGATGCTGGTGCTGTGGCCGGCTTGGGGACTGACCGGCCCCTCCTTCCTGGACGGGGTGTGCGAGCCGCTCAGTGGTAGGCGCCGTGCCGGTAGTCCCAGGCCGGGAAGTGGCGGCCGAGCGCGAGCATGACGCGGTCGACGTCGAGCCCGCGGCGGATGACGGTGGGCCGCGCCGCCGGAGCGGAACCGGCGTCGGCCGTGGTCTGCCGGGGCACGAGGACGCCGTCGGAGTCGACCAGCGAGACCATCACCCCCTGGGCGTAGCGGTCGTGCGGACCACTGCCCGGCTGGAGGGACCGGACGTAGCCGTCCGCCTCCACGAGCAGGTCGGCGCGTTCGGCGATGCGCCGCCCGATGCCCTCGATGGTGCCCCGGTTGCCCCTGCCCGACGGGTCGGCCGAGCTCGCGAACGTGACCTTGCCGTGCCGCTCCCAGAGGGCCGCCGTGACCGGGTCGACGGGCGCGCCGCAGCGGATGACGAAGCAGCTGGTCCCGCGGGCATCCATGACCAGCTCCCCCGCGCCGTCGGGAACGTGCGCGAGGCCGGAGCTCCGCCACGGCAGGACACAGCCGAGCAGGACGTCCTGGTGCCAGTGGTCCGTGATGAAGCCGCGGATCTCCGCGCTCGTGCGGGCAAGCAGGAAGAGCTGGTCCAAGGAGGCGCACATGACGACACCGGGCTTGGTCCGGCTGCGGTTCTTCGCGGCGAACTTCCGCTCCAGCCCCTGCCGGTCGGTGGTCATGAGGGCGTAGCCGATCTTCGCCGGGGCGACGACCAGCCCGCCCTCACCGGCGAGCACGTCCACCGCCTCCTGCTGGAGGCCGCCGTTCCACCGCACCCCAGGCACGTACACCTCGCCGTCAGCGCGAGCGCCGCCGCCGTCTTCGCTGTCTTTGCTGCTCATACGGGCTGGTCTCCAGGGTGGCCGACGCGTGCGGCCTCCGTACCGCCGCACGCACGTCCAGCCGAGACTGCCGTACCCCGACACGGCCCGGAAGAGCCGAAGGTCCGTCATCCAGAGCGCCCCTGGGGCCCAACGACCTTTCCCCGTAGGCATTCCGACCCCATTTCGGCGCCTTGAAGCTGACTTCAGGATGACTTAAGGACACTTGTCCGTTTACTCCTTATTCATTCCATAATCACCGTTGTTGACTGACTGTGTGCCCCGTCCGAGAGTGATCACGTCTCCTCCCATCCCCACACACTCCCGGAGTGACGCACATGCAGATCTGGAAGAGCCGACGCGCCCGCATCGCCATCGGTGCGACGGTCATCGGAGTCGTCGGCACGTCCGTTCCCCTCCTCGCCCACGCCGGAGCGGATCGGCCGATCGAGGCATCGTTGCGGACCGACAAGGGGTCCGTGTGGTATTCCGGCGGGGAGTTCACGCTGCGCAACGCCTCGGGCTCGGCGAATGCCAACTGGCGGCTGGAGTTCGACGTCCCCGAAGGCAAGTTCGCCAACTACGGCGAGTGGGCCACCAAGACGACCCAGAAGGGCACCCGGGTGGTCATCGAGCCCAAGGCCGGGCAGAGCATCGCGCCCGGCTCGACCCTCACCATCGGCTACGGCGTCCAGGGCGACGGCAACAAGCCGCTGTCGGTGACGGGCTGTTCCCTGGACGGCGCCGAGGTGAAGGGCTGCACGGGGGGCGGCCACGAAGAGGGTGGCGAGGAAGAGGGCGGCGAAGAGGGCGGCACCCCGGACAAGCAGGCCCCGACCACCCCCCAGCAGGTGACCGGCAAGGCGGTGGACTCCACATCCGCACAGCTGAAGTGGAACGCCTCCACCGACAACGTGGGCGTCACCGGCTACGACGTCTACCAGGGCAAGGAAAAGATCGCCTCCGTCGACGGCAAGACCCTGGAGTACATCGCCAGCGGGCTGAAGCCGCAGACCTCGTACACCTTCACGGTCCGCGCCAAGGACCGCGCGGGCAACACCTCCCCCGACTCCGCACCGGTCACCGTCACCACCGAGAAGGCGCCCGCGCCTTCGGAGAAGAAGCGGTGGCTGACCGGCTACTGGCAGAACTTCAACAACGGGGCCGCCCGCCAGAAGCTCTCCGACGTCCCCTCCCAGTACAACCTGATCGCCGTCTCCTTCGCGGAGGCCGCCCCCGAGAGCGGTTCGATCGGCTTCAAGCTCGACCTCGCGGGCACCGGGTACAGCAGCGTCGAGGAGTTCAAGAAGGACATAGCCGCCCAGCGCGCGGCGGGCCGCAAGGTCGTCGTCTCCATCGGCGGGGAGAAGGGGAACGTCCTGGTCACGGACGCGGCGTCGGCGACCCGGCTCGCGGACTCCACGTACCGACTGATGCAGGAGTACGGGTTCGACGGGATCGACGTCGACATCGAGCACGGCAGTCTGAACGCCACCCACATGGCGGACGCCATGCGCAAGCTGCACCAGAAGGCGGGCGACGGCCTGGTCATCACGGCCGCCCCGGAGACCCTGTTCATGCTGCCCTCCGGGGTGAAGGAGGAGCGCAGCTACCTCAACTTCGCCCTGAAGATCAAGGACATCCTGACGATCGTCAACACCCAGTACTACAACTCGGGCTCGATGAACGGCTGCGACGGCAAGGTCTACGAGCAGGGCACCGTGGACTTCGTGGCCTCGCAGGCCTGCGCCGTGATCCAGGCGGGTCTCCCCCCGGAGAAGGTCGGCCTGGGCCTGCCCGCCACCCAGCAGGCCGCCGGTGGCGGCCACATGGACCCGGCGAAGGTCAACGACGCCCTGACCTGCCTGACGGACGGCAAGGGCTGCGGCACCTTCAAGCCGACGCAGACCTGGCCGTCGCTCGGCGGCGCGATGAGCTGGTCGACCAACTGGGACGCCACCAACGGCAACCGCTTCGCCGAACTGGTCGGCGGTCACCTGGGCACCGGCAAGCGCTGACTCCGGCCCGGGGCACGGGGGTGAGCGCTGCGGCCGCACCGCGCCGCACCACCGCTTCGGCCCGATCGTCACCCTTCGATGACAAACGGTCTCCTCCTGCCCGTCCGCCTGCCGCCGCACGCACCGTACGGTCGCGATGGACGACCCCTTTCGGAAGGAGCTGCCCCATGCCCCCTGCAGCACGGGTGACCGACATGCACACCTGCCCCATGCAGACCCCCGCGGTCCCGGCCCCCATCCCGCACGTCGGCGGCCCCATCATGCCGCCGGGCAAGCCCACCGTCCTCATCGGCAAGCTGCCCGCGGCCGTGGTGGGCAACCAGTGCGTCTGCGCCGCCCCGGCGCCGGACATGATCCTCGCCGGCAGCTCGTCGGTGATGATCGGCGGTCTGCCGGCGGCTCGCCAGGGAGATGCCACCGCCCATGGCGGAACCATCGCCGTCGGCCTGCCGACGGTGATGATCGGCGGCTGACCCCGGACCGCCCGCGGCCGTGGGCGGTGCTCCCGCAACCACTCCCGCGCACCGGAGGAAACCGTCCCCGCATGACAGCGACGCCCACCCGCACCACGTCCGTCCCCCTGTTCAGGGAGCGTGTCGAAGCCGTGGAGGAACGGCTTCGACGCCTCTACATACGCCACGAGACCGGCGCCCCGGCCGACGAGCCGCCTGAAGTCGACGAGGAGGACGAGGCGGACGAGGCGGATGAGACAGACGAGGGAGACGCGGCGGATCTGACGTACGAGGCGGACGAGGCGGACCACGCCGACGGCGAGGACCGTCATGACCGTCCGTACCGCCCGCGCCCGTCCCGCACCCGGCCCCGGTGGCCCGATGCCGGGCAGCTGGCCGAGCTCGACGCGCAGGGCGACCGGCTGGCCCGGCTGGTCCGCCGGTTCGGCCTGACCGAACGGGAGACGGACCTCCTGCTCACCTGCCTGCTCCCGGAGCTCGACCCGGTCTGCGGTACCGCCTTCCGGTTCCTGAGCGGACGGCCCTCCTCCCGTCCCACCGTCTCCGTGGCCCTGTCCACCCACGGCATCACCGTGTCCGAGGCCATTGCCGCCGGTCTGCTGCGGCCCGGTTCGCCCCTGCTCGAAGCGGGGCTGCTGGCCTACGAGGATCCCGCCGAGGCATTCCCCCACAGGCTGCTCCAGATCCCGGGCCGGCTGGTCGACTTCCTCGTCGGCCGCGACGGCGGCCCCGAAGCGGGCGGCGCGTCCTGGCTGCGGGTACTGCCCGCCTTCCCCGGAGCCGCCCACGGAGCCGATCCCGAGCACACCGCTGCCCTGTGCGACGCGCTGGGCGCGGAACCCGACCGCACCCGGTACCTGCGCCAGGGCATTCGGGGAGAGGCCCTCCCCGCCGCCCGGGAAGCCCTCGCCGCCCACGGTCTGGTGCCGCTGCTCCTCGACCCGGAAGCGTTCGTCGCCGCCGCCGTCGACACTCCGCCCGCGCGGCTCGCCGAGCAGACCGCCCTGGAGGCCCGGCTGCTGGGGGCCGCCGTCCTGCTGCCCGTGCCTCCTCCCGGTACGGCCACCACCGAACGCACCGACATGCTGCGTCACATCGCCTCTCACCTCGACGCGGCCCCGCTGCCCCTGCTGCTCTACGGCGCCCAGCCCTGGTCCGCCTTCGAGTGGGACGCCCCGGTGCCCGCCGAGAGCGACCTGCGCTCCGCCGTCGCCCGGCATCCGCGGGAACAGATCGGTGCGGCCGCCTCCGCCACCGTGGAGCGCCTGCACCGTCGTTACGCCCTGCGCGCCGCCACCCCCGCCATGCCCGAGGTGCGCGCCGCCGCCCGGCTCCGGGCGGCGGCCGAGCTCGGCTCACTGGCCCGGCACATCGAGCCGGCCGTGGGCTGGCAGGACCTGGTCCTGCCGGGTGCCGTGCGCCGCCGTCTGGACATGCTGGTCGCGCGGGTCCGCCACCGCGAGGACGTCTTCCGGGAGTGGGGCATGCGCCGGGGCGGCGGCCGCGGCCAGGGCACCGCCGCCCTGTTCGCCGGAGAGTCCGGCACCGGCAAGACCATGGGCGCCGAGGCCGTCGCACACGAGCTGGGTCTGGACCTGTATGTCATCAGCCTGCCGTCGATCGTCTCCAAGTACATCGGCGAGACGGAGAAGAACCTCGAACGGGTCTTCTCCGCGGCCGAGGCACTGGAAGCCGTCGTCCTCTTCGACGAGGCCGACTCGATGTTCGCCAAGCGCGGCGAGGTCAAGGGTTCCAACGACCGGCACGCCAACATGCAGAGCGGCTACCTGCTGCAACGCCTCGAAGCCTTCAACGGCCTGGCGATCCTCACCACCAACCTCCGCTCCAACATCGACTCCGCCTTCACCCGCCGCTTCGACGAGGTCGTCCACTTCGAGAGCCCCGGCCCCGACGTCCGCGCCCAGCTGTGGCGCGGCCTCCTCGGCGACGCCGCCCCCGCGGACCTCCCGGTCGACGTCCTCGCGCAGGCCTACGACCTGGCGGGCGGCAGCATCCGCTCCTGTGTGGAGAGCGCCGCCTTCGAAGCGGCGGCGGCGGGCCGCCCGGTGAACGGCGAGGACCTCCTCGCGGGCATCGAGACGGAATACACCAAACTCGGCCGCCTCTTCGGCCGCGTGGGCTGAGCCCCTAGCCGCCCCCACACGCCTCGGTCCGGTGCACGCGGCGCGTCCTTCCCTGAACCGACATCCATCCGACCCATCGGGAATTGATCTCATTGAGGCACGAACAGGAACAGCGGAAGCAGGAGTTCGGGCGGGGGAGCGAGGGGTCCCGACGGCCCCGGGGCGGCGAGCAGGGCCCGCGTGACTTCACGCTGGAGGAGCAGGTTCACGAGGCGCTCCTCGGGCTGAACCCGGCGTTCAACAAGTGGCAGACCGAGCGCATGGACAGCCAGGGGTGGGGATCTTGGCTGGCCGATCACGTACGCGTGTGGAAGATGTCCGGCAGCGGAGCGTGCATCCATCCGTGGGTGGCCCGGTACTTCGAGCTGGCCCCCGGGGAGCCGTTGCCCCGGTTCGGCCCTGCCCACTCCCCGGCCCCGGGACCCACCGGCATGCCCGGATCCCACGTGGGCCGGATGGGCCGCCTCTACTTCGCCCTCGGGCAGGCCCTGCAACTGAGCGAGTCCTTGTGGAAGCAGGACGTCAAGGCCTGGAACCCGGCGGCGGAAGCCGCACACCTCAAGTGGCTGCGCGAACTGAACATAGAGATCCGGGACGCCCGGGCAGCCGAGGCGAAGGCGACCGGGGCGACGCGGACGCCCACGCTCGACGAGCACGTTCCGCCCGGAGCCACGCGGACGGACCCGCACCAGCCCGTCCAGCTGACTCCCCTTGTCCCGCCCACGACGGAACCGCGCTTGGACCAGGCCCGGCCCGCGGGCGGAACCACCACGCCGGCGGACGGACCGGGTCCGCGTCCGTCCGCGATGTCACTGGCGGGCGCCAGTCCTCTGCCCGCTCTCCCGGTCGACGCCACCTGGTACACGGCGGAACTCAAAGAAGCCTACGAAGACCTCCAGGACGCCTTCACCGCAGGTCTCGGCGTCCTGGCCAGCACGACACTCGCGGCGGGGCGGCGCGTCGAGGAACACGCGGCCGGCACCACGGCGCTCGTCGACCGCTGGATCCGTTCCTACGCATCGCCACCCGGCGCTACGCCGCCCGGCCACGGAGTAGGAGCGGCGCCGGTGGGTGCAGCTCCCACAACGACCAAGTACGACCTGAAGAAAGACCGGCTGACGGACGCCCAGTTGGAAGATCTCACACTCGACGATCTTCAAAGTTGGGACATGACGGTCAACGGCCATTCGTACAAGGTCTACGACTGCGGGCGGATCTTCACGTGTGCCAGCATCGACAATGTCGCGGACGCCGCCAATCCGAACCTGTCGAACCCCGCCACCCGCCTCACCGACGAACAGACCCTGAATTTCGTCCGCGAGGTCATCCGTACCGAGAACGCGCTGGCCAAGGGAACCACCGCGGAGCGGAATCTCGTCTCCGGTATCGAGAGTTCTTCCGTCATCTCTCCCGAAGTCTTCGGACGGACAACCAGCCAGACGGAGCAGATCCACCGGGACAACCAGGGCCAAGAGATACCCCGAAAGATCGTCATCGGCCCGACGTCCAGCCGTAAGAATTACGCGAGGCCACTGGCGGAAAATTCCGGCCTCAGCCTCGGATCACACTCGTACGTCCAATGGGCGCCGGACACGGCATTCGTCGGCCAGTTGAATGAGAAGCCGTTCGTGATTCTCCCGAGGAGCTCCTTGGCGCATGAGCTGGTCCACGCGAAGAACGCGCTACTGGCCATCGACAAGAGCGACAGCGTCCGGTACACCTTCGAAGGAAGGGAATACAGACTTCCGCTCGAAGAAGTCCAGACCCTGGGCGCGAACGATCTGGGCGCAGCCCAGACCGCCTTCCTCGAAAAGGAATACGGCACCGTAAAGGATGCCCGCCACGATTTGAAGTCAAAATTCGGCAGCATCTCCGAATTGATCTTCAAGCACTACGCCGGTACGCGAATCGAAGAACTGCGCGAAGCGGCTGACGCCCTGCCGGAAGCAGACCGGGGTCCCGCTCGAAACGCGATCGACTCCAGGACTTCCGACGTCAAGGCTTATTTCGACATCAACGATGCGAAAACCCAGTCGGGGCGCCCCTACATGCGCTCCACATACCGGCCGGCCGAAGGCGACAACACCGCTCGATTCGCTCCGGTGTCCCTTTCTCGGAAGCAGCTCGACGCACAACTGAAGGACCCCAAGGGCTCGATCAACCAAATCGCGGGTCAAATCAATCCCCAGCGGGGCACGTTCGGAGGACACCTCATCCCGACCTGGGTACCAGGGCAATTGCCCGCCGCCCTGTCGGGACACCTCGCGGAGAGCATGCCGGAGGCCAAACAGATCGCGCGGCAGGTTCAGAAGGACCTCACTGTGTTCGCGAAGACCAGTGACATCCTGTCGGGCCGGGTGCCCGTCCTCAGCGGAGGTACGCCCTCGGTGGTGTACCGGGTGGACTCCCGGTCACCGGAGCAGATCAGGGCAGCGGGCGGATTCACGGTCCCGGGGGCCGGCACGGACAACGACGTCTACAACCACATCTGGGACATCAGCACGCGCAAGGGCAACGGCGAGACGAACATCGTCTCCACCAGCCAGGACCTCAACCAGATGGTGGCGCAGTGGGTCACGATGCTCGGAGGGGACGAAGCGTGGGTCTACGTCATCGCGACCGACGAGAACTTCGTCAGCGTGGAGAGTGAGCTCCGGCGGATCGTCGACGCGCCGGGCGAGTCGCCCACGCGGAAGGCGAGGGCGCTGGAGGCCCTGGGCATGGGTGGGTACCAGGCCGAGTGGGACGCCCGGGGCGGCATCGGGTTGGACCAGATCCACCTCGGCTTTCGCATCGGCATCAAGAACGCGAACGTGGCTCCGGTGCAGGAAGGCGCCTGGTTCAATCGCGAAGGTTACGAGAAGAGCCGCAGCAAGCTGTTGCGGACGTTCGCCGCTTGCTCCTCGTCCCGCCAGAAGCGCGACGCGCTGTGCCAGCGGATCGACCCCACCGAGCTGCGCGCTCAGGCGAAGTACTACGGGATCGAGAACGAAGCCTCCGTACAGGCGGTGTTGGGCCCGGCGACGGCGACCAAGGGGACCGGCCCGGACATCACCTCGCTGTCGTTCGACCCGGGCCGCAGCCACGGACTCACCATGGCCACCATCGACTCCATCGTGCTGGAGACGCTGTCCTCCGGCCAGTCGACCCCCCGCCTGAACCCGCGCACGGGCACGGGCACCCGGCGGTTCCCGACGCGTCCCAAGGGGTTCGCCCGGCGGACCGCCGGAAAGATCGACAGCGCGGCGGACATCAAGGACCTCGCGCTGTACCTCAAGGGGTTCTACGACCTGGTGGCCTCCGGCGATGCCGAGGTGTCGGACTACATCATGCACGGCATCCAGATCATCCCCGGCGTGGGCAACGCGCTGGGCCTGAAGGAGTCGGTGGAGACCGGGGACTGGGAAGCCGCGGCCTACCACGGCGGCTCGCTGGCGCTGCTCCCGTTCGCCTTCAGCAACCCTTACGTGGCGGCGTTCCTGGTGGTTCTCGCCGAGGTCTGGGACGAGTACCAGAACCACAAGAACTGGGAACGGACCAAAATCGCCATCCAGGAACGCATGGACAGTTTCAAGGCGTCGTGGGACAAGGGCTGGACGGAGTACGTCCACCAGCGGCTGCTCGCCGTACTTCAGCTCTCGGCGCAGGACCGCGAGAACCTGGCCGCCACCCTCGTCATGATGCGGGAGACAGCCGTCCAGAGCATCGCCCTGGACTTCTGCAAGGCCAAGTTCTACAACTCCCCGGCCGACTGGGTCGCCAAGTACGCGGCGCGCAAGGGCGCCAACGGCGTCTCCGCGTGCATGCCCCGGCCTCAGGGCCCGCGCAAGCAGGTGCTCGTGGTGAACGGGGTGAGCGGTGACCCGCTGTACGAGAAGCAATGGGACGCATGGCGGAAGATCGATGAACTGGACGCGCACATCGCGCAGGTCAGGTCGTTCTTCGGGATGGACACCGCCTCGCCGGGGACGGTGAACCTCGACTCGGTGGAGCAGGACATCTCCACGACGCTGCGGACGGGCGTCAAGAAGATGGTCGATCAGGGCGTGTACGCGCTCACCGAGGAGTTGGCGGGTGCGCAGGACGGCAACTACCCGAACCTGATCAATTTCGCCATGTGGATCGGCCGCGTCGACAACACGCCGTCGCCGACCGGCTCGCCGTCCCGTCCCTCACAGGCGTACATCAACGGTCGGTGGCGGACGTACGGGATGGAGGACGAGATCCTCGGCTCCCTCGGCCGGATCGGCAAGGAGGCCATGCGCCAGTGCGAGGACTGGTTGGCCGAGGAGGCCGCGGCCAACCGGGACGGACGACTGGTCGTGCTGCGGGTCTCGGCAGCCAGCGGCTCCGGGCCGGGCGCCTCCGGCGGCGCCGCGGACCTCAGCTCGCCCGGGCCGGTGTCCGGCGGGCACACCGCGGCATGGAGCGTGTCCGGCGTGCCGGTGGCAGCCTTCGAAGGGGCCGGGACGAACGTCACGCTGGCCCAGGAGCCCACGCGCATGAGCACCGTCCTGGCGCCCCCGGTCCGGCACGGACACCCGGCCCTCATGGTCCTGAAGGGTTCCGACGGACACCAGGTCGTGGTCACCGTGCGCAAGACGAGGAAGGGCAGGATCCACTACAAGCTGGACGGTGAGTTCGGCATGCGGCTCGGGATCCGGATGTCCGACGGCCGCCGCAAGGACTTCGACTTCACCCATCAGACGGCGGAGCACACGCTCAACACCGAGCCCGGGGTCTCCATGGACCTGGTGGTGGAGGACGCGGCCGCCCGATCGGTCGCCGTCCACGTGTCCAATTCTCCCGCGGGGAACCGGCCCGAGGTCTCCGCCCGGGCCGGTGCGCGGCCCGAGGACCCGTCCCACGCGAGTACCGAGCCCTCGTTCAGCTGGAACGGACCGCAGAAGAACGAGCTCTTCTACACCTTCGGCGGCGCGGGTGACGTGATGGAGCTCAACTACCGTGACGGGGTCCGCCTCGTCGTCACCTACTTGGGCGGCGGCCAGGTGCGGTACGAAACCACCTGGGCCACGTCGGTGACCGCGCAGGTCAGCGTCCGGGTCGGTGACACCGCCCCCGAGCAGAAGGCCTCGGGGGACCAGTTCGAAACGAACACGGCCACCCCGGTGACCCTGATCCGGACGCAGTAGTCCTCGAACCTGCGCCGGCCTCACCCGATCGGCGACCACGCAGGGAGTTCCCCGCTGATTCATTTCTGGAGAAATCCGATGTCCCCGTCCCATGTATCGAAAAAGAAGGAATCCGTCACGCGCGGTACTCCATCGCCGCAGGTGGAGCACGAGACGTTCCCTCTGGTCGCCCCAGGGACGGCCCGGAGCGTCGGGGAATGGGCCCCGGGGGCGCAGCCCATCGTGATCGACATGGAGAACCCCCGCGTCTATGCGGACACCACCAGTGCCGTGGACACGCAGCTGACCTGGAAGGACTATGCGGGAACTGCGGCCATTCTCGGTGGCGCGGCTCTGGGCGTCGTGGGTCTGGGCGCTCTGGGGGCGTACGGGCTGGCGCAGTGGATGGCAGGGCCGTCCACCGGGTCACCTGCGGCCGCTCAAGGTGCCTCGGCTCCGGCCACCCGCATCGAACCGACGGTACCCACCTCCGTACCGCACCTGGACCGTGATCCCTACGCCGGACGCAACAGGCGCATAGCCGAGAACCAGAAACCGCCCATCGGGCTCTACTATGCCGATCCCGACGCCTACCGGAAGGCTGTCGATGACTACAACTGGAAACTGGACGGCGGTAAGGCCGGAGATATCTTGAAGTGGGCATCCATGGCCATAACTCTGCCGGGATCCAAGGTACCCAAGGTCAACGTGCGGCCCGTTCTCAACAAACTCATCATCTGGCTCTCCAGTAAACTCACCAAAGACCAGTGGAGGGCTGCGCAACAAGCCGCCGGGACGAACTTCGTCTTCAGGGACAAGGTCACCTGCAAGAGGAACCGCGTGCCCATGTGTCAGAAGGAGGTCTTCCGCGTGTACACCGTGAGGGCTGGGGACTCGCTGCACTCCATCGCCACGAAGGAACTCGGGAACATGAACCTCTGGGCCAGTATCTACGCGTCCAACAGGGGAACGATCGGGAAGTTTCCGTTCACCCTCAAGGCGGGACAGGAGGTCCTTCTGCCCATGCCGACAGGTTGAGTTGCTCTCGCCCGACCTTTCGCTCCGCTCCTTGTCCGAAGGAGTACTTGCGAAAAGACCTATTGGGACTTGACATCCTTGTGGGAGACGTGTTCCGAATCATCGGATATACCGTCAAAGATCAATAGGCGTAGGCTTGGTGTCAGCCGTATAGCGGCGTCCAGGACCCGGGTCATGCCCGGCTCCCCCAGGAAGGATACGAATGCCTGGCAAGGGAAGTTACGCCTTCGTCGATCCCAAGCGGTTGAAAGGCGATCTGCAGAGCGGTAGCACACCATCGCCGTCATATCGCGCGGTCGAGTTCGACGCATCGACCCCAACTGCTCTTCTTACAGCGGGTCAACAGGGTTCCCCGCAGCAAGCGCCCCAACAGGGCATGGACGACCAGGCGGCCGTCAGGCTCCAGCAATGGGGCATCGGCATGAGCGCGACGGCTTTGCCCAGAGCCATGCTCGATCAGTACGGTACGGCTCCGCCCCAGGTGGACCCGCACGTCGCCCTCGCGCACGGGGTGCTTCCCCATCAGGTGAGTGGCCTGGTGAGCGGGATCATCGGCCTTCCTGTGGGGCCCATCGGCATGGCCAGTGACATCCTCGAACTGCGCAAACGGTGGCTTGCACGCAAACGGACACCGGGCCTGGAATCCTCCCCGCAGAGCCAACCGGCGACGTATGCGCAGACGTCGCTGGGGGCGAAGTCGGCATCTCTGGCCGAGCAGACCATCGGTACGGCCACTTCGGGTGTCTCGCTGGCCAAGGGCGGCCTCACCCTGGCGGAGAACGCCGTGAGCGGTTTCCACGTCCAGGCGTCGGCGCTCGCGGGGATGTCGTACTTCACCGGCCCGGTGGGTACGGCCATCGGCGCGTATCACGTGGGCAAGGGCGTGAGCAGCCTGGTCCGCGGCAGCGACGTGAAGTCGCGGCTGCAGGAATGGCCCGGAATGCCTCCCTACGCGCACACGGCGGAGGGGAAGGAGTACGTCGAGCGGGTCGAGGCACTGAGCGCGCGGCGGAACGGGCTCCTCAAGGAGATCCTGGGGCCGCGTGACGCAGGCGACCTGGCATGTGAACTGCACACGGTATCCACCCTGCTCGTCGCAGCCCAAAGGGAACTCAAAGCGCATGTGGAGCCCTACCAGGAGCTCCGCGACCAGCTCGCGGGCATCCACGAGTACGCCGTGGAGCAGCGCTCCAGTCGGCAGGTCAAACGGGCCGCGCAGCTGGGTACCGACGGATTGGGGACGGCCGGGGGCGCGATCGGCATCGCGGCCGTGGCCGGAGCCGCCATCCCCGTCGCCGGATGGGCGGTCGCCGGTACCGTCGCGACGGCATCGATCGGGATGGGGGCGTACAAGGTCTCCCGGTCCGTCTACAAGCGGTACCAACGGGCCGCGTGGGAGCCGGGTGATCTCAGCGCCAGCGCGAAGTTCTGGCGGGCCCTCGCTCTCTGGCGCCCGGTGGGTACCTCGACCCGACAGGTGCTGGCCGCGCGGCTGTACGAACTCGCGGCAGGACCTGACGGTCCGGCTTCCCAGGCTGCTCAAGAGCTCCTTCGGGCACTCCAGTTGGGCCACGAGGACTTCGCCGAGCACCGGCGCCTGGACGGAAGGGTTCTCCTGACGGAGGCGCAGTGGCGCGACTCCCTCCGTGCCCCCGCGGAGGAGAAGGCGTGGATCGAAGCCATTGAGAAGAAGCTGTCGACCTGATGGCCGCGGGCGGGGCGTTCCCGACGACGCCACGGAACCCCGTGGCGTTCAGGGGCGCCCCGGCCGGGCCAGGTCGTGAACGGCCTGGGCGAGGAGGAGGCGGAGGTACGTCTCCTGCTGGCAGCCGATGCCGACCCGGTTGGTGAACTGGTGCGCGGCCCGGCCCAGTACGTGGTGGGCGGCGATCGCCGCCTCCGGCGGGCGCCGGGTGCCCTGCCAGGCCGAGTCCGGATACAGCTCGCTCAGCCCCGCGGGCGCATACGCCCCTTCGGCGACCAGGGTGGTCAGCCGGGCGGACAGCGTCCGTACCGAGTGCGACCACGCGGCGGCCGGGCCGGTGCCCCGCCTCCCGTGTGCCCGCGGGTCGGCATCCTCGTGGAGCGCGACGGCCCGGGGCCCGCCGACCGCCGCCCACAGCCGACGGGTCTGCTCGCGCAGGCTCGCGCCCCGTGCGCGGTAGGTCGCGTGGGCCTCGCCGGCTATCCGCCGCCGCTCGGACGGGCGCGGGTGCGCCAGGATCGCCTGGGGGTCCGTCAGCCGGGCGCAGTCGGCGATGCTGAGGCCCGACGCGGCCAGTGCCATCGTCAGGTGCGCGAGCGCCACGTTCATCCGGGCCTGCCGGGTCGCCGGCCCCGCCAGCAGGGACAGCGCCAGGTTGCTGGACTGGGCGAAGTGCCGTTCGACGGCGGTGACCGCCTCCCCGTGCCCGTACCAGTCGGGCTCCCGGACGTACGGGGCCTCCTCCACCGTGTCGGCCGCCCGCACCGACCGGTCCGCGGCGTCCAGGCGGTGCGCCCGGGCGTACGCGGCGACCGAGGCGGCGTAGGACGAGGCGGTGACCGGGGCCGGTGTGGGATGCGCGGCCAGGTGCGCGGCGAGCCGCCCCTCGGCGGCCCGGCGCACGGCGCCGCTCTGCATCGGTTGTGCGGGCAGTAGCCGCAGCCGGATGTGCGGCCCGCCCTCCCAGGAGCGCTGGAAGAACCAGCCGCGCAGCAGCCCGGCCTCCTCCAGCCCGCGCACCAGCGGGCTCACGGCCCGGGACAGCAGCAGATCCTGGTCGCCCCAGTGGTAGACGTGCAGGCTCACCCAGTCATCGGCGGCGGCCCACCCCCTGCTCGGGAGGGGCCGCTTGCACCCCGTGTGGCCCCCCGTGTGTCCCTTGCCCATCACATCGAACCTCCGGTCCGTTGATCTCCAGGGCGTACTCGGTCACCCTGGTCTGTCGCTCCGGGCCGGGCAGGGCCTCCTGGAGGACGAGGACCGCCTCGGCGGCCCGGCCCCCACCCGGCAAGGAGCGGGTGAACGCGGCCAGCAACGGGTGCACGGCCACGTCGACGTACAGCGGGCGGGGACCCGGCTCCCCGCAGCCCGGCACCACCCGGGCGAAGAACTCCCGCGGCAGCCCGTGCCCGTCCAGCCAGGCGGCCAGCCGCACCAGGTGGGTGTGCTCGGGCTCGGTGGGCCTGCGGACCGGGAACAGCCGGGCGGGCAGCCGCCAGGTGGCCCGGCGCAGGGTCAGCCGCCCCAGCTCGACCCGCGGCCGGAACCCCACCGCACCGGCCGACGTGGGCGGTCCCGGGGCGTCCCACGGCAGCCGCTCGGGCGCGCCGTGCACCCCGAACCCGCGCACGAGGAACCGCAGCGCGGGCGGGAGCAGCGGCACCGCCATGCTGCCCAGGTGCAACGGGACCACGACGGAGTCCAGCCGCGCGGAGCGCAACACCGGCAGCCCGGTGCCCGGGTCGAGGACCGCCCGGAGGTCGGTGAGCTGGATCCGCTGCTCCGCGGGACAGTCGGCGCCGGTGGTCGTGAAGGGGTAGTCGATGCGGTGGGCGACGCCCGGGGCCCGCAGGTTGAGGTTCGAGCCGAACGCCCCGTCGGTCTCGGCGTACACGCGGTCGGGCGCGGTGGCGGTGTAACGGGGGCGGGGCGCGGGCGCGGGTGCGTCGGCCGGGTCGGCGTCGCGGGGGGCGGCGTCCTGGGCGGCGGCGTCCTGGTCGCGCAGCCGGTCGTAGCGGGCCCGGCCCGCGCCGAAGCCGGTGCCGAGGCCCGCGAGGACGAGCCGCTGCGGAGCGGGGCCGCGGCCGGGCTCCGGGTCCCCGACCGACGGACCGTCTTCGAGCGGACCGTCTTCCAGCGGCTGGACGAAGCAGGTCAGGGACTCCGGCGCGCGGACGTGGGCGGGCAGCGCGGCGAGGAGCGCGTCGAGCCGGGCGGCCTCGACCCGGGCCGGACCCGCGCCGTCCGGACCTGCGCCGTCCGGCCCCGCCGGGTCCCGGGGGCCGTCGCCGAGGAGGGCCAGGGCGTGGGCGCGTAGCCGTGCGAGCTGCCGGAGCGGGCCAAGCGTACTGCCCGCCAGCGCGGTGTCCGTTCCGGCGGGGTCGTCTTCGGGCGATGGCGGTCCGGCCAGCAGGGACAGCAGTTCGGCGGCTCCGATCCGGCCGGGCGCCGGGGCGTGCACGGCGTGCGCGGACTGTTGGACGTACCGGTAGAAGGACAGCAGCGGGAGCCCGCCCGGGAACCGGTCGCGCAGTACCGAGGCCAGCGCCAGCTTGAGCGGCAGGTCGGCGTCGAAGAGCCCGGCGAGGCGGCGGACGGTCTGGAGGTCCGCGCAGACCGGCTGCCACCGCTCCCAGGGCAGCGCCGTGGAGGTGTCCGACAGGAAGTTCTCGTGGAAGGGGGCGCGGGCGGCCGTCCGGGTCCGGCCACGGGCGGGAATCCGGGCCCGCTGGTCGGCGGTCGGGGCCAGGGCGGGCGAGCGCAGCACGGTCCGGGCGGCGGTGCGGGTCGCGGCCCGCTCGCCGGGGCTGTCGCTGTCCTCGTACGCCCGGAGCAGCCGCCGCAGCTCGCGCAGCGGCGCGGCCACGCTCCGGCCCCCGGGAACGGGAGCGGAAGCGGAAGCCGCGGACGGGGTGTCCGGTGCACCGGAGGGCAGGGCCGGGGCCCGGCCGCCCGGCGGCCCGAGCCAGGCCAGGAGTTCGCCCAGCTGGTCCGGGGCCTGGTCGGCGAAGGGGAGCCGCAGTTCCAGCAGGCCGACGGCGGTCAGGGCGTCGACGAGCGCGTCGGCCTGTTGCGGGGTCCGCCCACCCAGGGCGAGCAGATCGGCGCGCAGGCCGCCGAGGGTGGCCCGGCCGGGGGCCTCGCGGACCAGGCGCAGGCAGCTCCGTACGGCCTCGTCCGCGGGCGTCCGGGCGACGGGCTCACCGGTTTCGGCGCTGAGGAACCACAGGTGGCCGTCCTCCTCGACGGCGCTGGGGTTGACCCGTACGGCGAGGCGGCGGGCCAGCTCGGGGCGGGTGGCGAGCTGCCGGGCGAGCTGTTGGAGCATCCAGGCGCTGGGTTCCACGACGCTGCGCAGGGCGGGGTCGGCCCCGTCGCCGCGACGGTCACGGTCACGGTCGCGGTCGCGGTCGCGGTCGGGTAGCGCGTACGGGGCGTCGTCCGCGCCCGGGCCGTGGTGGAAGGAGCCGTCGGCGGTCACGGTGAAGGTCGCGTACCGGCTGGGCCGGGTCGCGGCCCGGGCCACCTGGCGGGCCAGCAGCCTCAGTACGGTGTCGCCCGGGAGCGCGGCCGGGTCCTGGAGCCACTGATCGAGCTGTTCGAAGACCTCGGGACTGCCCTGCACCAGGCCGCGCCGGAAGCTCCGGCCACCGACGGCGGTGCGCAGCGCGGCGGTCGTGGCGGGCTTCTCGGCGGCGTGGATCCCGGCGAGTTCGGCCGTGCAGAGCCGGTAGCGCTCCAGTTCGCCGAGCCACCGCTCCACGCGTTCGCACACCTCGTCGGGGAGGACGTCCCACACCTGCTGGCCCCACACCCAGTCGTCCGGCGGCACCAGCCCGGCGAGCGCCGAGCGCACCTCGGCGACGGCGGGCCGCAGCCCGCTCGCCCCGGTCGCGGAGCCCCGGCCCGCGAGCCGGGCCAGCAGCCCGGAGAGCTGCCGTCCCTCCTCGGTCAGCCAGCGGTGCGCCGGGACGAGGGAGTAGACGGCGGCCCAGGTACGGGGGGCGCGCAGCGCGGTCAGCTCCTCGGACGGAACTCCGGCGGCCCGGACCACGAACGCCGGTGCGATCCACTCGCCGGATTCCGGTTCCGGTCCGGTGAGCCGTGCCGCTGCGGCGCCGAACCGCTCCGCTCCCCCGCCGAACTGCCGCACTGTCCTGCCCTCCCCGCCCGTGGTCCGAGAATCCCGATGGTGTCGGGATTCAATCTAGGCGTCGGATTTCTCCGTATCCGGGGCAGAAGATGACGGTGTGTATCCACTGGAGGACTTCCGGCCGATCTCCTCCACATTGCGCCGCGGCCGGGCCGTGCCCCGCGGCCGGGGCGGCCGGGGCCGCGGCTCCGGCGGCACGATCGGCGGGTCGAGCGTGGCGGCCCGCAGACCGAACTCCCGGATCGGCTCGGTGGTCACCTTCGTGCCGGGCGGACTGACGGGCACGGTCACCAGCAGGTCCAGGACCGGCCGGGCCGGGGTGCCCAGCCCCGACCAGAGCTTCGACGCGGGGGATTCGGCGCCTTCGGGGACCTCGCGCAGGTGCAGCCTCGGTCGCTCCACGAGGGAGGTGCCGCCGTACACGGACGGGGCGGGCGTCAGCCGCTCGGTGGCGACGCACCACTCCAGCAGGGTGCCCAACAGCCGGTGCTCGTCGCGCGGGCTGTGGCCCCACACGGTCATGGCGTACCCGAGCCGGAAGGACCGGGCCGGCTTGCTGCGGCCGACGACGACGCCGTTCTCGTCGATGACGTTGGTGTCGCCCGCCTGCCGCTTGGCCACGTCCTCCTCGATGCTGTGTAGGAAGAGGTTCAGGCACAGCCCAGAACGCCGGGCCGCCCAGTCGGAGTTGGGCGTCTCGAAGGCGATCTCCGCGTTCACTCCGCTCAGCGGGCCGGCGCGCAGCTCACGCTCCAGGGTGTCGTCTACGTGCTGAACGATGCTCATGGGACGGTCGGCTCCAGAGGGGGTGTGGGGGATGGGGAAGAGGGTCCGCGATCACGACGGCGGCTTGATCTCCACGGCGTTGGGGCCCTTCAGCGGGATCAGCTCACCGACGAGCACCACGGTGCCCTCGCAGGTGGTGAGGGTGCCCGGTTGGCCGGAGGTGGACGGACCCGGGCTGGGCGACGGGCCGCCGGACTGGGGCGGCTGGCACTGCACCCGCAGCGTGACCTTCTGGTCCTCCTTCGGCGAGAGCGTCTCGGGCACCGTGACGTCCTTGGCACTGGCCGCGTCCTGGCTGCTCAGTTGGTTTCCCGCGACCGTGACGAAGAGGACGCCCGGACCGCTGCCGGACAGGTTCAGGGACTTGACCGCGAGCCGGTAGCCCTTGGGCACGGTGTAGCTGTCCTCCAGCTTCCCGCCGGGCCGGCTCGTGACCGCGATCGACTTGTTGAGCTGCTGCTTCTTCAGGGCCCCCGCGTCCTTCTGGTCCTTCTTCTCCTGCTCGGCCTTCTGCTCCGCCTGCTCCTCCTCCTTCTTCTTCGCGTCCTCCTCCTTCTTCTGCTCCTGCTGGACCGCCTCCATCTGGGTGGGGCCCTTGGCGGACTCGGCCGCGACCTTCGGCTTCTTTCCGCCCACCGGCGAGAACCACAGCACCGCGAACGCCACCAGCGCCGTCACCGCCATGATCAGTCCCTTGAGCACCGGCTTGGGCACCAGCGGGCGCTGCCGGTGGGTGAAGGAGGCGCTGGCGCCCTCCGCGTGCTCCTGCTCCAGGTGGATCACGATCGGCCAGTTGGCGGCCGTCCCGGTGAACATCGGGGTCCGCACCCGCGTCATGAGGGCCACCCGGGCCTGTTCCCCCGGCTTCAGCACCAGCCGGGAGCGGCGCAGCGACACCGCCAGCGGCGCGTCCTTGGCCTCCGGCGCCACGCGCAGCCGCACCGTCGCCGTCGCGTTGCCGGTGTTCTCCACCAGGACCAGGTTGCTGCTCCACAGCGCCCCGCCGACGCGCGCCCGGTCCGCTTCGATCGTCGCGTCGTGGAACTCGCCGACCTGGATGTCCGCTTCGGGGACGGCCACCGCGGCAGGGTCCTCCACGGAGGCGACCCGGATGGCGAAGGTCAGCGGACCGGGGGTGAGTTCGCTGTCCCGGGGCAGCGAGAGCGGAATGTTGATCTTCTCGTGGTTGCCGGGGTAGACGGGCAGCTGCCCGAGATCTGGCTCGGCGTCCGGCCAGTATGCGGGCGGCCCGACCAGCCACAGCTGGTACGCGTCCACGATCCGGCTCTCGTTCCACACCCGCAGGTGCGCGGTGAGCGCCTCGCCCGGGGTGATCACGTCCTCGGGGACGGTGAGTTCGGCTCGTAGGGTCATGTCGCCTGCCTGCTGAAGAACTGGATCTCGGCCATGGCGACCGGCATGTTCGGCTTCAGCCCCGGGTTCACGGCCTCGATCTTGACCTGGACCGACACCACGTTGTCGATGCCCAGGTCGAAGCGCTGGGAACCGGGCTGGCCGCCGAGCGTGATCTCCTTCTCCACCAGACCCCGGTCCGTGGTCGTGGCCGTCACCGTGATCTTGGTGGGACGCCCGGTCTGCCAGAACTGCCCCGGGCTCTTGGACGCGCCATTGACGATGAGCAGGGACGTCAGCCGGAACGGTGCGTTGAAATCGGCGGTCCAGTACTGACCCACCGCCTTCTCGCCGGTACCCTTCGGCGCCCACGCCTTGTTGTCCATGCCGTCCGCGGCCAGGTTCGCCTCGAAGCCCTTGGCGTTGCTCGACGCAGACACCTTGTCCGGCGGCACCTGGTACTGCGACAGGAAGCGGTCCTTGATCAGCGGCACGGCCGATTGTGCGGCCGCCGCCGCGCTGCCCATCGACATGCCCGCCGCCATGCACACCGGCAGGGCGACGGCCACCACGCCCCAACGCCGGTCCCAGTGCCACACGTCCGGGCGCTCCAGGTAGTCCTGCTTGATCTGCTGCCAACGGGTGGGCTCCGGCGGCTCGGGCTCGGGCCGCAGCTGCGCCCCGCAGGGGTGGCAGTACGTACGGTTCTCCGCGTTGGGCTGGCGGCACTCGGGGCACAGCAGCAGGTGCGGGATACCGGCGGCGGGGGTCGCCTCCTCCCCGCGGCCCCCGGGATACCCGGTTGCCGTGGGGTGCCCGGTTGCCGTGGTGGCCGGGGGCGGGTCTGCCAGGGCGGTGCGCAGCACCACCTGGCCGCTGATCACCTGGGTCCGCTCGGCGGCCGACTCGGCCGCCGGGGTCACGTAGCCGACCGGGGCCGCCGGGTATCCGACGGGCGCGGCCGCGTACCCGACGGGGGCGGCGCCCGAAGCGGCCGCCGCGGTGAAGTCCGCGGGGGAACGGGCGGCTTGGGGACGGGCGGGCTGCGGTCGGGCGGTCGACGGGGCGGGCGCGGTGGGCGCCTGCGCGAACAGCGGGTCGGGGCGGAACAGCTCCCCGGTGAGCTCGGTGGCCCGGCCGGTGCGGTTGTCGCGCAGCCCTTGCGGCCAGCCGTCCTGGCCGGTCGGGGCGGCCTGGTACGGAGCCTGGGGCCCGGTCCCGTAAGCGCTCCCGTCCGAGGGCGTGTGCAACGAGGACGGCACCGGGATCGGCACGGACGCGGGTATGGGCGCGGGTACGGACGTGGGCGCGGCGGCGGCAGGGTATCCGGCTGCCCCCGCGAGGTGCTGCCCGGAGCCCGCTCCCGCCCCGGCCGCGTGGTGCGAGCCGGACCGGGTCGGGACCGGGCCGACCTTCGGCCCGGTCTCCGTGTGCGGACCCCGGTGCGAGCCCCGCCCGGTGCCGGTGCCGGGCGCATTGCCGGTCAGCGGCTCCGGAGCAGGAGCAGCGGGGCCCGGGTCCACCACCCGGTTGCTCCCGGTGACGTCCCACCCCATGTACGCCCCGCAGGACACGCAGAACATCTCGCCCGGGTAGGCCACGACCCCGCAGCCGGGGCAGACGTCCTGTTCGGTCTCCACGTGCCAGCCACGCCGACCCGACTGGGCCGCCCCCATCAGTACGAGCCCCCCGCCACGCCCCGCACGAGCAGCGGGTCCTCATCGTCCTCGACCACGACATCGGCGCTGACGTGCGCCGGGATCCACTCGCGGACCAGCTCCGTCACGTCCTCGGCGACCCCGGCCCGGTCCCGCGAGGTCCCGTACGGCAGCAGCACACGCAGCTGGGCCCGCGCCGCGCCCGGTACCGGGATCGACGGGTCGTCGGGCCCGGCGGCGCAGTGTGTGCCGCCCGACTCCGTCAGCTCCAGCCGCCCACCCAGCACGTAGCGCACCAGCAGGTCGAGGCCGGTCCTGGTGCCGCGCAGCCCGTGCAGCCGGTGGCCCGGCAGCAGCGCGTTGCGCCGCCCCTGCGAGTCCACGCAGGCGGGCAGCTCGGTCAGGCTCCAGTCCAGCATCCAGGTCACGAAGGAGTCCGGTGCGGTGCGCGGGTCGAAGTAGGCATCCAGGCAGTCCAGCGCGGTGATCAGCGGTGCGAGCACGTCGTCGAACCCGGCCAGGTACCGGTCGGCGAAGTCGCCCTGCCGGTAGCTCTCCGGCAGGATCGCGCGCAGCGACCTGCTGCCGTGCACGAGCGGCGGCACCTCGGCGACGGCCTGTGCGACCGCCGGGTGCAGCGATGCCCCTGAGGGCAGTCTTTCCATGTGTTCGGTCCCCTCCCTTGTTCCAGCGGGCGTTCCAGCGGGCGTTCTACCGGGCGTTCTTCACGGCGACCTGGTGGCGGAAGGAGAGGAAGAGCGTCGCCGGGCCGATCTCGATCCGGTCGGACGCGGGCATCCGCTCTCCCGTGCCGATGTCGGCGGGGTACATCTCCAGCTTCACCACCGACTCGACGTCCTCGCAGCGCGCGGCCACCGCGTACAGGTCGCTCAGCCGCAGCGCGCGGCCCAGCGGCCAGCCCGACCGGCTGCCCGCGCCGGAGTCGGAGCCCGCGGCGGCGGGCAGCGGGCTCAGGCACTCGTAGAGCGAGCGCAGCACCCGCTCCTTCACCTCGGCCCGGTCCGCGCCCTTGGCCGCCTCCACCTCGGCGACGACCGTCACGCCCTGGTAGGCGGGCCCGCTCACCGACACCAGCACGCCCAGCGGCCGGGCCGCCTCCACTGCGCGCGCGGCGGCGGCCAGCATGGGCTCCGGGGGCACCAGCTCGCGCCAGCTGTCCTCCTCGCGCACGTCCCGTACCCGGGGTACGAGCAACACCCTTACGAGGCCGGCGCGTTCGGAGCCCTCGGCCTCGGCCACGCACTCGACGCGGCCCGCGTCCCGGCAGGCCGCCTTCGCGATCGCCTCGTAGTCCTTCGCGGTCACGGCCCGGTCCTGGGTGCGCAGCCAGTGCCCGGCGCGCTGCTTGAGGCCCTCGACCGATTCCACGTCCACCCCGCCGGTCGCGGGGATCCGGTTCTCCACCCGGGACACCAGCGAGACCGGCGTGCGCAGCACGGTCAGCGTGGACGCCGCCACGTTGCCGCTGCGCCCGCCGCCGCGCCGGTAGCCGCCCGCGGTGATCCGGGCGCCGATCTCGGGCACGGCGCCGTACTGGCGTACCGTGCCGTCCGGCTGGCGCACGGCCGGACCGAAGCGCACGGTGCCGTTCACCTCGTCGACGGTGACGTGCCGGTCGCGCGGCCCGGACTCGGCGAACGAGGGCACTACCTTCCACACCCGCCGGCCCGCTGAGGTCTCCACCGCCACCGCGCGCAGCGATCCGGCGACCACCGGGGTGCGGTGCACTGTGAAGGACTGCCCGGGGGTGCCGTCGGAGACGCCCAGTTCGTCGCGCGGGACGCCCTCGCCCTCCACCGCACCGGTCGTCCCGCCCACGGTGTAGGCCTCCAGGGCCGACACCTTCGGGGAGGAGGAGTACGGCGGCTGGCCCGGGGCCGCTTCGACGATCCGGCAGCGCAGCCAACCCGCCTTGCGGCGCCCGAGGAGCGAGGCGGTGTGTCCGTCGGGCACGTGCAGCACGATGTCCCCCGGCCGGTTGAGGCCGCCGGTGCCGTCGCTCTCCACCTCGCAGGGCACCCAACCCTCCCCGCACCACGCCTCCCACACCCGCGGCGGGCGCCGCGGGTCCACGCCGACGCCGTCCATCCGGCACTCCACGCGCAGCGTGACCGCGCAGCGCGGAGCCGCGTTGTCCAGGCCCACGAGCAGGGCGTCGCCCGGGACGGGCGGTGTGGAGAAGCAGGTGACGGGCTCGCCCGACAGGAACCGCTCGGTCACCAGCTCGGGCGGCTGCCCGGCCCCCGCCGACCCGATGTGGGTCAGGGCGGTGGGGACGATGGTGAGCTCCCGGTCCGCGGTGAACACGCGCGCCGGGGTACTACCGGTCCGCACAGTGGCCACCTCCGTCCCGGCCTCGACGACGACCGCCCCCGGCTGCGGCGCCGAGAGCGAGAACGTCAGCTCGGTCGTGGCCGCCTGAGGCGCCGTCAACTGCATGCCGAGCAGGTCGAGGAAGCCCAACTGCACTTTGTCGGGTATCCGGTTGACCCGGTACGAGAGCTGGTCGACCATCTGCGCGAACGCCTCGACCAGCGCCACACCCGGATCCGACACGTTGTGGTCGGTCCACTCGGGGCAGCGGCGCTGGATGAAGCGCATCGCGTCGTCGACGAGGTCCTCGAAGCGACGGTCGTCCAGGTGGGGGCTAGGCAGAGACATCGCTGTCCCTCCTCTGTGGCTCGGTCTGCTGACCCGCGGTGTCGCGAGTGGGGATCAGATAGAAGGGGTGGACCAGGTTGTGGGGGCCGTTCGTGCCGGCGAGGTGATAGGCGACGTGGATGTCGACCACCTCCTGGTGGTCGGTGGTCCGCTCCACACGCACGTCGTCCACGACGATCCGCGGCTCCCACCGCTCCAGCGCCCTGCGCACCTCCTGCATGAGCGCGGCGCCAGTAGCGGAGTCGAACAATTCGAAGACGTAGTGGCGCACAGCGCAGCCGAACTCCGGCCGCATGGGCCGCTCACCCGGCTCGGTGTTCAGGATCAGCCGGATGGACTGTTCGACGTCCGCGGAGCCGGCCGCCATGGCGATCCCGCCGGAGGGGCTCACTCCCAAGGGGAAGGACCAGCCGTGGCCGAGGAAGAGATCGGACACCCGGATCAGCCTCCCACCCCGGTGATACCCCGCCCGCCGCTGCCACCGGCGTGGGCCGAGAGGGAAGCGGGGCACGGGATGCGGACGTACGAGCTGGCGTCATGGCCACGAACGGACACGAGCACGGTGTGGTCTCCTCTGGTGGAGCGGATGGGGAAGTGGGGCGAGAAGCCGGGCACGGCCGTGATCAGTTGATGTTGACCAAGGGGCTGCCCTTGATGTTGACCATGGGGGCACCCTTGAGGGTCGCGCCCTCGGGCTTCAGCGCGAGGGAGGAGCTTCCGCCCTTCGCCGTGAGGTCCATCAGCCCCTCGACGGAGACGGTGCGCCCGGTGAGCCTGGCCTCGCCCTCCGTGGCGTTGATGGTCACCTTCTTGCCCTTCAGCAACAGGTCCCCCGCACCGGCGTCCACCGTCACGTCGCCCTTGCCCGTGATCTTGATCTTGCCGTCGCTGCTGATGGAGACCGTGCCGCCGCTCTTTTCGTGCCCGTCCATCCTGAGATAGAGCTTCCCGTCGCCGGTGCTGAGGTTCACGCCCATGCCGGCGCCGTCCTTGTCGATCAGCTCCAGCCGGTGCCCCCCCTTCGAAGCGAAGCTCCGGAGGTTGGTCTGGCCCTTGCCTTCGTCAATAATCTTCATCGAATGCTGGATCGGGGTGTCGTCGATGCCGCACACCACGAGCGGACTGTCCAGACAGCCCTGCTCGAATACGACCGCCACCACGTCGCCCACCTCGGGCAGGACCACGCCGTGGCCGCGGCTGCCGCCCAGCTGCGCGGTCTCGGCCCAGGTGGTCTCGTACTTGGCGTCCAGGCAGTCCAACTTCACCCGCACCCGGCCGAGTTTCTTCGGATCCTTGATGTTGGTGACCTTGCCCCGCACGAACCCGGGGATGCGACGCAGCCCCTCCTCCGCGTTGCCGGGCTGCCCGACCACCGCCCGGTCGGTACCCTCGTCCACCGTCAGTTCGGTCCGGTAGCCCTGTACCGGGTGGAAGTGGTGCCGCACCTTGGTCACGGTGAACTGTCCCTCGAACTGTGTGCCGAGGCCCTTGAGCTTCACCACGGAGCGCAGCCGCAACGTGGGCTCCCCACGCACTACCGCGTGCAGCCGCATGAGGCCCCCCTCCACCTCCTGGGCCATGCTCTCGGCCACTGCCGCGACCTCGTCGCTCTTGGAGCGCGGCAGTCCCGCCAGCACCATGGGCGCGTAGTGGCTGGAGGAGGACGCGGACTGCTTCCCCCACGCCCCGCCCTTGGCCGTCTTCTTCTCGGAGGTGACCGGTGCCTTCTTCTCCCGATCCCAGCCGCGCACCTCCACCTTCGGGACCTGGTGCGCCAGCGAAGCGGCCGTCCGAACGCTGATCAGGTTGTCCCCGAAGTGCAGGACGACGCCCGGACCGTCTTCGGCGGCCACACGCCTCTTGAAGTGCAACTTCCCCTCACGGAAGTACAGGTCCCGTCCGTTCTCCCGGGCCAGGTGGCTGAGGAAGTCCCAGTCGGACATGCCCGGCTGGCTGAGGTATTCGTAGGGGAACTTGGTGTCCTCGACGTCCGGTGGGTTCACCTCGGCCAGCTTGGCGACCTTTTTGACGATCTCACCGGCCGTCATGCCCTCATACGCGACCGTCCGCCGGCCGAGGCGCAGCCTGTGGGACAAGTCTCGCGCCCGGACCACGGTCATCACGCCTCCGGTGTGCCCGGACGCGCCCGCGGTGTCGACGGAGGCCTTGGCCTCGCACTCCGTCACCTCGCCGACGAAGATGGGAACAGGACCCGCGGCCGTGATCGCCTTCACTTCGATCCGGCTTCCCAGCTTGATGCCGGACTCCTTGAACAGCGACGCGTTGCGCGGGTCCCGGAAACCGATCTCGGCCTTGGCGGAGGTACGCCCGTCCTCTTCCACGGAAACCCAGGCCAGGACGTTGGCGATCTTGGGCAGGATGGTCTTCTTGTCCACCAAGATTTCCACCCCGGCGGTGTGACGCCCGGTCATGTTTCTGTCCTTACGTGTACGGAGTGAGGGAAGGGGGTCGGCGACGGAGCGCCCTGAATTCGAGGGCGGTCAGATTTCGGCCGGACCTGGGAGCAGGAGGGTGGTGCCCGGCTGGAGTTTGGAGGGATCGTCGATCCCGTTCAGCTCGGCGATTTCCCGCCAGTCGTTGACCCGCCCGCTGTGCCGTGCGGCGACCGATTGCAGAGAATCTCCGCGCACTACGACGCAGACCTGTCGGGCCGCGTACGCCCCGGGCGCTGTTCCGCGGAGGTGCGGATCGGTCGGGCGCCGGCTCATACGCCGACCTCTTCCAGGACGAGTTCACACCGCGCAGCCAAGGGGGTGCCGTCGTGGGAGAAACGGAGATACTGCACCGACAGCTGCTTGAGGACCATGTAGAAATTAACCGTCGACATCTTGCCCCACGTGAACGTCAGCCAGGGCGGTGAGGGTTCGTTCCGGTCATGGGATTTCGTGGTGACCTCACACCATTTCATGAGCTTCTTGACCTTCGCGTCAACCGGTTTGGAAGACTCGTTGGCTTCGTCGAACAGCAGTGACATAGTCAAGATCCTCGGCCGACCGCCGAGGAATTCCGGCACGGACGTGTGAGGTGCGAGCCGCGCTGCGTGCCGGGCCCACTCCGTCTCCTTGACCAGGCTCAGCTTGGCGGGGTTGTAGTCCACAGCCAGTGGGTCCTTGGAGGAAAGATCTGGTTTCGACATTCCACCGAGGGGCGGTTCGTAGGCGGTCAGGATTGCCTTTTCCATGGCGTCTGGTCTCCTAGGTGATGACTTTGAAGCCCCGGTGGGCGAATTCGATCTCTTCGAAGGCGACCGCACCCGCCTCCGCCAGCGTATCCGCCGACGCCTGTCGCACCGGCACCCGCCAGGAGACCGGCATTATCTCCAGAAACTGGAACTTAATTATTTCTTTTGTTCCGCCATCCTCGAAAAAAGCGATCTCACCCGTCCGCTGTACTGGATTCTTCATGTTGTCGAAGACCCATTCCCAAGTCTTCGGCGACTGCTCGCGCGAAAGGACCCGGGAGACTATGAGAGGCTTGTAGTTGATACGCATGGGTCGCCAATTAGGCGCGTCATCCCCCCCTTCCCACACCTGTTCCCCCTCCATCCACATGGAGAGTTCCGAGATGTTGGTGAAATCTCCAAAGAGTTCTCCACCTTTGCTTCCCGGAAACGTCAAGCTGAATTTCTTGAGCGTTATCAGAGTCACGGTGCTGTCTCCTATTCGGGGAGCTGGATTCCTGGCGGAATGCCCCAGCTCGACGTTTCTGCAGCCGGCGCCGGGCGGCCTTCGCCGCCTGTCGTTGCACACCCGCCTGCTGGTGCGATCAGGGGGGCGTCCGCCACGGCGGGACGGAAGACGGCACGTCCGTCCGCCGTCGGGTGAGGCCGGAACACGCGGTGCGTCCCGAACTCGTGGAACACGGCATGGCCGTTCGGGGCCGGTACCCCCATCGACCCGAGAGGGGTCAGGACCCACGAGCACGGGACGGCGCCGTCGCTCGTCAACGGCACCGGCCCGCCGGGGGAGATGGCGGACGGAGCGGGCGCGACGGTGGCGGTCTCCGCGGAGCGGAACACCTTCGCGCCACCGACCCCGCCTGCGTTCGTGGTCCTGCCGCGTTGCGCCCGCGCACTGGTCCCGGCGGTTTCCGCGGGTGAGGTGAAGCGGAGTCCGGCACCGGACGGTGCGGGCGCCCCCGTCGCCGTCTCCCGCCCCGGCCCACGGTCGGGCGGAGCCACGGTGACGGAGCTGCGGGCACGGCTGACCAAGGAGTCCGTCGCCGAGCGGGAAACGGACTTCGCCCCGGCCATCCCGGCCTCGGCCGACACCGGGTCCGTGGCTCCGGCCGAGCGCGGGTCATACGGGCGGCCTGGCACCGGAGCCGGACGCCGCTGAGGCCGGCGGCGCGCGGGAGCCGGCATCCGGCCCGCTTGCGGAGCGGACACCGAAGCGGGAGAGGCGGGCCCCGCGGCCTGACTCTCGACGGCGTCGGGGTCCTCGGGTACTGCTTCGGCCGCGACGGAAGCCGTCCGGCCTTCGATGCCTTCGACCGCGGGAACAGGCAGCGTCCCGGAGGCAGCACGCCGGCGACGCTGACGCGGGTCGGCCTGGTCGGCCTGGTCGGCCTGGTCGGCCGGAACTTCGCCCACGATCCGGCGTGCTGGTACGGCGGTGGCCTGCGGAGTCCTCCCCGTCTGCCGCTGAGGAGCAGCGACCGCTGTCGGACCGGCCTCGAACGTGAGCGGGCCCCCGCCCTCCGCGCCGACCGCTGGACGCGATCTGTCGACTGCACGCCGATGCGGTGCGGGTGGTCCGGTGTGTCCGACCGGGGAGTCTCCGTGAGCCGTGCCGTCAACGGCTTCCGTGTCGGGGGTGGCGGGTGTGTCGGACGTGGAGGGCGAGGCGGGCGAGGCGGGCGAGGCGGGCGAGGAGGACGTGCGAAGACCGGGAACCGGGGTACGCGGAGCGGAGGGCGGTGCCGGCGGAGCGGAGGCGGAGGAGCGTCGCTCCTCCGCCGGAGGGCGCACGGGGCCACCGGCGGTCCCGTGGTCCGGCACGGCATCAGGGCTGCCGGACGTCACAGCCGGCTCCACCTGCGGGGTGTCCTCGGTACCGGTACCGGCTGCTGTCGTGGACGGCTGCGACTCCGCGTTCCCGGCGCGTGTGGAAGTCTTCCTGCCGTGCTGTTGCCGGACGTGGGAGAGGGCTGCCAGCGGCCTCGCCTCCGGTGCCGTGACGGCTCGGACCTGAGCGGGTCGGGCAGTCGAGGGTTCCGGCGGAGACGCGACGTCGGTGTGCTCCGGACGCGGGAAACGAGCGGTTTGAGGGGTGGCTGTGACGGCCCCGGACCGAGACGCATCGTCCGGCACGGGCCTCATCGTCGTGGTGGGCGGGGCTGTCGCCTTGTCGTCGGTGGTGTGGGTGCCGGCCGTCAAAGGGGTGGTCTCTGCGCCGTGAGCGCGGGGAGACGGCGGGGCAATGACGGACGCCGTCGAACGGGCGCGCTCGGACCGGCCGGGCACGTCCTGGCCTGCGGGCACACCCGCATCACTCGCAGATCCCTGCGCGATGACCTTCTGATGAGGAGCCGGGATCACATCCGTGTGAGTGCTCGTGTGCGTACCAGGGGCCGGAACCTGCTTCCTGCCCGTGTCCGTGCCGGTCGCCGCGGGCGTGGCCGCCTCAGCGGCCGGGACGGATCCGGTCGCCGTGCGCGTGTTCGTGCCGGTTGCGGTAGCCGGATCAGCAGTCGGCATCGGAGCGGGTCGGAGATCCGTGGATGCGTTCGGTGCGTCGGCAGTGTGCGTCGTAAGGCGGGTGTGCTTTTCAGGGGCTTCCGGATGGAGCCCGTGGGGGTGGCCCGCATCGTCGTGGTGCGGTTTCCGGCGGAGGCGGCGGCGCGCGGTGGTGCCGGTTCCCGCGAACCAGCGGAGAGCACGGAGTCCTGACCCGTGGGCCGGTCCGTCCTGCGGCTCAACAACGTCCCCGCCCGGGCTCTCCAGGCACGGAGGCGCACCCACAGCAGCCACGGAAACCGTCGAACCGCCGGGCAGCCCTGTCAGCGGTTCAACAGCGCTACCTTCCAACTCCCCGCCGAAGCCCGGGGAAGGGGCATCAGCACGGGTCGGAAAACGATCGACGGCGAGGTCGTTCGCGTCCTGATCGACGGGCGCACCCGCATTCCTCCCGGGCCCCTGGACGACTGACGAGTCGGCCAGGACGCCCTCGGGCCCGGCCACTGCCGCGGCCGGGCTGGCCCTCCGGTCCGAGTGCGACAGCACGATCCGGCCCGCAACCGCCCCGTCGGCTTCGACCTCATGGGCCTCGACCTCATGGGCCTCGACCTCATGGGACGCCGCGCGGTCCGGTCCGATGAAGGGGATCGTCCTTGAGTCCGCAGGTACTCGTCCGGCCGCACCGGTGGTACTGACCGCACTGGTCGTACCGTCCGTTCCGGTGCCGCTGCCCGGCGTCGCGTAGACGTGCGGAGTCGCAGCCGGGGGCGGGTCCGTCCTTCGGGCTTCTGGACGGGGTCCGCTGTGGGAAGGAGCGGCTTCGCCGTCCAGGTGAAAGCCGCCACGTACAAGGCTCCGCACAGCGACTCCGGCATTCCTGATCCACCGGAAGGAGCGGAGCGGGGACCGTCGCGGTGCGCCAGAGTGAGAACCGGTGTGGAGGACCGGCGGTTCCGACCACGGAGCGGTGGGAACCGTACTGCCTTCGGACACTGGAGCAGCGGCGTGCGTCTCGGTCGTCGGGGGCGTCATCGGCCTGGTGAGAGCGGCGACGGCGCGGGTGCCCCGGAGCTCCGGGGCACCCGGCTGCGAGCGGGCCGGGCGGGCCTCGGAGGAGAGCGTCGCGGCAGTAGGCGCTACGGGAATCCCCTGGCCGGGTGCGTCGCCCGCAGGTCCGAGCTGCGGCGCCGTATCGGGCGTCCCGGCCGAGGCCGCGGACGGGTGGGGCCGCGACGCCGTGGGGCGGTGCGCCACCGGAGCCGGAAGAGACCGTACGGAGGGGTGACGCGCAGCGGCGGACGGGGCGCTCAATGCGTCCGGGACCGCCACACCTGGCACCAGCGAATCGTCCGCGGACGCCTCGGTACCCGATGGGTCGGACGCCCCGGCGGTCGGTGTGTGCTGCTGGGCCGGGGTCTTGGAGGTGTCTGATACCGGGGACGCGGCGGAGCCCGCGACGGCGTCGACAGCCGACCTGGAGACTGCGGGCCCGACCGCGGAGGTGGCACCCGCCACAGCAGCCCGGACGGCATCCGGGGCAGCGGTCTGACGGCCTTCGGTCACCGGGGCGGCGGCGTGCGTTTCGGTCCCCGTGGGCGTCACCGGCGTGGTGAGAGCGGCGACGGCGCGGGTGCCCCGGAGCTCCGGGGCACCCGGCTGCGAGCGGGCCGGGCGGGCCGAGCGGGCCTCGGAGGAGAGCGTCGCGTCAGTTCCCCGCTCCACACCGGTCACCCCGGGTGATGTCGCCATCGGCCGCACGGCAGTAGGCGCTACGGAAGTCCCCTGGCCGGGTGCGTCGCCCGCAGGTCCGAGCTGCGGCGCCGTATCGGGCGTCCCGGCCGAGGCCGCGGACGGGTGGGGCCGCGACGCCGTGGGGCGGTGCGCCACCGGAGCCGGAAGAGACCGTACGGAGGGGTGACGCGCCGCCCCGGCAGCGGTGTCCGGGACGGGCGAGGTCACACCGTCGGCCCGGCCCGCGAAAGACGGGTCAGGGGCATCGGGAGCGGCAGGGCGCGCGGCGACGGACGGGGGGATCACGGCGTCAGGGACCGCCACACGTGGCACGAGCGAATCTTCCGCGGGCGTCTTGGTGCCCGCCGGGGAGGACGCCCCGGCGGTCGGTGCGTGCTGCTGGGCCGGGGTCTTGATGGTGTCTGATACCGGGGACGCACCGGAGCCCGCGACGGCGTCGACAGCCGACCTGGAGACTGCGGGCCCGGCCGCGGAGGTGGCGCCCTCCACAGCAGCCCGGACTGCATCCGTGGCAGCGGTGGGCACGGGAAGTACCGGTGCCGGGACTGTGGCTGTGGCTGTGGCGGCTGCGGTTGAGGGGTCCGGCGGGCGGTGCCGGGGGGCAGCGCTCCGACGGGCAGGCGGCGCCGTGTCCGGCCGCCGCAGGGCGGGCGTGCTGTCGTCTCCGTCCGCCGCCGGGGGTATCGGACGGTAAGCCTGGACGGCCGCCCGCGTGGGAGCCGGGGTGCCGGGGTCTCCGGGAACATCCGGGACGCCGACGACCTGGGGCGGACGTCGGAACCCCCGAGTGGCCAGGGACGAGGCCCAAGCGCGCCTGACCCTCCCGACCAGTCCGGCCCGCGCCGTGTGCGCACGTTCCGTCGTCGGGAGTTCCTGCCGGTCCTGGACCGTTCGGGTCGAGGACGTGGCAGCGGAGACCACACCCCGACCCGTACCCGCGCCCATCTCCTGTGGCGGGATCTCGGAGACGGTCTCCGCCCTGGCCGGGATCCGCCAGCGGAGCGGCACGGAGGGGTGGTGTCCGAGCGGGGACGACAGCCGCCAGGGGTTGGCTTCCGCGTCGAAGTGAAAGACCAGGGGCGCTTCGGGATTGATGAATGTGATCAGTCCGCCGGACAACCGGGGGTCCATGAGCGACGGCTGCCTCAGCCGCTGTCGGTCGGTCACGCTCACCAGGTCCGTGGCGATCCGCTCCACGGGCAGCGGCAGAACCATCGGAACCCTGCCGGTGCCGATCGGGGCCGCGGCCACATCCGCGTCCCGCGGTGTGGTGTCGGTGGCCCCAGCGGTCCGCCACATTTGCTAATCCCTGCTTTCGAGGAGCTGATTGATTTCTGCGATGCTCTGGATATACGCACGTCGCTGAACGTGGTCCAAATCGAGCAGTTCGTTATGAGACCAGTGGAAGTGGTAGGCGATGTACGCGATCTCCGAACGCAGGTCCTCGACCGAGTACACCGTTACCCCCCCAGGCGGCTCCCCATGTCCACTTCGAACTCGTGGTCACAGTCGGGGCATACGGTCGATGCCACGGGAGTTCCGTCGACATTGATCTTCTCGTAGAACTTCTGCAGGAAGGCCACGTCGACGGCGAAGAAGTTCTCCACCACTTGCGAGGTTATTTCCTCTACTGTTCCCAGGCTGGTGATGAGTCGGCTGAGGAGGACCACGGAAAGATAGGCGGGGTTCTGGCGGACCCGGATGTCGGTCAGTGGCTGAATCTCATCGCGAGCGGTCGCGAGCCGCATGACGCCCGTGCGGTGGACCTTCCCGCGCTCGTCCACGTATCCACGGGGGAGGGTGAACGCGAAGGAGGTCGCGCCCGCCGCGGGCAGGGAGTCCCTGCCCGCGGCGGTCGGTGCGTCCATGGGCGCGGGCGTCGCAGCTGTGGTGCTGGCGTCGGGGCGGGTCTGCCCCTCCGGCACGCGCCCTCTCCTCACTTGCCCGGGATCCACTCTTCGGCGACGACGGTGGCCGACCCGGGGTTCTTCCCGGACGGCTCCGTGTGCGCGATCAGCTTGGCGCCCTTGACGTCATAGGTCTTCATCTCGCCGAATTCGTACTTGACGACGGAGAAGTTGACGCGCTTGTCGCTGGACGGCGGCTCAGCGAACCAGGTCGCGAGAGCCTGGCTGTTCTTCTTGTCGGTCTTGTCGTTCGGGTTGTCCATGTACTGGAACGTGAAGTCCGCCGGAGGCTCAGGCTCGCCGATGATGACGTGCTGGCCTGAAATACCCTTGTCATTCACAAACTTCACCCGGTCATACGAGCGCTTCTGCTCGGGGATGGCGGGATCGCCGACGATGCTCGAGATCTGATGCTTGTCGATCTTTACGGTAATGGAAAGGGTTTCGTTCATCACTTCTCCTTCTGAATATTATTCGGCTTGCGGTTATCGAAATCGAACGAGATTTCCCCTACTCGCCCGACATCGAATCCTGAGCGATCCTGAAGATGACGAACTCGGCAGGCTTGACCGGAGCGACACCGATCTCACAGACGACCTGACCGGCCTCGATCACCTCGGGCGGGTTCGTGGTCTCGTCACAACGGACGTAGAAGGCCTCTTCCGGCGAGTTGCCGAAGAGCGCGCCGCTCCGCCACTCGTTCGTGAGGAACGCGGAGATGTTGCGGCGGATCGTGGACCACAGGCGGGGGTCGTTCGGCTCGAAGACGGCCCACTGCGAGCCCAGGTAGATCGACTCCTCCAGGTAGTTGAAGAGGCGTCGGACGTTCAGGTAGCGCCAGGCCGGGTCGCTGGAGAGGGTGCGGGCACCCCATACGCGGATGCCGCGGCCCGGGAAGCTGCGGATGCAGTTGATGCCCGCCGGGTTGAGCTGCTCCTGCTCGCCCTTGGTGATCTGGATGCCGAGGTCGAGCGCGCCGCTCAGCACCTCGTTGGCGGGGGCCTTGTGGACGCCGCGGGCCTCGTCGTTGCGGGCCCACAGGCCGGCGACGTGGCCGGACGGCGGCATCAGGAAGCCCTTGCCGGAGACCGGGTCGGCGACCTGGATCCAGGGGTAGTAGAGCGCGGCGTACTTCGAGTCGAAGCCCGCCTCGTTCTGCCGCCACTCGTAGACCTCGGTGGGGCCCATGTCCGGCAGCGGGTCGATGATGGCCATGCGGTTGGCCATGTTCTCGCAGTGGTTGATCATGGCCATCTGGATGGCCTTGACCTGCTCGCGGCTGACGTTGCCCGCCTGGTAGGCGGCCATCAGGTCCGGGGCCATCACCATGGTGATGTCGTCGATGGCCTCCAGGCCGGACAGGCCGGAGCGGTCGTTGACCTTGCCGACGTACTTGCCGACGACGTCCTTGGCCACGACCTGGCCGCTCGCGGCCTCGCCCTTGGGGGCGCCGGGGAGGGCCAGCGAGGAGGAGTCGGGCAGGGCCAGCGCGGCGCCGGTGGCGGCCGGGGCCTCCTCCACCATGACGTACTGGGAGCGCTCCTTGACCTGCGTCACCACGTAGGCCGGGGAGGCCTTGTCGGCGCTGACGTCGAAGGTCTCGGCGGCGGAGCCGTCCACCTTCACGGTGAAGGTGAAGGTGTCGCCCTCGGCAGCGGGCTCGCCTTCCTTGCCGCCCGCCTTCGCGGTGGCACCGGTGGCCGGACGCTTGGCCTTGGGGTCGACGGGCTTCTTCTGCACGTCGACGGAGATGTCACGGCCCGCGGCGACCGGCAGCGCGGCGACGCGGAAGCCGCCGAGCACCTTGGTCGGTGCGGCGCCCACGGACTGGGCGCTGCTCTCCACCGCTTCCTTGCCGGACCCGCCGACGCGGACGACGTAGCAGGTGCCGCCGCCGTTGGTGAAGTAGCCGTAGACGGAGTGCGCGAGGTAGGAACCCTCGATGAACTCACCGAAGGTCTTGGTGAACTGACCCCAGTTGGTGAGGCGGACCGGCTCGTTGAGCGGTCCCTGCTCAGCGAAACCGACGAAAGCAGCAACTGCCGTTCCGACACCCTCTACAGGGCGCGAACCACCGGCAGATTCTTCGACGAATACGCCGGGGGCCAGGTAGGTTGCCATCCAGCACTCCTTCTTGGTGAGTTGCCCCGAGGGCTGATCCTGGGGTCGGGGGTGAATCCTGGAGCGGTTCACACTTTCCGTCGTGGGGGAATGGAAAGGGTTACCCGTCCTCCGGGGCCGGGTGCGGAAGTTGTGCCGCGCCGCCTGGCCTGTAGCCGGTTTCGAGTCCGTGGATTCTGTTGAGGATCATGGCCAACGGTTCGACGACGTGTCAAACGAAAACAATAGATATGGAAGCCTGCCGGGCATTTGTCATCCGGGGTCTGCGGCCGATCAACCTTTGGCCTACGGAGAGGGACCTCCGCAGCGGAATTCGGTTGAACTGGCGACGATCAACCAAGTTGCCCAGGGAGTCAACTTTCTCCTCGCCCACGGCACCTGTGGATCTCGGACACTGGACCCACCTGTGGTCGCGCGCGGCCGGGCACGGGAGACGACCCACGTGAGGAGAACCGGCGAGTGAGCACTCCCGACGCGGAGGACCAGTGCGAGGCGCTGGAGAAGTTCGGCACCGACTTCACGGCGGCGGCCCGTGACGGCAAGCTCGACCCGGTGATCGGCCGGGACCAGGAGATCCGCCGGGTGGTGCAGGTGCTGTCCCGCCGTACGAAGAACAATCCGGTGCTGATCGGCGAGCCCGGCGTGGGCAAAACGGCGGTGGTCGAGGGCCTGGCGCAGCGCATCGTCAAGGGCGACGTACCGGAATCGCTGAAGAACAAGCGGCTGATCTCGCTCGATCTGGGCGCGATGATCGCGGGAGCCAAATTCCGCGGCGAGTTCGAGGAACGCATGAAGGCGGTTCTCGCGGAGATCAAATCCAGCGACGGACAGATCGTCACCTTCATCGACGAGCTCCACACCGTGGTGGGCGCCGGCGCCATCGGCGATTCCGCGATGGACGCGGGCAACATGCTCAAGCCGATGCTGGCCCGCGGCGAATTGCACATGGTCGGCGCGACGACGCTGGACGAATACCGCGAGCGGATCGAGAAGGATCCCGCGCTGGAGCGGCGTTTCCAGCAGGTCCTCGTCCCGGAACCCTCGGTGGACGACGCCGTCGCGATCCTCCGCGGGCTCAAGGGCCGGTACGAGGCGCACCACAAGGTGGTCATCAATGACAGCGCGCTGGTGGCGGCGGCCACCTTGTCGGACCGTTACATCACCTCCCGTTTCCTGCCGGACAAGGCGATCGACCTCGTCGACGAGGCGGCGTCGCGGCTACGAATGGAGATCGACTCCTCTCCGGTGGAGATCGACGAACTCCAGCGCTCCGTGGACCGGCTGCGGATGGAGGAACTGGCGCTGAAGAACGAGTCGGACCCGGCCTCGCGCGAGCGGCTGGTGAAGCTGCGCAAGGACCTCGCGAACAAGGACGAGGAGCTGCGCGGGCTGAACGCCCGCTGGGAGAAGGAGAAGCGGTCCCTCAACCGGGTCGGTGAGCTGAAGGAACGCCTGGACGACCTGCGCGGACAGGCCGAACGCGCCCAGCGCGACGGCGACTTCGACACCGCGTCCCGGCTCGTCTACGCCGAGATCCCCGCGCTCGAAGCGGAGGTGGACGAGGCCGCCGAGGCCGAACGGGAAGCCGCCCGCCTCCTCGACCCCTCCGAACAGATGGTCAAGGAGGAGGTCGGCCCGGACGACATCGCGGACGTGGTGGGCGCCTGGACCGGGATCCCCGCGGGCCGACTGCTGGAGGGCGAGACGCAGAAGCTGCTGCGGATGGAGGAGGAGCTGGGCCGTCGCCTGATCGGCCAGGGCGAGGCCGTCCGCGCCGTGTCGGACGCCGTACGCCGCACGCGTGCCGGGATCGCGGACCCGGATCGGCCGACCGGCTCGTTCCTCTTCCTGGGGCCGACGGGCGTGGGCAAGACGGAGCTGGCGAAGGCGTTGGCCGACTTCCTCTTCGACGACGAGCGGGCGATGGTCCGGATCGACATGTCGGAGTACAGCGAGAAGCACAGCGTGGCCCGGCTCGTCGGCGCCCCGCCCGGCTACGTCGGCTACGAGGAGGGCGGCCAGCTGACCGAGGCGGTGCGCCGGCGCCCGTACAGCGTGGTCTTGCTGGACGAGGTGGAGAAGGCGCACCCGGAGGTCTTCGACATCCTGCTCCAGGTCCTGGACGACGGGCGCCTCACGGACGGTCAGGGGCGGACGGTCGACTTCCGCAACACCATCCTGATCCTGACCTCGAACCTGGGCAGCCAGCACCTGATGGACCCGGCGACCAGTGCCGGGGACAAGAGGGCGCGGGTGCTGGAGGCGGTCCGCGGCTCGTTCAGGCCGGAGTTCCTGAACCGCCTCGACGACCAGGTGGTCTTCTCGGCGCTGACCGAGGACGAGCTCGCCCACATCGCCGAGCTCCAGATCGCCGGCCTCGCCCGGCGCCTGGCCGACCGCCGCGTGACCCTGGACGTGACCCCGGCCGCCCTGGCCTGGCTCGCCGACAACGGCAACGACCCGGCCTACGGCGCCCGCCCGTTGCGCCGACTGATCCAGAACACGATCGGCGACCGCCTCGCCAAGGAGATCCTCTCCGGCGACGTCCGCGACGGCGACACCGTCCGTGTCGATGCCGACGACGACCGCCTGTTGATGGGCGTGGGCGCGCGGAAGGAGGCGCAGACATCGGAGGACTGACCGCTTCAGGCCGGCAGGTCGTGCCGGGGCGTCGGGGAGGCCGGGGCGGTGACGCGCACCAGGGCGGCGTAGGCCGGGGAGTGCTGGAGCACGATCTGGCGGTCGAGCGCCGCGAGGACCGACACGGCTTCGGCCACCAGCGCCTTTCCGGTGGCGATCGTCTTGCGACCCTCGCCGTCCTCCCCGCCCTGCCGGTCCTTCCCGGACCGTTGCAACTCCTCGATCCCGCGGCGCAGGCCCTCCAGCGTGTCGGCCGTGGCCCTGCGCCGGGCCTCCAGGTAGCCGGTGCCGTGGTCGTGCACCGCCTTGAGCATGCTCCGCGCGTCGGGGATCGTGTCGATCTCGCGGATCATGCCCGCCAGTCCGTCCCGGCCGGGGCCGGGCCGCGTCATCGCGACCTTGGGCTCCAGGAGGCCGCGGACCTTGGCCAGTTGGGGCGTGGTCAGGCCCAGCATGGCCGGTACCGAGGTGTTCGCCCGCCCGGTGGTGGGGCGGATCAGGCCGTAAGTGAGGAGCACCCTCATCACCGCGATGTCCTCGGCGCGGCGCGTGACCAGGTCCTCGGCCGCCTGCAACCGGCGGATGCCCTTCTTGCCGTAGATACACCCCTGACGAAGCCACTTGTCGAGGCCCGTGTGCTTGGCCCGCTCGATCGCCGCCTCTTCCGCGCGCATTCCGTCGAGGTAGGCCACGGCGCCTCCGGCGCGGGCCGCGCCCATGACGGCCAGGTGCTCCGTGACGAGTGCGCGCATGTGCCCGGGCAAGGGTTCGCCGCCCGCTCCGGGCCCGGTGAGCAGGCCGGCGAGCTGCTCCTCGTCCGAACCCCAGAGCCCGGCCTCGAAGGCGAGCGTGGCCGCGCGCCGTTCGGCCTCGGCCGCCCGGGACGCGGCCTGCCGTTCTCCCTCGGCAGCCCGCGCCCGGTCCGCCGCAACCTTCGCGAGCCATGCCTCGACCGAGTTGGTGACGGCCGTGACGTTCCGCGCCCGGGCCAGGGCGTCCTTGATGTGGAACGGATCGTGCCACACGGCGCCGCCCGCCGTCGGCGCCGCCTTGAGCAGCCGGTGCGCCGTGGTGACCGCGTCGGGAGCGAAGCGGCCGAGATCGGGCACCGCCTCGCCCGTGTTGACCGCGGCGCGCGCGACGTCCGCGACCGGTTTGGCCTTCAGGTAGGCGAGTTCTGCGTCGTTGAGGACATGGGTGCGTCCGACCGCGGCGCGGAGGTTCCCGGCACTGTCGGTCTTCTGCGCCACCTCCCTCTTGCGCAAGGCCCGAAGCGCGCGGGTATCTCGCGAATGGGCCCAGCGGGGCAGCCGCTCCCGCAGGGTCTTGTCCGCGTCCCGGCGCGCGGCCTCCCGGATGAGTTCGTCGGCGTAGCTCCGGGCGGATACGCGGAAGGCGCCGAGGTCCTCCCACTGCACGGCCGTGTCCAGCAGCACGCCCTGCTGCCGCGCGCCCTCGGACAAGACGCCCTCGCGCGGCTGTGGTCCCAGGGCGAGCATCAGTCCGGCGATGCGGGGATCGATGTGCTGCGGCCGCCCGCCCCACTTCTCCCGGGCGAGACGCCCCAGGATCCTGCGGTCCTGCGACTGGGCCACGCCGCTGGGTCCGGCAACGTGCTCGCGCCGCCGTTCGGGGTGCTGTTGGGCATCGAGGTGTTCGGCCATGGTCCATGTCTCCTGATTCCGCGCGTCCGTCGAGCCGAGGGCCCGATCACCGTGGTGCTCTCACCAGGGGATGGTGTCCGCGCCGGTCCGGTAGGGGTCCTGTGCGGCGCCGGGACCGCGGGGCAGACCGAACAGTTTCCCGGTCCAGTACTGAAGGGCCACGCGCTCGGTCGGTGACAGGCGGGCGGCAACGGTGGTGGCCAGGTCGGGATTGGTGGTGTGCATACGGCGCCATTCCGCGGATTCCCGTGCGGCCAGTGCCAGTTGGGCCGCGGAATTCCCGGAGGGCTGGAGGAGGATCGGTACGAGGGCGGGGTCCTTGAACGTCTCGTCGATCGTCCCGGAGCCGTGCTCGCCGAAGAACAGCCGGAAGGCGGACACACACGCGGCGAGGTCGTCTCCCACGTGCTGTTCGCCGCCGATCGTCCCGGCGGCCCGGGCCGAAGCCATGACCTGCTGGAGGTGCTCGACGGCTTCCGCCCGTGGCTGACGACCGTCTTCGGGCAGCGGCGCGCTGCGGATCCGCGTCAGACCCGCACCGTGCCGGGCCCACGCGCGCAGATAGGCACCGAACGACATGTCGGTGTTCGAGGGAGCCGGCGGGTTCGGTACCGGCCGGTTCCGCGGCTGCGGTAATCCCTTCGTCACCGGCTCCTGGCGTTGCCCGGAAGGGGCTCGAACGGCATCGGGGGCGTACGCGTCGGGCATGGGTCTCCCTCAGGTCCAGCGGAGTCCACAAATCCGCTTCGCGAAGATCATCTACCGGGGAGGCGTCGAGCGGCAGGGGCGAAGGTCCTGACGGCATCGGGGCCACGGGGTGGCCCGGCCCCTTTCTCCGGAGGCGGAACGCGAAGCAGCCCGCGACCGGAGTCGCGGGCTGCCATGACAGCGGAGGGCTGAGGAGCGGTGAACGACCGGCCCCGGGAGCCCCTCCCCCTCAGCTCACTTGAAATCGACGTCCGCGCAGGAGTAGAAGGCCTCCGAACTCTGCACGGAGCCGTCGGGCTTCTTCAGCCCGTGCCAGATCGTGTAGATCAGGTGCTTGCCCTTCTTCTCCGGCAACTGGGCGAGGAATTTGAACGCCTTGCTGCCCCCGAGGTACCCGGCCGGAGCCGCCGTGGCCGCGGTGTTGTCAGCGCTGAGGAACGGGGTGGGCTCCAGGTCGTCCCACTTGAGCGGCTTCTTCGGGTCGTAGCCGTCCTTGGTGACGTACATCTCCATGCGGTACGGGTTGTGCAGCGCGCTGATGTCGTACATCAGGGCGTACTCCTTGCCGCTGGGCAGCGCAGTCGACGGGAAGTCGGTGCGCGGCAGGTCCAGCCCGGCGAACTGGGGGTTGTTGGCGCTGCACAGCTTGCCGTCCGGGATCACCCCGCGGTGCTGCGGCGAGGAGGTCGGCGTCGAGTGGTCCATGGCCAGGCCCTGCACGATCGACTTCCAGTCGCCGAGCTGGCCCGTGCTGACGCCCTTCGCGGCGGCGCAGGCCGGGTTCGTCGGGTTCCACCCCTGCTTGGAGCAGGCCACGGCCCGGCTGACCGGGTCGCCCGTGGCCCCGTGCGCGGCGGCGGGGGTGGCGCCAGTGGCCGTCACCGCCAGGGCGAGGACGACGGCCCCCGCGGCGGAGCCGAGCACCGTACCGCGGGACCGGACGGCATCGCGCGGGGCGGGGCGGCTGGGAGAGGTAGGAGGGGTGGTGCTGGTCATGTGGGGGCTCCTCGGGCCGGTGCGGGCCGGTACGGGCTCGGTGGGGAAGGGAAGTCGGGGCAGGGAAGGAGGCGGGTCAGTTGCCGGTGGTGACGGTCTTCTCCTCCGAGAACCCGCTCCAGGTGCCGTCGCCGAGCTTCGCCCGGATCTTCACCTTGAAGGTCTTGCCCGGCTGGGCACCGACCGCGACCTCTCGCTTCGCGGTGCCGGACGGAATCGGCATCACGGCGTCGCCGGTGCCCCACATGAAGGTCTGCGCGGACTTTCCGTCGATGTGGACCTGGTAGGTGCCGATGGTGCCCTGTCCCTGCGGGACGGACCAGGCGAGGTCGAGGTAGTGCTCCTTGACGCCGCCGTTCTGCTTGCTGCTCGCGGTCGCAGTCAGGTTGCCGGGCGCGTGGCCGCCCCCGCCGCCCCCGCCGTCGCCCTTGCCGGTGCGCACGCGGATCTCGTCGGTGGGAGCGGACTCCTTGCCCGAGGAGTTCACCGCGGTGACCTTGAACGCGTACTCCTTGTCCGCGAGCAGTCCCTGCGCCGCGACCTTGGTCGTGCCGGCGTCCACGTCGAGGACCTTCTTGCCGTCCTGGTAGACGCGGTAGCCGCTCACCCCGTCCGCCGAGCCGTCGCCGTCCTTGCCGGGCTGCCAGGCCAGGTCCACCTGGTGGGGGCCGTTCGCCTTGCCTTCGAGCTTCTTGGGCAGGGTCGGCGCCGGGCGGTCCGGGTCCGGGGCCTTCTTCGTACGGAGCGGTATCTCCTTGCTGAACGCCGAGGTCTTGCCCGCGGCGCTGACGGCGCGCACCGTGTAGCGGTAGGCGGTGTCGGGGGTGAGCTTCTCGATGTTGGTCATCGTGATGTCGCCGCCCACCGTCTTGACGAGCTTGCCGTCCTGGAAGACCTCGTACTTCTCGATCTTCGAGCCGAAGCCGGTGGACGGCTTCCACATCACGTGGACCGTCTGGTGGTCGATGACGTACGAGCCCATGTTCTGGGGCGCCGTGGGAGCCTCGGTGTCCTGGTCGTCGCCGCCCCCGCCGTTCACCGTGCAGCCGGTGATCTGCGGGACCGCCTTGCCGCTCGGGTTGATGCCGACGAGCACCACGCGCTCGCCCTGGGGCGGGACGCTGCCCTGGCCCTTCTTGGGCGTCACGGTGACCTTCTTGCCGGTCTGCTTCAGCTCGTACGTCCCCGGGTCGTTGACGGTGGCGAGGCCCTCCGACAGCTCGAACTCCAGCTTCCAGTCCTTGGCCGCGTCCGTGCCCTGGTTGCTGAGGGCCATCCGGCCCGACGCCCACCACTTCGAGGCGCCCTCGGCGACCCCGCAGGTCGTGCGCAGCTGGTCACCCGTGTCCGTACCGGCGTTGGCCGCGATCGGGACGGCCAGGGCGCCGAGGCCGAGGACTACGGCAGCACTGGTGAGGACAACTCGCTTGCGGGACTTGGGCTTTCGGGACATCGAAACCTCGCGTCGGGATGTGGCGTGCGGGGAGAGGGGATGCCATTGACCATAGAGCCGAAAAGCCACCAAGGGCCCACAAAAGGATGGTTAGGGGCATTTCTTATGCCCTTGTTAAGGACGCGCTCAGGTGGTTTTAGGAAGGCGCCGTCCCGAACGCCGTACGTTCCTCAGCCGTTGCCGAGGCGGGCGCACCACACCATGACGACGAGCAGAGCCAGGAGGACCGTCAACTGCCGCCCGGGGTTGGGCAGACGCCGGGAGCCCCGGCCGCCGCGCGGGGCGGGGCCGGGGCAGCGGTGGCTCGCGCGGCGGCGGGCGTGGTCGGCCATGGTCCTCCTGCCTACACGGAGCCGGGCGCTACTTGCGCCCGTTGAACAGGAGCTTCGAGAAGTCGAGCGGGCTCTGCTGGATACCGCTCTGGTCCGGTCCGGCCTGACCGGTGCGGCCGGTCTGGTCGCGACCCGCGGCCCACATCGACATCATGCCGACCCCGTTCTCGTCGGCCCACTTGCGGAGCGTCTTCGCGTTGTCGAGCGTGAAGATCTCACCCGCAACGTCGTTGTGTCCGATCATGGGGGTGAAGCCCATCATGCCGTACAGCTGCTGGTCGCTCTTGCCCGGGAAGAACTCCTTGAGCTGGCCCTTCAGGCTCACGCCCGCGTCGATCCCGGCCTTGCCCATGTCGATGCCCGACGGGCCGTAGTCCATCTGCATGATGTTGACCCGGGAGACCTCGACGCCCGCGTCGGTCATGCTCTTGAGCGAGCCCTTGCCGTCCGCGGTGAGGCCGGTCGGCAGGACGGGAAGGGTCGCGCTGATCCACAGCGGGCGGTTGTTCTGCTTGGCCCACGCCTGGACCTTGGCCAGGGCCTTGCCGTTGGCCTGGTTGTTGGGCGTGTTCCCTTCGTTGGGGCCGCCCTCCATGTCGAAGTCGAGCTTGGTCAGGTTGTAGCGGGTGATGACCTCCTCGTACTGCTTGGCGAGCTTGTCGACGTCCTGGCTCGCGCTCCACAGGGTCTTGCCCGCCTGGCCGCCGAAGGAGGCCACGACGTCGTGACCGGCCGTCCGGATCTCATTGATCTGCTTGGCCAGGAAGTTGTGCGTGCTGTTGCCCGCCCAGGACGGCTTGCCGGTCTTGGAGTCGGCCTGGAGGAAGGCGAGGGTGACGTCCTCGGCGCCCGTCTGCTTCAGGTAGTCGGCGATGGTCACCGCCTTGCCGTTGAGGGAGATGGTCCCGTCGCCCTGGCCGAGCGTCGGGTCGACGTACGGCGCGCTCTTGGCGAGGTGCGGGTTCTTGGCCGGTGCCACGGGGGTCTCCGGCACGCTGGGGTCGTTCGGGTCGTACTTGGTGCTGAAGCCGATCGATCCCGCGTCGGCGCCCGGCTGGAGCGAGCCGCCGTGAATGATGATCATCTTCTGGTCCTTGGACACGGTGATGTCCGCGCCCCAGGGACCCTCGACCTTCGTTCCCGGGTCCACGCCGTAGGCGACGGTCCAGTTCTTGACGGTCTTGCTGCCGCCGTTGTGGAGCTTGACGTTGACCGTCGAGCCACCGTTGTAGCTGTTGACCTGGACGTCCGCCGCGAGGGAGCTGTCGGACACCCAGTACTTGCCGGACTCCAGCGGCTCCTTCGGCAGGGCCTTGTGGTCGTCCTGGGCGGCGCTCGTGCCGTCGTCGAAGGTGAAGGCCTGGCCGTTGACGGTGGTGTTGGTGAACGAGATGTCGCTCTTGCCGTCGCCGTTGATCCCGAAGGTGATGGTCGCCTTCTGGCCGGGCTGGATGGTGCCGCCCTCCTTCGCGGCGCTGATCACCCAGTGCTTGCCGTCGTGGGAGGCGGTGGCGCCGTAGTTCATCTGGACGGCGGAGGCCCCGTCGAGGTCGAACTCGATCTTCCAGTCGCTGACCGGCTTGTCGGTGTGATTGGTGATGTCGAACTGGCCGTTCTTGTACCAGGCACTGCCGGTGAGCTTCCCGCCGGCTTCGACCCCGACGGCCGCCGTGGCCGAGAGGGTCTTCCCCTGGGCCTGGGGCGGCTTGGGGGCGTCGGCGGGCGCCGTCGCCAGGGCGGTGCTGACCGCTCCGGCGGTCAGGAGGCCCGCCGTGCACAGGCCGATGATGAGGCGGCTCGGCTTCTTGATGGTCGTCATGCGTTTCTCCCTGAAAGTGGATTTTCTGCGTGCGGGCAGAATGCGCGGCCGCGTAATCCCGCGTCGACTCGAATGGATTGCACCTGCGCCCCTGGCCATTCGCAACAGAAGGCGCGACAACTACGTGAAGTGACGGTTCGCTCGATTCCTCCGCGACGCGGTCACTCGAATGACGCTAACACCGGGAATGGCTCGCAATTGACGGTTTCAACGTTCGCCTACACGGCATCGACAATCGGGTGACAAAACTTCACCGGCGAATATGGTCAAGGATTGTTAAAACGGTGCCGCGTGGTGCGGTGCGGTGCACGGAGAAGCCGGGCACGTGTGCGATCGGCCCACGCCGGAGCGGTAGGGTAATCGCGTCGAAAGGTCGAGTGGACGTGAACAAGCCCTGTGGGGTCCGTGGGTAGCCGAGGCCGGCGTGACGGCGGCCGCACCCGCCGCGCCGCGTCCCCCCGCCCTTCCCGCACACGCGTACGGCCCGCACAGCCAGGAAGGGCTGAACGGGCCGTACGGGCCGGGCGGCGCCGGAAGTCCGGCCCTCCCGCGGGGCGTCGGATCGCCGGCCGTAACGCGCGCCGCCGGATCCTCAGGAAGATCTCCGCGCGCAGACGCCGTTCGGTCGTGCTCGACGCTCTGGTCCTGCTGTGCACCGGGCTGCTCATCGCCCTGGGCGTGAAGACGTTCCTCGTCCAGACCTTTTCGATTCCGTCGGAATCAATGCAGCACACATTGAAGATCGGCGACGTCGTTCTCGTCGATAAATTGACGCCGTGGTTCGCCGCCAAGCCCGCCCGCGGCGACGTGGTGGTCTTCCGGGATCCCGGCAACTGGGTTCCGTCGAAGGAAAAGGAAGCAGCGCCGGATTCCGGTGTCGTAAAGCTCTTCAACGAGAGTCTTACATTCGTCGGATTGCGTCCGCCGAGTAATGGGCAGCACGTGATCAAACGGGTCATCGGCGTCGGCGGGGACGTCGTCGAATGCAGGAAGGACGGCCCGGTCACGGTAAACGGGCACGCGCTGGACGAGCCGTACCTCTATCCGATGAACAGGCCGTGCGGCGACAAGCCGTTCGGCCCGCTGACGGTTCCCCGGGGCCGCCTCTGGGTCATGGGCGACCACCGGGAGCGCTCCGCGGACTCCCGCTACCACCTGGGCGACGAAGGTCAGGGCACCGTGTCGCAGGACGATGTCGTCGGAAGGGCTCTCGTCATCGCCTGGCCATTCGGCAGATGGGGCTCGATCTGACGCGCACGGCGCGCGTGCGGCCACAGCGGTGGACGCACGCGACCGGGCCCGTGTCCGGGCCCGGTCGCGTCTTCGTCGTACGGGGCCTGCCGGGTCAGCGGCGGCCCGCGCGGCGGCGCAGGGCGGCCGTGGCCAGGCAGGCGCCGCCGACGAGGAGGGCGCCGACCGCACCGAGCACGATCTTGGAGTCGACCCCGCCGCCCGTGGTGGCGAGCGAGCCGTCGGCGTTGCCGGACGGCTGGGCCGACGGCGAGGCGGAGCCGGACGGGGTGGCGCCCGAGGGCTTCGTGGAGGGCTCCGTGCCCGGCTTGGTGGTGGCGGGCTTGGACGGGGTGGGCTTCGGGGCGGGCGGCAGGGTGGTGCTGGTCGGGCTCGGCTTCGGGGCCGGCGGGATCGGCTGCCCGGTGCCGCCGCCGCCCGTGCCGGGCAGGCAACCGCGGAAGTTCATCTGGTGGGTCTCGGCGCCGGGTACGGAGGTGAGCCGCTTGGCGATGACCGAACCGTTGACGTGGCCCGGGCCCGTCTCTCCGGCGCCCCCGGCCCCCTTCGAGCCGAGCTGGACGGCGGCGTTCGGGGCCAGGATGGTGCCCGGCCAGGAGGTGCGGTTCTTCTTGACGGACGTGGCCTGCGGGAAGTTCCACAGCAGCCGGGAGCGGATCTCCTTGAACTGCGCGGAACCGGCGTCGTAGTCGTCCATGACGAACTTCTTGGCCTGCGGGTCCCACAGCTCGACCCCGTACAGGTGGCCCGCCGACATGTCGTAGCCGGCGCCGAGCACGTTGACGATGGTGCTCGATCCGGCGGGCACCTTCAGCGCGATCCGGTCGGCCTTCTGCAGCTCGGCGGCGTCCACGGTGAAGACGTTCAGCTTGGCGTCCTCGCCGGTCAGCAGCAGGGACTTGGAGCCCTCGGGCCGGCTGACGGAGCCGGTGCCCTTGAGCGCGGCCCAGGAGTTCGAACCCGCTCGCAGCTGGGCGAAGGTCTTGGCGAAGTCGACGGGCGAGGCGCCCTTGGCGTGCTGGCCGTCGATGGCGAACCCGCCGGGCTTGCTGGCGTTCTTCAGCGAGCCGTAGACGCCGGCGCCCTTGCCGATGACGACCTGGTTGGCCGTCAGTTCGCCGCCGACGACGAGGGACTTGCCGCCGGGCAGGGCCGCCAGGTCGGCGGCGGAGAGCTTGGCGCCCACCGAGAAGCCCTGGCCGGTCGCGGCGTCACCGAAGGTGGCGTTGCCGCCGACGGCGACGGCGCCCTCGGAGTCGGCGTATCGGACCGCGTCGCCCTCGACGAACTCCGCGTAGACGCCCGCCAGTCCGAGCGGTCCGGCGGCGCCCTGCGCGCAGACCGGTGGAGCCGCGACGGCCGCGGTGGCCGTGGCGGCGGGGACGAGGGCGAGGGTGCCGGTTGCTACCGCGGCGATGGCGGTGGCGAGGGCGGTGGAGGCGCGCATGAAGGAACTCCCGTTCGAACGGGCGGCTTGGGAGGGGGACGGATCGACCATCCATCACACGCGATCTTGACGTCAAATGCTGACATTTCCGACAGATCGGACTAAGCATTCTTAAGTTCCTTAATTGGATCTAAAGTGTGATGGAGGTCACTCACCCCCGCCCCTCCGTCTCGCCGAAAGCGCCCCAGCCTGATAACAGTTGATCGAAATGCCCTTATGTCCACATGTCCGCTCAACAGAAGGAACGGCTCCCATGGGCCTAGACGTACGCGTCCTTGTCGTCGACGATCAGCCGATCACTCGGTCCGGACTCACCTGCATCGTCGATTCCCTGCCGGGGTACACGGTCGTGGCCGAGGCCGGGGACGGCATCGAGGCGGTCGCCCGGGCCCGCGAACACGAGGTCGCACTGGCCCTCGTGGACCTGCGGATGCCACGGGTCGACGGCGTGGAGACGACCAGGCGGCTGATGCGCGCCCAGGAGCCGCCGCGGATCATCGTCATGACGTCGTTCAGCGTGAACGACCAGGCCCTGGAGGCGCTGGAGGCGGGCGCGTGCGGGTTCGTGACCAAGGACGTCTGCCGCGAGGAACTGCACCGAGCCATGGACTCGGTCATGCACGGCGGCACGCTCGTCTCGCCGGACATGCTCGGCTACATGATGACCAGGGCGACGCGGAGCACGGCGGCGGTGCCCGCGGAGCGCCGCGCGGAGCTACTGGCCCGGCTGAACGAGTCCGAACGCCACGTCCTGGCGCTGATCGGCTCGGGCCTGAGCAACGCTCAGATCGCCGACCGGCTCTTCCTGTCCGTCTCCAGCATCAAGGCGCGGGTCTCCCGCCTGCTGCAGAGGCTGGAGCTGGACAACCGCACCCAGGCCGCGGTCGTCGCGCACGAGCTGGACCTGCTGTCGGACTGAACGAGGCGCGGGCGGCGGGGCCGGATCAGCCCAGGCCGAACGCCGCCCGGGTGTGGGGGCCGTAGATGCCCGACGGGTCACCCGTCAGGCCGCGGTCGCTCTGCAACTTCGCGACCCCGAGCCGGGTCTGCTCGCCGTACGTGCCGTCGACCGGGACGAAGGTGAACCCCTGCCCGTACAGACGTTGTTGGAGCAACCGCACCTCGGCACCCTGAGAGCCCGGACGCAGGGTGCCGTCGGACGGCTCCGGCGAGGGCGGTACGGGGGGTACGGGCGGGCTCGGGGTGTGCGAGCCCGGCTCACCGTCCGGGCTGTGGCCGCCCCCGTCGGACCCCCCGCCGTGCGGCGTCGCGGAACCGTCCCGGTCCGCCGCGGCGGAGCCGCCCTGCGGGGCCGGGCTCCCGCCGGGGCCCGTCGAGGGCGAACCGGCGGCGGCGGAAGCGGAGCCGGGGCTGTGCCCACCGGCCGATCCCGACGCGGCGGCCGGGCCGAGGTTCTCGCGCAGCGGGCCGTCGGGGGCGCTCGCGCCCCGGTCCGCCGATCCCGTCAGCCCGCCGCCACCGCTCGCGAGGAAGAGTGCGCCGCCGCCGAACACCAGCAGGGTGCCGGCCGCACAGAGCGGAACTCGCCAGCGTTCCGCTCTGGACAGCCGCCGCCGGCTGGCGAGCCCACCGACGTCCAGCACCATCGTCTCGGATCGCTCGGAGTGCTCGGAGTGCTCGGAATCCGCGGAGTGCTCGGATTGCTCGGACCGGTCGGCCATCGCCCACCACCGCCCCTTGTCCCTATATATGTTGATACATACCGTCAGGACAGAATACTCACGGACTACGCCTGCCCGGCCAGCCCGGTCTCGTTCGCCACCAGGGCCGCCTGCGTCCGGTTCTCCAGGTGCAGTTTGCTCAGCAGGCGCGAGACGTACGTCTTCACGCTCGCCCGGGACAGGTGGAGTTCCCGGGCGATCTGCGCGTTCTCGAAGCCGTGCCCCAGCAGTTGCAGCACGTGCCGCTCACTGTCGTTGAGCAGCCGGATGCGGTGATGGGCGCGGGCGAACTGGGCCTGGCACTCGGACGTACGGTCCATCAGCCCGCCGAAGACCTCGGGTGCGATGGCGCAGCCGTCGGCGAGGACGTGGCACAGCACGGCGCCCAGCAGTCCGGCGTCGAGGTCACGGGTGACGAAGCCGCGGGCGCCCGCGTCCAGCGCCTCGTCGAGCCCGTCGCGGCAGCCGCCGTTGGTGAGCAGTACCACCTTGGGCGGGCGCGGCAGGAGGCCGCCGAGCCGGTCGGCGCGCAGTCCCAGGCTACGGGCCAGGGCGAGGTCCATGACGACCAGTTCGGGTTCCGTGCCGCGCAGCAGCCGGGTCACCTCGGCGGGAGTGCCGGCCTCGGCGACCACCTCGTACCGGCCCAGCTTCTCCTCCAGCGCGCGGCGCAGTCCGGTGCGGAACATCGGGTCGGCGTCGGCGATGAGAACGGTGCGCCGATTCTCCTGCTGCATTGCGTCCACCGGTGCTCCGGGAAGTTCCGCCGTCAAGTTCATGATCACATTGTCCCCCGCGCCGACTTAGGATCGGCGTAACGAATTCTTAAATGCACTTAACCATCGTCAGATTGCTTTCACCGGAGCAAATTGACAATGATTGGCGAATCACCCGTAGGGAGATCGGTTCCACCTTTCCCCACACTGGTGACTTTGGTCCCGTACGAAAAGGGCCAAAGGCAGGTGCCCCATGCCGCTCCATGCGCAAGCCTCAACACGACGCGAATAAGGCATCCGTGCTTCCTTCGTGTTCCTCCGCACTCCGAAAACAGGTCTCCCGTGATCCAAGCAGGCACCCGGCCGCCGCTGCCCTGGCGCAAGCGCGTGCTCGCCGACCTCCGCGTCCCGACCCGCATGCTGATCGTCGTCCTCGTCCCGCTGCTGGCGGCCATGGGCTTCGCCGGGCTGCGCATCAAGGACGCGCTCGACGTCGCCGATGTCTACGCGGGCACGGAGCAGATCGCGAAGACCAGCCGCACCGGCTCCGAGCTGATCACCGCGCTCGCCCGGGAACGGGACCTGGCCGTCGACCCCCAGGCGCCCGCCCGCGAAGGCGGGAAGAAGGCCGGTGACGAAAAGGGACGCGCGGAAACAGATGCCCGGGCGCGCCAGTTCCTGAAGGAAATCGGCGAACTGCCCGCACACACCGGCATGGAACGCCAGCGCAAGGTGACCACGGCGGGCGTGGACTCCCTCGTCGACCTGCGCAAGCTCTCGGATTCGGGCAGCGCCGACCCCGCCCAGGTCGAGCACGGCTACGGCGGGGTCATCGTCTCGATCGCCAGCCTCTACAACCAGGTCGGCGGGATCGGCGAACAGGCCCGTGGCGCGGGCTGGACCCTCTACACGATCGCCCTGAACAAGGCGATGGTCACCAGCCAGCGTTCGGTGCTCGCCAGTACGGGCCAGGCCGGGGTGCTCACCACCGGCCAGCAGGGCAACATCGTCGCCGCACAGCTCGTGCGTGACATCACCGGAATGGAGTTCGGGCTCTACGCACAGCCCGCGGAGGCCGCCGAATTCCAGCGGATCCTCGGCTCCGATCGGGCCCTCGCACTGTCGGCCTCCCTCCAGAAGCTGAGTGTCAGCGCCGCGACCGGCCAGCTGACCGTCGCCAAGGCGGGCCTGCCCAAGACCTGGTACGAGGACCTGACCCGGACCGACGACGAACTGACGCAGCTCCAGGAGAAGGTCGAGCAGCGGGTGCTGGCGGAGGCGTCGGCGCAGAAGGAGACCGCGCACGACCAGGTCGTGACCGACCTCGTGATCGCCGTGGTGGTCCTGCTGCTGGCCACCCTGCTGGTGCTCGCCACCTCCCGGCACCTGGTGCGCGGTCTGGGCTGGCTGCGCCGGTCCGCGGTCTCGGTGGCCGACGAGCACCTGCCGGAGGTGACCCGCCACTTGAACGCGGGCAGCGAGCTGCCGGCCGCCCTGGAGGGCAAGGTGCTGGCGCCGCGGACCCGCGACGAGATCGGTGACGTCGGCCGCGCCTTCGACCGCGTCTACCTGGAAGCGGTCGGCCTCGCCCGGCAGCAGGCCGCGATGCGCGAGGAGGTCAACCAGCTCTTCCAGAACCTCTCCCGGCGCAACCAGGGCCTGGTGCAGCGGCAGCTGGCCGTGATCACCGAGCTGGAGGGCGCGGAACACTCCCCCGACGGGCTGGCCCGGCTGTTCCACCTGGACCACCTGGCGACCCAGATCCGCCGCAACAGCGAGAACCTGCTGGTGCTCGCGGGCGCGGAGATCACCGCCGAGCGGCGCGAGACGACCGAACTGCTGGCCGTCGTACGGACCGCGGCCTCGGAGATCGAGGAGTACCAGCGGGTGACCTACCGGGCGGTCCCGCCGCTCGGCGTGGTCGGCTACGCGGCCGACGACCTCGTGCACCTCGTCGCCGAACTGCTGGACAACGCGGCCTCCTTCTCCAGCCCCGACACCTGGGTCGTGGTCAGCGGCCAGCGGATGCCCGACGGCCGGCTGCTGTTGGAGATCCGCGACCAGGGCATCGGCATGAGCCCCGAGCAGCTGGCCGGGGCGGACGACGTACTGCGCCAGCCGGCCGGCCGGCGCAACAACCTGAGCGAGTCCATGGGCCTGTACGTCGTCGGCGCCCTGGCCCGCAAGCACGCGGTGGACGTCCGGCTGTACGCCAACACTCCGGCCGGGCTCGTCGCCGCCCTGGTGCTGCCCGAGTCCCTGCTCGTACGCCAGGACCAGCCCGCCGCGGCGCAGCCGCCCCATGGCCCGCCGCTCGGCCTACCGTCGCACACCGGTCGGCGGCACGCCCCGACATCGCCGACCGTACGGGAACCCACAGCGCAACTTGGGTCCGGGTCCGGTCGGCCCGCGGCTCCGGCGCCCTCCGCAGGCCGCGAGCGGCCCGTCATCCGCGGCCGGGCCGTGCCCGCGCCCCTGGCTTCGCCCACGGCCCCGGTCCGCCCGGCCGGATCACGCGCCGCGAAGGCCGCCGAGGTGCAGCGCCCGGGCGGCGACCACCCGACCCTGACGTTCCGCTCGTTGGGCGGTCCGGGGATGGGCGGTCCCGGAGTGGGCGGTCCGCTGCCGACGACCCCGGACCCGACGCGGGACCAGGCACAGGCACAGGCACAGGCACCCGACCAGTACCTGGAGCCAGGTGCACCGAGCGGTGCACGGAGCGGTCCGGCCCACGAGTCGACCAGCGCCGGGCTGCCCGTGCGCCAGCGCCGACCGCGCGCGGGGAGCATCACCGCGCCCGGCAACCCGGTCCACGTCCCCGCCCCGGCCGCCCGCCCGGGCACCGCGGACGGCGGCGGCGCGGGCGCCGGTTCCCTGCCCGACCCGGAGGAGATCCGACGCCGGATGAGCGGGCTGTACGAGGGCATCGCCCACGCCGGTCCGGCCGGGGCGGAGCGTTCCGCCGACGCCGGTCCGCAGCAGCAGGAGGAGAACAGATGAGTCCGTTCGCGATCGAGGCGGCCCCGGCCGGGGACCTGCTCGCACCCGCGGGCACCGAGCGGGTACGGGAGTTCCGATGGGTGCTCCAGAAGTTCCTGAGCGACCTGCCCGGTGTCTTCGACGTCGCCGTGGTGTCGGCCGACGGGCTGCTGCTCGCCCGGTCGACCTCCGTGCAGTCGCCGGCTCCGGCGCTGGTCGCGCCCATCGCCAGCGGGCTGGCCGCGCTGGCGGGCGCGGCGTCGGCGCTGCACGGCTCGGGGCCGGTGAGCCGGACCGTACTGGAGATGCAGCACGGCGTGCTGGCCGTGGTCACCGTCTCGGACGGTTCGCTGCTGGCGGTGGCGGCCCACGCGGGCACCGACCGCGCGGTCCTCGGCTACGAGATGACCCGTCTGGTGCGCCGCGTCGGCCACGTCCTGACCCCCGAACTCCGCTCCACCTTGAGGGACCATGCCGCCGTCGCCGAATGATCCCCTCAGACCGTCCGTTCCCCACGCGTCAGTTCCCCACGCGTCCGTTCCCCCGTCGCCCGCCCCCGCGCCGATCGCCCCCCGCCCGTACGCCATCACGGCGGGCCGGACGGTGACCCTGTTGGCGTTGCCGCTGGAGGCCCTGGTGCAGACGGTGCCCAGCCCGTGGCCGGGCACCGGGCACCCCGAGCACGACCACATCCTGACGCTGTGCGTCCGGCCCACCTCGGTGGCCGAGGTGTCCGCCCTGCTGCACGTGCCGATCGGGGTGGCCCGCGTCCTGCTGTCGGACCTGTCCGGCATGGGGCTGGTCTCCGTCACCGAGCCCACGGGTGACGCACCGTCCACCACGTTGATCGAAAGGGTCCTCAGTGGACTTCACAGCATCTGAGCAGCACCGGCCGCCCGCGACGGCGGACCCGGGCGGTGCCCGGTCGTCCGCGAAGATCGTCGTGGCCGGTGGCTTCGGCGTCGGCAAGACCACCCTGATCGGCAGCATCTCCGAGATCGTGCCGCTGCGCACGGAGGCCGTCCTGACGGCCGCCTCCGAGGGCGTGGACGACCTCAGCGGCGCCCCCGACAAGCGGACCACCACGGTGGCCATGGACTTCGGCCGGGTCACCCTGGAGGACTCCCTCGCCCTGTACCTGTTCGGCACGCCCGGCCAGGACCGGTTCTGGTTCCTGTGGGACGACGTGGTGACGGGTGCGATCGGGGCGATCGTGCTGGTCGACAGCCGCCGGCTGGCCGACTCCTTCCCCGCGGTGGACTACTTCGAGGAGAACGGGGTCCCCTTCATCGTGGCGCTCAACGGCTTCGGCGGGCACCAGCCCTTCAGCCCGGCGCAGGTGCGCGGGGCCCTGCAGATCCGCGACGACGTTCCCGTGCTGCTGACCGACGCGCGGCGCCGCGACGCGGTGAAGGAACTGCTGATCAGGATGGTGGAACACGCCCTGGAACGCAGGCTCGCCGCCCCTGCGGCCCCGGCCCTGGCCGCCGCCGGCTGACTCCCCGCCCTTCCCCACTCTCCCCTCCCCCTCCTGGAGCACCTCCGATGCAATCAGCTCCCGTGCAGTCGGCCGACCAGCGGGCCGCCGCCATCACCCGCGCCGTCCACGAGCGGTGTGCCGGCACCCCCGGCGTCGAGCGGGCCGTACTGCTGTCCGCGGGCGGGCTCGTGCTGTGCACGGACGCGGCGACCGACAAGGCGGACGCCGAGCGGCTCGCCGCCCTCGCCGCGAGCCTGATGTCCCTGACCAAGGCCGCTTCGCACGCCTACGACAGCGGCTGGGTGGCCGCCTCGGTGATCACCATGCGCGACCACCACCTCTGCATGGCCCCCGTCGACGAGCAGACCTCGCTCGTGGTCCTCGCCGACGCCGCCCTCGACACCGGCCGCATCACCTACGCCACCGCCGTCCTGGCCGCCGAGGTCGCCCCCCTCCTGGACGACAGCGCCCGCGACCACCTGGGCCGCTTCTTCCTGCTGCCGGGCTGAGCCGGGGGTCCGCACGCGCCGAAGCTCCGATGATCAGGGTGACCTTCACGTCGCCCGACCACCGGAGCCCCGATGCTCCCGGTTCGGCTACTTCACCGTGATCGCGGCCACCTCACGGTTGTTGACGTAGATCTTGTAGGCACCCGCGGTGGTCGCTTCGAACGCGCCGCCCTTCTTCGTCAGCTGAATCGTTCCCGTAGGCGCGTCGCTGTTCTTGAGGTACCAGTAGACGTTCGTGTTCACGGTGTTCCCGGGGACGCCCTCCTTCCGGAGGGCCACATCGGCGAGATAGCCCTGCGCGGGCATGCGTCCGGTGAGGTTGTAGTCGAGCTTCACCTTGCCTGCCTTGACGTCGGCGACCGACACCTCGGTTTCGTGCAGCCGCACCTCGCCCGGCTTCAGCGCGGCCTGGCCCCGGGTTGCCGTCAGGTCGATCTTCACCGTGGGGATCTCGATGTTCTGCAGGTTCGCGGGGAGGTCCTTCGGGAGCTTGAACGTGGCCTTGATGGTCTTGCTGCCCTTGCCCTCGACCGTCACCTTGCCGTCGCTTCCGAGGCCGAGGCCGTTGTCGAAGGTGATGTACTGCTTCAGCTTGTTGACCTCGGCCTTGGTCACCTCCGTGTTGCCCTTGTAGAAGGTGATTCCGGTGAGGGCCACATTGAGCGGCTCGTCCGAGATGTTCTTCACCTCGGCGGTGGCGCTGTCACCGATCTCCGAGCCCGGCTGCACCGGCTTGCCGGTGAAGGACGTCTTGACCGATACCTGCATCGGCTTGTCGATCTCCACCTCTCCGGTCCGGATCGTGCCGAGGTCGACGTTCTCCGTCTGCTGCAGCGCGGCGTAGCCACCCAGGCCGGCCAGACCGAGACCCAGCGTCAGCGATCCCGCCAGTAGCTTCCGCCGGTGCTGCTTCACCTTTCGCACCTTCTCGGCAGAAGCGGACTCGATCGAATGGTCCATGAGGGCCCCTCAGGTTTCTCTTTGACGATGGCCCCGCACCGCGGGGGTTCCCTCATCTTCAGGGCAGATTTGACCATCCTTTTGATGTAAAAAGTTGATAAGTGGTCGCCGAATGAAGGAGGAGCACACCGCACCGAATTCCCCGACACATCGGTCAACTTTTGGCAAATAAAGGTCACATAATGGCGATGTCCTTTTCGGCTCCTCCCTCGGAAGACTGAAGCGGTCAGCTGGTCTAGTCATTCACGAGGTGGAGCTTGTTGCGTCGTCTGTACCAGTGGGCGATCAACGGACTGGTCGGCGCCCTGGTCTTCACCGTTGCCGGAGCCGCGGCCGCCCAACTGGCCGGCGCCGCCTTCCTTCCCGTACTGACCGGCTCGATGCACCCGACCATCCCGCAGGGCGCGCTGGTCGTGGTGACGGGGGCCAAGCCCTCGGATCTCCACGTCGGGGACGTGGCCGTCTTCCAGCCGCCCCCGGGGTGGACGCTCCCCGGCGCGATTCCGGTCGTCCACCGTGTCCACTCGTTCGAGGATCGCGCCGGGATGCGCCTGTTGCGCACCAAAGGTGATGCGAACAAGGACCTGGATCCTTGGAAGATAAACCTCGCGACGGGTGAATTCCAGCGAGTCGTCTTCTCCGTGCCCTACCTGGGATCTGTCATCAACAGCTCGCGGGGAGTCATCGGTTACGGCGCCGTACTGGCCGGCCTCGGCTTCGTACTCACCGCGATCGTGAGGGCCTTCCGTGGTGTCGGGCGCCACCGGAACAGACAAGGAACGAAGGGCGGAAAGCACGCCCCACAAAAGGAATTGGCTTCCCTCCGTGCACAAGAATTTCCTCCACAGAACACGACGGCCGCTCCGGAATTCCGGCACGGCGGTCCTGGGACTGGCGGCCTTCCTCGCGGGGGCGGCTCCCGCAACGGCCGCGCCTGCCGCGTCCGGGGACGTGGAGCTCCGTCTCGGGGTCTCGGCGACCAAGCAGTTGACGTGGCCCGAACTGAATCCGGGTGAGACATCGTCACGGGACTTCAAGACGACGCTCCACGGCTCCTCGCACCCGGCCCGCATCAGGGCCACGCTGCATGCCGACGGCGACCTCGTGGGGCAGCGGGGCGTCACCGTACGGGCCACGGCCTGTGGCCTCCCGTGGAGCGACGACGGTCAGTGTTCCGCGCCCGGTGGTCCCCGCCCTCTGGCCGCGCCCGGACCCCTGGAAGGGGAGTCCCCCTGGACGCCCTTCTCCCTCTCACCCGGTGAGGAGGCGTACGTGCGGGTGACCGCCGCCATGGCGGGCGACGCCCCTGCTTCGGCCGGAGGCAAGTCGGCCGACATCCACGTGAACCTGGTCGCCACGGCCTCTGGTGACGCCGGGCAGGCGGATCGGCCGGGAGGCGGGGATCGACCGGGAGAGACGGATCCGCCTCCCGGAGGCACGCTTCCGCACACCGGGATGCGGGCCGGAATCCTCGCGCTGCTCGGCGGCCTGGCCCTGGCTCTCGTCGCCAACGGAATCGTTCTCGTGAAGCGTCGTGGACGATCTGTCACAAAGGGAGTGGATTAGATGAAGCACCGGCAACTGGTCCGGTTGCGGTCCAGGGCGGTTCTCGCGGGCGCGGCACTGTGTCTCGCCTCGGGCAGTACGGCCGCGGGTGTCCTGGCTCTCCGGCCCGTGGAGAACGTGGAGATCGGTTCCCTTGCGACGGGTGCGACCGGGGTGAGACTGAGCGCTCCCGGATCCGGCCTCACGGCCTTCGGTTCCGACCCCCTCACGGGGATCACCACCGGATCAAGCGTGGAGCGGCACGTGAAGGTGACCAGTCTGGCCACCACGGATCAGGACGTGTCCTTCCAGTTGCTCGGAGGTGCCGCGCTGGGATCGGGGATCCCGGAGATGAAGGTCGCACGCTGCTCCGACGCGGGATGCGCGAAGACCGGGGCCGTCGGTGGGACGATGCCGCTCAAAGCCCGCGAGGAGGCGATCGTGAAGGTCGTCCTCAGCTTCACCGCGCCGCTTCCCTCGAAGGCTGCCGGTGTTGAGGTGGCCGACATCAGGCTGCGGGCGCGGGTCGGCGGCGCACAGGACTCCGCCGGCATCGTGGAGGTCAACCCCTTGAGGCTCGCTCCCGCGGCGCCGAAGCCCTCGGAATCGGGCCGACCTACGCCTCCTCCGAGGTCTCCGCTCCCCAGCGCATCCGCGACGCCGGCGGCTTCGCCTTCCGGTTCGCTCTCGCCTCCCCCCTGAAAGCCGCCTTGGGGGCTGTCCGTGGAACACCCGATGGGCTTCAGGCCACGATCCGCGCCGGGGTGTCCCAGTCCGCCTGGGGCTGGCGCATGCGGGTGAGGACCTGGCACATCAGCTCGCCGTACATCCGGCCCGGGGCGTGGCCGGCGAAGCGGACGACCGCCGGGACCCCGAAGGCGAAGGAGTCGCTGATCCGGTTGTCCAGCCGTATGTCGGCCGGGAAGGGCGCGAGGTCGGCGTCCAGCATGCCGTTGCGGGTGTCGACCTCCTGCGCCCGCCACTTCGAGGGCGGGTTCGACCGGTTGACGATCGCGCCGAGGTACACGGGGTCGCACTCCCCGTCGGTGCGCCCCTTGACGTACCGCACCGTGCCCCGCGTGGCCGCCGCGCCCTTGAGCGCGGGGTACTCGGGCACGCAGACGGTCAGCACGTAGTCGGCCGCCGCCAGAGCGGTCGCCGCCATGGAGGAGACGGCGGGCGGGGTGTCGATGACGACGAAGTCGAAGGCGTCCGCCACGTCCATCAGCATCCGCCGCAGCACCGGAGTGGCCGGGTAGCCGGCCTTGTGGATCAGGTCCTGGGCGGCGGTCATCGTCGATTCCTCACTGGCCAGCAGGTGCAGCGTGCCGGCGCCCTCGAAACCCGCGACGAGTTCGCTGCGGTCGAACCAGACGGCCGACAGGTCCGCGCGCATGCCCTGTAGCCCTGCCTGGATCACCCAGCCGAGCGAGCGGGCGAGTTGGTCCTGGCTGGAGAGGTTGAGTCCCAGCGCGGAACCCGCCTGGGCCTGGGGGTCCAGGTCCACGACGAGCACGCGTTGGCCCGCCAAGGCCAGCGCCGCACCGATGTTGACGGTGGAACTGGTCTTGCCGACGCCCCCCTTCTGCGTAGCAATGGCAATGATCTTCACGGCAGGAGCCCTCGGGTACGTGACGCGGGAATGTCAAGCAGGACCATAACAGCGACCCCGCGGTGATCGGGGAGAGCGGAATTCTGGCCCGACTTCCCCTTTCCGCTGACCAGCGCCCTGCATTCGTACGAAAACACGGGGCCGTGCCATCCGCCGGAGGAACGCATCACACGAAATATCGGCCTTATGGCCAGTCTTCCTCCGTGCCCACAGCGGGCCCTTTTCCTCTTGCCATCCCGTTTCAGCCCTGCGCGCGGCGGCGCCGGCGCACCAGCAACCAGCCCGAGCCCCCCGCCACGGCCGCCGCCCCGACTCCGATCGCGCTCCAACCCAGCGCGCCCGGACCGGAACCGGAGCCGGTGGCGGAGGTGGAGGCTGCCGCCGCCCCGCCCTTCGCCGCGGCGCCGCCGCCCGCCCCGGCCTGGTCCAGGGTGCCGACCGGGGTGGCCTTGCCGGCCGCCGCGAAGCCCCAGTCGAGGAGGGCGCGCATCTCGGTGTAGACCTGGTCGCGCTTGTTGTCCTGGGGGTTCATCACGGTCACCACGATGGTGTGACCGTCCCGCTGGGCCGCTTCGGCCAGGGTGTTGCCCGCGTTCGTGGTGTAGCCGTTCTTGCCGCCGATGAGGCCCGGGTACGGGGCCACCCCGTCGGCGCCGGACAACATGCGGTTGGTGTTGCTGATCCCGAAGGGCTTGTCCTTGCCGGGTCCGGCGGGCCCACCGGGGAACTGCGCCGAGGCGGTCGAGCAGTACTCCTTGAAGTCCTTGTCCTTCAGGCCCTGCCGCAGGAAGAGCGTGAGGTCGTACGCCGAGGAGACCTGGCCGGGGGCGTCGTAGCCGTCGGGGCTGCGCACGTTCGTGTCACCGGCACCGAGCTCCTTGGCGCGCCGCTGCATGTCGGCGACGGTCTTCTCGACGCCGCCGTTCATCGCCGCGAGCACGTGCACGGCGTCGTTGCCCGAGCGCAGGAACACCCCGCGCCACAGGTCCGGCACTTGGTAGGTGCCCCCGGGCACGATGCCGACCGCGCTGCTGCCGTCGCCCATCCCCTTGAGGTCCTCGGGCGTCACCGTGCGGCTGCCGGTGTGCGGCACCGCCGGCAGCACCGTGTCCGCGAAGAGCATCTTCAAGGTGCTGGCCGGGGGGAGCTGCCAGTGGGCGTTGCGCGCCCCGAGCACCTGGCCGGTGTCCGCGTCGGCCACCACCCAGGACAGCGCGGAGAGCCCCGCCGGAAGGTTCGGGGCGCCCGCGCCCACCTGGTCCCCGGGACTGCCGAGCCGCTCACCGCCCACCTTCGACATCTGCGCCGGCGGCTCCTTGCGCGCCGCGGCGCCGCCGGGTGCCCCGGGCGTCGGTGTCGTCGACGGCGCGGGGGTCCGCGGCGCCCGCGGGGTGCTCGCGTGGGCGGGGGCGACGCCCGCGCACGCGACGAGTGCGGTCGCCGCCAGCGCCACCAGCGCGCGCCGTGGCATCGCGGACCCCCGGTCGAGGGGCGTGGTCACGGTCGATGTCGTGGTCGATGTCGTGGTCGTCATCGGCACGTCCCTTCCCCTGCGCACGGTCACTTCGCGGCGACCGGGCCGCGCATCCGGTCGCTCATCCACTTCAGGTCACCGGTGAACAGGGTGTCCGTGTACTTGTAGCCGTCGTGGCCGCCCTCGAAGGACGTCACCTTGGTCTCTATCGGGCCCTTGGTGATGTCCTGGCGGAGCTTGTCGAGCGCCGCGACCTCCGACTTGGGCTCCTTGGTGCCCATGAGGAAGGAGATCGACACCTTGTGGCCGGTCGTCGGGGCGGAGGGCGAGGGGCTGCTCTTGGGCGTGCTCTTGGGACTGGCCTTCGAGCCCGCCTTGGCGCTGCTCGACGGGCTGCTGGAAGGGCCGCCCGCGCCGCTCTTCTTGATCAGCTGCTCGGCCAGCCAGGCCGGGCTGTTCTCCTGCTTCTCCTTCGGATGGCCGTTCCACAGCGGCGAGTCGGGGGCCGCGTCGGGCCCGCCGGCGATCGCCACGCTGAACCGCTCGGGGTACTGGAGCACCATCTTCATGCCCACGTAGCCGCCCGAGGAGGAGCCGAAGAAGCCCCAGCCCTTCGGGTCGGCGTAGGTGCGGAAGTTCTCCCGCACCAGGTCCGGGACGTCGTCCGAGATCCAGGTGCCCATCTTGGGCTGCCCCGGTATGTCGCTGCCGTCGAGGTAGACGCCCTCCTTGGCGTTCAGCACCGGCATGACCACGATGAAGGGCAGGCTCTCGCCCTTGTCGGCGGCCTCCCCGATCCGCTCCTGGAGGCGGAACTCCTTGGAGAAGAAGTAGTTCGTCGGGTAGCCCACGGCGCCGGGCAGCGCCATCAGCACCGGGAAGGCGCTGTCCTTGTACTCGGGCTTGCCGTACTGCTTCGGCACCCAGGCCCACACCCGACCGGTGAAGCCGGACTTCGCCCCCGTCAGGTCGGTGCGCACCACGCGGGTCCCGTCGGGCAGTTCCCGCTGCGTCGTCCACTCGCGCGGCTTGGTCGGCATCCGTACGTCGCTGGCGGCCTTGGTCTCTCCCGGCTTCGCCGACTCCTTCGGGGCGAAGGAGACGGGATCTCCATCGCTGGAGCAGCCGGACAGCGCGGCGACGGCGGACAGGACGAGGGCCGCGCAGAGCGTGGCGGAACGGTGTATCACTCGGATCTCCGGTGCAGACTGAAGGATCTCGAACGCGGTCTCGAACGGATCTCGCAGGTAGAGATCGATACAGCGACAAATCGGTTCCATCGAACCGGCATGAGGTTGCCCGGAACCGCAGGGACCGCGCGGGCCCCGAGGTCAGGGTGCGACCCGCTCCAAAGCGGTGCGGGTGGCCGGGCCGTAGCGGCCGGGGGGATCGGCGGCGACGGCCGCCGCGACGGTGGACCATCGCTGGAACGCGCGCACCGCCGCCGCCGTGTCCTCGTCGTAGGACCCGAACCGGTGGCCGTGGTACATGCCGATCGAGTAGAGCATGCGCTGCATCCGCGTCACCGGTTCCCCCGCGTCGCCCGGGCCGAGGATGTCCCCTCCGGAGCCGGAGGCAGAGCCGGAGCCCGGCCCCGCGGACGTGCCCCCGGACCGTTCCCCGGAGGGCGACGGGACATCCGGTCCCGGCGACCGGACCGGCCCGGCGGACCGGTCCGGGTGCGCGGCGGGATCGGGCGCCGGGGACGACGGGGCCGCGGATCCGGAGCTCTCCGAGCTCCCGGCGGCGGCGCGCGGGGCCCCGCTGCCCGAGCGGGCCGGGTCGGTGAGCGCGCGGAAGCCGTCGCTGCCGACGGCGACGGCGACGAGGACGAGGGTCACGACGACCACGGCCGCGAGGGCGAGCGCCCGCCGCGGGAGCCGCGACCCGGGGGGCCGCCGGCGGCTGGGCAGTCGGACGGTGTCGAGCACCAGCGTCGTCTCCGCCCGTCCGTCGCCTGCCCGTTCGTCCCCGGCCCGTTCGTCCCGGGCCGCGCCCCATCTGTCCATGGGCCCAGTCTCACCGGCCCTCCCTTATCGGTGATCCAAAAGAACCTTAAAACTCCTTAAATCGCCGACAGGAAAAGCGCATGTGACGGAATGTCAATATCGGGCCGTCCGGAACAGGCAATTACCCGACGAATCAGCGGTATCGTACGGACCGAAGACACGCTTCAGCCCGTGCGGGCCCGGCGGGTGAATTCCCGTCACACCGCTGCCGCCGGGAAGACGAGAGGGCCATCCCCGTGGAACACCAGCGCCGTTCTCATTCCACCACCCCTTACCCGTCCGGTTACCGGTCCGGTTGGCCGGGCGACACACCCGTGTACGACCGGACCGTCGCCGACCTGGGCGATCCCACGATGGATTCGATCATCCCCGGGGAACTTCTCCTCACTTGGGAAGAACACCTCGGCTATCTCCCGGTACAGCCGTAGGGCCTATGCGAAATCACCCACAGGTCCTCCGCGAGGAACTCGACAGTCCGCCGCCTCGGGACTTTCGACCCGGCTGCGAAGAGGCCAATGGCCCCTTTGTAAACCGGTCCGGTCTGCTCTAATTCTGACAATGCTCAAGAGTCCGGCCGGAATACGGTCCCTACCGCACGCATGCCGGTGCATAGCGCCCGCGGTTGCCCTCTGGAGCGCATGGAACTGGCTGGGCCACATGCCCGGCGGCCTCGTGCTCTCCGACCGGCCGGCCCTCGTGGTCGTGCTGTGCGTCCTGCTCGTCGTCGCGATGGTCCGCCACGCGGCCCGTCCGGTCGTCTACGCCGTGCTCGCGATGCTGGGGCACCTGCTGGCCGACACCCCGCTGGTCCTCGCCGTGGCCCTCTACGCGGCCGGCGTCCGGGTCCGCGGTCGACGCGTACTGGCCGCCCTCGCCGTGACGGGCTCCCTGGTCGCGGTCGCCGTCGCGGTCTACGGGCGTCCCCCTTCCGGCTCCTCCGGCCCGCTCGACCCCGGCTCCTTCGACGTGCGGCAGACACTCGTGGCCCTCGCCCTCGCCCTGGGCCCCCTGTGGGCGGGGCGCACGTGGGGCCGGCGCGAGCGGGCCGCGGCGGCGGACCGCGAACGCACCGCGGAGCTGGAGCGGGCCCAGGCCCGGCTGGTGGAGCGGGCGGAGGCGCGGGAGCGGTCCCGGGTCGCCCGCGATCTGCACGACATCGTCGCCCACCGGGTGAGCGACATCGTGCTGGCCGCGAACGCGCTCGACGCCACCTCCCGCGCCGTCCTGCCCCCCGTGGCCGTGCGGACCGTCGACCGGATCCGGGAGAGCGGGCAGCGGGCCCTGGAGGAGCTGCGCGAGGCGCTGCACCTCGTCACGGCCGCCAACCTGCCCTGTCCGGCCGAGCGCATCCCCGAGCTGATCGCCCACGCCCGACGGGGCGGCCTCGACGTGACGCTGGATCAGGAGGGGCACGCCGAAGTGCTGCCCACACCGCTCCAGCTGGCCGCGTACCGCGTGATCCAGGAGTCGCTGACGAACGCGACGAAGCACGCGGTGGGCGCGGCGGTGACGGTCCGGGTCGACTGCGACGTCGAGGGGATCCGGGTGGAGGTGCGCGACAGCGGCGGCGTGCGGCTGCCCGCCCGCACCCTGCCCGGCGGTGGCAACGGGCTGGCCGGGCTGGCCGAGCGGGTGCGGCTGCTGGGCGGCACCTTCACGGCCGGGCCGGCCGGCGACGGCTTCGCGGTGAGCGCGTCCGTACCGCACCGACCGGCGCGGACGCCGGACACCGGGGCAGCGGGCTCACATCTCCAGCGGCCCGAGCCGGTTGACGAAGCGGGCCAGCTGCACCCGGCCGGTCAGGCCGAGCTTGCCGAAGAGCTGGGCCACGTGGTTCTTGACCGTCGCCTCGGTGACGCCGAGCCGTTCGCCGATGGCCGCGTTGGTCAGCCCGAGCGCGAGCAGGCGCAGCACGGAACGCTCGCGGTCCGTGAGGGTGGCGAGGAGGTCGAGGTCCTCGGCGGAGGCGGAGGTGTCCGCGCGCAGGGAGTCGAGCAGGCTCCGGGTCACCACCGGGTGCAGCACCGAGTGCCCGGCGCGGGCCGCGCGGACGGCTTCCAACAGGTCGTCGACCGCGAGGTCCTTCAGCAGGAAGCCGGACACCCCGAGATCGAGCGCCTCGCGCACCCGGGACTCGTCGTGGAAGGCCGTCATGACGAGCACCCGCGGCGGCCGGGGCGCCTCCAGCAGTCTTCGTGCGACCACGAGTCCGTCCTCGTCGGGCAGGACCAGGTCGACGAGGGCGACGTCCGGCCGGGTCCGCGCGGCTTCGACGACGGCCTGTGCCGCGTCGCGGGCGATGCCCACCACCTCCATGTCCCCGGCGGAGCCGATGATCTGCTCCAGACCCGCCGCGGTGATGACGTTGTCCTCGATGACCAGCACTTTGATCAGCAACAGCAGGCTCCAGACGGTCACGGCGTACGGTCAACGTGAACTCCGGCCCGCTCCCACCGGTTCCCCTGCGCGCGCCCCTCCCCCTCCCCTCCCCCCGTTCGGAGCAGCAAGCGATGATCACGGTCCTGCCGGTCAGCGGCGATCACGAACTGCGCGCGGTGCTGCGCGACGAGCTGCGCCGCGCCGCCGACGTCAACCCGATCGGCGAGGCCTGGGACGAGGCGAGCGCGCGCGAGCGGATCCGGGTGCTGCTGCCGGACGTCGCCGTGGTGTACGCCGACGCGCGCCTCGACGGGTGCGCCCTCACCCGGGAGTTGCGGCGGGGGCCGGGCGGCCCGGAGGTGGTCCTCGTCGGCCGGCCGGGCCCGAGCATCGTGGCGGACGCGGTGGCGGCCGGTGCGTCGGGGGTGCTGTCCGTGGGTGCGCTGCACAAGGACCTCGGGCGGGCGGTGCGGTACGTGGCGGCGGGTCAGGCGTTCTTCTCCGCGGAGATGACCTCGTACGTCCTCTCCCTCGTCGCCCATCGGCCGCGGGCGGCGCGGCGGCCGTCGGCGGCCGTGTCGGAGGCGTTGACCGACCGGCAGCGCGAGGTGCTGGAGCTGCTCTCCACCGGTCTGTCCAACGCGGCGATCGCCGACCGGCTGCACCTGCGGGTGGCCACGGTGAAGACGCACGTGAGCGAGATCCTCACCCGCCTCGGCGCGCACAACCGGGTCGAGGCGGCCCGCATGCTCTTCCCGTGAGAGCCGGCCACCAGCTACACCCCTTACGTCCGGCAGGACCGCCCCGACCTGCGACCTTCGGCCGATGTTCCTAGGCCTTTAGTCGGCCGATGGTCCATCCAGCGGTGCATACGCTGATACGGAGTTCACTCCCACCGCACCGGAGTGTCCACCATCGGAGCGGGGTTGACGCCGTTCGGCGCCGGACGTCGGTCCGATCGGCTGCCACCGTGGGACGCGCCCCCGCACCACACCACGGCCGGACCGAGCCCGCGCCGGAAGACGTTGGGACCCATGAGCACCTACGCACTGCACCACAGGCGGCTGGGCACGCAGGTCGGACTCGTCCTCCTGCTGCCGCTCTGCCTGGCGCTCGGGCTCGCGGTGACCGTCGTGCGGGACGCGGCGGAGCAGCACCACGACACGGTCGTCACCGAACGCCGCGCCTTCGTCGCGTTGGCGGCCACGGCCGTCACCCGCGGCCTGGAGAACGAGCGGGCCGCGCTCGCCCTGGCCGGGGGCAAGGTCACCGACCAGGTCGAGCAGCGCCGGCTGGAGACCGACCGGGCCGTCGGGAAGTTCCGCGAGGACGCCGGCCCCGGCGCCGCCGACGCCGCCCTCGCGCCCCGGCTGGCCCGCGCGCGCACCGCGCTGGACGGGCTGGACCGGGCCCGTGCGGCCGACCTCACGCGGCCCGGCGACCTCCCCGACGCGGTCTCCGCCTACGCCGACGCCGTCGAGGCGCTCGGCGCCCTCGCCTTCGCCCCCGGACCCGGTCCCGGACCCGATTCCGCGGACGGGACCGCCCCCCGAACCACCGACACGGCCCGGGCCGTGCGCGCGCTGGCCGCGGGCACCGCCGCGCTGTCCGCGCAGCGCGCCCTGATCGACGCTGCCCCCGACACCACGGCGCTGTCCGGCAAGGACATGGCCTTCCTCGCCCAGCAGGACGGGCAGCGGCGCTACGCGGCGCGGGAGTTCCGGGCCGCCGCCGACGCCCGCAGCGCGCCCGGGCCGGACACCACCGCGATCGACGACGGCTGCCTGACCGCGCCGCTCGCCCGCGCCGCCGAGGGCAAACGGCCCGCCCGCGCCGAGTGGGGCGGCTGCGCCACCCGGGTGCTGGACCGGATGCACGAGGTCTCCTCGTCCCTGCAGGAGCAGTCGCTGCGCGCGGCCTCCACCGCCCGGGCGCGCGCCTGGGAGGCGCTGCTCGCCCACGTGGCGCTGGTGGCCTGCGCCGTGCTGGTCTCCGCGGGCGTGGCGGTGTTCGTCGCACGGCGCCTGGTGCGCCGCCTCCAGCGACTGCGCAGGGCGGCGCTCAAGGCCCAGCACGAACTGCCCGCCCTGGTCGCCCGGGTGTCGCGCGCCCCCGACCCCGGGGGCCTGGCCCTCGATGTGACTCCGGTGGACCTCGGCGCCACCGATGAGGTCGGGGACGTCACCCGGGCGTTCGACGCGGTGGTGCGGGAGGCCGTCACCCAGACCTGTCGCCAGGTGGTGCTGCGCGCGGTGGTCCACGAGCGGCTCGCCGCCATGTCGCTCCGCTCGCACGTACTGGTCCAGGAACAGCTGGACCTGCTCGGCCGGCTCCAGATGACCGAGGGGGACCCGGACGCACTGGACTCCTTCTTCCGCCTCGACCACCTCGCCAACCGGATGCGGCGGCACGGGGAGAACATGCTGCTGCTGACCGGCGCCGCGCCGGGCCGCGCCCACCCGCGCCCCGAGCCCCTGATCGACGTACTGCGCGCGGCGGCCTCGGAGGTCGACGAGTACACCCGGGCCGCCGTGCGCCAGCCGGTGCCCGCCGTCACCGTCCCGGCCGGAGCCGTCAGCACGCTGACGCACCTGCTGGCCGAGGTCATCGACAACGCCGTCCGCTTCTCCCCGCCGGACCGACCGGTCGAGGTGTCCGCCGAGCTGCTGCCCGGGCAGCAGCTCGTGGTCCGGGTCCGCGACGAGGGGTCCGGCATCCCCCGCGAGCGGCTCGACACCCTCAACGTGCTGCTCCAGGGCGCTCCGTCCGCCGACTGGATGGAGTCGGAGCAGATCGGGCTGCACGTCATCGGCAGGCTCGCCGCCCACCTCGGCGCCCGCGTCTGCCTCGACTCGTCGTGGCGGGGCACCACCGTCGTCGTCCGCCTGCCGGCCGGGCGGCCGGCGACCGCACCGGCAGAACGTCCCCTGGAGTGACCCGCATGCCCACTCACGTCTACCGCCTCGCCCAGCGGAAACTGCGCGCGCTCGGCCGCTGCGAGACGCCGCTCTCCCCGCGCCAGCGCGTCCTCCAGGACGCCCTCCTGGCGGCCTTGGTGGGGGCGGCGAGCTGCTTGGCCCTGGCCACCGTCCACGGGACCGGCCTGCTCCTGGGGTACGGGAGCAGCGTCGCGTGCGCGCTGGTGGCGGCCGGGAGCCTGATGTGGCGGCGCACCCGCCCCGAGCTGTGCGTGGCCGTCGCCCTCGCCTCGACCCTGGCGTCGGACGAGGGCACCGCGCTGATCGCCGCCGTCTACGCGACGGCCGTCCACGGGCGGCGCCGACCCGGCGCCGTCGTCGGCGCGGCGGTCCTCGGTTACGTGTGCACGCGTCCGCTGATCGGGGACTTCGTGGACGACCCGCGCAGGCAGGTGTATGTCGCCGTCGTCAACTTCGTGGTGCCGGCGATGCTGGGCTGCCTCGTGCGCCGCCAGCGGGAGTTGCGGGAGCGGCTGCGGGAGCGGCTGTCGAGCGCGGAGTCCGCGATCGACAGCGCGGCGCGCTTCGCCATCCTGGAGAAGCGCACCCAGCTCGCCTTCGAGATCCACGACACGGTCGGCCACCACGCCACCTACTTGGTGATGCGGGCGGGAGCCGCGCAGCGCCGCAAGGGGCTCACGCCCGAGGTGGCCGCGGAGTTCGGGGCGATCCAGGACGGCGCCATCACCGTGATGCAGGAGCTGCGCGGGGTGATCAACGTCCTGCGCGAGCCGGACGATCCGGACGAGCCGCTGCGCGGCCACCTGAGCTGCAACGAGTTCCTGGAGGGCCTGACCCGCAACATGCGGGCCATCGGCATGGACGCCTCGCACGCGGTCGAGGGCCGCCCGCGCGACCTCGGTCAGCGGTGCGAGTCCCTGCTCTACCGGGTCAGCCGGGAGGCCCTGACCAACGCGGCGAAGTACGCGCCGGGGGCGCCGGTCCGGGTCCGGCTGGTGTACGGGCCCGGCACGGTCTCCCTCCAGGTCGTCAACGGGCGGACCTGCGAACACCCGGGCCCGGGCGCCGGGTACGGCTCGGCCGGGCTCGGGCTGCGCGGGCTGACCGACGCGCTCCACGCGGTCGGCGGCCATTTCGACGCGGGGCCCGTGGCCGGTGGCGGCTACCGGGTCCAGGCGGTGGTACCGCTGCCGGCCGCGCCGGACCGGGTCACCGTGCCCGTCCCCCGCGAGCCGACCGAGCAGATCGAGCCGACCGAGCAGACCGAGCACTCCGAGAACGAAGGACGCGCCCTGTGAGCATCCGCGTGGTAATCGTGGACGACCAGACGATCATCCGGTCCGGCCTGCGGATGATGATCGAATCGGGCGACGGGTTCGAGGTGGTCGGCGAAGCGGTCGACGGCGCCGAGGCCCTCGTCCAAGTACGGGTGCACCGGCCCGACATCGTCCTGATGGACCTGCGGATGCCGCACGTCGACGGGATCGCCGCGACGCGCAAGCTCCTGGAACTGCCCGATCCGCCGCGGGTGCTGGTGCTCAGCACGTACAGCGGTGACGGCCAGGTGCTGGAGGCCCTGGAGGCCGGGGCGAGCGGGTTCCTGCTCAAGGACCTGCGCTGCGAGGAGTTGTTCTCCGCGCTGGAGGTGGTGGCCACCGGCGGCCGGGTCTTCGCCCCCGAGGTACTGCGCAGCCTGGTGCGCCAGGCGATGCGCCGCGTCCCGGTGCGGGTGGACGGCGTCGACGCCAAGGTGGCCTCGCTCAGCGACAGCGAGCGCAAGGTGCTGCGGCTGATCGGCATGGGGATGACGAACGAACAGATCGCCCGGGAGCTCCACCTGGCGGGGACCAGCGTGAAGACGTACGTCTCGCGCACCCTGGCCAAACTGGGCCTGGAGAACCGCACCCAGGCCGCGGTGGTGGCCTACGGCATGGGCCTGGCGGCCACACCCCCGGCCCCCACGGCCCGCTGATGCCGGCGGGGCTGGGAAATCCAGCCTCGCCGGCGTTTGAGGCGCCCCCGGAGGGACAGTTGGCGGCCGCGTCAGCGGGGGCCGGACGACGCCGTGTGACGGGCGGTGGTGCCGCGGCGGCCGCCGCGCCGGGCCCGGGGGCGCCGGCCGGTCGGGCGGGGGGCGTGGCCGAGGCGGACCCGGACCTCGGCGCCGCCGAGCACGGAGCGACCGATGCTCACCTCGCCTCCGGTGGATTCGGCGAGCTTGCGGACGATGTCGAGCCCGAGGCCCGTGGAGCCCGCCCGGCCGCCCTCGTTGCCGCGGCGCAGGGCCGCCTCCGGGTCGGCGATGCCGGGGCCGGCGTCCGAGACCAGCACGATCAGCGCGTCGCCGCCGCGGTGCAGGTCGACGGAGAAACCGGTGCCCTCGGGCGTGTGCCGGAAGACGTTGCCGAGCATCACGTCGAGCGCGGCGGCCAGCTCCGCCCGGGCCACCGGTACGGTCGCGGGCTCCTCGGTGCCCGCTACGCGGACCGGACGCCCCTCGTCCTCGGCCAGGGCCGCCCAGAAGTCGAGGCGTTCGCGGACCACGGCGGCGGCGTCGCAGCCGAGGCCGGGCACCGGCCCGGTGCCGGCGCAGGGGCGGTGCTCGCGGGCGCTGCGGATGATCGTGTCGACCTCCCCCTCCAGTTTCGCGACCGCGGCGCGGGTCTGCTCGGCGGGCGGGCCGTCGCCCAGCGAGGCCGCGTTCAGCCGTAGGGCGGTGAGCGGGGTCCGCAGCCGGTGGGAGAGGTCGGCGGCGAGCTCCCGCTCCGCTTCGAGCAGGCTGATCACCTGCTCGGCCATCTTGTTGAACGCCTGGGCGGCGGTGCGCAGTTCCGCCGGCCCCGCCTCCGGCACGCGGGCGTCGAGCCGGCCCTCGCCCAACGCGTGCGCGGCCTCGGCCAGCCGTTCGGCGGGGCGCACCATCCGGACGCCGAGCCGGTCGGCGACGACGGCCGAACCGACGACGAGCGCGAGAGCGACCCCGGCCAGCACCAGCCAGGCGGTGCGCACCCCTTCGGTGACGTCGTGGGCGGGCACGAACACCTCCACCACGGCCATCCGGGAGGAGCCCAGCGCGGTGGGCTGGAGGACGACCCACCCGCCGGGCACCGCGATCCGCACCATCCGACCGCGCCGCTCGGCGTCCTCGACGTCCTGCGGACGGACCCGGGTGCCGCCGAGTTCGGCGACCGGCACCTCCGGCAGGTGCACGGACATCCGTCCCTCGGCCCCGGCCCGCGTACTGGCCAACGCGTGCGCGAGCAGCTCGCGGTCGATGGTGAGGGAGAGCACCGGCCCGATCGCGGCGCCCTCGCGCTCGGCGGCGGTGAAGGCCCGGTCGCGGGCCGCGTCACGGACGGCGATGGCGAGCGGGACCGCGAACGCGGCGACGACCATCAGGGTGACCGCGAGGCACACCCGTACGAGAGCCCATTTCATGCGGTGTGGGCGCCCGCTCCGAAGCACGCCGACGTGCCGGGCGCCTCCAGCTTGAAGCCGACCCCGCGGACGGTGTGGAGGTAACGCGGCTGCGCCGCGCTCTCGCCGAGCTTGCGGCGCAGCCAGGACAGGTGGACGTCGATCGTCTGGTCGTCGCCGTAGGTCTGCTGCCAGACCTCCGACAGCAGGACCCGCCGGGGCACCACGGCGCCGGGGCGTTCGGCGAGGAAGGCGAGCAGGTCGAACTCGCGCCGGGTCAGCTCCAGCATCCGCTCGCCGAGGGCCGCCCTGCGCCGGACCGGGTCGATCCGCAGCTCGCCCACGGAGATGAGGGGCGACTCCTCACCGCGGCCCTCGTCGTACGAGGCGCGGCCGGAGCGGCGGAGAACGGCGGAGAGCCGCGCGGAGAGCTGTTCCACCGAGAACGGTTTCGTCAGGTAGTCGTCGGCGCCGCGGTTGAGCAGCCGCACAATTTCTGATTCGTCGTCACGGGCGGTCGCGATGATGACGGGGACGTCGGTTATCCCCCGCATCATTTTCAGGACTTCGGACCCGTCGAGGTCCGGCAGTCCGAGGTCGAGGATGACGACGTCGATGTCCTGGGCGGTCACTTCGCGCAATGCTTCGATTGCCGTTCCGGCACTTCGCACCACGTGACCGGATTCGGTCAGATGACGAATGAGGGCCGAGCGCACGAACAGGTCGTCTTCGACTACGAGCACACATGCCATGGCCCGAAGTGTACGACACGACTTCCCGACAGCGAACGGCGGCAAAGGAATGCGGACTTCGGCCCGGGCGGCCCGGGCGGCGCGATCGGCGTGCGGCACCGCGGGATCCGGACGAAGCGTACTGATTTCTTTGCACCGCGCGAAGGGCGCTGGATACGCTGCCCGAATGGAGACAGGATTGCTGCGCAGATCCGTGTGGCTGTTGGCCATGGGAGCGGCGGTCGCGGTTTCCTGGTGGGGCATCCGCAGCGTCATGCACGGGGCCGGCGACGATCCGCCGCAGGCCCTGCTCATCACGGCCGGAGCCTCCGCGCCCGCACCACCGCCGAAGCACTCGCCGTCCACCTCTCCGCCCCCGCACGCCCCGTCCGCCTCCCCTTCCCCACCGGCCGGTGCGGGTGCGCGCGGCCAGGGCGACCGCTCCAACGATCCGGGCACCCCGCCGGGAACGAACGGCCCGAGCAGCGGTCCGTCCCGGAGCACCGGGAACACCCCCTCGCCGTCGCTGTCGGCGCCCCGGGGCGACACGCAGTCCCGCGTCACCGAGGGCGGCACCGTCACGTTCGCGGTCCGAAAGGACTCCGCCAGCCTGCTCACGGCCTCACCGGCGCCCGGCTGGTCCGTGCAGCGTTGGGAAGAGGCCAAGTGGATCCGGGTGACCTTCACCCGCGGCTCCAGGTCGGTCTCCGTGTTCTGCGTCTGGCACGACCAGGCACCCACCATCACGACCGATCCCGCCTGACCGCCCCGCCCTTGCTGCCCGCTCCGCCCGCCGTTCCGCCCGCCGTTCCGTCCGCCGGGTCGGCGCCGCGGGCCCGTAGGCCCGCTTGGCGGCCCACCCGGTGGGCGGCCAACGCCCGGCGGTAGCCGGCGGAGGGCGCCGCGCCCTCGTAGGCCCCGTCGGCCCCCTCCACCGGCGGTCGGGTCGTCGGGTCCGCCGGATCCCGCTGGGTCGCGAGGGCCGGCGGATCGGGCAGGTCCGGTGCCCCCGGCGGAGCCGCCTCCAGGACGCGTATCTCCCGTACCCGCGCGCCTCCCGGCACCGCGGCGAACCGGCGCAGCAACTCGTCCCCGAGGAGCCGCAGGTGCAGGGCGTACGCCGGGGCGTCGGGCAGCAGGTCCAGCCTGCCCTCGGCCTCCGAGAAGCCCACGGCCCGTACGTGCCCGGCCAGTTCGGCGGCGACCTCGGGCCAGTGGGCGAGTACGCCGTCGGGACCGCGGCCCGGGCCCCAGGCCCGCTCGGTCACCACGCCGCGCACCACGGCGCCCAGCGGCTCCGGGTCGCGGGCCCCGCCGCCGCCCGCCGACCGGACGCTCCGGGCGGCGGTCCGGGCACCCGGCTCGGCGGCGCTCCGGGCGGCCGCGCGGGCGGCCTCCAGGGCGACCCGGGCGAGGTCGGCCCCGGGGCCGGAGCCCGGGCCGGAGCCGTGGGCGGCGGGGCCGACGGCAGGGGTCACGACCCGGCCCGGGGGTCGGCGAGGGTCAGCAGCCCGGTGGCGCGGGCGAGCCCGAGCACGCGCCGCACCAGCTCCTCGCCGTAGACCTCGGCGGCCCGCTCGCTGCCCCAGGCCCGGACGGCGGAGCGCACCAGCGTGCTGTCCCCGAGCATGAACTCGGCCCGGGCGGTCTCGCGCAGCAGGGCCGTGTCGTCGGGTGCCAACGGCCGGCCGTCGGCGGTGGCCCGGAGCGCGGCGGGGGCGGGGCGCAGGTCGGTGCGCGGCCGGGGCACGAGGGCGGTCGTGACCAGCTCCCGTACGGCGCGGGACCGCGGTGCGTTCGTGGCGGGCAGCCAGCCGCGGTGGCGGCGCTGCCCCGCGGCCCGGGAGTCCCGCCAGTCCTCGACGGCCATGGCCCGCTTCCGCGGGGTGTCGAGGAGGGTTTCGGCGCCCTGGAGCAGGGTCGCCAGCAGCCCGGAGGGACGGCGGACCAGATCGGCCTCGCCCCGGGCGTGCAGCCAGGCCATCACCTCGTCGGCGGTCCAGCCCGCGTCGGCGACGTGCCGCACGATCCAGGCGATCCGGGGGGTGGAGCTGCGGCCGAGCCAGCCGACCCGGCGGATCAACTCGGCTGCGAGCCGGAAGCGGCACCCGACGGCATTGAGCCGTCCGGTCCCGCCGGTGCTGGTGGGCGTGGACGTGGGCGGTTTCCCGCGACCGAGCTTCGCCTCAGAGGGCGGATGAGTATCAGCGGTGGGGGAAAGAGCATGAGTAGCGACCCCCATTGGGGTGCAACGGGCGGGGAGTCCGCGGCGGCCCGAACGGGAGCGCCGGCGCCGTGCGCTGCGGACGGCCTTGCGGCCCAGCGCGGCCATCTCGGCCCGCCCCGCTTCGGCCATCCCGACCGGCCGGCGCCGGACTCCGGTGCCGATGACGCGGACCCCGAGGTGGTCGTCGAAGGCGGCGGGGACGATCCTGGCGAACTCGCTCGCCCGCCGGCCCTGGGCCCGCACCCGCGTGCCGCGCTGGACGTAGGCGAGCAGCCCGGCCTGCCGGAGCATCTGAAGGTGGTACTGGACGGTGCGCTCGCTCACACCGAGCCGGCGCGCGAGGTGGTCGACCCCGGGGCGGCAGGGGGAGAACCGGACGAGTTCGTTCGCGATCCGCACGGTGGTGTCGCCGAAGGCGGGTCCGTGGGCGCGGCGGGGGCGGTAGTGCCCGCCGTCGGCGACCCAGTGCACGGCCTGCATCCAGCCGTAGCCGTCCGAAGCGATCCGACCCGTCGTGGTCGACACCCACTGGCCGGCCTCGGGGGTCCACAACGGGTCCTCGACGCGGACGCTCGCCGGGGCCGGGGCGCTCACCGGGGCGCTCACCGAGAGGCTCACCGGTTCGCTCCCCCGGCCCTCGACGGCCGAACGGTGGCGAGCCGGAGACGGCCTGATTGAAAAATGGCATGGCGGTAGTGCAAAATGGCGAAGCCTTCTCGTACGACGAGAGCATGGCAAAGCCGACTCTCGTACTTCTCCTCGGGTGTTCGGCAGGAACGGTTCGAATGCCGGGACGACCGGGCGTAAGCCGGTCGCCGGATTCCTTCGGAAGGCCTGCGAAGCCTTCCGGAGACTGGAAACACCGGGCGGGTGACTGCGAAACACCCCGACCCCCGGTGTCTTCCCAACGGCTGAGCCGTCTTCGGCCTACGTCATTTCGGCCTCCCCGTTAACAGGGGGGACCGGAATGACGTACGGCCGCGCCGCGTACGGGGCGACGCCGCGGGAGATCACCGCGCGGACCCGGAGTTTCCGCCGCGGCGGCGCCGTGAGGCCAGCGCGGCCATCGTGTCGGGCAACTGGGCGGCCCACAGGCCCACCGGGATGCGGAAGGCGGAGCGCCCGCCGAGGTACTTGAGGTCGAACGAGGCCCGCTGATCGGGCGAGGTCACCAGGTGGACGGAGTCCTCCAGGACCCACAAGGCCGTTTCCGAAGTGGTGGCGGGGTCGCTCGCGGCCCGTCGGGCGGCATCGACCGCCGACTGCTGCCACAGCTCCAGATCCTGCCGGGCGCTGCGCGGGCGGCGCGTACCGGGCCAGACGATCTGACAGACGAAGGCGTACACGCGCAGCGCGACGACGTCCTCCTCGAAATGCGGCTCGCTGAGCACGCCCTGGTCCCGCGCCTTCCAGGCCCACGATTCGCTGAGCCCCGCCGCAGCGGCGACAGCACTGGTACTGAGCTTTCCACTGGGCAGGGACATACAGCGCCATCTCCGTCACATGTCTGTGATTCACCGTTGATGGGATCATAACGCAACGCGGAATGAAATCTCGCGTCACTAGAAACGGCGACGATGCCCCATTGCCCGGAGACCTGTCAGGGCCTGGAAAACAGTCGAGGAATCATCAGCGAGAAGCTTTTCCATTGTTTTTCGGCACCGCTGTCACAAGTAATTGTGAGCTGTTGGTGACATCGATGGAGCGATCGTCACAGAGATGGTTCGTCACAGCGTTGCAGGCATCGTTGCAGCCATGGGTCGGGGGCCGGCCCGATGGCCCGGCCGACCCGGTGGCCGTTGCGGTCAGCTGACGGTCAGGGCTTCTTGACCGGCCGCTGCAACGGCCCCTCCGTCTCCAGGGCGTCGAGGAAGGTCTCGATCCCGGCGGAGACCACCTGGGTACCGCGCCGGCCGAAATCCGCCTCTTGGAGCTGCATCTTCATTCCGGAGGCCAGCGCGTACGCCCGCCGGCCGACCCGGTAGGTGGACGGCTGGGTCCGCTCCTGGTCCCAGAGCTGGCCGGTGCCGAATTCCTCGGCCATGGCGATGAGCGCGCCGACGTCGCCCGGCATGTGCCGCAGGGCGGCGTCGACGTAGTGGCCGATGGCCAGGTGCGGGTTCCCGGTGGTGCGCCGGTCCCGGTTGACCCTGGTCTTCAGGCGGGCGAGCACGTCGGGCGCGATGCGGAAGCCGTGCGCGCGCCACTGCGAGGAGCGGAGCTTGGCGTCGGCGTAGCTCACGTGGACGGCGCCGTGCGCCCATGGCCCGGTGGGCCGGTCGACGGGTGCGCCGGGCTCGGCGCACCCGGGCGCCAGGGGCCCGAGGGGTACGGCGGCGGGTGAGGCCGGTAGGCCGCCCGCCGCGGGCACGTCGGCCGCGGGGACGTCGACCCGGGGTACGTCGACCTGGGGTACGTCGGCCACCTCGGCCGGGTGGACCCCGGCTGCCGCGGGCATCGGGGCCGGGCCGGGGGCCTGGCCTCCCGAGCCGAGGAAGGAGCGCCCGGCCACCGCGTCCGCACCGGCCAGCAGGTCCTTGACCAGGGAGCTCCCCTGGATCCTGAAGTAGGACGGCGGCATCCGCTTGCCCCGGGGCGCCCGGCCCGGAGTCGACTCCTCAGACACGGGGCACCTCGCCCTCGATGCGTTCGGGCGTCTCCCACAGCTCCGGGGGCTGCCCCATCCTGCGGAGGATCTGCACCATCAGCTCGCCGTACATCTTGCCCGGGGTGTAGCTGGCGTAGCGGACGACGGCGGGGACCCCGAAGGCGAACGAGTCGCTGATCCGGTTGTCGACGCGGATGTCCGTCCGGAAGGGGGCCAGGTCGGTGTCGAGCATGCCGTTGCGGATGTTGACCTCCTGCATCTTCCACTTCGACGGCGGATTCGACCGGTTGATGATCGCCCCGAGGTACTGGGGGTCGCACTCGCCCCCGGTGCGGTCCTTCACGTAGCGCACCGTGCCGCGGGTGGCCGCCGCGCCCTTGAGCGCCGGGTACTCGGGGACGCACACGGTGAGCACGTAGTCGGCGGCCGCCAGCGCGGTGGCTGACATCGATGTCACCGCGGGCGGGGTGTCGATCACCACGAAGTCGAATTCGGAGGCGACCTCCAGGAGCATCCGCCGCAGCACGGGGGTCGCCTGGTACCCCTTCTTGTGGATCAGGTCCTGGGCCGCCGTCATCGTGGACTCCTCGCAGGCCAGCAGGTGCAGCGAGCCAGCCCCCTCGAAGTCGGCGAGCAGCTCGCTGCGGTCGAACCAGATGGCGGGCAGGTCCATGCGCATGCCCTGGAGCCGCCCCTGCATGACCCAGCCGAGCGAGCGGGCGAGCTGCTCCTCGCTGGAGAGGTTCAGTCCGAGTGCGGTGCCCGCCTGGGCCTGTGGATCGAGGTCGACCACGAGGACCCGTTGCCCGGCCAGGGCCAGGCCCGCGCCCAGGTTGACGGTGGAGCTCGTCTTGCCGACGCCGCCCTTCTGCGTCGCCACGGAGATGATCTTCACAAACACCTTCGGTGGTCGGCGGCGCGCTGCCCGGTTCCTCTGTCACGAGACCGGGGCGGCGCCACGTTTCCTGTCCGCTCTCTCGGATCGTGGGCGTACCGCGCCTCGTCCGCCACGCATGCATTCACGATCTTCGATTGACACCGGAATAACAGGAGGACCATAACAGCAGCCACCGTGATCCTTCGGCGGCGGGGGAGCTTTCTTGCTAATCGACCACGCGGGCCCACTAAAAACTGTCCATAAAGACGATATTGGCCCCGACGGGCCAGTAAGAGGCGTACGGCCCTTGCGGATCCGGATCCGGCCCTTTGGTCCCGCGAATTACGGGACCAAAGGACCTCCCGGGACGGGGCCTTTAGTCCCTGAACATCGCGATTCCGCGCCGGCCTCCCCCGACTTTCCGCCTTTCCCGTGCCGCAGGTCCGTACGGCCGACCGGCCGGTCGGCCCCTTGGCCACAGGACTGTCGACTCGGGTTCGGGCCGGTCAACCAAAGGCTAGAAACGCCCATACCGACAGAAAGCCCACGAGAGTCCGAAAGGTGATGCGGCGCTGAAATGCAACCTCACCATTCGGCGTCGAGATCACACATCCAGGACCTACGGCCCTTCCCCTCATCGTGAATCTGGCACCACCCTGTAAGGAAATTCGAGCAACTCGCCAGATCTCCGGGAGGACGAATAGTGTGCGACGAGCCCGCCGGCCCGCGGAACCGCGCCACCGGGGCCGGACGATGAACGGCCCCACCGCTCCCGCCCGGCGCCGGGCGGGAGCCGGACCTCGCTACCAGCGCGTCGCGGACGCCCTCCAGCAATCGCGCGGCCCCGCACCGAGCGTCGGGGAGATCGCACGGCTCTACGGGGTCTCCGTCACGACCGCGCAGTTCGCCCGCCGGGCCCTGCACACCCGGCAGGGCGTCGGGCGCCGCCGGATCGTGAGCACGCACGCGATGGTCCTGGTGCACGGCGAAGGCCCGCTGTGGCACCGGGTCGCCGCGGACCTCCGGCGCGGGATCCTCTCCGGCCGGCTCAGCCGCCGCCTCCCGCCGCGCGTGCGGCTCGCCGCCGATTACGGGGTGAGCGTGTACACCGTGAACCGCGCGGTCGGCGAACTCGTCTCGCAGGGCCTGCTGCACATCCTGCGCGGCGCCACCTGGGTGGTGGCGCCCCAGCGGCGCCCCCCGTTCACCCCCTGACCCGACCTGGCCGCGGCCCTCACCCTCGGGCGGGGCCCACCGTGATGTGCTGCGCCGGGTCCGTGGTGTCGCGGATGGTGTACTCGGCCGAGATGGCGGCCGAGGTGATGGACGTCGGGCAGAAGAAGGAGCCCTCCAGCTTCACCGGGATCGCCGCTTTGTCCAGGACGACCGCGGGCTCCGCTGCCGCCCCGGGCCGCCAGCCGGCCCGGGCGGTCGCGGGGCCGCCGGGCGCCGCGGTGGCCGAGCAGGAGAGCAGCCCGCTGGTCCGCAGGACGAAGCCGCCCGCGGGGATCGACAGCCGGGCGGTGGCCGGAGCGCCGTGCTGGAGCAGTACCTGCCAGGGGCCGTGGTCCTCGTTGGTCTCGACCGCGACGCGCAGGCCCGGTGCGTCGGTGGTGCAGTCCTGGAAGACCGGCGGGGTGATGCGCAGGGCCACCGGGCCGGCCGGGTCGGTGTGCGCGGCCCCGGCCGGGACCGTGTTGTGGACGGCGTCCTCGCCCGGGAGCGAGGAGGAGCGCGCGCAGGTCACGGTGATCGGCCCGGCCTCGAAGACCACGGGCTGCGCGGCGACCGCCTCGAAGCGGTGGCCGGCCGGCGAGAGCGAGGTGGCGGCGGCGCTCGGGGCGGCCTGGGCGGTCGCCGGAACGACGGCGACCGCGGTGGCCAGGGCCAGGCAGAGGGCGGCGGGAACGGTGGAGGCTAACCGGAAGTTCTTGATCGTTTCCATGAGTTGAGCATAAGAATTCCCGATGATCTTGAGCAGGGCCGAACGTCCTCCCGCATCAGGGTAGTTGTGCCATGAACGCCAACGCCCTGACGGAACGCTACTGGTCAGAAGCGTCCGGAGTGGCGAACAGGTCCTGGAGGGTCTGGGTCGCCAGGTTGAGCAGCCAGGTGTGGGCGGCGTCGTCGTCGTAACGCTGGTGCCAGAGCAGATAGAGAGGTACGGGCGGCAGCTCGAACGGCAACGGCAGCATGGTCAGGCCCAGTTGGTCGCGGGCGGAGCGGGTGACCGCTTCGGGGAGGGTGACCACGACGTCGGTGTCACGGGCGAGTTGCAGTGCGGTGTCCGTCGCGGGGGCGGAGACGATGACACGGCGCTCGTGGCCGAGGGCGGCGACGACTTCGTCGACCCGGTCGCGCAGTTCTCCACGCCGGGAAACGGTCACGTGATCAGCGGCCGCGTACCTCTCGACGGTCACCGGCCCTTCGGTCAGCGGATGCCCCGCTCGGAGAGCGAGGATGATCCTGTCCCGGCCTATGAGGCGGTGACGGATGTCGGGCTGAGGCGGCGGTCCGGCACTGGAGGCCACATCGACCTCGCCGCGACGCAGCTCAGGGCTGTCGTGGCCCGGCTCGACCGTGAGACGCATCTTCACCTTCGGGGCTTGGCGGTGCACCGCGGCGACGAGGGCGGTCCCGCAAGCGGTGGTGAGGGCGTCGTGCAAGCGAACGGTGAACACCCGCTCCAGCCCCGCCAGGTCGAGGTCCGTACGGGAGGACAGCAACTGGTGAGCCTGCTGTACCAGCACATGGACCTCCGTGCGCATGGCCAGTGCGCGAGGGGTGGGCGTCATGTTGCGTCCGGTGCGCACCAGGATCTGGTCACCGGTGGCTTTGCGGATACGGCCCAGGGATCGGCTCATCGCCGGCGCGGTGACGTGGAGCCGGTCTGCGGCTCCGGCCACGCTGCCCTCTTCCAGCAGCGCGTCCAGGGCCGTGAGCAGGTTCAAGTCCAATTGCATGTCAGTCACTATACAAGTGGGAAAAATGCACTTGCTGTTAACAGTAGGGGCCTTGGACGGTGCTGTCCGCCGCCCGGTGGCTCCGTCCGTGCGGGGCGCGTGCGAGGGCTCCCGGGCAGTGGGGTGCACCGGCCGGGAGCCCTCGGGGTACGGCGTATCGGTCAGGCGCAGTTGGACGGGGCGGGACGGCCCGCGAAGCGGTCCGCGATCCAGCCCAGGTACTCCGACTCGGCGACGTCCGGGATCGTCTGGTGCGTCGCGCCCTGGTACTTCGTGTACTCGACCGGCCGGTGGAACCCACAGGCCCGCTTCACGTACTCGTCGGTGGAGTTCGGGTTGATCACGGTGTCCGCCGTGCCCTGCATGACCAGGACCGGCGCCACCGAGGCGACCAGGCCCGCCGTGTTCTCGCGGAAGCGCTGGTGCCAGACCTCCGGCACCGCCGACAGCGGCTGGAACAGGGTGTCGAGCTTGCCGACGTTGCCCACGTTGTTCTGGATGACGTCGGAGAAGTGCTCGATGCACGCCACCCCGTCGCCGCGCAGCGCCTCGAGCCCGGCCGGCTTCAGCACGTCCGTGGCCTTCAGCTCGGGGTAGGCCGCGAGGAAGCCCCGGTAGACGTTGATGCGCAGCGCCGCGTTGTGCGCGGCGGAGGTGGCGTCGGTCGGGCCGGGCAGGACCAGGCCGCGGAAGTCCGGGCCGAGGTTGGCGGCGGGCGCGAGGGCCGCGATGCCGACCACGTCGGTCTCGGGCGTGTACGCCTTGTAGTTCTGCGCGATGAAGGTGGCCGCGCCGCCGCCCTGCGACCAGCCGAGGACGGCCGCCTTGTGGTTCGCGTGGGTGGTGGCGATCTGGCGGGCCGCCCGCACCGAGTCCAGGACGTTGTTCGTCTCCGTGACGGCGACGGTGTACTGGTGCACGCCGGGGGTGCCCAGGCCCTGGTAGTCGGTGCCGACCACGACGTCACCGGAGTCCAGGAACTGCGTCAGCGCGGGCACGCCGACGTCGATGCCCCAGGGGCTGTCGTAGGTGAAGTAGTCCACCAGGTCGGTGGCCGGGTTCGGCACCGCGGAGGGCGCGCACATGCGCGGTCCGCCCACGGTCCCGTGGGCCCAGGCCGCCACGTTGCGCCCACCGCGCGGGGCAGGGGCGTCGGGCCAGGCCACGATGCCCGAGACGGCGACGCGGGTGCCGTTCTGGAGGGTCGAGTGGTAGAGGATCCGGCAGGCCCGCGCGCCGTCGGGGGCGTTGACGCGGCGGGCCCAGATCAGGTCGCCGTGCTCGCCCTCGGGCAGCGGCGACGGCGGGTCGTAGAACTTCTCGCCCGCCGGGCCGATCGGTACGCCCGGGGCGCACAGGCCCCCCCGCCGTCCGGGTTGGTGCGCGCGGTGGCGGTGGCCGCGGTGGCCGCCGTACCACCGCTCAGTGCGATCGCCGCTGCCACACAGGCCGCGGTGACCGCCGAAAGGCGTCGTCTCATGCTCAAGTCCATTCGCTCGGTGCCGGACGAGAGACTAGGGAGAAGGACAAGAAATGTCACCAACTATGCCTATTCGTATCATTTGTGTCGTATCTTCACCCCTCCGGCTCCGGGGGCGCGACCAGGGCCCGGGCCACCTCGGGTGCGTGGGCCGCGAAGGGGCCGAGGTCCGTGGCGCGGGCGTAGGCCGGGTGGTCCCGGTGGTCCGCGAGCCGGTCCAGGGCGCGGACGCCGTAGTAGGCGGACGGCGCCCGCGGCCCGCGGGGGGAAACGGCCGGGGCGGCGGCGCCCGCCACCACGTACGGGAGCTGCTCCTCGAAGAGTTGCTGGCAGGCCCGGATCCCGCGGAGCATGACCTGGTGGTAGCGGGCGTCGGGGGCGATCGGGAAGCGGTGCTCGGCCAGTACCGGGCCGGTGTCGATGCCGGCGTCGACCTCGTGGAGCGTGGCGCCGTACTCCGGGTCGCCGTGCAGCAGCGCGAACAGCAGGGCCACGGAGGGCAGTCCGCGGTGCTGGGGCAGCAGGCCGTTGTGGACGTTGAGGATGCGCAGGCCCCGGGAGAGCAGCGGGGCGCGCAGGATCCGCCGGTTGTTGAGCGACCAGACGATCCCGTCGGTGCAGGCGGCCGCGAGGGTGGCGGCGCAGGCGTTGACGTCGGGCGCGTCCAGGTGCGGGGCCCCGGCCGCGTCGCAGGGGTCCGTACAGCACACGAGGTCGACGGGATGGCCCCGGTCGGCGGCGTGCCGTACGGCCCGGCGCAGCAGGGCGCCGTCTCCGATGAAGATCATGCGGGCACCTCTTCCCTGGCGGTCTCGATGTGGGCGCAGACCTGATCGAGGGTCACTTCGCGGACCAGCGACTCCAGTGCGCCCATGAAGCGGTCGGCCTGGGCCCGGGTCAGCAGGTCGGACGAGACCGCCGTGAGCATCTCGATCAGGGAGAGCGAATCGCCGCCGAGGTCCTGGAAGTCCGCACCGGGCGCCAACGCGGCTCCGGCGTCCGTCCCGAGCACCGCGGCCCAATGCCCCGCGACCCGGGTCCGGAGATCGTCCGGCTCGGGGGCCGTCGGGTGGCCGGTGAAGGGGTCGGGGAGGGCGTCGAGGTCGGCCTTGCCGGTGACCGTGCTCGGGATCTCCTCCACCAGGACGAGGTGCGTCGGGACCAGGTGTGCGGGCAGGCGGCGGGCCGCGTCGGCGCGCAGGAGCGCCGCGAGGTCCGGGAGAGCGGGGAGGGCGGGGGCGTCCGGGCCGGGGGCGCGGGGGACGACGTACGCACACAGCACGGGTGCGGCGGCGGGCGTCCGGCGGCGGGCGGTGACGACGGCCCGCCGCACGGCCGGGTGGGACTCCAACGCGGCGACGGTCTCGGCGGGTTCGACCCGGTGACCGGCGATCTTGAGCTGTCCGTCCACGCGTCCGGCGAAGGCGATGGAGCCGTCCGGGAGCCGCCGCCCGAGGTCACCGGTGCGGTAGCCGCGGGTGCCGTCGGGGTCCGTGGTGAAGGGGGATCCGGGGTCGTCGGGCGCGGTGCCGAGGTAACCGCGGGCGACCTGGAGGCCGCTGACCACGATCTCGCCGGTCCGGCCCGCGGCGCCGGGCCCGGTGCCCACGCGGGTGCCGTCCGCCGCGACGAGGTCGACGCGGGCGTACGGGCCCGGCGTGCCGAGCGGGACGTCCGTGGCGCCCTCGGCGAGGTCGTCGTCGCCCACGACGTGGGCGAGGCAGCCGACGGTGGCCTCGGTGGGCCCGTAGCCGTTGATGATCCGGCAGTCCGGGCCGAAGGCGGCCCGTGCCGCGCGCGCGGCGGCCGGGGTGAGCGTCTCGCCGCCGAGCAGCAGGGTGCGTACGCCCGGCCCCGCCGTGAGCAGCGGCAGGTGGGACGGGGTCAGGGCGAGGGTGTCGGCCCGGTGTTCGGTGACCAGGCGGCGCAGCACGGCGCGCGAGGGGGCGCCGGGTGCGAGGACGGCCGTACCGCCCGCGAGGAGGGGCAGGAACAGCGGGAAGCAGGAGATGTCGAAGGCGTAGGAGGAGACGAAGCCGAAGCGGGTGGTGTCGGTGACCCGGCAGAGGTCCGTCATCCAGCGGACGAAGCCGACGAGGCCGGCGTGCTCGATCTGTACGCCCTTGGGCCGGCCGGTGGAGCCGGAGGTGTGCATGACGTAGGCGAGGTCCCCGGCGGCGGGGCCGGGTCCGGGCGGCGGTGTGCCGTCGGGCAGGTCGGGCACGTCCTCGGCGGCGAGGGCGGGGCAGGGGGTGAACCGGTCGAGCCGGTCCAGGAAGTGACGTTGGGTCAGGCACAGCCGTGCGCCGGTGTCCCGCAGGACCTCCTCGATCCGCGCGTCGGGGTGGGCCGGGTCAAGGGGCAGGTAGGCGGCGCCCGCCTTGAGGATCCCCCACAGGGCGGCGACCCCGGCCGGGGAACGATCGACGACCAGGGCGACCCGGTCCTCCCGGCCGATGCCGCGGGCGTGCAGCGCGGCGGCGACGGCGTCGGAGCGCCGGTCGAGCGCGGCGTAGCTGATCGGGCCCTCGGGCCCGTCGAGAGCAGGGGCGTGGGGCGTACGGGCGGCCCGCGCCCGGAAGAGGTCCACGACGGTGGGCCCGGAGCCGGGGGCCGGGTCGACGGTCCGCGGTTCGGCGGCCGCGCGCGGGGAGACGGTCCGCGGGAGGACGACCTCCGGGGCGGCGGGTCGGGCGAAGGCGGCGGGGGTCGCGGCCGGGCCGGTCAGCCGGGCCAGGGTGTCGTCGAGGAGGCGGGCCGCGCGCTCGGCGAGACCGGGGCCGCCGCGCACGCCCATCGTCACCTCGGTGCGGGCCGTGCCCGCCGACCCCGTACCGGTCTCGGCGGCGACCAGGGAGACGGGCACCAGCGGCGCGTGGACGGGCAGGGCGTGGACGGCGGTGGCGGTGAAGCCGCCGCCCCGGTAGTCGTGCAGGTCCAGGCGGCCGAGGTGGGAGACGACGGCGGTGGCCAAGTGCCGGTCGGTGCGCGTCGCGACGGCCTGGGCGGCCCGCAGCAACACGGCGGTGACGGCCTGCGGGAGCCGCGCCGCCGCGCCCTCGAAACCGGTGGCGCACTCCCGCCCCTCGGCGAGGGCCGTCAGCAGCTCGGTGTGCGCGACGGTCCACTCGGTACCCGGGCGCAGGTCCAGGAAGAGGGGCAGGGTGAGGTTGCCGGTGGCGGCCAGGTCGGGGTCGTAGCGGCGCAGATCGGCCGGGACCATGACCCGCGCGGAACGCCCGGTGGTGTCGGCGAGGGCTTGCGCGAGGCGGGCCGTGAGGGCGGGGTGGTGTCCGGCCAGGGTCCGGCGCAGCCAGAGGGTGCGCCGGGGGCCCCGCTCGCCCCGGTCGCCGCGGCCCAGCGGCGAGGGGCGGTCCGGTGCCTGGGTCGGGCGCCGGTCCCGGCAGCCGAGGCGGCGCAGCAGGCCCTGGTCGGTCTCGGGGTCCGCCGCCGGGCGGGCGGCGTCGCCGCGCAGGCCGCGGAAGACCTCCCGTACCCAGAGCAGGGCGCCGTGACCGTCCATCAGCGCGTGCGAGGCGCTGAAGACGAGGGTGCAGCGGGCCGCGTCCAGGCCGGGGACGACGAGGACCTCGCAGCCGGGCGGGTCGGTCGGGTCCGTGTGCCCGGTGAGCACCGCGGCGTCGAGGACGCCGTCGTACGGGTCCGCGGGCGCCGCGTACCGCAGGCGCGGCGGCGGCCCCTCGGCCCGCCACAGCCCGTCGGCGGCGACCAGGCCCGACCCCGGGCAGGACCCGGCGGCCCGGGTCAGGGCGGCCCGCAGGTCATCGGGGTCGGGCAGGCCCTCCCCCTCGACGACGATCCGCAGGGCCATGTCCCCCCGCGGATCCCCCGCGGCGAGGTACAGCCGCTCGGTGGCGGAAACGGGCCGCCAGTACGGGCCCGTTGTCGGGTCGGTCATCAGGAGGTGTCTCCTCGTCGGGGCTGCCGGGGGGTGGGGCGGGTCCAGGAGCGGGGGCCGCCCAAGGCCTGCACCCAGGGCAGGAGTTCGCTCAGCCCTTCGGGCTGGCTGCGGGGGGCCGCGTAGCCGAGGTCGCGGCGGGCGGCGGAGGTGTCGTAGGTGGTGGACCGGGTGAGGAGGGCCAGGGCGTAGCGGCTCAGCGGCGGGGAGGTGCGGCCCGGGCCGGGGCGCAGTCGCCACAGGGTTTCGACGGTGGCGGCCAGGGCGCGCCCCGCCACGAGCGGGACGCGCGGCGTCGGCGGCGCGCAGCCGAGCTCGGCGCCGACCCGGGTCAGGAAGGCCCACAGGTCGGTCACCTCGCGGTCCGCGACGAAGTACGCCTTGCCGCCGACGCGTTCGGCGGGAGCCGTCGCGGCCCGCAGGCAGGCGTCGACCGCGTTGTCGCTGTGGCACAGGGAGACCATGACGCGCTTGCCGCCCGAGAGGTCGGGCAGCCGCCCCGCGTGCATCGCGCCGATCAGGGTCGGCAGGAAGCCCGCGCGGTCCCGGGTGCCCCAGATGCCGCGCGGGCGCAGGGCGCAGGTGGTGAACTCCGGGGTGTGGGCGGCGAGTACGTCCTGTTCGGCGCGGGCCTTGGTCGCGCTGTAGGGGTGCAGGAACCGGGTGGGGTAGGGCGCGCTCTCGTCGAGGCCGAGCCGGTCGCCCTCGCGGACGCGCATCAGCGCGCTGGGGCTGGAGACGAAGACGAACCGGTGGGCGCCCGCGGCCCGCGCCGCCGTGAGCAGCCGCCGGGTCCCGGCGACGTTCGCCTCGTGGAACTGCGCGTGCGTGCCGTGGTCGACGACCCGCGCGGCGCTGTGCAGGACGACGTCCTGGCCCCCGGCGGCCGCGCGCAGCGATCGCGGGTCGCCGAGGTCGCCGACGGCGAGTTCGAGTCCGGGCAGGGAGCGCAGCCGTTCGGTGTCGGCGCCGGGCCGCACCAGGGCCCGTACGGTGTGCCCCTCGCGCAGGCAGGCGTCGGCGAGGTGGCCGCCGAGGAAGCCGGTGGCTCCGGTGATCAGGATCCTCACAGGGACCGCCACCAGGTGGCGCCGTAGAGCATCGTGAGCCCGGCGGTGGCCGCGGGGCCGTAGCCGGCGGCCCGGCCGCGGGGCAGGGCCAGCGGGATCTGGACGGCGTGCCCGACGGTGCTGAGCGCGGCGTCGGTCCACCACAGCCAGCGCAGCAGGGGCACGTCGGGGGCGCCCGCGGTGGCGGCCCAGACGGCGCCGCCGAGCAGGTACGCCCAACCGGCGAGCGGGACGAGCCGCGCGGCGCGGGCGCGGGACCACAGCGGCGGGGGCGGCGCCAACTGCCGCTCGGCCCAGCGGGCGAGCTCCTCGCGGCCGATCTTGGCGTTGTGCCGGATGTCCACGGGGAAGGCCGGGTGGCGCAGGAATTCCTCGACCGGTTCGGTCGGGGCGTGGGCGGCGGCCAGGGCGCGCAGTTCGGCGGTCAGGTCCTGCCAGGCGGCCGGGTCGAGCGGCTGCGCGGTCTCCACGCAGACGACGGGACGGCGGGCCCCGGTCCCCGAGCCCGCGTCCACTCCGACCAGCGCGCTGCGGCGCACCAGCGGGTGGGCGTTGAAGATCCCCTCGCAGCGCACGGTGTGCAGGTCCTGGCCGTCGGTGCGGACCCGTTGCGCCTTGCGCCCGCAGAACCAGAGGTGGCCGTCGGCGTCGAGGTGGCCGAGGTCCCCGGTGCGGTGCCAGACGACGGGTGCTCCGACGCCGTCGGCCGGGTCCTCGTACGTCTTGTGCAGCGCGTCGGCGCGGGGGTCGCCGTGGTAGCGCGGGCTGACGGACTCGCCCGCGACGAGTATCTCGCCGACGCGCCCCACCGGCAGCGGGGGTGTGCCGGGCGGCAGCCGGGGCAACGGGCCGTCGGTGACGGGGGCTATGCGCACCCGGGTGCCGGGGACGGGCCGGCCGACGCAGGTGCCGGCGCCCTCGGCGGTCCGGGCCGCCCGCTCGCCCAGGACCTCCTCGGACTCGATCGAGGTGATCGGCAGCACCTCGGTGGCCCCGTAGGTGACGTGGATACGGGCCTTCTCGTCCAGGACCGCGCGCAGCCGGGCGACCACCGCGTCGGGCACGGGCGCGCCGCCGGAGACGACGCAGCGCAGGTCGGGCAGGGGGTGCTCGCCCTCGTGGGCGGTGAGGTGGTCCGCGAGGTTGCGCAGCAGGGCGGGCGAGGCGAAGACCGTGGTGACGGCGAAGCGTTCCAGCGCGTCCACGAGCAACTCGGGGTCCGCCTGGGCGACCTTGGCCGGGGCCAGCGGGGCGAGGACGAGGGTGGAGCCGTAGACGAGGTCGAGCAGCCCGTAGAAGGGGAGGGTGACGAGCGAGGTGTCGTCGCGGCTCCGGTCGTGGGCGGCCTCGATCTGGCGGGCGATCGAGAGGGCCATGCGGTGGGTGTACTCGACCCCCTTGGCGGGCCCGGTGCTGCCGGTGGTGAACCCGATCATCAGCAGGTCGTCGCCGCCGACGGGGGCGGGGGCGGTGCGCGGTCCGGTCAGGGTGCGCAGCCGGGCGAGGGCGTGCGCGCCGAAGGCGCCCGTGCGGACGCCGAGCAGGCCGCGGCCCAGCGTGACGGGGATCCGTACGGCGGCGAAGGTGCGGCGGCCGAGCACGCGCACGAGGTGGGCGAGCGGCGGTCCGATGAACGCTTCGGCGCCGACGGCCCGGTAGCAGTGGAGCATCCGGCGCAGGCCCATGCCGGGGTCGACGACGACGGGGACGGCGCCGAGGCGGAAGAGCGCGAAGGCGAGGGCGAAGAGGTCGGGGCCGGGCGGTGCCATCAGGACCGTCTTGGTCCCGCGGGTGATCCCGGCCCGGGCCAGGCCGTGGGCGAGGTCCTCCACCGAGCGCTGTAACTGCCCGTAGGAGACGGTCCGGTAGCGGGGGCGGCCGTCGCCGTCGCGGGCGCCCGGCTCGGGGTGGATGACGGCGGCCCGGTCGGGGAAGGCCGCGGCGTTGCGGGCGAGGTGGTCGGCGAGGCCCTCGGCGCCCGCGATGCCGACGCCGACGCCGAGGCCCGTGCTCGTGCTCAGGTCCGCGTGCACGCGCTTCACCAGCCCTCGGGGGTGTAGCTCGCGCAGACCACGACGGGGCCCGCGCCGACGCTGACGAAGAGCAACCGGTCGCAGTCCCGGGGCCGTCCGGCCTCCAGCGCGCGCAGGTAGCCGAGCACGGGGGCGGCGGTGTGCGGCTCGGGCTCCGGCTCGACCTCCGGCTCCCGCTCCGGCTCGGGCGGTCCGATGACGAGGGTGCGGGAGAGGTCGAGGCCGAACTCCCGCGCGTAGTCGGCGACCGCGGTGGCGGCGAGGGCGCTGCGGCGGGCGCCGTGGCCGGGCTCGCGCCGGACGGTGATCAGGGAACGTCCGCCGCTGCCCATCCGGGTGGTGTCGAGGTAGCCCTCGCTGCCGACCGGGCCGTCGGGCGCGTAGTGGCGTACGGGACCGAAGCCGCTGTCGGGGTCGGCGCCGCGCTCCAGCAGCCAGGCGCCCGCCAGGTCGGCGTAGGGGTAGGCGGGGTCGCGGCGCGCGTCGCCGCCGGGGTGCACGTCGGCCGCGGTGATCAGGAGGCGTTCGGTGCTGCCGGTGTCGAGGAGCGCCTGGCCGACCTGTACGGCGCCCAGCACCCCGCAGGCACCGTTCATCAGGTCGAAGGAGAAGGCCGGGGCGGGGTCGGCGAGGTAGTCCAGGCTGATGCCCGCTTCCTTCTGGACCATGGCGGCGAGGGCCGGCTCGAAGGTGTTCGACTCCCGGTAGACGCCGACGTTGACGAGGACGCCGACGGAGGAGGCGGAGAGCCCCGCGCGGCTGAGGCAGTCGCGTGCGGCGCGCCCCGCGAGGACGACGGTGGTGGCTCCGGCAGTGCTCCCGGCCGGGCCCTCGACGGAGGGGTGTGCGGTGGCCGCGGTGGTGATGACCATGCCCATGGCTCAGACCCCCATGTTCGTGATCGTGGCGGACAGGGCGCCGGTCACCACGCCAGAGGCGGCGGGGACCAGCAGGAAGGTGGAACCGGTGCGGGCGGTGCCCGCCCGCAGGTGTTCGCGCAGGGTGAGGAAGTGGGAGGTGGTCGCGGTGTTGCCGAACCGCTCCACGACCGCGAGGGAGGTGGGCATCGGGACGCCGAACTCCCGCTCCCCGGTGGCGTTGACGTAGTCGATGAAGCGGGTGCCGACCTGGTGTTGGACGACGTAGTCGAAGTCCTCCGCCGCGAAGTCCCGGCCCGCCTTGGCCAACAGGTCCTGGTGGAACCGGGGCCACAGGGCGAGGCGGTCCTTGTCGTGCATCTTCTTGTTGTCCGTGTAGAGGGCGATGCCCTCGGTCCGGTCGCTGGGCATGCCCATGCACAGGTGCGAGTACTCGGAGCAGGTGAGCATCTCGACGTAGTGGATCCGGTCGGCCTCGTCGGTGGCCCGGTCCAGGATCACGGCGGCTCCCGAGTCGCCGACGGAGAGCGAGGCGAACTGCGGGTCGTAGGAGTCGCTCAGCTCGCGGGCGGCGGTCTCGGCGACGCGGGTCGCCTGCTCGCCGCTGACCACCAGGCCGGTGCGGACGGCTCCGGACCGGATCATCCGGTCGAGCACGTAGACGCCGGTCATCATGCCCGCACAGGCGTTGGAGACGTCGAAGTGGATCGCGGTCCGCGCCCCCAGCTCCCGGGCGAGCGAGCCGGCGAAGGACGGTTCGAAGGCGAAGCGGCCGCCGTCCTTGTAGCGGGTGATGGACGCCGATATGACGACGTCCAGGTCGGCGGCCTCGTAGCGGGAGACGGCCAGGGCGTCGCGGGCGGCCGACAGGGCCATCCCGAAGGAGTCCTCGCCCGCCTCGGGAGCGGGGTCCGCGACCCGGCGTTCCACGACTCCGGTGATCCGCTGGACGTCCACGCCGTGGAGGCTCTCGGTCCGTCCGATCAGGTCCCGGGTGGTCAGCGTGCCCGCCGGTATGTGGGCCCCGAGGGCCTCCAACCGGCTGCCGCACTCGGTCGTACTCACGTGTGTCTCCAGTGCTGGACGTGCGTGCGCGGACGTCGCGGGGGCAGCGTCGGCTGCCGCGACGGCCGCGCGGAAAGGGTGGGGTGGGGGGTGCTTACTGGTGACAGAAAGCGAAGTTACCGTAACGTACGGACTTGCGGACTCCGCTCCAGAGCGCCCCAAAAACGGGCCAGAGCAATGAATACCGGCCAATCACCGCATAGTTGCCATTACGCCAAAGGTCGGGTCTTTGGGCCTGTTTGGCCACCAGAGCCCACCGGGGCTTCGGTCGCCCCCTTCCGACCGACCGGAACCGGACATGCTCGAACGGGCCGCCGATCACCGAAAACCTGTCCGGAATCGCCTGGTCCGTCTTGACCATTCCATGGCACGGGCGAATGGTCGGTCGCATGTTCACGGCCCGTTCACAGGTGTGGACCATCACCACCCAGTACCTCGACCGCTACCGATCCCGTGCGTCCGGCGCCGCCGCCGACGCCGACCGTCCCCTCCCCGTGACCGGCGCCCAGCGCCGCTTCCTGCTCGCCCGCCACCTCTCCCCGCACGGCCGGGCCGACCTCGTCCCGCTCTTCTTCCGCTTCCCCCGCGGCTCCCTCGACCTGCGGCGCCTCGACGCGGCCGCCGGGTACGTCGCCGCGGTCCATCCCGCGCTGCGGACCCGGCCCGCGGTCCTGGGCGGCGTACCCGTCCTGCTGCCGGTCGGCCCGCAGGAGCCGGGGGCGTACGTCGTCCAGCTCGGCGGACCGGACCGCGCACCCGGTGGCCACGGCAAGGGTGGGGGCGCCGGGGGCGGTGGCTGCCGCGCTGGTGACCTGCTGCGGGCGGCGCTCGCCGGGTGGGGCGAGGGGCCGCCGCTGCGGCTGCTGTCGGCCCCCGCCGACGGGGCGGAGGGCGAGGAGGACCAGGAGGTACTGGCCCTCGTCATGGACCACGCGGTCTGTGACGAGCGGTCCATCGGCCGGATCATCGCCGACCTCTCCGAGGGCTACACCCACGGCCTCGGACCGGACGACCTGCCCGCCGCCCGGGCGCGGGAGGCGCTGCGCGCCTACCGCGGGGCCGTGCACGCCCAGTTGGCGGTGGAGGAGGCGGCCTCCGGGCCCGCCGCACTGGCCCATTGGGCGCGACGGTTGTCCGGCCTCGCCGCGGCGGGCGGCCGGAGCGGTTCGCCCGTCCCGCCCGGTCCGGGTGACGGGGGCAGCGACGTCCTGTCCGCCCGGCTGCCCGAGCGCTCGGGCGGGGGCGACCACGGCCGGGGCCCCGACTCGGCCCTGCGCTTCCCCGCCCTGCTCGCCGCCTGCGACCGCGCCTCGCGGGTCCTGTACGGGCGCGGCCCGCAAGGCCCCGCACCCCTGCTCGGCTACGCCTGGGGCGGCCGCCCGCCCGGCGCCGAGGACGTGGTCGGCGCGTTCCTCAACACCGTCCCGTTCCTGGCCCCGCCCGCCACCGACCACCGCTCCGGCGTGGAGGGGGACGCCGTCTTCGAGCTGTGGTGCGCCGACCTCGAACACGCCGACACGCCCTTCGACGAGATCGTGCGCGCGGCCCGCGGCGCGGATCTGCCGTGGCCCGGCCGCTTCGACGGCCTGCTCACCTTCGAGGACCGTGACCTGCGGCCCGCGCTGCGCCTCGGCGGGGTGACCGGCGTCGAGACCCACGTCGACGGGCGGCCGCTCCAGGCCCCGCTGACCGTCGCGCTCGCGCACGGCGCGGACGCCCGGGTCCGCATGGCCTGGGAGCGCGCCGCCTTCCCGGACGGGGCGCCCGAGGCGGCGTTCACCGCGCTGCTCGCCGCGCTGCCGCCGGGCGCCTGAGGCTCCGCCCTCCCCCGCTCTCCCCCACCGCCGCACCCCGGACTTCCGGCCCACCGGAAGTGCCCTCCGGCGCGCCCGCATCCGCGTCCGCGTCCATCCATCCATCCCTCTCGGCAGAGGAACGCGAACCGACCATGTTCGAGCTGTCCCCGTCCCAGGAAATCGTCTGGCTGCACGAGCAGATGTCGCCCGGCAGCCACGCCTACAACTTCACCGCCACCATCGACCTGTGGGGCCCCCTCGACGAGGAGGCCCTGGTCGACGCCCTGGCCGAGACCTTCGCCCGACACCGCGGCCTGCGCCTCGAACTGGTGCCGGGCGACCCCGGCGACCTGCCGCGCCAGCGCGTGAACGAGCACGCCGGGCCCCGGGTGGGCCGCGCCGATGTCAGCGGGCACACCGACCCCGAGGGCGCCTTCGCCGAGCTGCTGCGCGCCGAGGCCGACCGGCCCTTCGAGCTGACCGAGGCCCCGCTGATGCGCTGGCTCCTGGTGCGCCTCACCGCGCGGCACCACCGCATCGTCCACGTGGAGCACCACCTGATCCACGACGGCCACTCCTTCACGACCCTGCTGCACGACGTGTTCACCGGCTACCGCACCCGGCTGCTGCCGGGCCCCAGGCCCGACGCGGAGCCGACGCACCGGCCGATGCCCCGCGCGGCGCGCTCGTACGAGGAGCACCTCGACGGGATCACCGGCCCGGGCGCCGGCGAACGACGGGCCGCCGGGCTGGAGTTCTGGCGCGAGCAGCTGGCGGGCGCCGCCTTCGACCTGCCGCTGCCGGGGCTGGCGCGGCCGGGCGTACGGCGCCGTCACGCGGGGGCCCAGCTGCGTCAGGCGGTCGGGGCGGACCTCGCCGACCGACTGCGCGCGCGCAGCCGGGCCGAGGGGCACACCGTCTTCACCACCCTGATGGCGCTCTTCGCCGAGCTGCTGCGGCGGCACAGCGGCCGCGCCGACCTCGTCGTGGGCACCGCCGTCGGCAACCGCCCGGAGGGCCACGAGAAGACGATCGGGATGTTCGTCAACACCATCCCGGTCCGGCTGCGGCCCGATCCGGGCGCCCCCGCGCGCGACCTCGTCGACGCCGTGACCGACACCCTGATCCGCTGTCTGCCCCACCAGCAGCTGCCCGTACAGGAGTTGACCCGCGACCTCGGGCTGCACACGGACGGGGCGGACAATCCGCTCTTCAGCGTGATGTTCAGCGCCCATGACGCCCCGCTCCCGCGGATCGACCTGCCGGAGCTGGAGATCGCCCTCTTCGAGGGGTTCAACACCGGCACCACCCGGTTCGACCTGGACGTGGTGCTGTTGCCCGACGACCGCCGCACGCTCGGCGGCAGTGGCGGTCAGCGGCCCGGCGCCGCCGGGATGACCCTGGTGTGGGACTACGACCGGGACCTCTTCGCCGGGGACACGGTCGCGCTCCTCGCCGAGCGGTTCCTCGCCCTGCTGCGCGCCTACCTCGCCGAACCCGGTGCGGCCCTGGCCGCCCTCGCCCCCACCGCTCCCGCTCCTGTCCCCGCTGACGATCCCGCTCCCGATCCCGCCGCGGACCTACCCGACCTGCCCGACCTGGCCCACCTGCTCGCCGGGCACCCGCGCGGTGCGACCGCGCTCGTCGCGGGCGCCCGGTCGCTGACCTACGCCGCCCTGGACCACGAGGTCGCGGCGCTGGCCGAGCGGCTGCGGGCGGCCGGTGTCACCGCGGGGATGCCGGTGGCGGCCGTACTGCCGCGCGGGGTGGACGCGGTGGTCACCCTGCTGGCCTGCCTGCGGACGGGCGCGGTGTACTGCCCGCTGTCCCCGGCCGATCCGGCCGCCCGACTGGAGGCGCTGCTGGCCCGGCTGCGGCCCGCGCTGGTGCTGACCACCCGCGAGAGCCCGGCGGGGCTCCCGGCCGGAGGGTTCCCGCTGGCGCTGCTCGACGACCCGAGCGGCAGCGGCTGCGCCCCGGACTTCCCGGACGCACGGGCGGCGGCGCTGGTCGAGGGGGCGGCGTACGTCATCCACACCTCGGGTTCGACCGGGCTGCCCAAACCGGTCGTGGTGGGCCGCGGGGCCCTCGCGCACCACGCGGCGGCGGTCGCCGAGCGGTTCGCGCTGACGGCCGACGACCGGGTGCTGCTCTTCGCCCAGCCCTCGTTCGACGTGGCGCTGGAAGAGGTGCTGCCCGCCCTGCTGGCCGGGGCCTGCCTGGTGTTGCCGCACCGGGAGGTCCCGACGGGGGCCGAGCTGGGCGCCGTACTGGCCGCGCGGCGGATCACCGTCGCCAACCTTCCGACCAGCTATCTGCTGGCCGTGCGGGAGGAGCTGTGCGCGGTGCTCGCGGAGGGCCTGTGGACGCCGCGGCTGCTCGTGGTCGGCGGCGAGCGGCTGCCCGCCGCCTCGCTCGCGCCGCTGTTCGCCGCCGCCGACGGGGCGGGCACGGGCTCCGTCACGGTCCTCAACGCCTACGGGGTGACCGAGGCGACGATCACGTCCACCGTGCAGGAGGTCACGGCGGAGGACCTCGCGGAGGGCGGGGAGGTCGCGCTCGGGACACCGCTGCCGGGCGTCACCGTGCACGTCCTGGACGGTTCGGGTCGCTACCCGCTGCCGCCGGGCGCGGTCGGCGAGCTCGCCATCGGCGGGGCGGGCCTGGCGGACGGCTATCGGGGCGACGACGGGGCCACCGCGGAGCGCTTCGTCACCGTCGCCGCGCTCGGCGGCGCCCGCGTGTACCTGACGGGCGACCTCGGTCACCAGGACCGCGCCGGGCGGCTGCGTTTCCTCGGGCGCCGCGACCACCAGGTCAAACTGCGCGGCTACCGGATCGAGTTGGAGGAGGTCGAGGCCGCCGCCTCGGCCGAGCTGGCGGGGCGACCGTGTGCGGTGGTCCTGGACCCCGGACCGCCGGCCGGCCCCCGGCTGGTGGGCTTCGTACGGGCCGGAGCCGAAGCGGTGGACCAGGCCGGCCTGCACCGGGCGCTGGGCGCGCGGCTGCCCGCCGCGCTGGTGCCCGGCCAGTGGCTGGAGCTCGATGCGATCCCGGTACTGGCGGGCGGCAAGCCCGATCGGGTGCGGCTCGCACGGCTGGCGGCCGAGGCCGGGCGGGCCCGCGCGAGCGAGGCGGCGCAGGCGCAGGCCCGGGCCGGGCGGACGGCGGGGCCGGACGATCCGGTCCTGGAGGTGCTCGGGGACGGCTGGCGGTACGTGCTGGGGCACGACCGCTTCACCCCGTCCTCCCACTTCTTCCAGGTCGGCGGGCACTCGCTGCTGGTCGCCCAGCTCTCCGCCTGGCTGGCGCCGAGGCTGGGCCACCGGCGCCCGCCGCTGCACGTACTGCTGCGCCACCCGGTCCTGACCGATCAGGCCGAGGCGCTCAGGAAGTTCGATGCGGAGGCGCGGCGATGACCACAGCGCGAGTGAACGGGCTCCGAAGCGGGCCCCGAACCGGCACCGGCGGCCCGGTGTCACCGTCCTGCGTCCTGGAGGGCGAGCACGGCGAACTGACCGACTCCTTCCGGTCGTTCATCGCACGGGAGTTGGTCCCGCTGGCGGCCGAGCTGCCGGAGGACTGCGACCTGCCGCCCACCGAACTGCGCGACTGGGTGCGTCGGCGGTCGGCGGCCCTCGGTTTCTACGCCGGGGACCATCCCGAGGAACTCGGGGGCTCGGACGTGCCGTTCTCGGCCGTCGTCCAGCTGCACCACGCGGCGGGTGCGAGCGGCTGCCCGCTGGCGCCGTACGCCCTGGCCGGTTCCGACGGGCCCAGCCCGCTGCTGCGGGCCGGCACCCCGACGCAGATCGAGCGCTACCTCGCCCCACTGGTCCGGGGGGAGGCGCTGCGGTGCCTGGCGCTGACCGAACCGGACGCGGGCTCGGACGCCTTCTCCCTCGCCACCACGGCTCGGCGCACCGGGGACGGCGGCTGGACCCTGTCCGGGCGCAAGACCTTCGTGAGCCACGCCGACCGCGCCGACTTCGCCCTGGTCGTCGCGACCGTCCCCTTCGACGGGGAGGGCGGGGAAGGCGGGGAAGGCCGGGAAGGCAGGCCGAGCGGCACCCATCCGGTCGGCGGACCCACGGCGTTCATCGTGCCCATGGACACCCCGGGGCTCCGGATCGGCCAGCGCTTCGCGGGCATGTCGGGCGAGCCGCTCTTCGAGCTGCTGCTGGACGGCGTACGGCTCGGCGCCGACGCGGTGGTCGGCGGTGAGCCGGGCATCGGCGCGGCCCTCGGCCAGGGGATGGACAGCCTCTCGCGCGGGCGGCTGGTGGTGGCGGCGCAGTGCAACGGCATCGCCGAGTACGCCCTGGAGCTGGGCGTCGCGCACGCCCGCGAACGCCGGGCCTTCGGCGCGCGCATCGGGTCCTACCAGCACGTCCAGGAACACCTGGTGACCAGCCGCGCGGAAGTGGAGGCGGCCAAGCTGCTCACGCTGGCCTGCGCCCGGCTGGTGGACGGGGGGACGGAGCTGCCGGAGCACGCGGCGCTGGCCAAGCTGACCAGCTCCGAGACGGCCGTCCGTGTGGTGGACCGCAGCCTGCGGGTGCACGGCGCGGGCGGCTGGGTGCGCGGCCATCCGCTGGAGTTCCTGTACCGGCACGTCCGGATGATGACGATCATCGAGGGCACCTCGGAGATCCAGAAGGTCATCGTGGCCCGGGCGATGGGCCTGGCATGACGCACGCTCCCACTCCTCCTCCCTCCTTCTCCGCTTCGTCACCGAGGAACCCGCATGTCTCCTGACCCCCTCCCCCCGGCCGGCATCGTGGCCCGGGTGGCCGCGCACGCCCTGGCCACCCCTGACGCCCTCGCGGTGCACGACGGCCGGAACGACCTCACCTACGCCCAACTCATCTACTCCACCTCCGAGTTGGCGAAGACGCTGCGCTCCCGCGGGGTCGGCCCCGGCTCGGCCGTCGGGCTGCTGGTGCCGCATTCGGTACAGGCCGTGGTGGCCCAGCTCGCCGTGTGGTGGGCCGGTGGTCACTACGTACCGCTCGATCCCGACCACCCCGACGAGCGCATCACCATGACACTGCGGGAGACCGGCGCCGCCCTGACGGTCGGCGACGCCGGTCTGCTCGCCGACTCCCCCGTCGCCGCCGAGCACTCCCTGCCGCTGCCCCCGGCCCCGGTCCTCCCGCGCGACCCGGATGCGCTCGCCGCGGTGGCGGAGCCCGCGCCGCACGATCCCGACGCGACGGCCTACGTCCTCTACACCTCCGGCTCCACCGGGCGGCCCAAGGGGGTGGCCCTCACCCATCGGGGCGCCGAGTCGATGGCCACCGGGCTGCCCTGCGACCCGCTGCGCCCGGGAGACCGGATGTTGTTCCACTCCCCCATGGCCTTCGACGCCGCGGCCTTCGAGGTGTGGGCCCCGCTCGCGCACGGCGCGACCGTCGTCGTGTGCGCCACCGGGCGACCCGCCGTGGAGCACCTCGCGACCGAGGCGGCGCACCTGGGCGCCACCGTCGTCTTCCTCACCACGAGCCTCTTCCACCACCTGGCCGCGCGGGATTCGGCGTTGTTCGGGCTCGTACGGACGGTGGTGACCGGTGGTGAGGAGCTCTCCGGCGCCCACGCCCGCCGGGTCCTGCGCGTCCGCCCCGACCTGGAGCTGGTCAATGCGTACGGGCCCACCGAGGCCACCACCTTCGCCACGTCCCACCGGGTCCACGACGCGGACTGCGCCGGCGCGCCGCCCCTCGGGCACCCGCTGCCCGGGGCGGGTGCGCACGTCCTGGACGGGCGACTGCGCCCGGTGCCGCGGGGCGCCACCGGCGAACTCTGGCTCAGCGGAGCCCGCTTGGCCGCGGGGTACGTGGCCCAGCCCGCGCTGACCGCGGAGCGGTTCGTCGGGCCGACCCCGCGGGACGCCCGGCGCTACCGGACCGGCGACCTGGTCTCGGTCCGCGCCGACGGCGCCCTCGTCTTCCACGGCCGCACCGACGAGCAGGTCAAGGTGCGCGGCCACCGTGTGGAGCCGGGCGAGGTCGAGCACGTCCTGTTGCGCCATCCCGGGGTCCGCGAGGCGGTCGTGGTCGTGCGCCGGTCGTCGGTGGAGGACGCCCGGCTGACCGCGTTCGTCGTCCCGGAGGCCGCTGCCCGCTGCGACACCGTCGCCCTGCGCGATCACGTGTCCGCGCTGCTGCCCGCCCATCTGGTGCCCGGCACCTGGGTGTTGACCGACGGCTTCCCGCTCACCGGCAGCGGCAAGGCCGACCGCCGCGCGCTGGCGCGGGACCCGCTCCCGCCGGTCCGCACCGGCGACCGGCCCGCCGCCGAGCCCGCTCGGGTGTCCCTCTCGCCGGTGCAACAAGTGGTGGCCGACGCCTGGTCGTCGGCGCTCGGCCTGCCCGTGGACCGGCCCGACGCGGACTTCTTCGCGCTGGGCGGCCATTCCCTCCTCGCCCTCACCGTGGTCGAGGACCTGCGCCGCGACCTGGGGGCGGAGACCGCGCTCGCCGCGTTCTACGCCGACCCGACCGTGGCGGGCCACGGCGCCCTCCTCGAGGCCGCCCTCCGGGAGGAGCTGCGCTAGGGGGTGCTGGTGCTGGTGCTGGTGCTGGTGTCGGTGCCGAGGACGCTGTCGACGTGGGCCGCGAGTGCGGCCCGCAGGTCGTCGGGGGTCATCTTCTGGCGGTCGATCAGGTGCGCGACGAGGTCGGCGCGTACGGCGGCGAGCAGTGCGTGAGCGGTGAAGTCCGCGTGGTGGACACCGGGCACTTCGCCCAGCTCCGAGCGCAGGGTGTCGTGCCACCAGCCGTAGTGGTCGGCCTGGTAGGGGCTGCTGAGTCCGGCGTCCTCCGCGGCCGACATCAGGTTCCGGTTGTCGATCTTGAAGCTGAGCAGGGCGTCGAGGAGCTCCCGCACGCGCCGGTGCGCCGAGGATCCGGCCGCCTCCTGGGCTTCCCGTACGGCTTGCCGCAGGGGTTCGAGGCGGGACGCGATGACGGCACCGATCAGGCCGGCACGGTCGCCGAAGCGGCGGAAGAGGGTGCCCTTGCCCACGCCCGCGGCCGCGGCGATGTCGTCCATCGACACGCTGTGGGGGCTGCCGCTGGTGGCGAAGAGGGCGTCGGCGGCGGCAAGGACGGCCTCGCGGTTGCGCAGGGCGTCCGCGCGCTCCGGGCGCTGGGTCATGGGTCCTCCGTGGTCTTCGGCCCGTCCGCGGTGTGGCGTCCGACCGGCCGGAGCGTGTCGTCGAGCCAGTCGAAGATACGCGCTGCGACGGGGCGGATCACGCCGTCATCAGCCGTTCCCTCGGACGTCCCGTTCTCGGACGTCCCGTTCGACGAACGCGCGCAGCGTGCCCGCGGGACGGCCGGTGAGGCGTGCGACGGCGTCGGTGGTACGGTCCTCCGCGCCGCCGGCGATGGCACGGTCCATGCCGGCCAGCATGGTGGCGAACTCCAGCGGGATCTCGGCCGCCCACCGGTCGCGCAGCTCCTCGAAGGTCAGGTGCCGGTGCTCCACGGGCCGGCCGGTGACCTCTGTGATGATCGCGGCGACATCGTCGTAGCTCAGCGCTTCGGGCCCGGTCAGGATCAGGTCGGTGTCGGGGGCCCGTTCGTCGGTCAGGGCGCGCACGGCGACGGCGGCGATGTCACCGGCGTCGATGAAGCCGACGCGGCCGTCGCCCGCGGCGGTCCGGATGGCGCCCTCCTCCCGGATGCTGCGGGCGTGGGGGGTGTGGCCGGCGAAGTTCTGCATGAACCAGGACGGCCGCAGCACCGCCCACTCCGGGAACAGGCCGGGCAGTTCCTCGTGGACCTGCCCGACCGCCGGGCCGCCCGCCGGGATCGCCGAGGAACCGAGCAGCACCGCGCGGCGCGCGCCCGTCGCGCGGGCCTGCCGCAGGAAGGGCAGCATGACCGCGGCCGGGTCCGAGGAGCCGATGGGCGGGACGAGGTAGACGCGATCGACGCCGGCCAGTGCCGCGGCCCAGGTCGCGGGCTCGTTCCAGTCGAAGCGGACGGCCTGCGCGCCGTCGACCGGGGTGGCCTTGCGGCTGGCGGCCCTGACGCGGTGGCCCTCGGCGGCCAGTCGGGCGGTGACGCGGCTGCCCGTGGTGCCGGTGGCCCCGATGACCAGGGTGGTGCTGGTGCTGGTGCTGGTGCTGGTGTTGGTGTTGGTCATCGGGTCGCTCCCACGAAGTCGGCGCCGGGCTGCTGGACGGCGAGGGGGTTCCAGTAGTCGCGGTAGGAGGTGATGAGCCCGTCCCCGACCGTGACCACGGCGATGTAGGTCATGTCGAAGGGGCTGTCGCTCTCCACCAGGCGCCCGACCCCGCGCATCTCCACCACGATCGTCCCCGGCGCGGTGGTCTCGTGGACCGTCACCTCGGGGAAGTCGTGCAGGTCGACGTGGTCGGGGTAGTGGCGCATGTACGCGGCGACCGCGGCCTTGCCCTCCAGCCGTACGGGCCAGCCCTCCGGCGCGAAGGGGAACTCCATGACGCCGTCCTCGTGCCACAGGTCCACCCAGCCCGCGATGTCCTTCTCCAGCAACAGCCGCAGACCGTGGCCGTACAGCTCCGCGGCCGTCATCGGCATGGTCCTCGTCGTTGTCATGATCAAGCTTTCCGTCCTGTGGGGAGACGCGGCGCTCCAAAACGGACCGCCAGTCCGTATGGAAGTGACCATACGGACCGTCAGTCCGTTTCGCAAGAACGACAGCGTACGGCGAACGCCTTGACCCATTCGGCTAATGCCATTAGCTTAATAGCAACGGAGATTAGCCCGTAGAGAAATGTGCGGGTGCGGCACGACGGAAGAGGGCAGGGCGATGACCGAGTTCCTGAAGGTCGACGGCGGACAGCTGGCGTACGACGTCGCGGGCGAGGGCCCGCTGGTCGTCCTGGCCCACGGGATGGGCGACCACCGCGCGGCCTACGACGCGCTGGCCGAGCTCCTGGTGGCCGCCGGCCACCGGGTCGCCCGCACCGATCTGCGCGGGCACGGGGAGTCCGACGCCGGGTGGGCGTCGTACACCCGGACCGACACGGCGGGCGATCTGCTCGCGCTCGTCCGCCACCTGGGCGGCGGCCCCGCCGTCCTCGTGGGCCACTCCTTCGCGGGCGGCTCGGCCACCATCGCGGCGGCCCAGGAACCCGACCTGATCGGCGCGGTCGTCGAGATCAGCCCCTTCACCCGCGCGCAGAAGCCCGATCTCGGCGCCCTGGTGAGCCGGGCCCGCTACCGCAAGGGCATGCTGCTGCTCATGGGGACGGGGCTGCTGCGCAGCGTGGGGCTGTGGAAGCGGTACCTGCGCCACGCGCACCCGGGGATGGGGGCCGCCGCGCTCGACCCGCGCCTCGCCTCCCTCGAAGCCGACCTGCGCCGGCCCGGGCGGATGGCCGTGGTGGCCGCGATGGGGATGTCCGCGCCGACCGACGCGGGGGCCCGGCTGGCCGACGTCCGCTGCCCGGCGCTGATCGTCGAGGGCACCCTCGACCCCGACTGGGCCGACCCCCGGGCCGAGGGCGAGGCCATCGTGGCGGAACTGCCCGCCGGGGTGGGACGGCTCGCGATGATCGACGGGGCGGGCCACTACCCGCACGTCCAGTTCCCCGCCGAGACCGCCGCCGCGATCCTGGGCTTCCTGAAGGACGGCGCCCGTGGCTAGGTCACCCAGGCCGTCCCTGTCCACCGACGCGGTGGTCGACGTCGCGCTGGCGCTCGTCGACGAGGGTCCCGAGGGCGGGCCGGCCGCGCTGACCCTGTCGGCGGTGGCCGCCCGGGCCGGGGTCGCGACCCCCTCGCTCTACAAGCACGTGCGCGGCCTGGCCGAGCTGCGCGACCTGCTGTCGGCCCGAATCATGAACGAGATGGCGGACGAGGTCGGCGCGGCCGTCCTCGGCCGCTCCTCCGACGAGGCCGTCCGCGCCCTGATGGCGGCCTGGCGCGACTACGCCCGCCGCCACCCGCACCGCTACGCGGCGCTGCTCCAGCGCCCCGAGCCGCGGACCGCCGAGGCGGGAGCGCGGCTGGTCGCCATCATGCTGGCCACGCTGCGCGCGTACGGCCTGGAGGACTCCGCGGCGATCCACGCGGCGCGCTGCCTGCGGGCGGTCGTGCACGGGTTCGCGGCGCTGGAGACCGGGGGCGCCTTCGAACTGCCGGAGAAGCTGGACGAGACGTACGACCTGCTGGTGCACATGGTCGTCGCGGGCCTGCACACGCCCCGCGCCGGGACGACCTGAGGGCGTACGGGCGGCGCGGGCCCGGGCGGGACGGGTCAGGCGCCCGGTGTCGCGGGCCGCCGGGCGGGCGGGAGGCCGTCGGGCGTGAACCACTCGCCGGGTCCGACGCGCTCCTCCCAGGCCAGGTGGAGCTCTGCGATCGCGGCGATCAGGTCGGTGGCGAGGGCGCCGGCCTCGTACAAGTCCTGGTCCGGGCGCTGCCCGCTGGCGCCGACGATCACGCCACGGACCTGCGCGGAGTGGCCGTAGCGGAAGTTCTCGCTGCCGCACAGGTGCGGGTCGACGAGGACCGCCTCGCCGTAGTTGCGGCCGAGTCGGCGGTGGCCCGCCGCCTTGGCCGCGGCGTAGGGCAGGAAGGCGGAGCCGCCCTCGCCCACGGTGACGGTGCCCAGGACCGCGTCCTCGTTGGGCACCCACGGTCCCGCGGTCGGGTCCATCACGACGAACGCCATGGCGGGCCGAGGGTAGACCTCGCGCGGCGCCCGCTCCGGGGACACGGCGCGGTTGCGCCGGACACTGGCCGCCCGGCGGCGGCCCAACCGGGTCAGCAACGCGTCGAGCTGCGGCCCGTCCATCAGGTACGCGTAAGGGTTGTGCCGGTGCGCGGCGTGGACCGTGCTCCGGGGGTCGTGGGGTTCCTGGGGTTCCATGCGGTGTTGCTCCTGTCCGGGTGCGGGGTGCGGGGTGCGTGTCAGAGGGCGAGCGCCTGCGCGGCTTCGGAGAAGTGGTCCCAGGCGCTGAGGGTGTCGTGCGCGAACTTTTCCTCGGAGACCTCCGCCGCGATCTGGGCCCCGAGGTCCCGGCCGAGCCGTTCCACGCCCGCCGCATCGGCGTACATGCGCCCGATCGCGTCGGCGAGTCCCTCGTCGCTGGGCGCGAACCGGTGGGCTTCGGGGAAGAACCTGCGTGCCTCGACCTTCTCGGAGTTGGTCATGAGGGTGCAGACACCGGAGAGCGCGGCCTCCAGGGGGGTGATGCCCAGGGTTTCGTAGCGCGAGGGGCACACGAAGATCCCGTTGGACCGCGCTTCCCGGAACAGGGCGTAGAGCTGCGGCTTGGAGAGCTTGCCGACCGCCAGGAACTCCGCGGCGTGCTCCGTCGGCATCCGGGCGCCCAACTCCTTGCGTGCGACGTCCTTGTCCTCGTCGTCACCGACGACCAGGACGCGTACGGGGATGCCGCGCTCGCGGGCCAGGGCGCAGCCGTCGACGAGGAGTTCGACGTTCTTGAAGTAGTCCAGCCGGGCGACCGCGGTGAACACCAACAGCTCGGCGCCCGCGACGAAGGCCCGCAGTTCCTCGCTCTCCAGGGCCTCGGAGTGTTCGAGCAGTGCGATGGGGGGACGCACCGCGCGGATCCGGCGCTCGTCGATGCCGCGGCTGACCAGGTGGTCCCGTTGCAGGTCGGAGTGTTGGAGGACGAACATGCGGTCGTTGGTGCGCACCTTGCTCAGGCCGAGTTCCTGATGCTTGAGCAGGTGCAGTGCCTTGCCGGCGCCGCCGAACGCCCTGCCGGTCGCGACCGCGGGGAACCGTTCGATGAAGTCGTAGACGAAGGGGCCGTGATGGGTGACGCAGCACGGGAACTCCTCCGGGTGGAAGCCCAGCAGCGCGTCCGTCTGGTAGTAGAGCATCGCCTGGCCGCCCATGCCGTGCCGTGCCAACAGGGTCCTCGCCGCGTCGGCTATGGCCCGGCTCACGGAGGCCTCGCTCATGTCGAAGTTGAACCGGAGGACCGCGCACGCGGCGCCCGACCGGAACACCACGTCGACCTGGGGTTCCTCAAGGTTCTCGTCCCGCTTGTAGAGGATGAGCCCGGCGGAGAGGCCGGCGCCTTCGAGGCAGCGCAACACGGAACGGGAGAAGGAGGTCGCGCCGACGTTCGCCGGGACGAGCTCGCTGTCGGGGAAGTACCGCTCGTTCACGACGATGATGCCGGGCATTCTCGGGTCAAGTAGTGACACTTTTACGCACTCCAGGTCGATGACTGTGGCGAGGGGTTCTGCGGGCGCCGCACACCGGGGTGGCGGCCCGGCGGGTCAGGGACGTCCGGGAGCGCGGTAGTTCCATGCGGCCGCCTGCCAGGCCGCGGGATCGAGGACGTTGCGTCCGTCGACGATGTTGCGGGTGGCCATCACCGAACCGAGCTCTTCGGGATCGAGTTCCGTGAAGGCGGTCCACTCGGTGAGCAGGAGCGCGACGTGTGCCCCGCGCGCGGCCTCCAACGCGGAGCTCGCATAGTCGAGTTCGGGATAGGCCTTGCGGGCGTTGTCCAGTGCGGCGGGGTCGTACACCGAGGCCAGTCCGCCCTCCTGGTGGATGGCGTGCGCGACCGCGAGCGCGGGGGAGTCGCGGATGTCGTCGGACTCCGGCTTGAACGCCGCGCCCAGGACGGCCACGGTGCGGTTCTTGAGCGAACCGCCGACGAGCTCGCGGGCCAGGTCCACGGCGCGCGTGCGGCGCCGCTGGTTGATGGCGTCGACCTCGCGCAGGAAGGCCAGCGCCCCGCCCGCCCCCAGTTCGTCGGCGCGCGCCATGAAGGCCCGGATGTCCTTGGGCAGGCAGCCGCCACCGAATCCGATGCCGGGGCTGAGGAACCGCCGGCCGATCCGGTCGTCGTAGGACAGCGCCCGTGCGAGGGCCGTCACATCGGCGCGGGCGGCCTCGCAGACCTCGGCCATGGCGTTGATGTAGGAGATCTTGGTGGCGAGGAACGCGTTCGCCGCGACCTTGACGAGCTCGGCGGTGGCGAAGTCGGTGACCACGAGGGGGACCTCGCCCAGCGGCGCGTAGAGCTCGCGCAGCGTCTGCTCGGCGGACGCGGTCCGCACGCCGATGACGATGCGATCCGGGCCGAGGGTGTCCTCGACGGCGAACCCCTCCCGCAGGAACTCCGGGTTCCACGCCAGGTCCACGGTGGTCTCCCGGGGAGCCAGGTCGGCGAGCTTGCCGGCGAGCCGCTCCGCCGTGCCCACGGGGACGGTGGACTTCCCGACGACCAGGCAGTCCCGGTCGATGTGGGGCGCCAGGGCCTCGACGGCCGCGTCGAGCTGGGACGTGTCCGCGGCCCATCCGCCTTGCACCTGTGGCGTACCGAGGCACAGGAAGTGGACGTCACCGAACTCGGCGGCCTCCTGGAAGGAGGTGGTGAACCGCAGGTTGCCGGCGGCGAGGCCGTCCCTGAGTATCTCCTCCAGTCCCGCTTCGTAGATGGGGAGGTGGCCGTTGTTCAGCTGCTGGATCTTCTCCTCGTCGATGTCCAGGCCCAGGACCTCGTAGCCCAGCTTCGCCATGCACGCGGCGTGGGTGATTCCGAGGTATCCGGTTCCGATGACGGTCATGCGGTACGGGGTGCGCACGGGTTCGGCTCCTTCGAGGGGGTGGTGGCGCTGGCGGTTGCTCGTGCGGAGGTACGGAGGTACGGAGGTACGGAGGTACGGAGGTACGGAGGTGCGGAGGGCTACGCGCGGGTCCGGCGCAGCTCGCGGATGGCGGGGGTGGCCAGGAGGGCGGCGGCGCAGCCGAACGCGGCCACGGTGGCGACCAGCAGGAGGTCGTGGAGTTCGAAGGCGCCGCTCGCGGGGCCCGCGATCACCTGGCCGAGGGGGACGGCGAGGATGGAGCCGGCGACCTGGTAGGCGGCGACCCGGTTGAGTTTGTCCTCGGGGATCTGGGTCTGGACGGTGGTGGACCACTGGACGCCCCAGAAGGCCCAGCCGATGCCGCTGACCGCGTAGCCGAGCATGAGCAGCGGCAGGGCCGGGACCAGGGCCGCGGCCAGCGGCATGAAGGGGAACAGGAGCATGGCGACGCCGCCGGCGAAGAGGGGGCGGGCGGCCCGGACCCGTATCGCGACGAGGCCGCCGACCGCGCAGCCGGCGCCGAAGGCCGCTTCTGCGTAACCGAAGGCGGCGGTGCCGTGTTCGGCGATGATGGACGCGGCGCCGAGCGGGGTGATGGGGCCCCAGACGAACACCCCGAGGACCCACCAGATCAGGATGACCCCCCACAGCCAGGTCCGGGACCGGAACTCCCGCCATCCGGTGCGGAGGTTGGTGAGGGTGCTGTCGGTCCGGTCCACCTCGTAGACGGGCAGCCGCAGCGCGACCATGCACAGGCCGCTGATGGCGAAGGTGGCGGCGTCGAGGACGAAGACCCCGGCGGCCGAGGTCGCGGCGACCAGGGCTCCGCCGATCGCCGGACCGGCCATCGTGGCGAACCCCTCGCTCACGCGCAGGACCCCGTTGGCCTTCTGCGGGTCGGTCGACACCTGCGGCACCAGGCTGGAGGTGCCCGGCTGGAACATCGCCGTCGCGGTGCCGCCGATCACCGCGCCCACGATCATGAGCCACAGCGGCGGGTGCCCGAGCCAGAGGTAGAGCCCGAGCAGGCCCTGGGCCAGGAACCGGGCCGCGTCCGCGCCGACCATCAGGGGCTTGGGGTGGAAGCGGTCGGCGAGCACCCCGCCGAAGACGACGAAGAGCGCGAACGCCCCCATCCAGGCGCCGAGCGCGAACCCGATGCCGCTGACGCCGTACCCGAGGGAGAACATCGCGACGGCCGTGGCGACCGGGATCATCGTGTCGCCCACCTGGGAGACGACGCGCGCGGTGAAGTAGAGGCCGAAGTTCGGCGTCCACAGACGGGACGGTTTCTGGGCGGTCAAGGTCATGGGGTTGCTCCTCGTCGATCTGGGGGGTGCCGGGCGGAGTACCGGGCGGGCTCCCGGCCCGCCCGCGCGCGGGGATCGTACGGTCCCCCCGCGCACGGGCGGGCCGGGGCCCGGGCTCACAAGGCGATCCGCACCCCGTAGGTCCGCAGCCAGCTGTCCGTCTGGAGGGCCGTCTCCAACGCCGCCCGGCTCAGGCCGTGTTCCAGCGCGGCCGCCCCGTCCGCCGCGACCGTCCGCCGGAACTCGGCCGAGAAGAGCGCGTTGACCGGGCTGTCGGCGTCCCGGACGACCGCGACGAGGCGTTCGCGCAGCTTCCGGTCGTAGGCGCCGGTGCGGAGGTTGGGGTAGGGGGTCTTGATCCGCATGGCCACCGGGTCCGGGAGCAGGTCGCGCACGGCCGCGCGCAACAGGCTCTTCTCCCGGCCGTCGAAGCTCTTCATGGCCCAGGGGATGTTGAAGGCGTAGTCGACGAGCCGGAAGTCGGCGAACGGAACCCTGATCCGCAGTCCGCACGCCATCCCCAGCCGGTCCAGCCGGTCGAAGAGGACCCGGGCGTGGCGGGTCTGCGCGAGGTAGGTCACCTCGCGGTAGCGCGCCTCGGTCGGGTCGACGATCGTCTCGGCGGCCGAGAGCTCCGCCACCGCCGTGCTGTGCGAGTCGCGCTCGTACGCGGCCAGGTCGAGCTTGGCCAGCAGACCCGGGTCGAAGACGACCTCGTTGCCGCGGTAGCGGCCCCGTCCCTCCTGGATCCACGGGAAGGTGTCGCTGAAGACCCATTCGGGCAGGCGTTGCCAGTTGTATCCGCCGAAGACGTCGTCGCCGAGCTCCCCCGACAGGGCCACGGTCGCGTACCGGCGCGCCTCGGCGAAGAGCTGGTGCAGCGAGGCGTACTGGTCGCCCTTGTTGATGGGCAGGTCGTAGGCGGCCAGCACCGAGGCCCGCAGCGCGGGGTCGAGCAGGTCCAGGGTGCCGAGCGAGATCTCGCTGAGGTCCGAACCGACGTGGTCGGCCATCAGGCGGGCGTAGACGTGGTCCTCGTTGCCGCCGCCCCCGCCCGGTCGCGCGGGGTCCTCGTCGTTGACGGAGAGGGACCGCAGGGTTCCCAGCCCCTCGCGGCGGACGACCTGCGCGGCGATCGCGGTGAGCGCGCTGGAGTCCAGGCCCCCGGAGAGCAGGGAGCAGGGGGTGGTGTCGGCGACCATCTGTTGGGCGACGGCGGATTCGAGCAGCTCGCGCAGGGTCGCGACGGTCTGCTCCAGCGAGTCCGTGTGGTCCCTGACCTCCAGGCCCCAGTAGCGCCGTTCCTCGGTGCCGGTCCGCGTGACGCGCAGGGTGTGGCCGGGCAGCACCTCCTTCATGCCGCGGAAGATGGCGTGCCCCGGTACGCGGGCCACCGCCAGGATGTCGCGCAGCCCGTCGGCGTCCAGCACGGCGGAGAAGTCGGGGTGCGCGAGGATCGCCTTGGGTTCGGAGCCGAAGAGGACGCCCGCGGCGGTCGGCGCGTAGAAGAGCGGTTTCACCCCCATCCGGTCGCGCACCAGGAGCAGTTCCTGGCGGTGTTCGTCCCAGAGGGCGAAGCCGTAGACCCCCTCGATGTGGGTGACGAAGTCCGGCCCCCACTCCAGGTACGCGTGCAGCACCACCTCGGCGTCGGTGTCGGCGTCGGTGTCGGAGCGCAGGGTGTGTCCCGACGACCTCAGCCGTGCGCCCAGTTCGCGGAGGTTGTACAGCTCGCCGCTGAAGGCGACCACCGCCCGGGTGCCGGAGCCGTCGGCGAAGACGGTCGGGAGGCCCGGGCCGTCGGAGCCGGCCGGGGACAGCGTCCGCCGGCCCAGAGCGGCGTGCTCCGAGAGCCACACGCCGCCGCCGTCCGGCCCGCGCCGGGCCATGGTCCCGGTCATGGCCCGTGCGACGGACGCGAGGTCCGAGCCACCGCGGCCGGCGCCCGAGGCGGTGCGCGAGAAATCTACCAACCCGGCTATACCGGACATCGTGTGCTCCTTGAGGAATTCCGAAGGGATGGGTGGTGCGCGCGGATCTAGGCGGGGAGGTCGTCGCCGCCGTGGACGTCGCAGGCGTACCACTGGGCCAGATCGCGCAGGCCTTCGGTGACCGACTCGCTTGCGGACCAGCCGGGTCCGGCCGTGATGAGGTCCGTCGTCATGCACCACCGCTGCGTCCGGTCCGCGGAGCCGGTCTCCCACGGCGTGCGGCGGGAGACCCCTGCGACCAGCCCGGCCAGTTCCTCCTCGCCGAAGGTGGCCGAGGCGACGTTGAACACCGGCTCGGACGGCTCCGCGGTGAGGACGGCGTCGATCGCCGCGGCCATGTCCCGGTAGTCCAGGACCTGGTGGACGCCCCGGGGGTCCAGGGCCAGCGGCTGCCGCGTCCAGGCCAGGTGCACCCAGTCCACGGACGCGGACCCGCGGGCGGCGTGCGGTCCCACCGGATCGGCGAGCCGCAGCACCTGCACCGGGATGCCGGTGCGTTCGCCCCAGGCCCGGCACAGCTCCTCCTCCTGCCACCAGGCCAGGGCCACCGGATCACCCGGAGGGCCCGTCAGGTCCCCCTCGGCGAGCGTCCGCTCGCCGCTGCCCCGGTAGACGGCGGCCGAGCCGGCGTAGAGCAGGCGCTCGGCTCCCGCCGCCTCCGCGGCCCGCAGCGCGTACCGCAGCGCCTCGGGTCCGTCGGTGGGACGACCGAGGTGGACCAGGGCCGCGAGCGGGTGCGCGGCGAGGTCCGCCGACGGGTTCGCCTGCGAGGCCGCCAGGTACTCGGCCCGGTGGTCCAGGTCGCCGAGCAGGCCGGCCAGTTGGCGTCCGAAGGCATCGGCGCCGCCGGTCACGACCGTACGGGCGCGGGGTGCGGAGCCCGCCGCGGGCCCGTCGGGGCGGTGGGCCTTGCGTCCCTCGTCGAGCGCGGCCAGCGCCAGGTCCCGGACGGGGTGGGAGAGGGCGAGCAGGTCGTCGACGCCGTAGTCCTCGCAGAGGCCGCCGGGGCCCAGCGTGGCCATCGCCGCGGCCGCGACCTGCGGGTCGGCCTCCGGCGCGGCGGCCGTCACGGCGCCGATGGCGAAGCCGGTCACCCACACGGCTCGGCGCACCTGCTCCGGCAGGTCGTGGGGGACGGCCGAGGCCAGGGCGGCCAGGCACGCGTCCAGCAGCCCGGTCCGGCGCAGGTGGCGCTCGGTCTCGACGTACTCCCAGCCCGCGCCGGTGCGGACCGCGCAGCGGGCCAGGCCGTACTGGTAGAACGGCACCACGTCGAAGCGGACGCTGTCGTGCGTCGTGGGCTCCACGGCCCGGTCGGCGAACAGGGTGGCCTGGCGGAACCCGTGGTAGGCGTTCCCGGCGAGGCTCGGCATGTCCATGTGCTGCACCAGGCTGGGCGTGCAGAAGCGGACCGGGACGCCGCGGGCGTTGAGGTAGCGCTGCACCACCACGTCGTACGGCCACCCGGGCTCGTCCTCGGCCTGGAAGCGCGCGTACCCGCGGGCCACGTCGGCCGGCAGCAACAGGGCGTAGCACGGGACGTGTTCCTGGAGCGCGTAGGCCCACGGCGCGCCGGTCAGTGCCGCGAGCCGGGCCACGCCGCCGTTGCGGGTCTCCCAGCCGGCGTAGAAGGCGACCGCCTCGTCGCCGGCCGCCGCGGCGACCTGCTCGACGTACGCGAAGAACCCGTCGGCGAGCTCGACGTCGTCCTGCAGGACCAGGTGGTGCGTGGCGTCGGGGGCCACGCAGTCCCACGACAACGGGGCAACCCGCAGCGCGGTCGGTCGGCCCTCGGGCTCGGGGTCCACCACGACCTCGATGCGCCGGTGCGGGTCGGCGGCGGCCAGCAGTCGGGCTTCCTCCAGGCGGCGCGGGTGGGTCATCACCGCTCCGCTCAGCTTCACCTTCGCCGGACGGTTCTGGGAATCCATGGAACACCTCGTGGCAGTAGGGGGCGTACGGACCGCGGAGTTGACGGAGTACGGGTGTACGGGTGTACGGGTGTACGGGTGTACGGGTCAGTCGGCGGCGGGGTCGGCGGCGTCGGCGTCGGCGTTGGCGTTGCGCACCAGGCGGACGTTCTCCGTCAGGCCCACGTCGTAGCCCAGCTCCCGTTCGAGCCGGAGCATCTCGGCGGAGCGGAAGTTGAGGATGTAGGCGCGGCGCACCGAGTCGGTGGTGTTGCCGCGGGACGCGTGGAGCGTGCTGCCCGCGTGCGCCACGCCTTCGCCCGGTCCCAGGGGCACCGGCGTCGCGCCGGGCTCGTCCTCGGAGCAGTCGCACTGGATGTTCTGGCCGTCGCTGGTGGGGTAGTGGCGGCGCAGGGGTTGCTGGTGCGAGCCCCGGACGTACCACATGCAGCCGTTGTCGAGGACGGCCTCGTCCAGGGCCACCCAGATGGAGACGGCCCGCTTGTCGGGCAGGTCGAGCCAGTAGGCCGCGTCCTGGTGCCAGGGCGTGGGCACGTCGGTGTGCGGCGCCTTGTGGATCAGCATGTCGAAGTCGAGGACGGCGTCGTCACCGATGAGTTCCTTGGCCATCGCCAGGGCCCGGGCGTGCAGGGGCATCTCCAGCAGCGGCGGGTGCAGCGCCGAGGGCCACATGATCTGGGTGATGTTCTCGGCCACCCCGTCCCGCCGCGGAACGTGCGAGCCGAGGTCGGAGCGCTTGTCGCCGCTCTCGATGTCCCCCTTCAGGAAACGGTCGTAGATCTCCCGGTAGACCTCGACCTCCGTCGCCGAGAGCAGGGAACCGGTGGTGACGAACCCGTCCTGTGCGAATGTCCGCGCTCGCGTGAGGTCAGCTTTTACCGTCATGTAATTCCTTCTACTGAGCGTTATCCGGACAGAATTCTGCATTTGGTGGAATACCTGCGCGCCGGCCCGACGGGGGCGTGGGCGGTCGGCTCGAACCGCCTGGTCCACGGGGGCCCGTCGGCCGTCACAGGCCGGTCGCCGATCCGGCCGGTATTCCTCTGGCCTGCCCCCGCAGCATCTGCGAATGGATTCCCGATCCCCTCCCAACTCGGTACCGCACCGTTCGGGAACGGCTTATGATCCACACGCATAAGGTCTAGACCTGCTGATTCGCGTGGCATCGGGGGACGAAACGTGATCCAAGAACAACGGGTGGAACGGGTCCGTTTCAACCTGCTCGGCCCGCTCGAAGGCTGGGCCGACGGCGTCAGACTGCGTCTGGGCGGAGCCCGCCAGGAGCGGGTTCTGGCCACGCTGCTGCTGGAGCCGGGCAAGCTCGTACCGGTCTCGCGCCTGGTCGCGGCGGCCTGGGACGAGGAGCCGCCCGCGACCGCCGCGCACCAGGTCCGCAAGACGGTGGCCGACCTGCGCCAACGCATCCCGGGCGGCGCCGCGATCCTCATCACCGACGGGCCCGGCTACCACGTCGCCCTGGCGGACGACCAGCTCGACCTCATCGAGTTCGGGCACCAGGTCGGCGCGGCCAGGACGGCGGCGGCCCAGGGCCGCCCCGCCGACGTGCTGCTGGCCCTGCGCCGGGCACTGGCCCTGTGGCGCGGCCCCGTCCTGTCCGGCGCCGGCGGTCCGGTCGTCGAGGCGGCGGCCGCCGTGCTGGAGGAGCACAGGCTCGCCGCCGCCGAGCAGTTCTACGCCCTGCGCCTGGACCGGGGCGAGGCGAGCGACCTCGTGGTCGGCCTGCGCGAACTCGTCGCGCGCTCGCCCCTGCACGAGGCCCTGCGCGGCCAACTGATGCTCGCGCTGTACCGGTGCGGCCGCCAGGCCGAGGCCCTGGAGGAGTACTCCCGCATCCGCGACCTGCTGGTCGAGGAACTCGGGATCGACCCGGGCCCGCAGCTGAGCGGGATGTATCAGGCGATCCTGCGCGACAGCCCCGAGATCGCCGCTCCCCCGGCCCTCGCGGCGCCGCCCGCGCCACCGCTCCCGCCCGCCGAGCCGCCGTGCACCCTGCCCTACGACTTGACGGACTTCACCGGCCGCGACACGCAGTTGCGCGAACTCCTGGACCGCTCGACCAAGGCCGGCGAGCGGGGCGCCCGGCTGATCGCGATCGACGGCATGGGGGGCAGCGGCAAGACCGCCCTGGCCGTGCACGCCGCGCACCGGATGGCCGACGCCTTCCCCGACGGCCGGCTCCAGATCGACCTGCGCGGCTTCACCCCGGGCGAGCCGCCCGTCGCGCCGGGGAACGCCCTCGACATCCTGCTCCGCGCCCTGGGCGTACCAGGCGACCGGATCCCCGACGACACCGGGGGCCGGACCGCCCTGTGGCGCTCCGCCCTGCTGGGCAAGCGGCTGCTGCTCCTGCTCGACAACGCCGTGGACACCGCCCAGATCCTTCCCCTGCTGCCGCCCTCGGGCGACAGCCTGGTGCTGATCACCAGCCGGGCCCGGCTGGTCGCCCTCGACGGGGCCCACTGGATCTCCCTGGGCGTGATGCCGACCGAGGAGAGCGCCCGGCTGGTGACCGAGACCCTCGGCGTGCCGCGCGTGGCCGCGGAACCGGCCGCCGCGGCCGAACTCGCCCAGCTCTGCGACCACTTGCCGCTGGCCCTGCGCATCGCCACCGCCCGGCTGCGCAACCGGCCCCGCTGGACCGTCCAGTACCTGGTCGACCGGCTGCGCGACGAGACGCACCGCCTCGACGAACTGAGCTCGGGCGAGCGGAGCGTCGCGGCCACCCTGCGCCTGTCCTACCAGGCCATGGACGACGCGTCGCGGACGGCCTTCCGCCTGCTGGCGCTGCACCCCGGGGTCTTCCTCGACTCCCATTCCGCGGCGGCGCTGCTCGGCACCGGCGTCCGCGAAGCCGAGGACGTCCTCGAACTCCTCCTGGACGCACATCTGGTCCAGCAGCCCGAGATCGGGCTCTACTCCTTCCACGACCTGGTCGGGAGCTTCGCGCGCAGCCTGCGGTCACCCGCCACACGGCCGCGCGACGAGGCCGCGGTCGAGAGCCTGTTCGACTACTACCTGTCGGCCACCGAACGGGCCTGCCGCGTCCTGTTCCCCGGCCGGGAGCGGCGGCCCACCGGCATCACGGCCTCCCCGGCGGAGCTTCCCGCGCTGTGGGACGCCGACAGCGCCCAGCGGTGGTTCGATCGGGAGCACGGCGGACTGCTGGCCGCCGTGGCCCTGTCCGACCGGACGGCCCACGACCGGCACACCGTGTGCATGACCCGCAACATCGTCTTCCACCTCAACGCCCGCGGGCACTTCGACGAGTTCATCGACCTCGGCCGCCTCGCCCTCGCCGCCGCCCGTCGGCTCCAGGACCTGGACCTGCTGGGGGTGACCCTGACCAACATGGGCGTCGTCTGCTGGAAGCTCGGCCGCTTCGACGAGGGCATCGAGGTCGCCGAGGAGGCCCGCGCCGTCGCGGTGCGCCGGGGCGACCGGCGCATCGAGGCGCACGGTGAGAGCACCATCGGCCTGCTGATGACGATGCTCGGGCGGTTCGCCGAGGCCCTGCCGCACCTGGAGCGGGCCATCGCCATCGAACGGGAGCTGGGGGCGACCCGGTCCGAGGCCGAGACGCTGACCACCCTGAGCACGCTGTACGAGCAGTGGGGCAGGTACGCGGAAGCGGCCGACGCGGCGCGCCGGGCGCTCGAACTCGCCCACGGCCTCGGTCACCGGGGCAACGGCGTCATGGCCCTGACCGACCTGGCCTTCGCGCAGATGGGCCTGGGCCTGGACGCGGAGGCCCACTCCAGCCTGGAGCGGGCCCTCGCCGGCTGCGACGGGTCCAGTTCCCCGGGCGACGTCGCGCTGGCCCTGGCGCTGTCGGCCGAGGTCTGCCGACGCCTCGGCCGTGCGGCGCGGTCCGCGGAGCACGCCGAGCGGGCGCTGGCCCTGGTGCGCACCAGCGGCACCCCGGTGCGGCAGGCGAAGGTCGAGAACCTCGTCGCGAACCTGCTCCGGCACCGGGGCGAGCCCGCGGCGGCACTGGCCCTGCACGCGCACGCGCACAAGGTGGCGGCGGCGATCGACTACCGGCCCGAGGAGGCCTTCGCCCTGGAGGGGATGGCCCACTGCGCCCGGGCCCTCGGGGACCTCGCGGCGGCCCGCGAGCACGGCCGCCGGGCGGACGTGCTGTTCGCCTTCATGGACGTGCCCGAGGACCACTGCCGCCGCTGAGCGGCGGCGCGGGTCCGACGGCCGCTCAGGGAGTCGGGCCCGCCGGGCCCTTGTCGTCGGCGAGGAGCTGGTGCCCGGACCCGCGGCCCTGGTCCGCGCCGGCGCCGACCTGTCCCGTGACGCCGAGTCCGAGGACGACGGCCGCCGCGACGATCCCGATCAGTGCGATCCACTTGCTGCGCATGTCTCTACCCCCGGTGTGTTGCGCTCGCTTCCTACGTCACTGATCGTCCTCACGGGCCTTCCCGAACGGTTCCCCGCCCGTTCCCCGGCGGCCGCTCGTGCCGGGAAGCACCGGTGCGTCCGCGTCCCCTCCCTCGAACGGGCCCGTGCACGCCACGACGCGCGCGCTCCGTCCGGTCAGGACGACCACGGTGTGGGCGGCCCCCGCTTGATATCCCGCCAGGTCCAGCAGTCCCCGCACCACGGAGCCCAGCACGAGCGCGTCCGCCGCCCCGACCGCGGCCGGGGCCGGGTCACCGGCGGTCGCCCGGGCCGTGACGGCGACGAGGACGTGCATGCCGGCGACCGTCCGCGTCCGGACGGCGAACTCCCGCTCGCGGTCCGCCGCTCGTCCTGCGGCCCGGTGGGTCCACTCCTCCAAGGACGCCAGCTCCGCCAGGACGTCGTGCGACCGCGCCTGCTCCTTCGGACGGTCCGGGCCGTGATCCAGCACCGCGTCCTCCTCTCCTCGCGCCTGCCGGGGCGACGCTGCCACGACCCGGTCCCGCTCGTCTCCCGCTCCGGTCCCGCACCGACGCGCGGGACGGGCCGTTCGCGACGGGCCGTTCGCGAGGGGCCGTTCGCGAGGGGCCGGGCCGTGCACGCACGGAGGCTCCCGGCCGGTGGGGTGCACCGGGCGGGAGCCTTCGGGGGTACGGCGGTTCGGTCGCGCGTGCTGGGACGGGGTCGGGCGGAGCCGGATCAGCCCGGGGAGCCGACGGCGCAGATCAGGATCGGAGTCGCGCGGCCCGGGTCGAGGGCGTTGCGGACGAGGTGCCAGACGTTGAGGTCGTACGCCTCGCCGATGTGCCCCACCGGGTCGAGCGGGCAGGAGTCCTGTACGTAGCGGTTGTTGACGCCCGGTTCGCGGACGAAGGCCGTCTCCGTCGGGGTGACGAGCTCGTCGTAGCGGGACGAGATGATGGTGTAGGCGATCCCGCGCTGGGCCACCGGGCCGTCGTTGAGAGCCACGATGGCGGGCCCGCCCGGGAACTCGTCGGACAGCACCGGGAAGCCGAGGGTGGCCGCGATGTTGTCGAGGGTGCCGCGGCCGAGCAGCTTGTCGCCGAGGTCGACCAGCCGGGCGGCGTCCGTGCCGTGGGTCGGCGGGGCGATCGCGACGACGGCCTTGATGTGCGGCTGGATCCCCTGCATCTTCGCGAGGTAGAGGGCCTGCAGGCCGCCCTCGGAGTGGCCCACGACGCTGACCTTGGCCGCGCCGGTGGCGGCGCGCACCCGCTCGACGTGGTCCTTGATCTCCAGGTTGGAGACGGCCACCGGCTTCAGGCCGCCGACCAGCGGGAAGCCGTCGTAGGCGCCGTAGGTGAGGGCGAAGGTGCAGTAGCCGCGGGCGGCGAGGTCGGCCTGGAGGAAGTTGAGGTCCTCGTACCAGGTCGCGAAGGTCCCGTGGAGCAGGACCACCGGCTCCGGATGGGCCGAACCGGGCCGACAGGAGAAGTCGTTGATGCCGCGGGAGGCGGACGCGGCGGGGGCGGCGGCCGAGCCCGCGTCGGTGGGTGCGGCCTGGGCCGGGGCGGCCGTGGCCGCCAGGGCGAGCGCCAACGGGAGGGCGGCCCGGGCGAGCCACCTGCGGACGGGCCGTGCGGTCGATGCCATCGCAACTCTCCTGGGGGTCCTTGAGGTTCTGGGAGGGGTCGGTTGGTCGCACCGCACAGAATGCTCCGGCCGGATCCCCGTGTCCCCTGGCGGTACGCGCAGAAAGCTTCCGCCCGCGTTTGTGCACGGTGACAATGCGCGCATGGACGAGGCCGGATTCACCGCCGTACTGCTGCCCAGGGTCGGGGAGATCGCCGCGGCGACCGTCGCCCACCTGACCGCCGAGATACCCGCCTACCGGCTGCTGCCCGACAGCGTCATCGCCGGGGACCTGCTCGCCAACACCGAAGCCGTGCTGCGGCTCTTCCTCGTCACCCTCGCCGAAGGCCGGCTCCCGGCCGCGCCGGAGCTGGCCGCGCCGGTCGCGTGGGGCGCCGAGCGGGCGCGCGACGGAGTGCCGCTGGAGGCGGTGCTGCGGGTGTACTCGCTGGGCGCGGGCGAGGCCTGGAAGCTGGCGCTGGCCGCGGCGGCCGGCGCGGACACCGGGGTGGATCCGTACCTACTGGGGACCCGGCTGCTCGGCTTCCTCGGCGAGGTGATGCCGAAGGTGGCCGCGGCGTACGTGCGCGAACAGGCGGACCTGGACTGGGAGCAGCGCGAGCACGGCCGGAACCTGGCCGACGTCCTGCTCGCCGGGCGTCCGGCCCGCCGGGCGGCGGAGCGGTACGGGCGCACGCTCGCGGAGCGCTACGACGTGGTGGTCTTCCGGCTGCCCGACGCCCCGGGCGGCGCCGCCGCGGGCGTGTTGCGCGCCGTACGGAGCGAGCTCGACCGCGACCCGGAGGTGCTGGCCACGCTCAAGGGCGAGGGCGGCGTGCTGCTCGTACCGCTGGCGCAGGACGGCGGGGGCGGCGGGGACGGGGCGGCGCGGCGCGGCAAGGGGCAGTCGCCGCCGTGCGCGGCGCGCCGACTGCTCGCGCGGCTCGACGCGGCGACCGGGCTGCCCTGCATCGCGGCGGCCGCCACCGCGCGGGAACACGCGGCGGTCGAGCGGGCGCACACGGAGGCCGGCGAGGTGCTCGCGCTGGCCGAGGCCCTGGGGCGCTCCCCCGGTCTGTACCGGCTCGCCGACCTGGCCGTGGAGTACCAGCTCGTCCAGCCGGGACCGGCCCGCGACGCCCTGGCCCGGACCCTGGAGCCGCTGGCGGACCAACCCCATCTGCTGGAGACCCTGCGGGAGTTCATCGCGGCGGGCTACCGGCGCGCGGAGGCCGCGGACGCCCTGACCGTGCACCGCAACACCCTGACCTACCGCCTGGGCCGGATCCACCTGCTGACCGGCCACGACGCCACCGACCCGACCGACGCCCGCAGACTGGCGGCCGCCCTGACGGCCCACGACGCGGCGCGCGGGGCGTAAGGGGTGGCCGGCCCGCCGCTCAGCCCACCGCCTTCTTGACGAGCGCGCCGATCCGCTCCTCGTCGGCCGCGGTCAGTTCCCGTACGGCGTAGGACGTCGCCCACACGGCGCCGTCGTCGAGTGCCGCCTGGTCGCTGAAGCCGAGCGTGGCGTAGCGCGACTTGAACTTGTCCGCGCTCTGGAAGTGGCAGACGACCTTGCCGTCCCTGGCGTACGCGGGCATCCCGTACCAGAGCTTGGGCGCGAGGTCCGGAGCGGCGGTCGTGACGATCGCGTGGATCCGCTCGGCGAGGACGCGGTCGGTCTCCGTCATCTCGGCGATCTTCGCGAGCACGTCCCGCTCCTCCGCAGCCGCCTTCTCCGCCCGGGACGAGCCGCGCCGGGCCGCCGCCTTCTTCTCCTCGCGTGCGTGGTCCTTCATCGCGGCCCGCTCCTCGGCGGTGAACCCGTCGTACTTCTCGGTGGTGGTGGAGGCGTTGGAGGCGTTGGCAGAGGGCATGACGGTTCCTCTCGTACGGGGGGCAGGGCAAGCGGGGGGGGGAGGGGTGGCCGACTACGCGGCGGCCTCCCAGACGAAGCCGTCCGGGTCGGTGCAGGCGTCGGCGGTGCTGCCGAGGACGAGGCGGTGCGAGCCGGTGCCGTCGACGGGGACGCCGACCTCCTTGGCCAGCGCCCGGCGCTTGTACAGCGCCATCTTGACCGGGTGGGACGGGCCGGCGGCGAACTCGACGTACTTGCCGCCGAAGCTCTTGACCACGGTCAGGCCCCGGTCGACGTAGAACTGCTTGGTGGCCTTCACGGCCTCGACGCCGACCAGCAGGACGATCTCGTCGATCTCGCGGGTGGCGGGGCCGTTGTCCTTCTTCTCCGAGGTCGCGATCTTCCAGATCGTCCCGTCCGGTGCCTGGACGACACCGCTGTAGCCCCACAGCGACTTCGCGGCGGGCTTCAGCACCGTGGCGCCGGCGGCCACGGCGGCGCCGACGAAGCCGTCGACGGTGGCCGGCCCGGACACCGTGAGCGCCAGGGTGAAGCCGCGGAATCCGGTGGAGTGCGCGTCGGACGCCCGCAGGTGGACGTACGCGTCCACGCCGAAGGCGCTGTAGAAGCGGCGGGCGGCCTTGGGGTCGGCCACCTCGAGGGTGACGGACGTGACGGACGTGAGGGCTGCGGTGGAAGCGGTGGTTGCCATGACCATCACGCTAGGGCTCGGGAGGCCGCCGGGGCTTCTCGAATCCTGACCGATCCCCGGACCTGCTTCGACACGCACGCCGGCACCCCCTCCAGCTCGATCCCCGACCCCTCCCCCTGGCGCCGGAAGTCCCCGGGCGGCATGCCGACCAGCTCGGTGAAGCGGGCGGTGAAGGTGCCCGGTGAGCAGCCGCCGACCGCGGAGCGGACCTCGGCGACGGTGAGGTCGCCCCGGCGCAGCAGCGCGGTCGCCCGCTCGATGCGCCGCGTCATCAGGTACGCGTACGGCGACTGGCCGTAGGCGTCCCGGAACAGCCGGCTCATCTGCCCCGCGGCCAGGTGCACGTCGTGGGCCAGCGCCTCCACGTCCAGCGGTCGCTCGTACTCCCTGTCGATCCGGTCGCGGACGCGGCGCAGCCGCGCGAAGTCGGCCAGGCGCTGCGCCTCGACGCGCGCGCGCCGCCATTCGGACGTGCACATGGGAACCCTTCCCTGAGTCGGTGGCCGCGCGGCTGCTCAGCGCAGTTGCTGGACGCGGACGAGGTTGCCCGCGGGGTCGCGGAACGCGCAGTCGCGGATGCCGTACGGCTGGTCGGTCGGCTCCTGGACGACCTCGGCGTCGCCGGCCTGCACCTTCTCGAACAGGGCGTCGAGGTTCGGGGTGGCCAACAGGATCCAGCCGTAGGTGCCCTTGGCCATCATCTCGGTGATCGTGCGGCGCTCGGCCTCGGTGATCCCGGGGTCGACGGCGGGCGGCGCCAGGAGGATCGACGTGCCCGGCTGACCGACCGGGCCGACCGTGATCCAGCGCATCCGGCCCTGCCCGACGTCGCTGCGGACCTCGAAGCCGAGGACGTCGCGGTAGAAGGCGAGCGACGCGTCCGGGTCGTCGTGCGGGAGGGAGGTCGTGTGAATGGTGATGTCCATGGTGGGCAGGCTAGGGCCGCACCGCGCGGGACGCTTCTCGATTCCTGACGGATTCGGCGCTCGACCAGGTCGCCCCCGCTCGCGCCCGCTCGCGCCCGCTCGGGTGCCGGACTAGGCCGCCGGGGACACCGGGAGGAGGGCGGGGCGCTTCGCGGTGCGGTCCGTGCCGGAGGAGCGGCCGCGGACGCGGCGGGCGAGCCACGGGCTCAAGAAGGCGTTGGCCCAGCGCAGTTCGCCGGCCACCGTGCGGGGAGCCGCTCCGGGGCCCGGCAGGGGGCGGGTCCAGGAGTCGTCGGCGCCGGGTAGGCCGAGGGCGTGGGCCACGGAGGCGGCGATGAGCGCGTGGCCGCGCGGGCTCGCGTGCAGCCGGTCCTCGCTCCACAACCGGGGATCGGTCACCACGGGATGCCGTGCGGTGTCGGCGAGGGCCACCCCGTGCCGGTCGGCGGCCAGCCGGATCCGGGCGTTGAGGGCGGTGACGCGGGAGCCGAGCGGGCGGGCGAGCGGGACGAGCCGGCCTATGTCGGGGAAGGTGACGGTCGCGACGCGGGCGCCCGCACCGGTGAGCGCCGCGAACATGGCCTCCAGGTGAGCGGCGGTCTCGTCCGGGTCGAAACGGGGCCGCAGCAGGTCGTTGACCCCGGCGACGACCGTGGCGAGGTCGGGGCACAGCGCGAGGGCGGGCGCCAACTGCCCCTCCCTGACCTGGCCCGCGAGGCGGCCGCGCACGGCGAGGTTGGCGTAGAGGACGCCGGGGTGGTGCAGGACCAGTCGCTCGGCGAGGCGGTCGGCGCAGCCGCGCAGGCCGGTGGTGTCGTCGCCGTCGCCGAGCCCTTCGGTCTGGCTGTCGCCGAGCGCCACGTAGCGCAGGGGGGATGCCTCAGCCATGGTCGGGCCGCCTTTCGCGCAGGACCGTGATGGTGCGCTCGTACCAGTCCCGGTTGGCGCGCTCGAAGTCGAGGCCGCGCAGGCAGGTCAGGTACGGGCCGATGCGCTCGCCGTGGCGCAGGAACTCCTCCTCGGTGCGCTCGCCGCGCATCTTCCACAGCATCGCCTCGAAGAGCTCGATCTTGGCGGCGGCGAAGATGGCCCGCTCGGCGAGCTGGGTGATCAGTGCCCCGGCGTCGACGTGGTCGGCGGCCTGGACCTTGACGACGAGGTCGTCGCGCATGAAGGACGGCTTGGTGGCGGCGGCCGTGAAGCGGTCCAGCTCGGCGAGACCGACGGGGGTGACCCGGAACAGCCGCTTGTTGGGGCGGGTGTCCTGGACGACCTCGCGGCCCGCGATCAGGCCCTCTTGCTCCAGCTTGGCGAGTTCGACGTAGAGCTGCTGGGGCAGGGCGTGCCAGAAGTTGGCCACGCCCATGTCGAACGCCTTGGCCAGCTGGTAGCCGCTCAGTTCCTCGTCGAGCAGCGCCGCCAGTACGGCGTGGCGCAGTGCCATCGTGCTGCCGCCCCCTTCCTCCGTCACGAACCTCTGGTCATGGAGCATGACCCTGCGCCATCATAGTCAAGAAATTGAGTAATCATATTCGTGAGTACTGAGTACTGAGGAGACGCAATGAGCACGAGTACGAGTGCGACTACGGGCGCCAGCGCCAGCGCCAGCGCCGCTGGCACCGTGGACCGTTTCCGCTCCGCCGTCGACCGCCGCGACCTGGCCGCCTTGGAGGACCTGTTCACCGAGGACGTGCGGCTCTACAGCCCGGTGAAGTTCACCCCGTTCGAGGGTCGACCGATGGTGCTGGGGCTCTTCGGGGTGCTGCTGCGGACCTTCGAGGACTTCCGTTACGTCGGGCGGCTCGACGGAGCCGGCGAGATGAGCGTCGACGGGTCCGGGGCCCCGGCGGCGGTCCTGGTCTTCCGGGCCACCGTGGAGGGCAAGGAGATCCACGGGATCGACCTGGTGCACCTGGACGAGCAGGACCGGATCAAGGAGTTCACCGTGATGGTCCGGCCGCAGTCGGCGGTGCAGACGCTGGGGCGGGCCGTACTGGCGGGCCTGGTGGCGGACGGCCTCGCCCCGGACCCGGCCGCCGCCGCCCACTGACGACTCCCCTCAGGCCCCCGGGGTCGGGCCGGGGGCCTGGGGGATCTGGTCCAGGGCCCAGCGGGCCCACTCCCGCTTCGCCTCGGCGTCGCGCAGCCCGTACTCCAGGACCAGGCGGCCGGAGAGCGCGAGCGGGTGGCCCGTCCACTCGCGCCCGTCGCGCAACCGCTCCAGTTGTTCGCGCTGTTCGGCCTCGGCGGCCTCCATCCGGGCGAGGTGCTCGCGGGCCTGCTGGGGCGGCAGCAGGCCGAGGAAGAAGACGCGCAGCATGGCGTCGCTGCGCAGCGGCTGGGGCGGGGCGGGGGTGGTCAGCCAGCGCTCCAGTTCGGCCCGGCCCTCGGGGCGCAGCGTGTATTCCTTGCGGCCCCGGGGGCCCTCGGCCGAGACGTCGATGAGGTCGGCGTCGGTCATCCGGGTCAGCTCCCCGTAGACCTGGCTCTGGGTGGCCTTCCAGACGTTGGCGAGCGTGGTGTCGAACAACTTCATCAGGTCGTACCCGCTGGAGGGGCGGTCGGTCAGCAGGCCGAGGAGTGCGTGTCGGAGGCTCATACCCCTGACTCTACATTCCACTATTGACAGGTCACAAGCTGACCTTCTACTTTTGACCTGTCAGGCCAGGAAGGCGGGCCGGCAACCGCCCCTCACAAAGCCCCTCACATGGCCCCTCGCAAGCCCCTCACGAGAAGAGACCCGACCATGAAGTCCAACCCGCTCGTCAGCTTCCTCCCCTGGATCGCCTTCTCCGAGGCGGCGGGCAGCGGACTCGCGCCGCAGTGGTCGGCGGCCCTCGCCGCGCTGGTGTCCCTGGCCATCGCGAGCCCGGCGCTGGTGCGCGGCAAGGTGATGCTGCTGGACGCGATGGGCGTGGTGACCTTCGCGGCGCTCTCGGCGGTGGCCTGGCTGGGCGGCTCCGGCGCCGAGGCGTTCGTGACCGACTACGGCCGGACCGTCGCGACCGCCTTACTGGCGGTGCTGATCTTCCTGACGCTCCCCTTCATGCCCTTCACCGAGCAGTACGCCCGCCAGGAGGTCCCGAAGGCCGCCTGGAACTCGCCCGTCTTCAAGAAGACGAACCGGCTGTTCTCCGCCGCGTGGGGCGGCGTGTTCGCCCTGATGACCGTCGCCCACCTGATCGCCCTCGCGGCCCCCGCCAACGGCGACCTGAACTGGATCTGCAACTGGGGCGTGCCGATCGCCTCCGTCGTCCTGATGTTCAAGTTCATGAAGCGCTACCGCACCGAGCACTCCCCCGCCCAGGGCACCCCCACCGGCGCCTGACGGCCACCCCCACCGGTGCGTGACGGCCACCCCCGCCACGCGTTGAGCGGAGGGACGGCGGGCGGTGCCGGTCGGGATCGTGTCGGTCGGAGGGGGACGGGGCGATGGCGAGCGCGGGTCTGGGCAGGCGGCGGTTCCTGACGGCGGCCGGGGCGGTGGGGGTCAAAGCGCTCACCGGGACGGCGGTCGCGGGCAGCGCGGCGGGGCTCGACGCCACCAGCGCGGCCGGCTACGTCGACGTACAGCTGCTCAACATCACTGATCTGCACGGGTATCTGAGCGCGCCCCCGGCCCGGGACGCGGTGATCGCGGGGGCTGACGGGGCGACGTACACCGTCGGCGGGGTCGCCTACATGGCCACCCATCTGGAGCGGCTGCGGGCCGGTCGGACGAACTCCTTCTTCTTCGCCCCGGGCGACCTGTTCTCGGGGTGGGAGTTTCCCGCCTTCAGCCTGTCGGACGAGCCGACCATCGAGGCGCTGAACCGGCTGGGCCTGGACTTCGCGACCGCCGGGAACCACGAGTTCGACCGCACGCCCGGCTTCCTGACGCAGCACATGGAGCGGGGCGCGGGTGCCGGGCTCGACGGGGCCGGGGTCACCCACAGCTTCCCCGACTCGGCCGGACTGCCCTTCCACGGCGCCGACTTCCGCTACTACAGCGCGAACGTGACGACCGGCCGGGACGACGGGAGCGGCACGGAAGGGGTCGCCGTACTGCCCCCGTACAACATCGAGTGGGTGGACGCGCCGGGCGGCCTGCGCCTGCCCGTCGGCTTCATCCACCTGACGGCGCTCGGCACCGAGGGGTTCCCGAACTCCTACCAGCCCGGGCTGCGGACCTCGGACGAGGTGGCCGCGGCCGACCGGTGCGCGGCGCTGCTGAAGGCGCAGGGGGTCAACGCGATCGTGCTGAGCATGCACGACGGGGCGGTGGCCGGGGACGCCTTCGACGCGGGGACCGCGCCGAGCGGTCCGGCGTACGAGCTGGCGCTGCGGGTGTCGGCGGACATCGACGCGATCGTCACCGGGCACTGGCACCGGGCCTTCACGATGATGCTGCCGGACCCGACCGGGCGGATGCGGCCCTTCGTGGAGGCGGGCTGTCACGGGCAGATCGTCAACGAGATCACCCTGCGGCTCGATCCGACGACGGGCGCGGTGGTGCGCGAGCTGACCACCTCGACCAACCACCCCAACACCCGGGACGTGCCCGCCCATCCGGGCCTGCGGGACGTGGTGGACCACTGGACCGGGTACGCGCGCGAACGCGCCGGCCGGACCATCGGGCGCCAGCGGACCCCCTTCCAACGCCGGCTCTCGGCGGTCGGAGAGAGCACCATGGGGAACCTGGTGGCCGATTGGGCGCTGTGGGCGGCCGCGCAGGCGCCCGACCCCTTCGACACGAGCCCGCGGCCCGATCCCGCGCCCGCGCCCGCGGAGCTGGCGCTGATCGCGCTCGCGCCGCGGCTGGGCCGCAGCGTCATCAACACCGACCTGGTGGCGGCGCCCGGCGAGGACGCGGTCACCTTCGAACGGGCCTGGCGGGCGGTGGGGTACGGGAACCCGCTGGTCACGGCATCGGTCAGCGGGGCGCAGGTGCACGACGTGCTGGAGCAGCAGTGGGCGGTGGACGCGCGGGGCACCCTGACCTACGCGCCGCTCGCGGTGTCCGCCAACGTCCGCTGCTCCTTCGACCCGGCGGGGCCCGCCGGGGACCGGGTCGCGCCCGCCGACGTCCTGGTCGGGGGCGTGGCGCTGCGGCCGGAGGGGGTGTACCGGGTGGTGACCACGTCGTACACGCTGACCGGGCAGGACGGTTACCCGGCGCTGGCCGGCTTCCGGGAACCGGTGCGCCACCGGCGGGACGTGGAGAGCTTCCCCGCGTACGTCGCCGCGCTCGGCACCTTGGAGGCCGCCCCGACGGGCCGGGTCACCGCGAAGGGCGGGGCCGCGATGCAACCGGGGCGGGCGGGAGCGCTGGTGCCGCTCGACGCACCGGTGACGGAACTCCCGGCCCCGGTCGCGGCAATGGAGGAAGCCGCCCGCGACACGGGCCGCCGCCCGGTCTGCTGAGCCAAGCCCAATAAGCGCTTTATCATAGGATATTGGCTATTTGTCCCGATTCAGTAATCTTGGGCGTTTTGCTAGAAAACGCCTGGCCGGCACGACAGAGTGTGGTTCCCGGCAGCAAGCCGGGGACCCGCACGTCCTTGAGGTGACAGCTCCATGTCTGCTTCTCTCATCACCCGCCGCGCCCTCGCGACCGTCGTGGCCTCCGTCGCCGTCGTCGGCGCCGCCGCCCTCCCGGCCGCGGCCGCCGCCGGTGGTAACGACCACGACCGCGGCCACAGCACGGGCAAGCACTCCACCGTCATGATCGGCAAGGTGCAGTACGACAGCCCCGGGCGCGACGACCGCTCCAACCGCAGCCTCAACGGCGAGTGGGTCGAGGTGAAGAACACCGGCAAGAAGCCCGTCAACCTGCGCGGTTACACCCTCGCGGACAGGCAGGGCCACACCTACCGCTTCCACAACCTGACGCTCGCCGGCCACTCCAGCGTCAAGGTGCACACGGGCAAGGGCAATAACACGGCCCACGACGTCTACCAGAACCGCACCGACTACGTCTGGGACAAGCGCGACGCGGCCACCCTGCGCAACGACCACAAGCGCATCCTCGACAGCCAGTCCTGGGGCAAGAAGGGCCGCTAGGACCTGTTCGGGCGGCGACGACCTCCTGCGGTCCGTGCGATGAGCTCGCGGATCAAGACCTCTCCGGGGCCGCGGTTCTCCTCACAGCGGGCGAGGTCGTCGGGCCCGAACCAGTCGTAGCAGAGCACTTGGGCCACCCCAGCAGGGGTGGCCCAAGTCGCTGTCGGCCACCGGCCCCCGCGTCCCGGAACAGCCGGGACAGCCCCGCGTCCAGGCGCCCGCCCGCGCGGGCGGCATGCAGCAGAACGTGCGCACGCGAGGTCTGGGACACCGAATCCGGCGTCACCTTCGGCACGAACGTGTAAGTCGACCTGGTCGAGCCGCCGAAGAGCAACCTCATGACGGACGACGCCTCATGGCAGATGCGGGGCGGCCGCCCCACCGCTCTCTCCGACTCGCAGCGCGTCCAGCTTCTCCCGGACCGTCACTGACGCTGTCATGGTCCCGCGGCGGTGCGGGCCGGCAGGCAGGCCGCATGGCGGGCGCGGCCGACGAGTTTCTCCAGCGCGACGGTGGCACACTTCCGCCGGACGCGATGGCCATTCTCAAGGCACTGCGTGAACTGAGCAACGGGAATGGGGTGCTGCGGCGCCTGCGCGCGCGGGGGACGACGAGGACTTCAAACAGCTCTCGGATCGACGGAAGTCCGCGCTGGCACAGGAGGAGGCCGTGAGAATCCTCGATACCCGGTCACCCGACGAATTTCGACAGAAGCTGACCCGGCTGGCTCGCGCAGTCCTGGTCCTGCGCTACACCCGATCCCGCTGAACCAGTTCCGGATGCTTGGACCGTCAGCATCACCCACGGGCGCCTTTCCTATCGCTCTCCATTCCGAACAAGGTCTTTTGCTGTGCGGAGTATTCAGCCCTGTGATTGTGAGACGCGTTCGGTATAGCGGCTCCTTCCGATGGCAGGCCTCACACGGTCTGACAACGCGCCAACGCAGCTCGCCGCCAGCACACGATTAGCCCCCAGCCAACCAGCACAACGGGTCCCGCTGTCGCGTCAGAAGAGGATAAGAGGCCGCCAAAGGGAGATGGCCGTAGCATTCAGCTACGCAGCTCCCAGGCGACCGTAGAGGAACCGCATTGTCGGGGCTTACATCAGAAGAGGATCACCGAGCGCGGGTGTCGAATGTGGCACACCGTCAGATAAGTCGGCAGTCCTTCGGTGTAGTAACTGGTCTCCTCTCTTTTTGGATAAGGTGCCATGGCACAGGTGCTGGAACTGTTTCAGCCCGAGCACCTGAGCTGACTGAGCGCATCGACCAACAGAAAGCCTCCCGACTCTGATGACGATCGGACCCCTCGCGCCCGAGCCCACCCGGAAGAAGTCTCCCTCCAGTGGCCCTGCCCTGACCAGAGAAAGCAAAGGGGAACAGCAGCCCGGCGGTGGGGCATTTTCTGCCGCACCGCATAGCGAGGGATTTCCTCCCAGCTCGTTGGACGACGACCTGATACGGCTGAGATGGCGGACCGCGGATGAAGACGAGCTGTGCCGGCGTCGGCGTCTGGTGATGCGGGAGTTCGCCGAGGGCCATCCGATCCATCTCCTGCCGGTCAGCCCGGACATGGATCGGGTGGTCAAGGTGCTGCAACGCCTGCCGGAGGAACAGAGAGCCGAATTCCTGCGGGCTCTGCGCCGGCGGGAGTACCTGGTCACGGGTGAACTGTGGGGGGCCAGACTGCCCGACAGATCTCATCTGCTGCACCGGCTGCCGCACTCGCCGCCGGTGGCCGCTGTGGAAAAGCTTCTCGATCAATTGCCAGAAGGGGAGAAGGAAGCCTTCATCGAGGACCTGCGGGTTCGGGAGTATGTGGTTACCGGTGAGGCATGGGAGCCTTCCTTCTTCGTGGCGGAGTTCTCGTGGTGGAATTTCGAGGGCGTCAGGTCCCCCGCAGGCGGCAAGACCACGGGGAAGGAAGCTGACCGGCGGCGGCGCGTTGTGAATGATCGCCTGTTCGATGCGGGCCATCCACTGCACCGTCTGCCGCGGCGGCCCGACCCGGACCAAGTGGCGCGGATCCTGGGCGACCTTGCAGAACAGGACAAACAGGAGTTCCTTGACGACTTGTGTCTGCGGGAGGTCCTGGTCACCGGCACCACCCCGAAGTTCTCGGGCGAGATGAGGCAGCTCCTGCCCGACTACCTGCCCGAGGACTCATGGAACTTCCTGCACCGACTTGCGGCTCGACGAGGTTTCCAGCCCCAGGCGACATGGGGCTGGAACCACTACCTCTCGCTCATCCTCGACGCCCAGCAGGACCTCGAACGCGTCGGCGTAGGTCTTCATCAGATAGCAGCACTTGCCGGCTGCCCTCCGGTGACCCCTGTGGCCACATCGGCCGCCCGACGCGACGACCTTGCAATCCGCTCCCGCTCCGAGGCCGCTGACCAGGCCCACACCCATCGGGAGCTCAAGAAGTGGGGAGCCAGGGCCGACGCCTCGTCCATCGCATCCCGGCAAGCCGGCGAGCAGTCCAAGGACCCCGCGCGCCCACCGGGCGAACGCGAAGACCTGCACAACAAGAGCGTCCAGTCGGCGCTCAAGGCCAAGAGGGCAACGGAGAAGGCCAAGCTGGCCGCGGCCACCCTCGGGCCCCTACCGTATGGCCTGCTCAGCCTTGCTCCGTCGACTCCAACGGCCCACGGGCCCGCCGCCCCCACCACAGCCCCCACCACGACCACCGCTCCCACCTCCGACCTCCCAACAGCCCTGCTCCACGAGCCCGTTACGTCGGCAGCAACCGGAATAGAATGCTCCGCCCTGGCTGCGCTGACGCACTGGGCTACGAAGTCCCCCCTCACCTCCGCGAGTTCGTATGTTCTGTGCTCGCTCGGCCTGACCCCTTCAGACGCGGCAAAATTGCCTCACATCAAGTGGAAGGGCATCGACCTCAATCTTGCGAACATGCAGGAAATAGATGTCGATCTGGGGAAGGGCGGGGTCATCGCGATCGCGAACGACTGGGGGAACTCCACGCGGACGGTGCGGCGCAAGAAAGGTCTGGAGATCCTTGCCGACGCCACCATCCCGTGGCACGGAGAGCTCTCCGGGTTGAGCGAGGCGATCGAGAAGCGGAACATCCCCGAAGCCTTCTACCAGATCAGCAAGGGTTTGCTCGTTCCGGTCGGGATCGCAGTGCCCTGGCTCGGCTGGGGGTTGGCGATCTTCGATATCGTCAAGGAGCAGGTGACCAGCAGGATTCTCAAAATCCTGGACCGGGAGGCGAAGGATCGTCAGTACGACGCGGCGGGCGCCACCACCATGAGTCGCCTCACCCGAATAATGGAATACGAGATCACCCAGGTCGCACTGTTGGAGCTCGAGAATTCCGGGACCACGCCCTCTTTCGTTGAAGACGTCGGTCGCAAGCTGGAGAAGGTCGGATGGTACTTCGCCCAGCAGGTGACTGATCTGGAGGCCGAGCTGTGGTACATCAGGCGGCGGGAAGTCGACGGCCTCACAGAACTGACCGATAGGCAGAAGCTCCTCAACAAGCACCGCATGCAGGAGACCCACAAGGCCTACGTGCAGGCGAAGAGGGACATCAGGCTGATGGTGAACCAGGCCAAGGGACTCGCCACCAGTTCGGTAGCACGCGACCAGTTGGGCGAGTACGGGATACCCCTGCCCTACCCGGAGCCGTTGCCGGATCCACGACCGGGGTTTTCCGTCAAGGAGCGTTTCGTCGTCCCGCACCCGACCGACCCCGACCTGGCCTTGGAGATCTACAACAACGAGAAGGTCTACCGCCTGCGGCGACGCGCCTATGACCGGCCGGATCTGATTCCGGGTGTGGATCTGACCTGCTCATGGGAGCGGGCAGGCGAGGAGTACAAGCTCAACGGCCGCCTCAAAGGTGCCAAGCCTCCTTACCCCCAGCGCACCACCGCGATGGCGGTCCCCCGGGCCGCCTACACATATGGCGGGAAGCTGTACGAGACCCACCAGACCATCTTCTGGGCAGGAGGCAAGAACGAATGGACCGGAGACTGGACTTTCACCTCATACAGCGGAAGCAACCTCGACGACGCCAGGGACCTCGGGCTCACGGCAGAGTCTCGTGATGCGCTGAAGTGGTTCGGCGTCACCAACATGTACCTGGCGCCGGATTCCGGCCACATCATCTACGTCGAGTCGGAACTGCAAATGGAGTATCTCAAGCTGAACATGGCAGATGGGAGCCTCCTCAAGAGAGGCAGACTGGACGATACGACCGACAAGGAAGTTCCCCCGGACGTGCGCACGAAGATGCGCGCCGCGTTCGGCACCGATGTGACGGTCAAGCGCGTCGTCAACGGGGCACCGTCGGCGCCCCTCCAGGACCTGAACCTCATGTACTGCACGAGCACCCCCTGTCTGGAGGACACCGGCGCGATGAAGTTCGCCCGCTACTCCATGCGGGAGGGCCGTCTGCTCTTCACCCGCAACAGTCCCGTGTCGAAAGCCGCCTCCCTCACCGTGCGGAAGATCGAGATTCTCGGCACCGAGGACACCAACGGGGACGAGACGATGGGCCGGATCCAAATCATCGCCCGTCAAGGAACCACGGACCTCGCGAAGGACCTGTGGTCCACCGCCCCGGGCAAGTACATGACGAACATGAAGGCCCCCTACACCCTGCTGGACGAAACGGGGCCCTACCCCTCCCGCCGACGGCGGCGGGTGGATCAGGAGCAGCACCTCCGAGTTCCGCCTGACCATGCATCTGGACGACTTCGATCACGGCGGCTGGTTCCGGAACGTGGACGACCCGCTCTTCCGGGTGGACCAGAAGCTCCCCTCCTCGCCCGGTGAGCACACGATCGAGGTCGCGGGCGCCAACGGGATCAAGACGGGCCGGGCCGCCGCCAGGATCACCTACTACGTCACTCCGTGCGATTGAGGCCGCGGTCCGGATGCGTGCGAGGGACCGGACCTCTGGTGGGCACGGCGCATGCCGGTCCGCGATCTGACGGCCCGTACGCCCCGCGGACACCACGCGCTGTCCAGCCGGACGATGCCCGCCCTTTATCCCAGCCGTACATCCTGAGGACCCGCGCCGCGTTCCCCCCGGCGCGCCCCCCTTCCTCCGGAGGCTCCTGATGCGCCGTAGATTCACCGCCGCGCTCGTTCCCGCCGTCACCGCCGTCACCGCGCTCGTCGCCTTCGCGGGGTCGGCCGCCGCCGCTCCGGCCGACAAGCCGCAGGTGCTGAGCAGTTGGACGCAGACGAGCTCGGCGAGCTACAACGCGTGGCTGTCGGCGCGCGGCAACCAGGGCTCCTGGGCGGCGTACGGGTTCGACTGGTCCACGGACTACTGCTCCTCCTCCCCCGACAATCCGTTCGGGTTCCCCTTCAAGACGGCCTGCGCGCGCCACGACTTCGGCTACCGCAACCACAAGGCGGCGGGCATCTTCGCCGCGAACAAGTCGCGGCTCGACGATGCCCTGTACGCCGACCTCAAGCGGGTCTGCTCCGCCTACTCGGGTGTGAAGAAGGGGTCCTGCGACTCCACGGCGTGGACCTACTACCAGGCGGTGAAGGCCCTCGGCAGCTCACCGGCGGTCGACGGCGGCGCCGCGGCCTGACGCGGCCCCCGCGTCCGACCCCCGCATCCGACCCCCACCGCGCGGAACCGGCGGCCCGTTCGGCACGTCCCTCCCGTGCCGAACCCGCCGACCACCGCCGTGTTCCGAAGGGGGATCGAGACGATGCGCCGCACCACCGCACGCTCCGCCCGCCCGACCGCAGCAACCGCAGCGACCGCCATGGCCGCCGCACTCGCCGCCGCCGCGCTGCTCACCGGCTGCGGGACGACGATCACGACCGGGGACGACCGGGGCGCCCCCGCCTGCCCCGGTCGCGGTCCGGCCACCGGGCAGCCGGCGCCGACCGTCATCGACGGGACGCCCGCCAACACCCCTGAGGGGATGCGCCTTTCGCAGGCCGTCGGGGAGCAGGGCCGGGGCGTCTTCGCCGACGTCTACTCCACCCACGTCACCGACGCGCCGCCCGGCCGGGTGACGCTCTGCGTGACCGACCTGGCCCGGGGCCGCCGCCTGGTCGAGGCCGCGCACCGGGCGGACCCGCAGGCCGATCCGGCCCGCGCCGACCTCTACCTCGCCCGCTTCACGCGCGAGACCCTCGTGGCCGCGAGCCAGCGGATCATCCGCCTGCGCGACGCACTGCCGGTCCACTCCGTCCACCCCAGCCGCGACGCGGGCGGGGTCACCGTGGAAACGAGCGCCGCGGGGGTCGCCTCCGCGGAGTTCAGGTCCCGGCTGGAGCGGGCCGCGGGCGGCGGGGTCCCGGTGACCCTGGTCCTGGGCAGCCCGGCGCAGGCCATGATCGGGGAGGTCCCGCCGCCGGGAACGACCGCGGCTCCGCGGTAGTGCGCGGCGGGCCGGTCCAGGAGGGGCCTCGGTGGGATCGAGGAACGGTCGAGGATCGCTGGATCCTCCCGCCGCCGGGGTGGTCCGCACCCGTATGATCGCCGTGACTTGACGATCTGATGACCTGTCGATGACCACGAGCAGGGGGAAAACCACGTGGAGACAGCCCGTCTGGCCTCGCTCATCGCCGCCACCGTCACCATGGGACTGGTCAGTGGGCTGTTCTACGGCTTCGCCGTCGCGGTGATGCCGGGCCTCAAACGCTGCGACGACCGGACGGTGATCACGGTCATGCAGAAGATCAACGTGGCCATCCTCAACGGCTGGTTCGTCCTCGGCTACATCGGCGCCTTCCTCTTCACCGCGCTGGCCCTGGGTCTGCACGTCCCCTCCGACGGGCACGACCTGCTCGTGCCGCTGATCGGGGCGCTGGCCTGCTACATCCTGTCCATGGGCGTGACGAACCGGGTGAACATCCCGCTGAACAACGCACTGGAGAAGGCCGGCCCGGTCGAGCGGATCGCGGACCCGGGTGCCGTGCGCCGCGCCTTCGAGGGGCCCTGGGCCCGCGCCAACGTGTGGCGGACGCTGCTGTGCACGGCGTCGCTGGGGTTCCTGGCCTGGGCGCTGGTGCTGCACGGAACCGCCACCGCCTGAGGTACGTACGTACCCCCGCGCCGCACGCACCGCACGCACCGCACGCAGGAGTGCCCCGGCCGACGGTCCCGGCCGGGGCACTCCTGCGTGCTGGTCGTTCAGCGGGCGGTCGAACGGGTGGCGCGGCCGAAGAGGACCAGGGCCCGGGACAGGGCCGTGAGCGCGACCGTGCACAGCAGGGTGCGGACGATGTTCGTCGAGACCCAGGTGGTCTTGAACTTCTCGACGATCGAGAAGTCGGTCATCTTCGCGGCGTCGCCGGCGTCCTTGAGCTCGTTGTTCAGCGGGATGTTGACGCTGAAGGTGATCAGGAGGACGACGAAGTAGGCGACGGCCGCCGCCGCCACCCAGATCGCCACGTTGCGACGGCCCTTGCGGAACTCCACGATCGCCGAGACGACGACCGCCACGAGCGCGAGCATGAAGGCCATGCCGAAGACGGGACTGCCGTCGATGACCGAGTTGAAGTTCTGCATCGCCGTGACGTAGGTCCGGTCGTCGGCCTTGGCCAGACCCGGCATCACCGAGACGTCGAAGGCGAAGAACAGACCCGCCATCAGGCCGATGAGGACGGTCGAGACGAGGAGCAGGACGGTGGGGAACTTGCCGCGCTCGCCGGCCGCCGACGGTGCGGCCTGACCGGTGTACCCCTGGGGTGCCTGGTTCGGCTGGTACGGCTGATTCGGCTGGTACGGCTGATTCGGCTGGTACGGCTGATTCGGCTGGTGCGGTGGCTGCTGCTGGTACTGGTTCGGGCTACCGGCCGGATTGGGGTTCATGAATGCGTCCTTCGGTGGTGGTCGGGGAGGTGCCTGCCCTCGGCTCGGACATCCGATCGTGGCATCCCCTGGGACCCCCGGCCATGGCGTTTCCACCGGCCCTTGAGCGTCCTTCAAGGGCCGGTGGCGGATTCTGTTCGGCTGTCCGTACGCCTGTCGCGCGCCCGGAGGGATCAGTAGCGGTAGTGGTCCGGCTTGTACGGGCCGGCCACGTCCACACCGATGTAGGAGGCCTGCTCCGGGCGCAGGGTGGTGAGCCTGACACCGAGGGCGGCGAGGTGGAGGCGGGCGACCTTCTCGTCCAGGTGCTTGGGCAGCACGTAGACGTCGATCGGGTACTCCTCGGGCTTGGTGAAGAGCTCGATCTGGGCCAGGGTCTGGTCCGCGAAGGAGTTCGACATCACGAAGGACGGGTGACCGGTGGCG
>NZ_JBITDP010000009.1:169904-312233 GCF_044454405.1 Streptomyces sp. NPDC051555 | reverse complement strand
GTTTGGGGGTTGGGGGGGGGGGGGGTGGGGGGGGGGGGGGGGTCCGGGGGGGGGGGGGGGGTGCCCGGGGGGGGGGGGGGGGGGGGGGGGGGGGGGGGGGGGGGGGGGGGGGGGGACGGGCACGAGTGTCTCCTCGGCTCGCGGCTGCGGGTTCGTCGGAGCAGCTTCGCGGTGGGGACCGCTCGTCCTGCGGGGACACTCCTGCCCGTCCCCACCCCGACCGCGCCGGGGTGTCCGGATCGCCCTCTTCCCCGTTCGGGGCCGTCCATCCCCACTCGATCGAGTGTACGAAGGGGTGGAACTTCGCCGACTGTGCCGGCTGTTGAGACTGGTGACCGGCAGGATCGACGGGCAGCGGGCAGTGGGCAGTAGAAGGGAGCGGGGCGATGGGTGTGGGAGCGATGCGGGGCCGCGGCGCAGCACGGGGTGTGTGGGCGGCCGTGGGCTTGGCCGGGTGCGGGGCGTTGCTGGTGGTCGGGTGCGCTCCGGCCGGCGGGCCGGGGTCCGGGGCTCCGGCGGGTTCCTCGCCACCGGCGAAGGGGGCGAGCCCTTCGGGGGGCGGTCCCGCCTCTGCGGGGGCCTCGGCCCCGGGGCCACCGGCGAAGGGGTCGGTGGCGGTGTCCGGCGAGGTGGCCAAGGGTCTGGAATCGCCGTGGGGCGTGGCCCCCTTGCCGGGCGGGGACCTACTGGTCGCCTCGCGGGACAAGGGCACGATCACCCGGGTCGACACGAAGACGGGGAAGCCGACGGAGATCGGCAAGGTCTCCGGGGTGGCTCCGGGCGGCGAGGGCGGGCTGCTCGGTCTGGCTCTGTCGCCCTCGTACGCCTCGGACCACCTCGTCTACGTGTACTTCACGACGGAGTCCGACAACCGGATCGCCCGGCTCAGATACGACGAGCAGAGAGCGCCCGGCCAGCAACTGGGCTCCCCGGACACCGTGTTCCGGGGGATCCCCAAGGGGCTCGTGCACAACGGCGGCCGGATCGCCTTCGGCCCGGACAAGATGCTCTACGCGGGCACGGGCGAGACCGGGGAGACCGGGCTCGCCCAGGACAAGAAGTCGCTGGGCGGGAAGATCCTCCGGATGACCCCGGACGGGCAGCCCGTGCACGGGAATCCGGAGGCCGATTCGGTCGTCTACTCCTACGGGCACCGCAATGTGCAGGGGCTGGCCTGGGACAAGGACAAGCGGCTGTGGGCCTCGGAGTTCGGCCAGGACACGTGGGACGAGCTGAATCTGATCCAGCCCGGCGGCAACTACGGCTGGCCCGATGCCGAGGGGAAGGCGGGCAAGCCCGGTCTCATCGACCCGGTGGCCCAGTGGAAGACCGATGACGCCTCACCGAGCGGGATCGCCTTCGCGCAGGGCTCGATCTGGATGGCCGGGCTCAAGGGAGCCAGGCTGTGGCGGATCCCGCTGGACGGCACCAAGGCGCTCGCGGAGCCCGAGGCCTTCCTCCAGGGGACGTACGGGCGCCTGCGGACGGTGGTGCCCCTGGGCGGGGACAAGCTGCTGCTGGTCACGAGCGAGACGGACGGGCGCGGGACGCCCGAGGCGGGGGACGACCGGATCCTGAGCCTGACAGTCCGGTAGCCCGCCGCTCCCGGCCGCCCGCCGCTCCGGGTAGCCCGCCGCTCCCGGCCGCCGGGGCCGGGAGCCGCCGGCTCAGGAAGGGACGGGGGTGAACAGGCGCAGGCGGTGGGCGAGGGCGGCCGCCTCGCCGCGGCCGGCGACGCCCAGCTTGGCCAGGATGTTCGAGACGTGGACGCTGGCCGTCTTCGGGGAGATGAAGAGCTCCTCGGCGATCTGACGGTTGCTGTGGCCCGCCGCGACCAGGCGCAGTACGTCCCGCTCGCGGCTGGTCAGGCCCAGGCTCTCGACCGGGTCGGTGTCGGGCCCGGTGGCAGCCGGGGCGGCGCCCTCGTCGGGGTCGGTGAGCTGGAGGCGGCCGCGCCGGGCGAGCAGGGCCAGGTCGTCGCGGAGCCGGAGCGAGCCCAGGCGCTCGGCGGTCGCGTGGGCCGCGCGGACGAGTGCGGCGGCGTGTTCGCGGTCGCCGCCCGCGGCCAGCAGTGACTCGGCGACCCGGTGGCGGGCCCGGGCCAGCAGGTACGGGCGCTCCAGCGGCTCGATCGCGGCCTCGACGGCGGTCCAGTCGGCAGGGGTGTCGCGGTCCTCGGCGCGCAGCAGTTCGGCGCGGACGAAGTCGGCGTGGGCGGCCCACAGCGGCACCGGGGCGGCCAGGTCGAGCATGGCCCGGCGCAGGATCCGCACGGCCTCCTCGTGGCCCGCGGCGGCGGCCGGGAGGCCCCGGGCGTCGGCCTCGGCGGAGGCGGCGGCCAGGAGCAGGGGCCAGGCGTAGCGGTGGTGGCCGAGCGGGAATCCGGCGCCGATCGCCTCGGCGACCTCCGTGCGGACGTCGGCGATCCGGCCCTCCAGCGCGGCCAGGCCGACCGTCAGGCGGTACATCGGGATCCGGTGCTGGGGCTGGGCGTCGTGGGTGCCGAAGTGTTCGTGGGCGGCGCCGAGCCACTGGGCGGCGCCGGCCACGTCGCCGCGGGCCAGGGCGAGGTAGGACAGGCGTGCCGAGGCCATGCCGCGCGGGGCGGCGCTCTGGCTGACGCGCAGGGTGCGTTGGGCCGCCTCGGTGGCCTCGTCCCAGCGGCCGAGGCTGTACAGGCTCTCCGCCATGTTGCCGCGGACCCAGGCCTCGGAGTCCAGGAGCCGGGAGGCTCCGACGAGTTGGACCCCCGCCTCCGCGAGTTCCACCGCTTCCCGTGAGCGGCCGTTGTTTTCGAGCTGAGAGGTGAGATTGATGTGAACACGACCCGAGAGCATGGCCAGGCCCAGTTCGGCGGCCCGTACCTTGACCTCCTCCATCAGGGCGAGCCCTCCCGCCACGTCCCCGGCGTCCGCGAGGAGGGAGCCCAGGGTGATGCGGGAGTGCAGTTCGACTTCCTGGGCGCCGACCATCCGCGCGTACTCGACGGCGCGTTCGGCGGCCGCGATGTTGTCGAGGCCGGGGTTGTGGATCATGCCCCACCCCGCGGCGCGGGAGAGCACTTCGGCGTGCACGTGGGACGGGGGCAGCCCCTGGACGAGTTCCTGGGCGGTGCTCAGTTCGGTCCAGCCGTCGCCGCGGCCCAGGCTGGCGACCAGCTTGGAGCGCTCGGTCCAGAACCAGGCGGAGCGCAGCGGGTCGTCCTCGTCCTCCAGCACCCGCAGGGCCATCTTGGTTATCTTCAGGGCGCGATCGCGCTCGCCGCCGAAGCGGGCCGCGACGGTGGCCTCGGCCAGCAGGTCGAGCCGGCGCAGCGGGGTGGTTTCCGGGTCGCAGCCGCAGGGCGGGTACACCTCGGTGTAGTCCGCCGGCCGCAGCTCCGCGCGGACCTCCGCGGGCGCGCTCTCCCACAGGTCGATGGCCCGGTCCAGCAGCCGGAGCTGTTCGGAGTAGGCGTGTCGGCGGCGGGCGGTGACGGAGGCGGCGAGCACGGCGGGCAGGGCCTTGGCCGGGTCGTTGGCGTAGTACCAGTAGCTCGCGAGCCGGATGGTCCGCTCCGAGCTGCAGACGAGGTTCTCGTCGGCCTCCATGGCCTGTGCGTAGCGGCGGTTGACGCGGGCCCGTTCGCCCGGCAGCAGGTCGTCGCTGACGGCTTCGCGGACGAGGGAGTGCCGGAAGCGGTAGCCGTCCCGGTCGGCGCTGGCCAGCAGGATGTTGGCGCCGACGGCGGCGCGCAGCGCCTCGATCAGGGCGTCCTCGGTCAGCTGGGCGACAGCGAGGAGGAGTTCGTGTTCGACGGTGGAGCCGCCTTCGGCGACGATGCGCACCACACGCTGGGCGGCGTCGGGCAGCACCTCGACGCGCACGAGCAGCAGGTCGCGCAGGGATTCGGTGAGGCCGGTGCGACAGCCGCTCTCGCGGCAGGCGACCAGTTCCTCGACGAAGAAGGCGTTGCCGTCGGAGCGGTCGAAGACGGTCTCGACCAGTGCCTCTTCGGGCGGCGCGGCCAGGATCCCGGCAAGTTGGCGGCGCACTTCCGCGCGGTTGAAGCGGGACAGCTCGATCCGCTGGACGGAGCGCAGCCGGTCGAGTTCGGCGAGCAGCGGGCGCAGCGGGTGGCGGCGGTGGATGTCGTCGGCGCGGTAGGTGGCGACGACGACGAGCCGGCCGGTGGAGAGGGTGCGCAGGAGGTAGGCGAGGAGGTGCCGGGTCGAGGTGTCCGACCAGTGCAGGTCTTCCAGGACGATGACGACGGTGCGGTCGGCGGCGAGGCGTTCCAGCAGGCGTACGGTCAGCTCGAAGAGCCGGGCGGTACTCTCCTCGTCGTGCGGTCCGCGGGGGGTCTCGCCGAGCTCGGGGAGGATCCGGGCGAGTTCGTCCTCCTGGCCCGCGGCGGCGGCGGTCAGCTGCTCGGGGAGCTGGCGGCGCAGGCTGCGCAGGGCAGCGGAGAAGGGGGCGAAGGGAAGACCCTCCGCCCCTATCTCCACACAGCCGCCGACGGCGACGACGGCGCCGCGCCGCTCGGCCTCCGCGAGGAACTCCTCGGTGAGGCGGGTCTTGCCGACCCCGGCCTCGCCCCCGATGAGGAGGGCTTGCGGTTCCGGGCCCGCGGCCCGGGTCAGTGCGTCGGTGAGTACGGCCAGTTCATCGGCGCGGCCGACGAACACCGGGCTGACAGATCTGGTCTCCACGCCGCCGAGCATCGCACAGCGTCGCTCGGGAGTGACACCGGATATTGGTGCGCTTCTCATCACGTGTCAGATCACGTGGTGCGTGGCGCGGGTTACGCGGCCGGGGTGAACCGGCTGCGGGTCTCCCTCACCGGCCTTTCCGAGGCCTTCTTGAGAGAGAAGGCGCGGCGCCCGACCCGGGCCTTGGCCAGGCGCACCTGGCGGTACTCGGCGGCCTCACGGATGAGCTCGTCGCGGTGGGCGATGGCGATCTCGTACACGAACATCTCGTACTCCCTGGTCCTGTTTCTCGGGCACCTCGTTCGGTGTGATCCAAGAATCTCGTCCCAGGGGGTGCGAGGGCATCGGGCGCATGCCGCATCTCGGTGCGGTCGGGGGCCTTAGGCGGGTGGCCCCGGGGCGCCGGGCGGACTAAGGCGGGGCCCCTACCCACCCGGCGGCCTAGGCACGGGGCCTAGGCAGGGGGGCTCAGGCAGGGGGCCTAGGCGGCGGCCGCGGCCTTGGGGAGGGGGAAGAGGACGTCGAAGTACATGAGGCCGAAGATCAGCACGCCGATGACGCCGAGCGCGACGGCGACCCAGGAGACTGCCTTGACCCACTGCGGGTTGACCCGACCGGGGGCGCCGAAGGAGGGACCGACCAGCACGAACATGCCGATGAGGAGGGCGATCGTGGAGAAGACGCCGTTGACGAGGGCGGTCATGTGCCAGCCGTCGCTGTACAGGGCCTGGATCTTCTGTTCGGTCGAGGTGGCGTTGACCGAATCGATCTGGCCTATGAGGCCCTGGCGCTCGGTGATCACCCGGGCGACCCAGGTGCCGCTGAGGGCCACGAGGGAGAGACCGGCGCCCGCGATGGCCGCGGCCGCGGAGAAGACACCGGTGGGGCGGTCCTCGGCGTCCTGGTCCAGGAACGCCTCGGACTCCTCGTCGTCGAGCTCCCCGTCCGGGTCGCCGACCACGTCCGCGATATCGGTGACCTCGACATCGGTGGCGGTGGTTGCGGTGACGGTGGCCTCGGTCGACTCCTTGGAGTCCGACTCGGGCGCGTTCTGGGCGGGGGTCTTCGTGGTGTCCATGCGGGGCACCGTAGGCGGCGTATCTGAGAGGTTCCTGAGAGCCGCATGTGCGGCCGTCCACCGGGCCGCCCGCGGGCGGCCGCCGCCCGGGTCCGCAGGTCCGGACGACCCGTCCGACCGCGGTCGGACGGGTGCGCAGGTCGGTGGGCTCAGCCCTGCTGGGCGGCGTCCCATTCGTGGGCGAGGAGCGCCCAGACCTCGGTGTTCTGGAGGACGCCCCGGTGGCGGTGGCTCTCGCGCATCACGCCCTCGCGGGTCATGCCGAGGCGCTGGGCGACGGCGAGGCTCTTGGTGTTGAGGGCGGAGGCGTGCCACTCGATGCGGCGCATGCCGCGCTCCCGGAACGCGTAGTCGATCAGGATCCGGCAGGCCTTGGTGATCAGGCCGCGCCCGGCGGCGGTCGGCTCCAGCCAGCAGCCGATCTCGCAGGTGCCGCCGTCCGCGTCGAAGGTCCGGAAGAGGACCCCGCCGACGAGGGTGCCGTCGACCCGGATGCCGTAGAGCCGGCCCGTGTCGGTGGCCGCCTTCTGGGCGTAGTTCCCCAGCAGGGTGCGGGCCGACCCGAGGTCGGTGGCGGCGTCGGGGAAGCCGATGTGCTCCCCGATGTACGCGCGGCCGCGCTCCATGTGCGCGAAGAACTCTTCGGCGTGCCGGATCTCCAGGGGGAACAGCTGGGCGTCGTCGGCCAGATGTATCGAGAACATGCGGGTTCCTTCGGCTCCTCCGGTGCCCGGCCCGGCGCGTCAGCGGGGCGCGGCAGCCGGTTCGTCGGTCGTGCTGCGCTGCGCGGGCAGTGTCGCACGGGAGCGGCACTCGGGAGGTTCGATGCTGATCTTGGGCAGTCGGCGGTCGAGCCAGCCGGGGATCCACCAGTTCGCGCCGCCGAGCATGTGCATGAGGGCGGGCACGAGCAGGGTGCGCAGGACGAAGGCGTCGAGGGCGACGGCGACGGCGAGGGCGATGCCGAACATGGCGATCAGCCGGTCGCCGCTGAGGACGAAGGCGAGGAAGACGGAGATCATGATGACCGCCGCCGAGTTGATCACCCGGCTGGTCTCGGCGAGGCCGACCCGGACCGCCCGCCGGTTGTCACCGGTCTCCAACCACTCCTCGTACATCCGGCTGACCAGGAAGACCTGGTAGTCCATCGACAGCCCGAAGAGGACGGAGACCATGATCACCGGCAGGAAGGGTTCGATCGGGCCGGCACTGCCCAGGCCCAGCAGTTCGCTGCCCCAGCCCCACTGGAAGACCGCGACGACGACGCCGAAGGACGAGGCGACGGCGGCGACGTTCATGGCGGCCGCCTTGACCGGGATGCCGATGGACCGGAAGGCGAGCAGCAGCAGGACGCAGCCGAGGGCGATGACGACGCCGACGAAGAGCGGCAGCTTCCCGATGACGACCTCGGCGAAGTCGTCGTAGCCCGCCGTCACGCCGCCGACGTGGACGTCCATGGTGTGGCCGCGCTCGGCGCGCGGAATGACGTCCTGGCGCAGCCGGTCGACCAGGTCGCTGGTGTCCCGCGACTGCGGGGCGGAGGTCGGCACGACCGTCAGGACGGCGGTGTCCCCGCTCCGGTTGAAGACGGCCGGCCCCGCGGCCGCGACGCCGGGGGTGGTGCGCAGGGTCTCGCCGAGGCCGTCGAGGGCGACGCGGTCCGCCGGGCCGTCGAGCCGGGCGACGAGGGTGAGCGGGCCGTTCACGCCGGGGCCGAAGCCGTCCGCGAGCAGGTCGTAGGCCTGCCGGGTGGTGGATGCGGCCGGGTTGTTGCCCTGGTCGGAGGTGCCGAGGTGGAGGGAGAAGGTGGGCAGCGCCAGGACGACCATGACCACGGCGGCCAGCGCACCGAGCAGTTTGGGCCGGCGTTCCACGAAGGCGGACCAGCGGGCGGCGAAGCCGGTGGGCGGATCCGGCCGCGGGCCGTCCGCGGCGAGCTTGCGGCGCTCGCGGCGGGACAGGGCGCGCATGCCGATGTACGAGAGGAGAGCGGGCAGCAGCGTGACCGAGGCGGCGACCGTCAGGACGACGGTGAGCGAGGCTGCCAGGGCGACCCCGTTGAGGAAGTTCAGGCGCAGGACCAGCATGCCGAGCAGCGCGATGCAGACGGTGGCCCCGGCGAAGACGACGGCCCGGCCGGTGGTGGCGACGGCGGTGCGGGCGGCCTCGTCCACGGACAGGCCGCGCCGTAGGCCCTTGCGGTGTCGGGTGACGATGAAGAGCGCGTAGTCGATGCCGACGCCGAGCCCGACCAGGGTGCCCAGCATCGGGGCGAAGTCGGCGACCGGCATGGCGTGCCCGAGCAGGGTGATGCCGAAGTACGCGGTGCCGACGCTGACCAGGGCGGTGGCCAGGGGCAGCAGGCTGGCGGCGAGCGAGCCGAAGGCGAGGAAGAGGACGACACCGGCGATGGCGACGCCCAGCACTTCGGCGAGGTGGGCCGAGGGGGCCTCGGTGAGGCCGATGGCCCGGCCGCCGAGCTCGACCTGGAGGCCGTCGCGTTCGGTGGCGGGGTTCTTCGCGGCGGCCACGACCGCCTTGGCCTGCGCCTTGGGGACCGCGTCGGCCGGCCGGTCGAAGGTGACGACGGCGTAGGCGGTGCGCCCGTCCGCGCTGATCCGGGCCGCGCCCTCAAGGCCGTACGGGCCGACGACCGAGCCGACTCCGGGCAGTGCGGCGACCGCGTCGAGGGCCCGGCTCATGCGCTGTCGGACCTCGGGCGAGCGGGCGTTCTCGTGCTCCGGGGTCCGCCACACGATGGTGTCGGTGTCACCGCCCTGGCCGTGGAAGCCTTCGCGCAGCAGGGCGTGGGCCTTGCCGGACTCGGTGCCGGGGACTTCGTAGTCGTTGGAGAAGGCGGTTCCGGCGCTCGCGGCGGCCGCCGCGGAGGCGCCGAGGGCCAGCAGCCAGAGCATGACGGCGACGAGGCGGTGCCGCATGCACCACCGTGCGATTGCTGCCAACGAACGTGCTCCCTGGTGGTTCGGATCCTTTGCCGGGGAACAGCCCGTCGGAAAGAACGCGTATGCCCGAGGTGGTCTACACCGTCACGATCTCAACGATTGGTGATCGTTGGCCCGGTTCGTGGGCATCGTCACAGGATACGGACGGGGACCGGGCCGGGACCGGGACCTCGTCCCCTCACCAAGGGCCCGCAGCCTCCTCACCAAAGGCCCGCGGCCCCTTCGCCAAAGGCCCCGAACCCCCACCCGGTGGTCCCTACTCCCCCGCGCCCTCGTCCGCCCGGTACCCCGGGAGCGAGGGCCAGCGCACGGTGAGGACGACGGCGTCCTCCTCCGCGTACCAGGAGTGGTCCACTCCGCGTCCCCAGATCACGTAGTCCCCCTGTTCGGCGAGGACCACGGTCCGCCCGGGGAACTCCAGCCGGAACCGCCCGCTGATGAGGACCTGCAGCGCGGTGCGCTCCTCGCCCGTCACCCACTGGGCGCGCTCCTCGCCCTTCGGGTGCACGCCCCACTTGATCTCGACGTCCGCGCTGTGCCGGGGGTCGTCGGCGGCCTTGAAGTGGCCGAGGAGCCAACCGCGGTCGGCGGCGGCCTCGGGGCCCGCCCTGCCGGTGTGGACGAGCCCGTCCGAACGCGCGGGGACGGGGCGGCTGGTGCGATCGGTCGCATCGGTCATGTGGGGAGGCTAATGCACTTGCGTTGATGGCATATTGCCTGCTGAGCTGCACGGATGACGACGGATCTTGATGTAGTGAGGGCCCTGTTCGACGCCGAGGCCCGCCGCGGGGCGCGGTCGGACGGGGACCGTTCCCTGGTGGAGCACGACGGGGACGTCGTACGGCGCGTCTCGCGCGGCCCGGGCTGGAACGGAGTGCTCTGGTCGGATCTCGACGAGGACACCGCGGACGCGCGGATCGCGGCGCAGATCGCCTACTTCGAGGGCCGCGAGGTGCCGGAGTTCGAGTGGAAGATGTACGACTACGACGCCCCGGCGGACCTGGGCGCACGCCTGCTGGCCGCCGGCTTCGTGCCGGAGCCGCCCGAGACGCTGATGGTGGCGCGGGTCGCGGACATCGCGCGCGAGGTGGCGACGCCCGAGGGGGTGACGCTGGTGAACGTGACGGACGTCGAGGGCGTCGACCTGATGATGGACGTCCACGCCCAGGCCTTCGGCGAGAACCGGCCTCGGATCCGGCACGCGTTGATCACCCAGGTGACCCGGGCCCCGGAGACGATCCTGGCCGTGGTCGCCATGGCGGACGGCCAGCCGGTCAGCTCCGCGCGGATGGAGATCACCCCGGGCGCTTCCTTCGCGGGCCTGTGGGGCGGCGGCACCGCGCCGCAGTGGCGGGGCAAGGGCATCTACCGCGCCCTGGTGGCCCACCGCGCGCTCGCGGCGGCCGAACTGGGGATCCCCTACCTCCAGGTGGACGCGTCGAGCGAGAGCCGCCCGATCCTGGAGCGGCTGGGCTTCGGGGTGCTGGGGGTGACGGTGCCGTACGTGTGGGTCGGGAAGTAGCGGTGGCGCGGGGCCGGGTCACCGCGGGTTCGGCCCCACCGCCCTTCCTCCCGCCCGTCCGGGCGGGCAAGATCAGCGGCATGGAACGCATTGCACCCCCACTGACCGGCGACGAGCGCGACACCCTGCGCGGCTTCCTCGACTTCCACCGCGCCACCCTCTCCATGAAGTGCGAGGGCCTCACCGACGAGGAGCTGCGCCTGCCGGCGTCGCCGCCCTCGACCCTCACCCTGCTCGGCCTCGTGCGACACATGGCCGAGGTGGAGCGCCACTGGTTCCGGCGCGTGCTGGCGGGCGAGGACGTGGCGCACGTCTGGTCCGACAAGCACGACTTCCAGGAGGCCTACGACGCCTCCACCTCCACCCGCGCCGAGGCCTTCGCCGCGTGGGAGGCGGAGATCGCCTTCTCCCGCCGGTTCGAGGCCGAGGCCGATTCCCTCGACGTGACGGCCTACTTCGAGAAGTGGGAGGCGGACGTCTCGCTGCGCCTGGTGATGCAGCACCTGATCCACGAGTACGCCCGGCACAGCGGCCACGCCGACCTCCTGCGCGAGGCCATCGACGGCACCACCGGCGCCTGAGCGCGGGGCACCCGAGCACGGGCGCCGGCCGGACCCGCAGCCCCGGCCCCGAACCCGGCCGCCGCTAGGCGGCCCTCCAGTACCCGAGCCCGTTGACCCGCTGCTTGGGCAGGGCCAGCTCCTTGCGCAGGTACGACGTCAGTGTCCGCGTGGTCGTCGTGTCGCACGCCAGCCACACGTAGGCGGAGGCCGGGTCGTCGATCAGCGCCGGCAACTGCGCCTTGACCTTCTCCACCAGGGCCGATCCCCCGCGGGCGACCCGGCGCACCTCGTGGCGCGCCGCGTCCGCGCGGACCGGCAGGTCGACGTCCGAGTCGTGCTGCGTCTCGAACCAGATGGTGGCCGGGGTCTGCGGGAAGGCGTCCAGCAGCGAGTTGATGGCGGGCAGCGAGGCGGCGTCGCCGATCACCAGCAGCCGCTCGGGCGCCGGGGCGGGCGCGGTGAAGCCGGTTCCGTGCACCGTGGCGTCGATGGTGTCACCGGGCTTCGCGTCGCGCGCCCAGCGGCTGGCGACCCCGTCGTGCAGGGCGAATTCGAGGGTGAAGGTGCCCGCGGCCGGGTCGGGGTCCACCAGCGTGTAGGCCCGCTGGTGCGGCTTGCCCTCGCTCTCGAACCACACGCGCACCCACATCGTCGGGTGCAGCGACTCCCCCGCGGCGGCGAGCAGGCCGCCGTCCGAGAGGTGGACGCGGCGGTAGTTCTCCGTGACCTGTTCCGCCCCCGTCACCGTGAACGTGAAGTCCTTGCCCCGCAGCAGCTTGAGGACCACGCCCTCCCAGCCTTTGGCAACGCCCATGTCCGCCCTTCCCCTGATTTCCCCTGGCACACGCTTTCGGCCTTATAGTTAGGCCAGCCTAACCTAATGCACTTGGGGAACAGTGTGAGCAGCGTTACCAATTCGGGCCCGCGGACGCCTCCGGAGGACGCCCCCGACGACCACGCCCGCTACCGGGACGCATGGGGCGTTCCCCATCTCCGCGCGGCCGACGGCATCCGCCTCTCCTACGCCCAGGGCCGGACCACCGCCCTGGACCGCGCCTGGCAGATCGAGGTGGAGCGGCGCCGCTCGCAGGGTTCCACCGCCGCCTTCCTCGGCGCCGGCGAGGTCGCCTGGGACCGGTTCGCCCGCCAGTGCCGGCTCGACGACACCGCCCGCCGTTGCTTCGAGGCCCTCGACGCCGACACCGCCGCATGGGTACGGGCGTACGTCGACGGGGTCAACGACGGCATGGCCGCGGGCGCGGCCCGCGACGAGCGGTTCGCCCGCACCGGCCTGCTGCCCACCCCCTGGGAGCCCTGGGTCCCGCTCGGGATCTGGCTCGCCACCCACGTCCTGTTCGCCGGCTTCCCCACCAAGCTCTGGCGCGCGCAGGTCGCCGCCGCCCTCGGCGACGAGGCCATCACCGTGTTCGCCACCGATGGCCCCGGCACCGCCGGCAGCAACGGGTGGCTCGTGCCGGGCGAGCGCACCTCCACCGGCTCGGCGATCATCGCGGGCGACCCGCACCGCTTCATCGAGGACCCGGGGGTCTACCAGCAGATCCGCCTGGCCTGCCCCGAGTTCGACGTGGTCGGCCTGGCCGTCCCCGGGGTCCCGGGCCTGGCGCACTTCGGCCACACCGGCTCCGCCGCCTGGGCGATCACCAACGCCATGGCCGACTACCAGGACCTGTACGTCGAGCGGCTCACCCGGGTCACCGACGCCACGGGCGAGCGCGTCGAGGCCCTCGGCCCGGACGGCGCCACCGAGCCCGTCGCCCGGCACACCGAGACCATCACGGTCGCGGGCGCCGACGGCGCGACCCCCACCGAGGTCGAGGTCGAGGTGCTGGAGACCGCCCGCGGCCCCGTCGTCATCGACACCGCCGACCGGAGCATCAGCCTGCGCTACCCGGCCCGGGTCCGCGCGGACCTCGGCTTCGCCGCGCTCCCGGCCCTGCTGTGCGCGCGTACGGTCGCCGACATCGACCGCGCGGTCGACGCGTGGGCCGAGCCCGTCAACGTCGTCCACGCCGCCGACACCGGGGGTGGCCTGCTGCACCGGGTCGCGGGCGCCGTACCGTTGCGCCACCCGGACAACCGGTTGCGCCCGGTTCCCGCCTGGGAGGCGGGGTACGAGTGGCAGGGCTGGGCCGAGCCGCCCGTCGAGCCGGTACAGGGGTTCGCCGTGATGGCCAACGCGCGCGGGATCGCCTCCCCGCTGGGCGTGGAGTTCGCGCCCCCGCACCGGGCCCACCGGATCCGGGAGCTGCTCAGCGGCTCGGACGACTGGTCCGCGCCGGACATGGCCGACGTGCACCGGGACGCCTTCCTCGGGTCCGCCGCCGCCGTGTTGGACCGGCTGCCGGCACCGGACGGTCTCTCCCCCGAGGCCGCGAAGCTGCGCGAGCGGCTGCTCGGCTGGGACCGGCACATGGCGGCCGGGAGCACCGACGCCACCGTGTTCGCGGCGCTGCGCACGGCGCTGGTGCGGCGGATCGCCGCCGACCCCGCGCTCGCGGGGCTGGCCGGCGCGCCGACCGGCCCGTCGGTCTTCCACCCCTGGCTGTACCTCGTCCCCCGGGTCGGTTACGCCCTGGAGGGGCTGCTGACCACCGATCTGCTGCCCGCGCTCGACCGCGCCGCGCACCTGCGCGCCGCCTTGGAGGAGACGGCCGCGGCGGCCGCCCCCGACACGGCGTGGTCCGAGGTCCACCGGCTCGCGCCCTGGCAGGCGCTGCACGACCCCGGGGCGAGCTGGCCCGGGCTGGGCGGCGACCACGACTGCGTGAACGCCACCTCGTCCGTCCCCGGGGTCACCGACCTCAGCTCCCGCGCGTCGGCGGCCCGTTACGTCTGGGACCTGGCCCGGCGCGAGGACAGCCTGTGGGCCGTCCCGCTGGGCGCGGACGGGGTCACCGGCTCCGCGCACCACCTCGACCAGCTCCCGCTCTGGGCGCGGGGCGAACTCGTACCGGTCGTCACCGACTGGACCCGGCTCACCAAGGAATCGATATGACCTCCCCCGCCGCCACCTGCCGCCGGCCCGTCCACACCCAGCACGTGGAGGGCTTCGGCACGGTCACCATCACCCCCGTGGACCCGGTCGGCGACGCCGAGTTGATCCACGGCTGGGTCACCGACGAGCGCGCCCGCTTCTGGGGCATGAACGGGGCGAGCCTGGAACTGGTCCGGGAGATCTACGCGGACGTCGACCGGCGCGACACGCACCACGCCTTCATCGCACGGCGCGAGGGCGCGCCGGTGGCGCTCTTCCAGACGTACGACTGCGCGGCGGACCGGGTCGGCGAGTGCTACGAGGTCCAGCCCGGGGACACGGGCGTGCACCTGCTGATCGGCCCCGCGGACGGTGCGGTCGAGCGCGGTTTCAGCGCCCGCCTGATGACCGCCTTCATGGGCTACGTCTTCACCGACGGGCGCACCGTCCGCGTCGTCGCCGAGCCGGACGCGCGCAACGAGAAGGCGATCGCGCGCCTGGAGCGGACCGGCTTCGTCCTGGGCCCCGAGGTCGAACTCCCCGAGATCGACCTGCCCGAGGTCCACCTCCCCGCGAAGCCGGCCCGCCTCGCGTTCCTCAGCGTCCCGCGCCGTCCGCGCCCGTAGCGCCACACGGGTCGGGGCGGTCGACGCCGACGGCCCCGCACCGGAGAGCCGGTGCGGGGCCGTCGCGCGGAGCCTGTGGAACCTACTCGGAGACGCCCAGGCGCTCCAGGATGAGCTCCTTGACGCGCGCCGCGTCCGCCTGGCCGCGCGTGGTCTTCATGACCGCGCCGACCAGCGCGCCGACGGCCGCGACCTTGCCGCCGCGGATCTTGTCCGCGATGGCCGCGTTGCCCGCGATGGCCTCGTCGACGGCCGCGCCGAGCGCACCGTCGTCCGAGACGACCTTGAGGCCGCGCTTCTCGACGACCTCGTCCGGGGTGCCCTCGCCCGCGAGGACGCCCTCGATGACCTGGCGGGCGAGCTTGTCGTTCAGCTCGCCGCCCGCGACGAGCGCCGCGACCCGGGCGACCTGCGCCGGGGTGATCGGCAGTTCGTCGACGACGACGCCCTGCTCGTTGGCGTTGCGGGCCAGCTCGCCCATCCACCACTTGCGCGCGGCGGCCGAGTCGGCGCCGGCCTCGGTGGTGGCGACGATGGAGTCCACCGCGCCCGCGTTGAGGATCGACTGCATGTCGTGCTCGGTGACCCCCCACTCCTCGCGCAGCCGGTTACGGCGCACGCGGGGCATCTCGGGGAGTCCGGCGCGCAGTTCCTCGACCCAGGTGCGGGCCGGGGCGATCGGGACGAGGTCGGGCTCCGGGAAGTACCGGTAGTCCTCGGCGTTGTCCTTGATGCGGCCGGAGGTGGTGGAGCCGTCCTCCTCGTGGAAGTGACGGGTCTCCTGGAGGATCGAGCCGCCCGACGAGAGCACCGCCGCGTGGCGCTGGATCTCGAAGCGGGCCGCGCGCTCGACGCTGCGCAGCGAGTTGACGTTCTTCGTCTCGCTGCGGGTGCCGAACTCGGACTCCGGGGTGGGGCGCAGCGACAGGTTCACGTCGCAGCGCATCTGGCCCTTGTCCATGCGGGCCTCGGAGACGCCCAGCGCCTTGATGACCTCGCGCAGCTCGGCGACGTACGCCTTGGCGACCTCGGGGGCGCGCTCGCCCGCTCCCTCGATCGGCTTGGTGACGATCTCGATGAGCGGGATGCCGGCGCGGTTGTAGTCCAGCAGCGAGTGGGACGCGCCGTGGATGCGGCCGGTGGCACCGCCGACGTGCAGCGACTTGCCGGTGTCCTCCTCCATGTGGGCGCGCTCGATCTCCACGCGGAAGATCTCGCCGTCCTCCAGCTGCACGTCGAGGAAGCCGTTGAAGGCGATCGGCTCGTCGTACTGGGAGGTCTGGAAGTTCTTCGGCATGTCCGGGTAGAAGTAGTTCTTCCGGGCGAAGCGGCACCACTCGGCGATCTCGCAGTTCAGCGCGAGACCGATCTTGATGGCCGACTCGATGCCGATCTCGTTGACGACCGGGAGCGCGCCGGGCAGGCCGAGGCAGGTGGGACAGGTCTGCGAGTTGGGCTCGGCGCCCAGCTCGGTCGAACAACCGCAGAACATCTTGGTGCGGGTGCCCAGCTCGACGTGGACCTCGAGGCCCATGACGGGGTCGTACGACGCGAGGGCGTCCTCGTACGACAGGAGTTCGGTGACGGTCACGGTGAAACTTTCCCTCTCAGCCGAGCAGGACGTCGTCGTCGCCCAGGCGCTTCAGCTCGCGGTACAGGATCGCGAGGCCGGTGATGATGGCGGCGGCGGACACGACGGCGTCGACCAGCTTCAGCGTGTCGTGCTCGGTGCGGGCCTTCTTGGCCTGCTTGACCACGCTCAGCGCGCCGAAGGCGGTCGTACCGATCGACAGGTACGTACCGGACTTGGACTTCTTGAAGCCTTTGGCCTTGGTCAGTGCACTCACAGGGACGGAGCCTCCTCCAGCAGCGGGTGACCCCAGCGCGCGACGAAGGCGGCCTCGACGGCCGCGCCGACCTTGTAGAGCCGGTCGTCCTTCATGGCGGGGGCGATGATCTGCAGACCGACCGGGAGACCGTCCTCCGGAGCCAGGCCGCAGGGGAGCGACATGGCGGAGTTGCCGGCCAGGTTGGTCGGGATGGTGCACAGGTCCGCGAGGTACATCGCCAGCGGATCGTCGGTGCGCTCACCGATCGCGAAGGCGGTGGTGGGCGTGGTCGGGGAGACGATCACGTCGACCTGCTCGAAGGACTTCTCGAAGTCCTGGGTGATGAGCGTGCGGACCTTCTGGGCCGAACCGTAGTACGCGTCGTAGTAGCCGGAGCTGAGCGCGTACGTACCGAGGATGATGCGGCGCTTGACCTCGTCGCCGAAACCGGCTTCGCGGGTCAGGGCCGTGACGTCCTCGGCGGACTTGGTGCCGTCGTCGCCGACGCGCAGGCCGTAGCGCATGGCGTCGAAGCGGGCCAGGTTCGAGGAGCACTCGGACGGCGCGATGAGGTAGTACGCGGCCATCGCGAGGTCGAAGGACGGGCAGTCCAGCTCCACGATCTCGGCACCGAGCTCCTTGAGCAGCTCGACCGACTCGTTGAAGCGCTGGACGACACCGGCCTGGTAGCCCTCGCCGGAGAACTGCTTGACCACGCCGACGCGCATGCCCGCGACGGAGCCGTTGCGGGCCGCCTCGACGACCGGCGGGACCGGGGCGTCGATGGAGGTGGAGTCCAGCGGGTCGTGACCGGCGATGACCTCGTGCAGGAGCGCCGCGTCCAGGACGGTACGGGCGCAGGGCCCGCCCTGGTCCAGGGACGAGGAGAACGCCACCATGCCGTAGCGGGAGACGCCGCCGTAGGTGGGCTTGACGCCGACGGTGCCGGTGACGGCGGCGGGCTGGCGGATGGAACCGCCGGTGTCCGTGCCGATGGCGAGCGGGGCCTGGAAGGCGGCCAGCGCGGCCGCGGAGCCGCCGCCGGAGCCGCCGGGGATGCGGGTGAGGTCCCACGGGTTGCCGGTGGGGCCGTAGGCGCTGTTCTCGGTGGAGGACCCCATGGCGAACTCGTCCATGTTGGTCTTGCCGAGGATGACGACGTCGGCTTCCTTCAGCTTGCGCGTCAGGGTGGCGTCGTAGGGCGGGATCCAGCCCTCCAGGATCTTCGAACCGACGGTGGTCGGGACCCCGACGGTGGTGAAGATGTCCTTGAGCGCGAGCGGTACGCCGGCCAGCGGGCCGAGCTTCTCGCCCCGCTCCCGCTTCGCGTCGACGGCGCGCGCCTGGGCGAGAGCGCCCTCGCGGTCGACGTACAGGAAGGCGTGGACCTTCTCGTCGACGGCGTCGATGCGGGCGAGGTGGGCCTCGGTGACCTGGACGGCCGTGAGCTCGCCGGAGGCGATCTTCTCGGCGGTCTGGGCAGCCGTGAGCTTGATGATGTTGATGTCCGTCATGGTGATTAGTCCTCCCCCAGGATCTGCGGCACCTTGAAACGCTGCTGCTCCTGAGCGGGGGCCCCGGAGAGCGCCTGCGCGGGGGTGAGCGACGGACGGACCTCGTCCGCGCGCATGACGTTCGTCAGCGGGAGCGGGTGGGAGGTCGGCGGGACGTCTTGGTCGGCGACCTCGGAAACGCGGGCGACCGCGCCGATGATGTCGTCGAGCTGTCCGGCGAAGTGGTCAAGCTCTTCGCTCTTGAGCTCCAGACGTGCCAGCCGAGCGAGGTGGGCGACCTCCTCGCGCGTGATGCCAGGCATGCAGCGATCCTCTGGGGTGGTGTATCGGGTTTCTGGTTTCGGCCCCAATCCTATGGGGCGCGCGGCCCGACCCACGAAACGGTTGCTTCCCAGGGGGGCGAAGGCCCGGCCGGGGCCCGCGCCCGCCCCTGCGGCAGCGGCCGAGGACGCCCTCAAACGCCGGGCGGGCTGGATCGGCGGGCAGCGGCCGGAGCCGCCCCGAATCCAGCCCCGCCGGCGTTTGAGGCGCCGCCGGAGGCAACAGCGGCCACGCCGGGCGGGGCGGGCCCCGCTAGGGGGTCGGGGGCTCCGGGGCCGCGGCGGCCGCAGCGGCGGCCAGTTCCGCGGTGATGTCGGCCGGGCGCCGCCAGCCGCGCTCGCCCCGCGCCAGGAGCCACGCCGTCGCCTCGGCGGGCGGCATCGCGGCCGCCACCAGCCACCCCTGCACCGCATCGCAGCCCAGGTCCCGCAGCCGCTCCCACGTCTCGTCGTCCTCGACGCCCTCGGCCACGACCAGCAGCCCGAGCGAGTGCGCGAGGTCGACCGTGCACCGCACGATCTCCGCGTCCTGCGCGTCCACGGCCAGCCGCGCCACGAAGGACCGGTCGATCTTCAGCTCACTGACGGGCAGCCGCCGCAGGTGGACCAGGGACGAGTAGCCCGTCCCGAAGTCGTCGAGCGACATCTTCACGCCGTGCCCGGTCAGCCCCGCCATGGTGTCGGCGGCCCGCTGCGGGTCCTCCAACAGGACGTGCTCCGTTATCTCCAGTTGGAGACCGCTCGCGGGCACCCCGTGCCGGGCGAGCCGCGCGGCCACCGCCCCCGCGAAACCGGGGGTGTGGACGTCGCGCGGCGAGACGTTGACGGCGACCGGCACCTTCAGGCCCTGGGCCCGCCACCGGGCCACCTGGGCCAGCGCGGTCTCCAGCACGTACTCGGTCAGGTGCGGCATCAGGCCGGAGGTCTCGGCGATCGCGATGAACTCGTCCGGGGGGACCCGCCCGCGCTCGGGGTGCACCCAGCGCACGAGCGCCTCCAGCCCGGCGACCTGTCCGTCGAAGCGGACCTTGGGCTGGTAGTGGAGTTCCACCTCGCCCGCGTCCAGGGCGCGCCGCAGGTCGCCGAGGAGGCCGAGCCGGTCGGGCGTGTTGCTGTCCCGCTTGGACTCGTAGACCTCGACCCCGGTGCGGTCCCGCTTGGCCTGGTACATCGCGACGTCGGCCCGCCGCAGCAGCCCCTCGGCGTCGAGGGCGTGGTCGGGGAAGACGGCGAGGCCCGCGCTGGCCTCCAGGACGAGGGTGAGCCCGTCGAGGTCGAGCGGCGAGCTGAGCTCGGCGACGAGGTGGCGGGCCACCCGCTGGGCGCTGGTGGTGGAGTCGGCGACGGGCAGCAGGACGGCGAACTCGTCGCCGCCGAGCCGGGCCACCTCGGCGTCCTGGGGCAGGGCCTGGCGGAGCCGGTCGGCGATCTGCAGGAGCAGCCGGTCGCCCGCGAGGTGGCCGAGGGTGTCGTTGACGGCGCGGAAGCGGTCGAGGTCGATGAGGACCAGCGCGGCGCGGGTGCCGATACGTTCAGCCTCGTCCAGGGCCCGCCAGGCGCGCTCCAGCAGCCACTGCCGGTTGGGCAGTCCGGTGAGCGGGTCGCGCAGCTGCTCCTCGGCGCGCGCCCGGGCGATCCACAGGGTGGAGTCGAGGGCGATCAGCGGCACGGCGAACAGCGGCAGCAGGACGGGCAGGGTGATGGCGACCACGCAGATCAGCGGGGCGATGCCGAGGAGGGCGGCGGCGACTAACGCCTGCCGGATGAGCGCGGTGCGGGCGACGGTGGGCAGCCCGCCGCCGCTCGGGGTCAGCGCGAGCCACAGCAGGACCCGGGTGACCAGCAGGTAGGCGAGGGCGACGAGGATGATCTCGGGGATCGCTCCGGGTCCCCAGCCGGTGGGCTGCCAGGGCACCTCGACGCTGGGCGCCTGGCCGAAGAGGCCGAGTACGAGCGCCCCCGCGCCGATGCCCAGGATGTCCGCGGAGCCGTGCAACAGGCCCTGGCGCCACCGGTGCCGGCGGGCGGCGCCGACGAGGGAGACCACGGCGAGCGAGACGAGTCCGGCCGGGATCCAGCCGTAGAGGATGAGCACGCCGAGGGTGAGGGCGGCGCCGGAACCGGTGCCGCCCCACCAGCGGTCACGACCGAGCGCGACGAGGTGGCCGACGATGATGCCGGTGAGCAGGGCGAGTCCCCAGCCGGCGGCGCCGCCGGGGAAGAGGGGGTGACGGTCGCTCAGCGCGCGGGCGATGCCGACGACGAGGACCACGAGGGAGAGGCCGACGACGGCGAAGGGGACGGCGACGCGCCACCCCTGGACGCTCGCGCCCTGGCCACCGCCGGAGCCCGTCGCGACCCCGGGGTCGAGCGGGTGGGTCTCGGGGGTCCGGGCTCCCAGGATCCCGAACCGCGCGGCCGGGGCGGGTCGCTCGGTCGCGGTCGGGCGTCCCGGACGCTCGGCGCGCGGTGTCCGACCCGCCCGCGGCACGTGTCCGGCGCGGCGCGCGTGTTCGGCGCGGCTCCCCCGTCCGGTGGCGCGGTCGGCCCGATCCGCCCGCAGCGACGGCACCTCCCCGCCCGTCCCGCCGACATCCGGTGGCGGGTCGGCGCTTTCGATGGGTTTCATGCCCGTCCCTCTCACAGCCGGCGATGCCGTTGCCTCGTGATGGCCCCGACGTCATGCCATCACGGCTGGATTCGCGTCCCGCAACCGTGCACGACGGGCGCACCCCTCAACAGTAGGACGGGAGCGGCTCCCAAGTGCAGCGGTCGGCGGCGGTTGCCCGAATACGACCCAGCCATCCTCATCAGTACGGTATCCGCCGAACGGGTGAGGCCGGACCAGGACTTCCGGGTCACCCTTCTGATGATCCGACAGGTCAACGCCCTGCGGCTAGGCCGGTACCGGCCGTTCGCGACCGCCGTGTGCGCCCCGCGTGCGCCCGCCCGTACGGACACACGCCACGCATCGGTTCGCTTCGACCTCCCCGGCGCCCCGTCACCTCTCGACCCACGCTCCTTCGTTACTCCGATGCGGCGGCGTCGTCCAGGGTCGCGGCGGGCTCCTCCAGCGGCAGGGCGGCCTCGCGCGCCGCGTCGGGCCCCTGTTCCAGCAGGACCGCGAAGCCCGCGTCGTCCAGGATCGAGAGCTTCAACTGGACGGCCTTGTCGTACTTGGAGCCCGGGTTGTCGCCGACGACGACGAAGGAGGTCTTCTTGGAGACGGATCCGGTCACCTTGGCGCCGCGGCTCTGCAGGGCGTCCTTGGCACCGTCGCGCGTGTGGCTCGCCAGCGTGCCGGTGACGACGACGGTCAGTCCCTCCAGCGGGCGCGGGCCCTCCTCCTCCGCGGAGACCTCGTCCTCCATCCGCACCCCGGCGGCCCGCCACTTGGCGAGGATCTCCTGGTGCCAATCGACCGCGAACCACTCCTTGAGTGCGGCGGCGATGATGCCGCCGACCCCCTCGGTGGCGCCCAGTTCCTCTTCCGTCGCCGCCTCGATGCGCTCGATGGAGCGGAACTCGCGGGCCAGCGCGGCCGCCGCGACCGGTCCGACGTGCCGGATCGAGAGGCCGTTGATGAAGCGGGCCAGCGGCCGGTCCTTGGCCGCCGCCACGTTCTCCAGCAGGGCCAGGGCGTTCTTCTTCGGCTCGCCCTTCTGGTTGGCGAAGACCGTGACGACCTTGGCCTCGCCGGTCTTCGGGTCGCGCTTGGGCAGCCCGCTGTCCGCGTCGAGGACGTACGCCTTGATGGGGAGCAGCGCTTCGATGGTGAGGTCGAAGAGGTCGCCCTCGTCCAGCAGCGGGGCGACGGCGGGCTCCAGCGGTCTGGTGAGCGCGGCGGCGGCGACCTTGCCGAAGTTCTCGATGTCCAGGCATTCGCGGCCGACGAGGTAGAAGAGCCGCTCGCGCAACTGGGCGGGGCAGGTCCGCGCGTTCGGACACCGCAGGTCGATGTCGCCTTCCTTCATCGGGCGCAGCGGGGTGCCGCACTCGGGGCAGTCGGCGGGCATCACGAACGCGCGCTCGCTGCCGTCCCGCAGGTCGACCACCGGGCCGAGGATCTCGGGGATGACATCGCCGGCCTTGCGCAGGACCACGGTGTCGCCGATGAGGACGCCCTTGGCCTTGACCACCTGCTGGTTGTGCAGGGTGGCGAACTCGACCTCGGACCCGGCCACGGTCACCGGCTCGACCTGCGCGTACGGGGTGACGCGGCCGGTGCGGCCGACGCCGACCTTGATGTCGATCAGCTTGCTGTTGACCTCTTCGGGCGCGTACTTCCAGGCGATCGCCCAGCGCGGAGCGCGCGCGGTGGAGCCGAGCCGGCCCTGGAGGGGGATCTCGTCGAGCTTGACGACGACGCCGTCGATCTCGTGCGCCACCGAGTGCCGGTTCTCGCCGAAGTGGGCGATGAAGGCGCGGACTTCGGCGAGGGAGGAGACCACCTTGTTGTGCTCGGCGGTGGGCAGGCCCCACTCGTGGAGCAGTTCGTAGGCGTGCGAGAGGCGGTCGATCTCGAAGCCCTCGCGGGCGCCGATGCCGTGGACCACCATGTGCAGCGGGCGGCCCGCGGTGACCTTCGGGTCCTTCTGGCGCAGCGAACCGGCGGCGGCGTTGCGCGGGTTGGCGAAGGGCTTGTCGCCCGCCTCGACCAGGCGGGCGTTGAGCTCCTCGAACTTCTCCATCGGGAAGTAGACCTCGCCGCGGATCTCGACGAGCGCCGGGATGCGGTCCCCGGCGAGGCGGTCGGGGATCTCGGCGATGGTGCGGACGTTGGGCGTGATGTCCTCGCCGGTGCGGCCGTCGCCGCGGGTGGCGGCCCGGGTGAGGCGACCGTTCTCGTAGGTGAGGTTGACGGCGAGGCCGTCGACCTTCAGCTCGCACAGGTAGTGGTAGTCGGAGGTGTTGACGTCCCGGGCCACCCGCTCGGCCCAGGCCGCCAACTCCTCGTCGTCGAAGGCGTTGTCGAGGGAGAGCAGCCGCTCGCGGTGCTCGACGGAGGCGAAGTCGGTGACGTAGGCCCCCGCCACCTTCTGGGTGGGCGAGTCGGGGGTGCGCAGCTGCGGGTACTGCTCCTCCAGCGCCTCCAGCGAGCGCAGCAGGGTGTCGAACTCGGCGTCGGTGACGACCGGCTGGTCGTTCACGTAGTACCGGAAGCGGTGCTCCTCGATCTGCTCGGCGAGCAGGGCGTGCTGCTCCAGCACCGCCGCCGGCGCGCCCGCCGCGGCTGCCGCGCCCGCCGCCGTGCCGTCACCGTGCTTCTGTTCGGCTGCCATGCCGTGTCCTCCCGTGGGCCCGTCTCTACGTCACTCAGGGTTGTCGGCGAGCGACCTCGCCGCCTTGACGCAGTGGGCCATCGCCGCGCGGGCGTATGCGGGCGAAGCGCCCGCCAGACCGCACGACGGGGTGACCACGACGGACTCCGCGAGGGTGCCCGGGGACAGTCCCAGCCTGCGCCAGAGCTTCCTGACACCCATGACGCTACCGCCCGGGTCCGACAACGGGCCGTCGGTGCCGGGCACCACTCCGGCGAAGAGTTTCATGCCGTCCTCGACGGCCTCGCCGATGGTGTCGTCCTCGCGCTCGGTGAGCAGGGAGAAATCGAACGAGACGCCCGTGACCCCGGCCCGCCGCAGCAGCGCGAAGGGCACGTCCGGCGCGCAGGAGTGCACGACGGTCTCGCCCTCGTGCACGGCGAACAGGTCCCGCAGCGCCCCCTCCACGACCTGTCGGTCCACGGCCCGGTAGGTGCGGTACTCGCTGGCGGTACGGACCTGCCCGCGCAGCACCGCGGTCAGCGAGGGCTCGTCGACCTGGAGCACGATCTCGGCGCCGGGGATCCGCTTGTGTACGTCGGCCAGGTGCTCCCGCAGCCCTTCCGCCAGCGAACCGGCCAGGTCCCGGCAGGCACCCGGGTCGCGCAGGACGGCCTCGCCGCCGTGCAGTTCCAGGGCGGCGGCGAGCGTCCACGGCCCGACCGCCTGGACCTTGAGCCTGCCCTGGTAGCCCTGGGTGAACTCCTCCAGCGCGTCGAGGTCCTCGCCGAGCCAGGACCGGGCCCGCTTGGTGTCCCGGCCGGGCCGGTCGCTCAGGCGCCAACCGCTGGGCTCGACGTGCGCGTACATGTCGACGAGCAGCCCGAGGGAGCGCCCGATCATGTCGGCGCCGGGCCCGCGGGCGGGCAGCTCGGCGAGGTACGGGAAGTCCTCGAAGGACCCGGTGACGGTCCTGGCGGCCTCGCGGGCGTCGCCGCCCGGCAGCGAGCCGACTCCGGTGGCGCCGTGCGCGGGTGCGCTCATCGTCCGGGCCGCACGGAGAGGTCGTTGACCTCCGCGTCGCGGGGCAGGTCGAGGGCCATCAGGATGGTCGTGGCCACGGACTCGGGGTCGATCCAGTCGGCCGCGTCGTAGCTCTCGCCCTCCTGGGAGCGGACCTTGGCCTGCATGGGGGTGGCGGTGCGGCCGGGGTACACGGAGGTGACGCGGATCCCGTTCGGCTTCTCCTCGGCGCGCAGCGAGTCGGCCAGCGCCCGCAGTCCGTGCTTGGAGGCGGCGTAGGCGCCCCACTCGGCGTGCGCGGTGAGCCCGGCGCCGGAGTTCACGAAGACGACCTGCCCGCGGGACACGCGCAGCGAGGGCAGCATGAGGCGGGTCAGCTCGGCGGGGGCGATCAGGTTGAGGTTGAGCTGCTGGTGCCAGGTCTTGGGCCGCAGCTCGGCGACGGGGCCGAGGTCGACGACCCCGGCGATGTGCAGCAGCGAGTCCAGCCGGTCGGGCAGCGGCTGGTGCGAGAAGGCCCAGGAGATCCGGTCGGGGTCCGCGAGGTCGGCGACGAGCGCCCGGGAGCCGGGGAAGAGGGCGGTCAGCTCCTTGCCGCGGGCGGCGTCGCGGGCGATGAGGATGAGGTCGTCGCCGCGTGCGTGCAGGCGGCGCGCGACGGCTGCGCCGATGCCGGATCCGGCGCCGGTGATGAGGTGAGTAGCCATACCGCCCATGCTCGCACCCCGCCCGGCCCGTCCGCCCCGCCCGGGCCGTCCCCTCAGAGCCCGGCGGCCTCGCGCAGCGCTGCGGCGGTCTTCGTGGCGTCGTACCCGGGGGCGACCCCGTCCACGAGGATGACCTCGCCCGGCATGTGGCGGGTGCGCAGCGGGAGGAGCTCCTGGTAGGCGGGCGAGGCGTACCAGGCGCGGGCCCGGTCGAGGTCCGGGAAGGAGATGAGGACGACGGTCCCGGGGAAGGGGCCCTCCAGGACCTCGGGGGTGGTGCCGTGGACGAGGAACGCGCCCCCGAAGGGGTCCATGGTGGCCTGGATCTCCTCGATGTAGCGCAGGACGTCGACGTGCATCGTCTCGGGGCGTATGTGGGCGATGGCGTAGGCGGTCACGGCGGCCTCTTCCTCCGGGCGGATCCCTCGGCGGGACCGGCTGTTGGTCCGATCCTGCCCCGGTGGGCGGTCCCCGTCGATTACCCCTCGGGTCATGCCGCCGACGAGGGGCGGAAGGTGCGCCGGTAGGCGATCGGCGACACCCCGAGCGCGGTCCGCATGTGCTGGCGCAGGGAGTTGGCTGAGCCGAAGCCGGCCCGGTGGGCCACCAGGTCCACCGGGAGGTCGCTGGACTCCAGCAACTGGCGCGCCAGCTCCAGGCGTTGGGCGGTCATCCACTGCACCGGGGTGACCCCGACCTCGTCCCGGAAGCGCCGGGTGAAGGTGCGCAGGCTCATCCGGGCGTGCGCGGCCAGTTCGGCGAGCGAGAGCGGGGTGTCGAGCCGCTCCAGGGCCCAGGCGCGGGTGGCGGTGGTGGTCGCGACGGTGGCCTCGGGCACCGGGCGGTCGATGTACTGGGCCTGGCCGCCGTCCCGCCAGGGCGGGACCACGCAGAAGCGGGCGGCCCGGTTGGCGACGGCGCTGCCGTGGTCGCGGCGGACCAGGTGCAGGCAGAGGTCCATGCCGGCGGCCACGCCCGCGGAGGTGAGGACGTCGCCGTCGTCGACGAAGAGGACGTTCGGGTCGAGCGCGACGCGGGGGAAGGCCCGGCGGAACTTGTCCGCGTCGGCCCAGTGCGTGGTCGCGGGCCGCCCGTCGAGCACTCCGGCGGCGGCCAGGACGTGCGAGCCGGTGCAGATCGACACCAGCCGGGTGCCGGGCCGGATCACGGCCAGGGCGGCGAGCAGCTCGGGCGGCAGCGGCGCGCCCTCCAGCAGGTCGTCCATGGCGTGCGTGGGCGGGATGACGACGGTGTCCGCCGCCGCCAGGGCCTCGGGCCCGGCCGTGACGCCCACGGTGAAGCCGGCGTCGCTGGTCACCGGCTGCCCGTCGGCCGTGCAGACCACCGTCTCGTACAGCGCCCGCCCGTCCTCGTCCCGGGCGTTTCCGAGGACCCGCGAGGGCATGCCCAGCTCGAAGGGGGCGACACCTTCGAGGGCGAGTACGGCGACACGGTGCATGGCCAGATCCTGTCACATGGTGGCCAAACGGCCAACACCACGGGCGCCACCCGGGCCGGAAGCTGGTGACACCTTCCGGAAGGCCGGGGGGAAACAGATCCGAGGAGACATCCATGCGCGCCGTCGTCGTCAGCCAGTGGGGCGGACCCGAGGTCCTGACCGAAACCACGATCGACCGCCCCGAGCCGGGCCCGACCGAGGTCCTGGTGCGCGTCCACGCGGCCGGGGTGAACCCGGTCGACTGGAAGACCCGCGCCTCCGGCGCCCTCATCGAGTGGGGCGCGGTCCCGGTGCCGGGCTGGGACGTCTCGGGCACCGTCGAGGCCGTCGGGATGGGCGTGACCCTCTTCGCGCCCGGCGACGAGGTCTTCGGCATGCCGCACTTCCCGAAGCAGGCGGGCGCCTACGCCGAGTACGTCACCGCGCCCTCCCGGCACTTCGTGCGCAAGCCGGCCGCCCTGGACCACGTGGCCGCGGCCGCGCTGCCGCTGGCCGCGCTGACCGCCTGGCAGGCCCTGGTGGACACCGCGGACGTCCGGCCGGGCCAGCGGGTGCTGGTGCACGCCGCGGCGGGCGGGGTGGGCCACTTCGCGGTCCAGATCGCCAAGGCGCGCGGCGCGTACGTCATCGGCACCGCGAGCGCGGCCAAGCACGACGTGCTGCGCGAGCTGGGCGCCGACGAGCTGATCGACTACCGCAGCGCCGACTTCGCGGAGGTGGTGCGGGACGTCGACGTCGTGCTCGACACCATCGGCGGTGACTACGGGCGGCGTTCGCTGGAGGTCCTGCGGCCCGGCGGGCACCTGGTCACGATCGCGGGCGCCGAGGGCTTCGACGCGGAGGCGGCCGGGGTCCGCCTGAGCGTGCTCCTGGTGGAGCCGGACCGGCAGGGCCTGATCGCCCTGGCCGCGCTGGCCGAGGAGGGCGCCCTGCGGCCCCTGATCGACACCGTGCTCCCGCTGGCGGAGGCGGCGAAGGCCCACGAGCTCGGCGAGCTCGGCCGGACCACCGGCAAGATCGTCCTGACGGTGGTCCCGGCGGAGAGCGCCTAGGCGCGCCTAGGCGGAGACCGCGGGAGCCGCCTTCGCGGTCGTCGCGATGGTGGCGGAGCCGACGACGCGGGTGCCGTCGTAGAGCACGATGGCCTGGCCGGGGGCCACGCCGCGGACCGGCTCGGTGAAGGAGACGTGCAGCTCGCCGTCGACCACCTCGGCGAAGACCTCGGTCTCGCCGCCGTGGGCGCGCAGCTGCGCGGTGTAGGTGCCGGGGGCCGCCGGCGTGGAGCCGCACCAGCGGGGCCGGATCGCGGTGAGGGCGCTGACGTCGAGGGCCTCGACGGGGCCGACGGTGACGGTGTTGTTCACCGGGGAGATGTCGAGGACGTAGCGCGGCTTGCCGTCGGCGGCCGGGTGGCCGATGCGCAGTCCCTTGCGCTGGCCGATGGTGAAGCCGAAGGCGCCCTCGTGGGTGCCGAGCTTCGCGCCGGACTCGTCCACGATGTCGCCCTCGGCCTTGCCGAGGCGGCCGGCGAGGAAGCCCTGGGTGTCGCCGTCGGCGATGAAGCAGATGTCGTGGCTGTCGGGCTTCTTGGCGACGGCCAGGCCGCGCGCCTCGGCCTCGGCGCGGATCTCTTCCTTGGTGGTGAGGGTGTCACCGAGCGGGAAGAGGGCGTGGGCGAGCTGCTTCTCGTCCAGGACGCCGAGCACGTACGACTGGTCCTTGGCCATGTCGGAGGCGCGGTGCAGCTCGCGGCTGCCGTCCTCCTTCAGCACGACCGTGGCGTAGTGGCCGGTGCAGACGGCGTCGAAGCCGAGGGCCAGGGCCTTGTCGAGCAGCGCGGCGAACTTGATCTTCTCGTTGCAGCGCAGGCAGGGGTTCGGGGTGCGCCCGGCCTCGTACTCGGCGATGAAGTCCTCGACGACGTCCTCGCGGAAGCGGTCGGCCAGGTCCCACACGTAGAAGGGGATGCCGATGACGTCCGCGGCGCGGCGGGCGTCGCGGGAGTCCTCGATCGTGCAACAGCCGCGGGCGCCGGTGCGGAAGGACTGCGGGTTCGCGGAGAGCGCGAGGTGGACACCGGTCACCTCGTGCCCGGCTTCGGCCGCGCGGGCGGCGGCGACGGCGGAGTCCACGCCGCCGGACATGGCGGCCAGGACGCGAAGGGGGCGGGTGCTCGGCAGGTTCTCAGTCATAGCACCGTCCAGGGTACGGGGAACCGCGCGGGGTCACAGCGCGTTATCGGGAGCGGGGGGTGGTTCGGATGGGTTCCAGGGGGCGCCGGGCGTTTGTGATCGGGGGACTCGGGGTGGTCGCGGCCGGTGCCGTGGCGGGCCGGGACAGCATCGCGCGGGGTTGGTGGCTGCTGCCGGGGGTGCGCAAGCCGCGCCAGGAGGGTGCGCTGGATCACGCGGGCGCGAGCTGGTCGGCGGCCTCGCCGGCGAACTGGCGCCTGGCCGACCGGCCGGACGACTACCGCGTCGACCGGATCGTGATCCATGTGACCCAGGGCGACTTCGCCTCGTCGGTGGAGGCCTTCCAGAACCCGTGGCACAAGGCGTCCGCGCACTACATAGTCCGCCAGGACGGGCACGTGGAGCAGATGGTCCGCGAGCTCGACGTCGCCTTCCACGCGGGCAACCGCTCCATGAACGAGCGCAGCGTCGGCATCGAGCACGAGGGCTTCGTCACGCGCCCGCGGGACTTCACGGACGCGATGTACGCCGCCTCCGCGCGGCTGGCCGCCGACATCTGCCGGCGGTACGGGATACCCGCCGACCGCAAGCACCTGCTCGGGCACTCCGAGGTGCCCGGCGCCGACCACACGGACCCCGGGCCGTACTGGGACTGGGACCGCTACCTGCGCCTGGTCGGCGAGCTGCTGCGCTGAGCGGTCCGACCCCGGCCGCGACCCCGGCCACGGCGCGTGGTGCGGCTCAGCTGAGGCCGGCGGTGCGGGCGCGCTCCACCGCCGGGCCGATGGCGGCGGCCACGGCGGCGACGTCCTCCTTGGTGGAGGTGTGCCCGAGGGAGAAGCGCAGGGTGCCGCGGGCCAGGTCCGGATCCGTTCCGGTGGCCAGCAGTACGTGGCTCGGCTGGGCGACGCCCGCGGTGCAGGCGGAGCCGGTGGAGCACTCGATGCCCTGGGCGTCCAGGAGGAGCAGCAGCGAATCGCCCTCGCATCCGGGGAAGCTGAAGTGCGCGTTGGCGGGGAGACGGTCATCCGGGTCGCCGCCGAGGATCGCGTCCGGCACGGCGGCGCGGACGGCGGCGATCAACTCGTCGCGCAGGGCGCCGACCTCGCGGCCGAAGAGCTCGCGGCGTTCGGTGGCCAGTACGGCGGCCACGGCGAAGGCGGCGATGGCGGGCACGTCGAGGGTCCCGGAGCGGACGTGCCGTTCCTGGCCGCCGCCGTGCAGGACGGGGACGGGGCTCTGGTCACGGCCGAGGAGCAGCGCGCCGATGCCGTAGGGGCCGCCGATCTTGTGGCCGCTCACCGCCATCGCGGCGAGGCCGCTGTCGGCGAAGCCGACGTCGAGCTGACCGATGGCCTGGACGGCGTCGGAGTGCAGCGGGATGCCGAACTCGCGGGCGGTTCGGGCGAGTTCGTGGATCGGCATGACGGTGCCGATCTCGTTGTTGGCCCACATGACGGTGGCGAGGGCGATGTCGTCCGGGTCGCGGGCGATGGCCTCGCGGAAGGCCTCGGGGTGCACGCGGCCGTGGCCGTCGACCGGGAGGTACTCGACGCGGGCGCCCTCGTGCTCGCCGAGCCAGTGCACGGCGTCGAGGACGGCGTGGTGCTCCACGGGGCTGGCGAGGATCCGGGTCCGGGCCGGGTCGGCGTCGCGGCGGGCCCAGTACAGGCCCTTGACGGCGAGGTTGTCGGCCTCGGTGCCGCCGGCGGTGAAGACCACCTCGCTCGGACGCGCGCCGAGTGCCTCGGCGAAGGCTTCGCGGGCCTCCTCGACGGTACGGCGGGCCCGGCGGCCGGCGGCGTGCAGGGAGGATGCGTTGCCCGTCGCGGCGAACTGCGCGGTCATCGCCGTGGCGGCCTCCGGCAGCATCGGCGTGGTGGCGGCGTGGTCGAGGTAGGCCATGATTCCCCGATTCTACGAGTCCCCGGGGCGGGGCCGAACCGGGCATCCAGCCATCGGACGGGCCGGGCCTTGGTCCTGGCCGGACGGGCGTCGGGCCGGTGGGGGCCGGGGCCGGTGCGCGGATGCCCGACCGCACGGCCTCCGGCGGGTCCTCAAACGCCGGACGGGCTGGGAGAGGTCGGGGCCCGACCGTCGGGCACCCGGCGGGGGGCCGGGGCCGGTGCGCGGGTGCCCGACCGCACGGCCTCCGGCGGGTCCTCAAACGCCGGACGGGCTGCAAGAGGTCGGCCCGAACGGGAAGGGTCTGTCAGGCGGTCGGGCGGGGGGCTCGGGCCAGTTGGCGGGACTGGGCCACCAGGTGGTTCGTGGAGTCCCAGACCTCCGCGTCCTCCTCCAGCATGCCGCCGGCGAGGTTGCGCGTCGTGATCGAGACCCGCAGCGGACCCGGCGCGGGCCGGCGGCGGACGTGGGTGGTGAGTTCCAGCGTCGGGGTCCAGCCGATGAGGCCCAGGTCGAAGGAGGTCGGCGGGAGCGCGTCGACGACGAGCAGCAGGGACAGCGCGTCCGCGTCCCGCCCGTCGGCGAGCTCGAACCAGGCCCGCATCTCGCCCTTGCCGGAGGGCGCGCCCACCGCCCAGCCCGCCGTGGCCGGATCCAGCCGCAGCCGGAGGCGGTCGACGATGGCCGAGCTGCCGGGGATCGGGGCCGGGCCCGCCTCGGCGCCCAGGCAGTCGGCGTAGGCCGGCATCACCGGCGGCGTGGCCGTCGTACGGACGTCGTCGGGCAGCGCGGCGAGGTCGCCGTAGGACGCGAGGACGCGGATGCGTTCGACCTCGACGCCGTTCTCGTCGTACTGGAACAGCGAGGCCTGGCCCGTGGACAGCGCGCGCCCCGCCCGGACCACCTGGGTGCGGATCACGGCGGGGCCGGGAACCGACGAGGTCAGATAGTGGGCGGACACCGTGAAGGGGTCCGGATGCGGCAGGGCCGCCGACAAGGCCCGGCCGACCAGGGCGAGCAGGTACCCGCCGTTGACGGCGGTGATGATCGTCCATCCGCCGGAGAGTTCCGCGTCGTACACACCGGGCTCGTCCGCGCGCTCGGTGACGGCGGTGTCGCGGTCGAATTCGCTGTCGCCGATGGCGGCCAGGGCTGCTGCTTGAGACATGGAACGAGGTTACCTCCAGTAGCTACTAAGCGGTAGCTTTCCCCGTCCGGGCGATTACGGCTCCTCCGGGACCGACGAGCGCCGGTTCCAGGCCAGCGGCGCCCGCCAGTGGTAGCGCATCGCCAGCAGCCGCAGGACGAAGGTGGTCACGATCGCGACGCCACTGGTCACGGCGTTGAGCATGTCGAAGGCGATGAACACGGCCACCATCGCGGCCCCGATGATCGCGGGCACGGCGTACATCTCGCGGTCGCGCAGCAGCGACGGCACCTCATTGACCAGGACGTCGCGCAGCACGCCCCCGCCGACCGCCGTGGCCAGGCCCAGCGCGGCCGAAGCGGTCAGCCCGAGGCCGTACTCGTACGCCTTCGTCGTGCCCGTCACGCAGAAGAGCCCGAGGCCCGCCGCGTCGAAGACGTTGATGGCCCGGTTGATCCGCTGCACCTCGGGGTGCAGGAAGAACACCAGGGCGGCGGCGACCAGCGGGGTGACGAAGAAGCTCAGCTCGCCGAAGGCGGCCGGGGGGACGGCGCCGATGACCAGGTCGCGCAGGAGTCCGCCGCCGAGGGCGGTGACGAGGGCGAGGACGGCGATGCCGAAGACGTCGAAGTTCTTGCGGACCGCGAGCAGCGCGCCCGCGGTGGCGAAGACGAAGATGCCCGCGAGGTCCAGGGCATGCTGGACGCCGGGCGGGAAGAGATCGTGGGGCACCGGTTCATTGTGCCGGGCGCCCGGCGGCGGGCCGCGCCGACCCGGGTGCGGGTCACTGCCGGGCTCCGCCCCGGACCCCGCTCCTCGAACGCCGGAGGGGCTGAGAACACCCCTGAGCGCCGGCGCGACTCGCCGGCGCTCAGGGGCGCATCCGGTTAGACGGAAGCCTCGGCCACGGCCGGGGTGTCCGCGTTCTCCGGGTGGTGGCAGGCGACCTCGTGGCCCGGCTTGAGGGCCACCAGCGGCGGTTCCTGCTTGCCGCAGATCTCCGTCGCCTTCCAGCACCGCGTGTGGAAGCGGCAGCCGCTCGGCGGGGAGATCGGCGAGGGGACGTCGCCCTTGAGCAGGATGCGCCCGCTCTTGACGCCCCGGCGGCGCGGGTCGGGGACCGGCACGGCCGACAGGAGCGCCTTGGTGTACGGGTGCATGGGGCTCGCGTACAGGGAGTCGCGGTCCGTCAACTCGACGATCTTGCCGAGGTACATCACCGCGATCCGGTCCGAGACGTGCCGGATGACCGACAGGTCGTGGGCGATGATCACGTAGGTGAGGCCCAGCTCCTGCTGGAGGTCGTCCAGCAGGTTCACCACCTGGGCCTGGATCGAGACGTCCAGCGCCGAGACCGGCTCGTCCGCGACGACCAGCTTCGGCTTCAGCGCCAGGGCCCGCGCGATGCCGATGCGCTGGCGCTGGCCGCCGGAGAACTCGTGCGGGTAGCGGTTGTAGTGCTCGGGGTTCAGGCCCACCAGCGACAGCAGCCGCTGGACCTCCGCCTTGAGCCCGCCCTCGGGGCGCACCCCCTGGAGCTTGAAGGGGGCGCCGACGATGGTGCCGACCGTGTGGCGCGGGTTCAGCGAGCCGTACGGGTCCTGGAAGATCATCTGGACGTCACGGCGCAGCGGCCGCATCGCCCCCACGCCCAGGTGGGTGATGTCCTTGCCCTCGAACTCCACCGTGCCACCGGTCGGTTCGAGCAGCCGGGTGATCAGCCGGCCCATGGTCGACTTGCCGCAGCCGGACTCGCCGACGATGCCGAGGGTCTCACCGCGGCGGACGTCGAAGTCGATGCCGTCGACGGCCTTCACGGCCCCGGCCTGGCGGCGCAGCAGCCCCTTGTGGATGGGGAAGTGCTTGACCAGGCCGGTGACCTTGAGCAGGGGCTCCTCGGCGGTGCCGGCGCCGTCCGCGGTCCGGCCCGCCGCCTGCTCCGCCGTCTTCTTCACGTCCGTCGTATCGGTCACAGCTTCGGCGCAATCTCTTCGGTCCAGATCCGGGTCCGGTCCTCCTGCGACATGTGGCAGGCGGACCAGTGTCCGGCACTGGTCAGGGCCAGCTCGGGCCGCTGGGTGCGGGTGACGCCGCCCTTGGGCACGTCGGCGAAGGGGCAGCGCGGGTGGAAGGCGCAGCCGCTCGGGATGTTGATCAGGCTGGGCGGCGAGCCCTTGACCGGGATCAGCCGCTCGGTCTGGTCGCGGTCGATGCGCGGCATGGAGCCGAGCAGGCCCCAGGTGTACGGGTGCCGGGGCTCGTAGAAGACCTGCTCCGCGCTGCCGCGCTCGACGCAGCGGCCGCCGTACATCACGAGGATCTCGTCGGCCATCTCGGCGACCACGCCCAGGTCGTGCGTGATCATGATGACGGCCGAGCCGAACTCCTTCTGCAGGTCGCGGATCAGGTCGAGGATCTGCGCCTGGACGGTGACGTCGAGGGCGGTCGTCGGCTCGTCCGCGATGAGCAGTTCGGGGTTGTTGACCAGGGCCATCGCGATCATCGCGCGCTGGCGCATGCCGCCGGAGAACTCGTGCGGGTAGGAGTCCACCCGCTGGTGCGGCTCGGGGATCCCGACCCGGTCGAGCATCTCGATGGCCCGCGTGCGGGCCGCCTTCTTGTCGACGTTCTGGTGGGTCCGGTAGGCCTCGATGATCTGCTTGCCGACCGAGTAGTACGGGTGCATCGCGGACAGCGGGTCCTGGAAGACCATCGCCATCTTCTGGCCGCGGAGCCTGCGCACGTCGTCGGCGTCGGCCCGGACCAGGTCCTCGCCGTCCAGCAGCACCTCGCCGGAGATGTGCGGGCGGCTGCGGGTGTTGCCGGTGCGGTGCAGGCCCATGATGGCCAGCGAGGTCACCGACTTGCCCGAGCCGGACTCGCCGACGATGCCGAGCGTCTTGCCGCGCTCCAGATCGAAGGAGAGTCCGTCGACGGACTTGACCAGGCCGTCGTCGGTCGGGAAGTGGACCTTGAGGTCGCGCACCGAGAGGAAGGCACGGGCGGGATCCGAGGGACCCGCCTGCTCGGGCACGAGGGAAGGGGTCGAAGGGGTCTCGGTCACGTCAGCCTCACGCGCGGGTCGATGACGGCGTACAGCATGTCCACGATCAGGTTGGCCATCACCACGAAGAGCGCGGCGAGCAGGGTGATCCCCATGATCACGGGGAGGTCGCCCTGGCCGATGGCGGCGACGGCCGCCGTTCCCAGACCTTGGAAGTTGAAGGTCGTCTCGGTCAGTACCGCGCCACCGAGGAGTCCGCCGAGGTCGAGGCCGAACATCGTGACGATCGGGGTGAGCGTGGAGCGCAGGGCGTGCTTGCGGATGACCACGCTCTCGGTGAGGCCCTTGGCCCGGGCGGTACGGATGTAGTCCTCGCCCATCACCTCCAGCATCGTGGCGCGGGTGATGCGGGCGTAGGTGGCGGCGAAGAGGAAGGCCAGGGTGATCCAGGGCAGGATCATGCTGTTGAGCCAGGCCGCCGGATCCTCCGTGATGGGGCGGTAGTTGGAGACGTCCAGCCAGCCGAGGCCGTAGACGAGGACGGCCGGGGCGACCATGCCGGTGAAGAAGATGGGGAGCGAGACGCCGGCGAGCGCACCGACCATGACCGTTCGGTCGATGGCCGTTCGGCGTTTGAGCGCCGAGACCACGCCGGTGGCCACGCCCGCGAGCACCCAGATGACGGCGGCTCCCGAGGCGAGCGAGAGGGTGACCGGCATGCGGCTGGTCATCAGCTCCCAGACGGGGGCCTCGCTCTTGAAGGAGTAGCCGAAGCAGGGGGCGGGGCAGTGCGTCTGCTCGACGCCGGAGTCGTAGTCGCGACCGGCCACGACTCCCTTGAGGAAGAGCAAGTACTGCTCGGAAATGGGCTTGTCGAAGCCCATCTTCACGCGGATGCCCGCCAAGGCGGTTTCGTTGGTCTCGCGGCCGGCGTACATGAGCGCCGGGTCGGACCCGGTGATCTTCGGCACCGCGAAGAAGATGCCAAAGGTGACCACGGAGACCACCAGCAGAGTGGCGACGACATTGAACAGCCGCCTGATGAGGTAGACGAGCACTGCAGTCGGCCGCTCCGGCGGGTGGCCGCCGCCCCTTGTGGGGACGGCAGCCACCGCCTAACGGCCTTCACCTGCCCTTCGGACTAGCGCATGTGCGGTGAAGGCACGTGCCGACTGTTACTTGACGACGCCGAGGGTGGCGAGGTCGATGCGGCCCATCGAGTCGTTGAAGTAGACGTTCGTCAGCCGCGGGTTGTGGTAGATGAGCGCCTTGTCGAAGTTGATGGGAAGGTAGAGCGCCTTCTCCATGACCTTCTTGTTGATGTCGGTGTAGATCGGCGCGGCCGCTTCCGGCGTGGCAGCGGCGGCGGCCTTCTTGAACAGCCCGTTGACCTCGGGGTCGTTCAGCATCGTGTAGTTGTTGTTGCCGTTCGGCAGGATGAACGAGCCGTCGACCAGCGGCTGCAGGAAGCCGGCGCCGCTGTTGAAGTCGGCACCCCAGCCCATGACGATGATGCCGTAGTTCTTCTTCTTCACGTTCTCGGGCGAACCGATCGTGGAGGAGGAGAGCTTGCCGTCGTACTGGTCGATCGTCGCGTCGATGTTGACGGCCTTGAGCGCGGCCTGGAGCGACTCGGCGGTCTTGACCTCGGGGGCGCGGTTGTTGCGCACCGCGATGGTGGTCTTGAAGCCTCCCGGCTGGCCGCAAGCGGCGAGCGCGGCCTTGGCCTTGTCGATCTGCGGGGCGCCGGCGGTCAGGCCCCACGGGTCGTAGGACTTGTCGGAGCCGGGGACGCCGGGCGGCAGCATGTTGGCGCCGAGGTCACCGCTGGTCGGGCCGCCGCGGGCGGTCTGCAGGGACTTCGGGTCGGCCGCGTAGATGACGGCCTTGCGGCACTCGATGTTGTCGAACGGCGCGACCGTCTGCGGGAAGGCCATGTAGCGGATGTAGCCCGTGAAGGGGTTGTCCGCGTTCTTCTTCAGGTCCGGGGTCTGCAGGATCTTGTTCTTCGCGGCCTGCTGGACGCCGGTGCCGTCGACGGCGAGGTCGATGTCGCCGCTGAGCAGGCGCTGGTCCATGTCGTCCGGGTTGGTGGTGACCGTGAAGGAGACCTTGTCCGGCAGCGCCTTGCGGATCGTGTCGGTCTTCGGGTCCCAGTTCTCGTTGCGGACCAGGGTGGCGCCCTTGCCCGAGGTGAAGGACTCGACCTTGTAAGGACCGGTGGAGACGGGCTTGTTGGTGTACTTGGCGCCCTCGTCCTTGGCCACCGGGACCGGCGAGGAGGACGGCATGGCCAGCAGGTAGCTGAAGTCCGAGTTGGCGCTCGCCAGGTTGAAGACGATCGTCTTGTCGTCCGGCGTCTGGACGGACTTGAGACCCATCTTGTTCGGGTCGGTGTCCTTGTACGGGCCGGGGTACTTCTGGCCCTGGTCCAGCTGGTCGATCAGGTACGTCGGACCACCGGAGAGGACGTCCTGCGCGAAGACGCGCTCGATGCCGTACTTGATGTCCTTCGAGGTGATCGGCGTACCGTCCTCGAACTTCACGCCGTCCTTGAGCTTCAGCGTGTAGGTCTTGCCGTCGTTGCTGAGCACCGGCAGGGCCTCGGCGAGGTCCGGGACCAGCTTGGTGCCGTCCTTGCCCGGCTTGCTGTCGTAGGCCAGCAGCTGGCGGATGTACAGGCGCTGCAGGTTCCAGACGAAGCCGTAGTAGGCGCGCGCCGGGTCGAGGTAGTCGACGTCCTGGGGCGACCAGAGCTTGAGCTCGCCGCCCTTCTTGTCGGACGCGTTGACGACACCCTTGGTCGCGGCGTCGAAGGCGGCTCCGGTGGAGGCCTTGTCCTTCGCACCGTCATCGCCCTTGCCACCGCACGCGGCGGTCAGCGACAGGGCTGCGACCACGGCGGTGATCGCGATTGCCTGCTTTCTGCGGATCACGTTTGTCCAACCTCCATGAGTGGATGACATGAGTGGATGAGTCGAGGACTCGGATCAGTTGCCCTTGGGGTCGAGCGCGTCGCGCAGACCGTCCCCGAAGAGGTTGAACGCCAGGACGGTGATGAAGATCGTCACACCGGGGACCACCATGTACATGGGGTCGAACTGGTAGATGGGGACGGCGTCGGAGAGCATCTTTCCCCAGGACGCGGTGGGCGGTTTGACGCCCGCGCCGAGGAAGCTCAGGGCCGCTTCCGTCAGGATGTTGGTCGGGATGATCAGCGTCGAGTAGACGAGGATCGGCGCGACCAGGTTCGGCAGCAGCTCCTTGAACAGGATGTACGCCCGGCCCGCGCCGAGGCTGCGGGCGGCCTCCACGTACTCGCGCTCGCGCAGCGAGATCGTCTGGCCGCGCACGATCCGGCCGATGTACGGCCAGCCGAAGAAGCCGATCACCAGGACCAGGACGCCCATCCGGACACCCGAACCCTCGAACCCCCACAGGGAGTTGGGGACCACGGACACCAGGGCGATGGTGAACAGCAGCTGCGGGAAGGCCAGCAGCAGGTCCATGACGCGGCTGATGACCCCGTCGACCCAGCCGCCGAGGAAGCCCGCCAGCGTGCCCAGCAGGCTGCCGATGACCACGGAGACGACGGCCGCCAGGAAGGCGACGGTCAGGGAGATGCGGGCGCCGTAGACGATCCGGCTGAACACGTCGCGACCGTTGGTGGGTTCGACGCCGAGCAGGAAGTCGGAACTCATTCCGCCGTAGGAGCCGATCGGCGTGCCCAGGTTCGGGTCGATCAGGTCCTCGTGGAACTCGTTGGGCGGGTGGCCCAGCAGGCTCACGATCTGCGGCGCGAACACCGCCACCAGGATCAGGAGGAGCACGACGATGCCGCCCGTGAGCGCGACCTTGTCGCGCTTGAGCCGCATCCAGGCGATGCGGCCGGGTGAGCGGCCTTCGATGGCCTTGGCTGGGACGTCGGCTACGGACACGGGAGCGGGCGTTTCCGCGCTCGTGTCATGCAGTGGTGCCGTCATCGTGGTGGGGACCCCTCTCGGCCGACGGGTGGGTCGGCCCATGCCCGCCGCTGTGGCGGCGTTGGTGCGGAGTGGCGCTCGGAGTGCGTGGGACTGTGCGCCCGGGTGTGACCGTGCGGCACACGGGAGTGCACGGAACTGCGGGGACTGCGCGTACTGCGGGGACTGCGTTTGCTTCAGTGCGTTGGCTTCGGTGGCGCGTGCTGCGTGGTGCGTGAGGTGCAGGAACCGCTGGAAGTGCAAGGTGAAGTGCAGAGTGAAATGCAGATGCCGAGCCGGGTAACAGCAGGACTGATCGGCTCTTGGGTGGGGAGTCTTCATGGGGCCCTCGATCACCCGCCAGACCCGCAGATGAATGGATGCGCAACCGTGATGTGCGGACCCGTGACCCGCTATCCGGACTTCGCTGGCCCCTCAGCGGAGCAAGACCGTCCGTTCGGTACACAATCGGACATCCGGGTCAACTCTCGCTTCTCGTGTGCTATTTGGACACGGGCGACGGGGCAAATCAGGACAACGCAAAGGCCGCACGGAAGCGGGTTCCATGCGGCCTGATACGGCGGTCTCAGCAGGTGGTCAGTACGCCGGCGCCTGACCCTCGCGGTCGTAGAACGGCCGCGCCTGGGCGCGCAGCCACATCGCGACGGGATCGTGCTCGTCGGCGAGCGCGACCGTGCACACCGGTACGCCCTCGGGCACGGCCCCCACGGACTGGCGCATCATCTCGCGCACCGACTCCAGCGCGGGCACGGAGGCGTCGTAGAGGTCGAGGCCCACGGCGAGGTAGGGCGAGCCGAGCACCGGCTGGACCCAGGCGCGCCGCAGCGAGCGCACGGCGGGCGTGCGGTGGGCGTGCTGGGTGAGCAGTCCGTAGAACTGCGGGAGCTCGATCGAGGGCTCGGACAGCCGCAGCGGCCCGGCGGGCATCCGGTCCAGGCCCGTGGCGATCCGACGCAGGTCGGCCCAGGGAATGCCGAGGCCGCCGCCCTGGGCGTGCGGATTGAGCCACAGACCCCAGCGGTCCGGGTAGAGGGCGCGGGCGACGTCGCGCCCGGTCACCACCTCGTAGCCGCGGTTCCAGCCGCTCGCGGCCAGCTCCTGCGGGGAGGTCACGCAGGGCGCGTAACCGAGCCCCTCCACCTCCATGCCCCCGTACTGGGCGTCCGGCGAGCCGGACTGCCCCTGCCACAGCAGCATCCACAGCCGGCCCTCGGCCAGCCCGTGGAGCAGCTGCTCGTAGCTGTCGTAGCGCCCGGGTGTCACCTGGCGCAGCATGTGCTCGACCTGCCCGGCCGCGGCCGTGCCTGACGCACTCACCCGGTACCCCTCTTCGTCCGCCCGTCGTCCACGCGTACCCCCGGGCCACGCGTGCGTCCGGGCAATGCGAACAGCTTAAGCGCGACTACGGCAGGTAGAACGGGCGCACGCGCTCACGGATCCAATCCGCCACCGGGTCCTCGACCGCGTCGAGCAGGATCAACTGCACCTGCCAGGGCGGTTGGACCCGCCCCAGGGCCCGTCCCAGGGCGTCCATCGGGGCGTTGCGGTGCTCCGGTTCCCATCCCAGCAGGCGGACACCGACGTACAGCTGCGGGGCCGCGCCCTCGACGCTGGCCAGGCAGCGGTGGGCGGCGGCGACCACCCCGCTGGCCCGGAACTCCTCGGCGGCGGCGGCCAGGAAGTCCACGGGGTCCTCCTGCCAGTCCGGCTCGTACAGCCGGACCCGGCCGCCCGTGGCCGGGCCGTCCAGCTCGCTGCGGCCGGTCCGGCAGAGCAGCGCCACGGCGGGCGGCGGCAGCGGGACGCCGACGGCGCCCTCGGGGTTCACGGCGATGCCGAGCTGCGGGGGCAGGCCGCGGGCGAACTCGACGGCGGGTGCGACGACGAAGTCCATGCCCGTGCCCACGCAGGCCAGGAACTGCGCCTCGGAGCTGTAGACGGGCGCGTAGGCGTCGCCGCCGATGTCCATGGTCGCCAGGGTCAGGCTCCCCGCGTCGGGGCCGCCGCCGGCGGGCAGCGGTACCCAGACGTGACTGCGGGCCAGGGTCTCCAGGATCCGCGGTCCGGCCTGCGGGTCGCCCATCGCCGTGCCCAGGACCGCTTCGAGTTCGTTGGCCGGCCAGCCACTGCCCTGCATGCCCGTGTCTCCCCGTGTGCGTACGGTCGCGAAGGCCGCCGCGGCGCCGGTCCGTGGACCGGCGGCCCGTGGGCCCTGTCACCGGTGAGGCTAATGCGTCCCGGGCCCGGAGCCGAAGCCGATCCGGGTCACCCGGGCCGCCGCCGCCCGGTCGAGCAGGACGGCGGAGGCGCAGCCCGCCGGCAGCCGGCCCGCTTCCGCCTCGCGCAGCAGCCGGGTGACCGCGCCGCGGTGCCGGGCGAAGGCGTAGGTCGACACTCCGCGCCCCCGGGCCGCCTGCCCGGCCAGCGCCTCCTCGGCGGTGGCGTCGAGCAGCACCAGGTGCAGGGCCCGGCCGCGGCGGCGGGCGGCCCCGGCCAGCAGCGCCCGTACCCAGGTCTGCGTGCCGCAGTCGTGGACGACGGCGGAGTCCCCCGAGCGCAGCACGCGCCACAGCCCCCAGTAGTGCGCGGCGCGCACCAGCGGGCGGTAGGCGGCGTACGGCAGCGCCCGGGGCATCCGGCGCTCCCAGCGCTCGCGGGCGTCCTGGGAGTCGATCCCGCCGCCCGCGACGGCCCGCTTGATGAGGGTGCTCTTGCCGCCGCCGGGCAGGCCGGACACGACGACGATGTCGCCTTCGGCGAAGCCGAGGCGGGCCGGGCCGCGGCTCGCGCTCCCCCGGCCGCGCAGGTCCCGCACGGCGGCCACGGGGGCCGCGGGGACCGCTCCATCGGCGGCCGTGCCCCGTGGTCGGTGCCCCGGCTGGACCGGTACGGCGCCCACCGGCGCACCCACCGGCGCACCCGCTCCCGCCACCGTCCCGGCCGCCGCTCCTGCCGTCGTCCCCGCTGCCGCGCCGAATCTGCGCACAGTGATCGCCTCCCCCGGATCGGGTCACCAGGACCCTTGCCCCCTGAGTGTAAAGAGACGGTAATGCGGCGGACATGGTTCCGGTCGGGTCATCGCGCCGGATCGGGAGCCGGCGCGGGAGGACGGGCCGGGGCGCGGGTCACATCCGGGACCCGCACCCCCATGCGCGGCCGGGCCGTGCAATGATGTGCGCCATCTGGACCCAACTGCATAAAGGCCGCTTGAATCCGCGCGGGAGAGTCCCGGGAGTTGCTCCGCACCCCGGGCGCCGAAGGAGCAAGACCCTCCCTTGAATCTCTCAGGCCCCGTACCGCGTGGATGAGGCAGATCTGAAAAGCGAGCCGTACCGCCTTCTGGCCGGTGCGCTCCACCCAAGGTGCAAGTCGAGGAACTCTCGGCGAACCTCTCAGGTTCCGATGACAGATGGGGAGGATCATCCTCGTCATGTCATGCCCTGTCGACGCCCCGGGACCTGGGAGCCACACCCATGAGCACTGCCCCCCGCCTGACCGCCCTTGACGCGCTGCACCGTTCCCTCGGTGCGACGATGACCGACTTCGCGGGCTGGGACATGCCGCTGCGCTACGGCAGCGAGCGCGACGAGCACAACGCCGTGCGCACCCGGGCCGGCCTCTTCGACCTCTCCCACATGGGCGAGATCACGCTGACCGGCCCCGAGGCCGTCAAGGTCCTCGACTTCGCCCTGGTCGGCAACATCTCCACCGTCGGAGTCGGCCGCGCCCGCTACACGCACATCTGTCGCGAGGACGGCGGCATCCTCGACGACCTGATCGTCTACCGCCTCGGCGAGACGGAGTTCATGGTCGTCGCCAACGCCTCCAACGCCCAGGTCGTCCTGGACGCGATCACCGAGCGCGCCGCCGGCTTCGACGCCAAGGTCCGCGACGACCGCGACGCGTACGCCCTGCTCGCGATCCAGGGGCCGGAGTCCCCCGACATCCTGAAGTCGCTCACCGACGCCGACCTCGACGGGCTGAAGTACTACGCCGGTCTGCCCGGAACGGTCGCCGGGGTGCCCGCGCTGATCGCGCGCACCGGCTACACCGGCGAGGACGGCTTCGAGCTGTTCGTCTCCCCCGAGCACGCCGTGGAGCTGTGGCAGGCGCTGACCGAGGCGGGCGAGGGCGTCGGCCTGATCCCCTGCGGCCTGTCCTGCCGCGACACGCTGCGCCTGGAGGCGGGCATGCCGCTGTACGGGCACGAGCTGACGACCGCGCTGACCCCGTTCGACGCGGGCCTGGGCCGGGTCGTGAAGTTCGAGAAGGAGGGCGACTTCGTCGGCCGCGCCGCCCTGGAGGCCGCCGCCGAGCGCGCCGCCTCCGCGGCCCCGCGCAAGCTCGTCGGCCTGATCGCCGAGGGCCGCCGGGTCCCGCGCGCCGGGTTCCCGGTCGTGGCCGACGGCCAGGTCATCGGCGAGGTCACCTCGGGCGCCCCGTCCCCGACGCTGGGCAAGCCGATCGCGATGGCGTACGTCGACGCGTCGCACGCCGCACCGGGCACCTCCGGCGTCGGCGTGGACATTCGCGGTACGCATGAGCCGTACGAGGTCGTGGCCCTGCCGTTCTACAAGCGTCAGAAGTGACGCTTCCCCCCATCGGGAAGCCCGCTCCGCGCACCACGACGGACACCACGGCGGACGTCACGGCGCACCTCGCGCCGGGCGTCGTGCCTCGTCACACCCCTGTTCATCAGCACTCCCCCGCATCCAGGAGAATCAGGTCATGAGCAACCCCCAGCAGCTGCGTTACAGCAAGGAGCACGAGTGGCTGTCGGACGCCGTGGACGGCGTCGCGACGGTCGGCATCACGGAGTTCGCGGCCAACGCGCTCGGTGACGTCGTCTACGCACAGCTGCCCGCCGTGGGCGACCAGGTGACCGCGGGCGAGACCTGTGGCGAGCTGGAGTCGACCAAGTCCGTCAGCGACCTGTACTCCCCCGTCACGGGCGAGGTCGTCGAGGCCAACCAGGACGTCGTGGACGACCCGGCGCTGGTCAACACCGCTCCGTTCGAGGGTGGCTGGCTGTTCAAGGTGCGCCTCGCGGGCGAGCCGGAAGACCTGCTCAGCGCGGAGCAGTACGCCGAGCTCACCCACTCCGACAACTGACCCCAGGGGATCCTGATGTCTGTTCTCAACACCCCGCTGCACGAACTCGACCCGGACGTCGCCGCCGCCGTCGACGCCGAACTCGTGCGCCAGCAGTCGACCCTGGAAATGATCGCGTCGGAGAACTTCGCTCCGGTCGCCGTCATGGAGGCCCAGGGCTCGGTCCTGACCAACAAGTACGCCGAGGGCTACCCCGGTCGCCGCTACTACGGCGGCTGCGAGCACGTCGACGTGGTCGAGCAGATCGCGATCGACCGCATCAAGGCGCTCTTCGGCGCCGAGGCCGCGAACGTGCAGCCGCACTCCGGTGCGCAGGCCAACGCGGCCGCGATGTTCGCGCTGCTGAAGCCGGGCGACACGATCATGGGCCTGAACCTGGCCCACGGCGGTCACCTGACCCACGGCATGAAGATCAACTTCTCCGGCAAGCTCTACAACGTGGTCCCGTACCACGTCGACGAGACCGGCCGGGTGGACATGGCCGAGGTCGAGCGCCTCGCCAAGGAGTCCAAGCCGCAGATGATCGTCGCGGGCTGGTCCGCCTACCCGCGCCAGCTGGACTTCGCCGCCTTCCGCCGCATCGCGGACGAGGTCGGCGCGTACCTGATGGTCGACATGGCGCACTTCGCCGGTCTGGTCGCCGCGGGCCTGCACCCCAACCCGGTGCCGCACGCCCACGTCGTCACCACCACCACGCACAAGACCCTCGGCGGTCCGCGCGGTGGCGTGATCCTGTCCACGCAGGAGCTGGCCAAGAAGATCAACTCCGCGGTCTTCCCGGGTCAGCAGGGCGGCCCGCTGGAGCACGTGATCGCGGCCAAGGCGGTCTCCTTCCTCGTCGCGGCCTCGCCCGAGTTCAAGGAGCGCCAGGAGCGCACCCTGGAGGGCGCGAAGATCATCGCCGAGCGCCTGGTGCAGGAGGACGTCACCAAGGTCGGCGTCTCGGTGCTCTCCGGCGGTACGGACGTCCACCTGGTCCTGGTCGACCTGCGCGACTCCGAGCTGGACGGCCAGCAGGCCGAGGACCGGCTCCACGAGATCGGCATCACGGTCAACCGGAACGCCGTCCCGAACGACCCGCGGCCGCCGATGGTCACCTCGGGCCTGCGGATCGGCACCCCGGCCCTGGCCACCCGCGGTTTCGGCGCCGAGGACTTCACCGAGGTGGCCGAGGTCATCGCCGCCGCGCTGAAGCCCGAGTTCGACGCCGAGGACCTCAAGGCGCGCGTCTCCGCGCTCGCCGCGAAGTTCCCGCTGTACCCGTCGCTCTAGCCACGCCCGGAGGGTCCGGCCCTGTTTTCCACAGGCCCGGGCCCTCTTTGGCGACCAAGGTCCCAGACGGGCGTGCCTTTCTGCCTATGAAATAGCCAAATTACGGCAAATAGGCTTCATGTAAAGGCGCGGCAGCAGCCAGCCAGGCATCCCCCGTCAGGACGGACACCCCATCTCATGGACATGAGCGCAGCGAACAGGAAGGGACTCAGTCTCTTCGCGCTGATCATGATCGGCATCGGTTCGATCTTCGGCTCCGGCTGGCTCTTCGGAGCGGGTACGGCGGCCCAGGTCGCGGGCCCGGCGGCGCTCGTCGCCTGGGTGATCGGCGCCGTCTTCATCGGCATGATCGCCATGTCCTACGCCGAGGTGGGCGCCGCCTATCCGATCCCGGGCGGCATGGCCCGCTACGGCCACCTCTCGCACGGTCCGGTGCTGGGCTTCATCACCGGCTGGGCGGTCTGGATCGCGGTGGCCTCGCTCATCCCGATCGAGTCGATCGCCGCGACCCAGTACATGTCCTCCTGGAGCTTCGGCTGGGCCAAGGACCTGGTCGACGCCCAGTCCCACCAGCTGACCACCTTCGGCATGCTGGTCGCCCTGGCGCTGACCGTGCTGCTGTGGCTGTCCTGCTACTGGTCGGTCCAGCTGCTGGCCCGGATCAACGCGGGGCTGACCCTGGTCAAGTTCGCCATCCCGGTGCTGGCCGTGATCGCGCTGGTCGCCTCCGGCTTCCACACCGAGAACTTCACCGCGCACGGCGGCTTCGCGCCGAACGGCTGGTCCGCCGTCCTGACGGCCGTCACCACCTCCGGCGTGGTCTTCGCCTTCAACGGCTTCCAGGCCGTGGTCAACCTCGGCGGGGCCGCCAAGAACCCCGGCCGCGCCATCCCGATCGCCCTCGTCGGCGCGCTGTCGCTGGGCCTGGTCATCTACCTGGCCCTGCAGGCCGCCTTCCTGGGCGCCGTACCGCCCGAGCACCTCGCGCAGGCCGGCGGCTGGGCCGGAGTGAACTTCAACTCCCCCTTCGCCGAACTCGCCAAGCTGCTGATGATCCACTGGGTCGTGGTGATGCTCCAGTTCGGCGCCTTCATCTCGCCCGCCGGCTCCAACATCGCGAACGTGGCCTCGGCCGCGTACATGGTGCAGAACCTCTCCGAGACCGGCTTCTTCCCCAAGAAGCTCAAGCAGACCCACCCCGTCTACGGCACCGCCCGGCCCGCGATGTGGCTGAACCTCGGCTTCTCCGTCCTGCTGCTGGTCACCGTCGGCCACAGCTGGAAGACCCTGGCCCCGATCATCTCGGCCGCCATGGTCATCTCCTACCTGATCGGCCCCATCGCGGTCGGCGTCTTCCGGGTCACCAAGCCCGGCCTCAAGCGGCCCTTCCGGCTGCCCCTGGCGGCCGTGCTGTGCCCGCTGACCTTCGTCTTCGCGGCCTGCGCGCTGTACTGGTCGAAGTGGCCGAACACCGGCATCGTGACCGCGCTGACCCTGGTGGCGGCCCCGATCGCGGCGGTCGTACTGGCCCGCAAGGGCGAGAAGGACCTGGTCAAGCAGTTCGCCCCGGCCTGGTGGATCGTCGTCTTCCTGGGCTGCCTGTCCCTGCTGTCCTACCTGGGCAGCACCGACTTCGGCGGCACCGGCCGGATCCCGGACGGCCTGGACATCGCCCTGGTCGCGGGCATGGCCCTCGCCGTCTACTACTGGGCCGTGCGGGCCGGCATCAAGGCCCACCGGGACGGGCTCCCGGGCCCGGACCCGGTGCTCGACGCCGACCCCGACGCGGCCGAGCTCGCCGCGGAGCGGCCCGCCGCCGACGAGCGGGGACGTGAGCTGTCGCACGCCTGACCCTTCTGTGACCCGTCCGACAGCCGAGCCGTTCACCTCACCGCGTTAAGCTCGGCTGTCGGACAAAATCCGAACAATCCACCTCTCCTGCCCCCTCCCACCCCACGAGCAGACAAGGGAGTCCGCCACCGTGGCCATCTCCGTCTTCGACCTTTTCTCCATCGGCATCGGTCCGTCCTCGTCCCACACGGTCGGTCCGATGCGCGCCGCGCGCATGTTCGTGAACCGGCTGAAGAAGGACGGTGTCCTCGCCCAGACCTCCTCCGTACGGGCCGAGCTCTTCGGCTCGCTCGGTGCCACCGGGCACGGCCACGGCACCCCCAAGGCCGTCCTGCTGGGCCTGGAGGGCCACTCCCCCCGCTCCGTGAACGTGGAGACCGCCGACGCCGAGGTCGAGCGGATCCGCCAGAGCGGTCGGCTGCGCCTGCTGGGCGCGGAAATAGGCGATGGCCACGAGATCGCCTTCGACGAGCCGAACCAGCTGATCCTGCACCGCCGCCGGTCGCTGCCGTACCACGCGAACGGCATGACCCTCTTCGCCTACGACGAGACGGGCAACCCGCTGCTGGAGAAGACCTACTACTCGGTCGGCGGCGGGTTCGTCGTGGACGAGGACGCGGTCGGCGAGGACCGGATCAAGCTCGACGACACGGTGCTGAAGTACCCCTTCCGCTCCGGTGACGAGATGTTGCGGCTCGCGAACGAGAGCGGCCTGTCGATCTCCTCGATGATGCTGGAGAACGAGAAGGCCTGGCGCACGGAGGAGGAGATCCGCGAGGGCCTCCTGGAGATCTGGCGCGTCATGCAGGCCTGCGTCGCGCGCGGCATGTCCCGCGAGGGCATCCTGCCGGGCGGGCTGCGGGTCAAGCGCCGCGCCGCGGGCACCGCCCGCCAGCTGCGCGCCGAGGGCGACCCGCAGGCGCACGCCATGGAGTGGGCGACGCTGTACGCGATGGCCGTCAACGAGGAGAACGCGGCCGGCGGCCGGGTCGTCACCGCCCCCACCAACGGCGCGGCGGGCATCATCCCGGCGGTCCTGCACTACTACATGAACTTCGTGCCCGGCGCCGACGAGGACGGCGTGGTCCGCTTCCTCCTCTCGGCGGGCGCCATCGGCATGCTGTTCAAGGAGAACGCCTCGATCTCCGGCGCCGAGGTCGGCTGCCAGGGCGAGGTCGGCTCGGCCTGCTCGATGGCGGCGGGCGCCCTCGCCGAGGTGCTGGGCGGCACCCCGGAGCAGGTGGAGAACGCGGCCGAGATCGGCATGGAGCACAACCTGGGCCTGACCTGTGACCCGGTCGGCGGCCTGGTGCAGATCCCGTGCATCGAGCGCAACGGCATGGCGGCCGTCAAGGCCGTCACCGCGGCGAAGATGGCGATGCGCGGCGACGGCAGCCACAAGGTCTCCCTCGACAAGGTCATCAAGACCATGAAGGAGACCGGCGCCGACATGAAGATCAAGTACAAGGAGACGGCCCGCGGCGGGCTCGCGGTCAACGTCATCGAGTGCTGACCGGGACCTGATCCCGTAACCGTCACACCCGCCACATCATCCGGCGCACCCGCAGCACCCGCCGTCCGCGCGGACGGCACCGACCAGCCCAGACGCACCCCTTCTCGACAATCCAGACCGCATAAATGGCGGGAAACATTTGTTTGAACTGGATTGATCATGCTTGAGGGGGAACCATCGCGTCTGGGCTGGTTTCTTCATGATCCGGTACGCAAAAGTGGGGCCTGCGACGTTGCACGCAGCACCCGGCGGTCGGCCAACCGCCTTGGACCACACGCTTTTTGCCCACTGGAGGACTCGATCATGGCAAGCATCCGCACCATCCGCGTGATGGCGGCGCTCGCAGCGCTCCCCCTCGCCGCCGCCCTGTGCACGGGCGTGGCGCAGGCCGACAACGGAGCCGGCGCGGCCAACGCGTCGAACGCGGCCGTCGCCAGCATCCTCGGCAGCGGGGTGGGCGGCAGCAACCTCGGCAACTCCTCCACCGCACAGCAGGTCGCCACCGGTTCCGGAGCGTCGAACCAGAACAACACGGCCCAGTCGAACGGCTCCGGCTTCACCGCCATCGGGCAGTCCAACACGCACGAGTCCGTGGTCTTCAACCCGGTCCCGTAAGGCGCACGACCGCTCCCGGGGCCCGGTCCGCATCGGCGGGCCGGGCCCCGGCCCGTGCGCCGCGTGCCGCTTTTTGCCCACTGGAGGACTCGATCATGGCAAGCATCCGCACCATCCGCGTGATGGCGGCGCTCGCAGCGCTCCCCCTCGCCGCCGCCCTGTGCACGGGCGTGGCGCAGGCCGACAACGGAGCCGGCGCGGCCAACGCGTCGAACGCGGCCGTCGCCAGCATCCTCGGCAGCGGGGTGGGCGGCAGCAACCTCGGCAACTCCTCCACCGCACAGCAGGTCGCCACCGGTTCCGGAGCGTCGAACCAGAACAACACGGCCCAGTCGAACGGCTCCGGCTTCACCGCCATCGGGCAGTCCAACACGCACGAGTCCGTGGTCTTCAACCCGGTCCCGTAAGGCGCACGACCGCTCCCGGGGCCCGGTCCGCATCGGCGGGCCGGGCCCCGGCCCGTGCGCCGCGTGCAACCGCGAGGCCGTATGGCGTGTCTTCCACGATGACACTACTGTCCCCACATCCGAAGAATCGGGGGACGTCATGCTGGACCACCTCATACGCTCCGTCCGCAACTCCGTCCACTCGCTGCGGCGCCGTACGCGCCCCGGCTCCGTCCACCGGCGGCGGCTGGCGGCCGTCACCGCCGGGTTGCTCCTCACCGCCGGACTCGGCCTCGCCGTACCGGCCTCCGCCTCCGCCACCCAGACCCCGCTCGTGACCAATGCCCGCTGGGGCGGGCACTGCACCTACGACCGGATCGTCATCGACCTCCAGGGCTACGTCCCCGGGGTCACCGTCACTCCCGTCTCCGAGCTCGTCTACGACGGCTCCGGCAAGCCCGTCCCGCTCGCCGGGACGTACTTCCTGGAGATCCGCCTGCACCCGGCCCAGGCGCACGACGACGCCGGGCACTCCGTCTACACCGGCCCCAGGCTCCAGAAGATCTACCTCAGCAAGCTCAAGGGCCTCGCCTTCACCGGCGACTTCGAGGGGTACGTCACCTTCGGCGCCGCCTTCGACACCGCACCGCAGTTCACCACCTCCACGCTCCACAACCCGGAGCGCTTCGTGGTCGACATCGCCCACCCGAACGTCTGCTGAGACGGCTGGGTGCCGCGCGCACCTGTACGACGGCGCCGCCGACGGCCCGTTGCCCCTGGTCAGGTAGGGTCAACGGGCCTTGGTGTACGGGAAACCGGTGGGAAACCGGTGCGGCCCTCGCCACTGTGAACGGGAAGTCCGGCGCCATCCCCGCGGGGAGCCACTGGACCGGGCGGGAGACCGCCCGGGCCGGGAAGGCGGCGCCGCGGCATCAGCACCCGTGAGCCAGGAGACCGACCGGGGTGCGTTGTTCCATCCACGAGGTGCTGGAGAGGTCTCCCTACACATGCATATAGCCGAGGGGTTTCTACCCCCTTTGCACGCGGCCGCCTGGGGCGTCGCGTCCGCCCCCTTCGTCGTCCACGGAGTGCGCGCCCTGACCCGCGAGGTCAAGGCGCATCCCGAGAGCACCCTGCTGCTCGGGGCGTCCGGTGCGTTCACTTTCGTCCTGTCCGCCCTGAAGATCCCTTCGGTGACCGGCAGTTGCTCGCACCCCACCGGGACGGGGCTCGGTGCGATCCTGTTCCGCCCGCCGATCATGGCGGTGCTGGGCACGATCACCCTGTTGTTCCAGGCCCTGCTGCTGGCCCACGGCGGGCTGACCACGCTCGGCGCGAACGTCTTCTCGATGGCGATCGCGGGCCCCTGGGCCGGGTACGCCGTCTACCGCCTGCTCAAGCGGTTCGACGCGCCCCTGATGGTCTCGGTCTTCTGCGGCGCCTTCTTCGCCGACCTGATCACCTACTGCGTGACCAGCGTGCAGCTCGCACTGGCCTTCCCCGACCCGGCGTCCGGCTTCGCGGGCTCGCTCGCGAAGTTCGGCGGGATCTTCGCCGTCACCCAGATCCCGCTGGCGGTCAGCGAGGGCCTGCTCACCGTGCTCGTGATGCGGCTGCTGATGCAGTCGAGCAAGTCGGACCTGGTGCGGCTCGGCGTGGCCAAGCTGACCGGCGCCCGCACCACCGCGCGCCACGAGCAGGGGACGGCCGTCCGATGACCAGGAACGCGAAGATCAACACCCTGCTGCTGCTCCTGGTGGCGGCGCTGGCGGTGCTCCCGATCGCCCTGGGCCTCGGCGAGGGCAAGGAGGAGCCGTTCGCCGGCGCCGACGCGCAGGCGGAGACGGCGATCACGGAACTCAGGCCGGACTACGAGCCGTGGTTCTCCCCGCTGTACGAACCCCCCTCCGGGGAGGTCGAGTCGGCGCTCTTCGCCCTCCAGGCGGCGCTCGGCGCGGGCGTGCTCGCCTACTACTTCGGGGTGCGCCGCGGGCGCCGTCAGGGCGAGAGCGCCGTCGCGGCCGGCGCGGGCCACGGGGACGACCAGAGCTCCCGGGGCGCGTGAGGCGGTGCTGCCCATCGACGCCGCGGCGCACAGCAGCCGCTGGCGCCGCCGACACCCCCTGGAGAAGGCCCTGCTGGGGCTCGGGCTGACCGTCACCGCGGTCTGCCTGCCGCCCTGGCCCGGCGGACCACTGGTGGCCGCCACCACCCTCGCCGTGCTGCTCGGCCCGGCGGGGGTGCCCCCGCGGCAGTTGTGGCGGGCCTTCCGGATCCCGCTCGGGTTCTGCTTCACCGGGGCGGCTCCCCTGCTGCTCGCGGTGGGCGGCCCGGCGGGGCTGGTCTCCCTGGCCCCGGACGGCCCGCGGCACGCCGTCGAGCTGCTGCTGCGCACGTCGGCGGCCTCGCTCGGCGTGCTCCTGTTCGCCTTCACCACCCCGGTCTCGGACGTGCTGCCCCGGCTGGTGCGGGCCGGGGTGCCGGCGCCCGTCGTCGACGTGGCGCTGGTGATGTACCGGATCGGCTTCCTGCTGCTGGACTCCCTCGCCCAGGTCCGCCGGGCCCAGGCCGCCCGGCTGGGGCACAGCGGCCGGGCGGCCGCGTGGCGGTCCGTGGCGGGGCTGGCCGCGACCGCCTTCGTCCGCGCCTTCGACCGCGCGTCCCGGCTCCAGAGCGGGCTGGCGGGGCGCGGCTACGACGGCACGCTGCGGGTGCTCGTACCGCAGTCCTCCCCGTCCTGGCGGTTCCTGACCGCGTCGGGAGCCCTGCTCGCCGCGCTGGTCGCCGTCACCCTCGCTTCGAAGGGCTTCGTCTCGTGAACGTACCCGTGGAACCCGAACCGCTCGTCCGGCTGGCGGGCGCGGGCTACGCCTACGAGGACGGGCCCGCCGTGCTGTCCGGCGTGGACTTCCCGATCGCCCCGGGCCGGGCCCTGGCCCTGCTGGGCCGCAACGGCAGCGGCAAGACCACGCTGATGCGCCTGCTCAGCGGGGGGCTGCGCCCCGACGCGGGCGAGCTGCACCTGGACGGGGCGGTGGTCTCGTACCACCGCGCCGGGCTGACCCGGCTGCGCAAGGCCGTGCAACTGGTGGTCCAGGACCCGGACGACCAGCTCTTCGCCGCCTCCGTGGAACAGGACGTCTCCTTCGGCCCGATGAACCTGGGGCTGGCGGCCCCGGAGGTACGGGCCCGGGTCGACGCGGCGCTGGCCGCCCTCGACATCACCGCGCTGCGGGACCGGCCGACGCACCTGCTGTCCTACGGTCAGCGCAAGCGGGCCGCGATCGCGGGCGCCGTGGCGATGGCCCCCCGGGTGCTGATCCTGGACGAGCCGACGGCCGGGCTCGACCCGGACGGCCAGGAGCGGCTGCTGGAGGCCCTGGCGGGCCTGCGGGCGGCCGGGACGACCGTGGTGATGGCGACGCACGACGTGGACCTCGCCGTGCGGTGGGCCGACGACGCCGCGGTCCTGACCCCGGCCGGCATCCGGCTCGGCCCGGCGCGGACCCTGCTCGCGGACCCCGAGCTGCTCGCCTCGGCGGGCCTGCGCGCCGCCTGGTCCCCCGCGGTGACGGCCCTGCTGCGCGCCCACGGCCTGCTCTCCCCGCAGACCCCGGGTCCCACGACCCCGGAGGCCCTGGCCGCCTGGCGCTGAGCGGCGCCCGGGGAGGTGCCCGGTCCGGGCGAACCTAGGATGACCGCATGTCGCTGCCGCACGCCATCCTCACCGCGCTCCTGGAGAAGCCCAGTTCCGGACTGGAGCTGACCCGGCGGTTCGACAAGTCGATCGGGTACTTCTGGTCGGCCACCCACCAGCAGATCTACCGCGAGCTGGGGCGGCTGGAGGAGGCCGGGCTGATCCGCGCGCTGCCGAGCGAGCAGCCCGTACGCGGCCAGCGCAAGGAGTACGAGGTGCTGGCGGCCGGGAGCGCCGAACTGGCGCGCTGGATCGGGGAGAGCCAGGATCCCAAGCCGATCCGGGATCCGCTGCTGCTGCGGGTGCGGGCGGCCGGGGTCGTCGGGGTGCGGGGGCTGGGGCCGGAGCTGCGGCGCCACCTGGAGCTGCACCGGCGTCAGTTGGCGCAGTACCGGGCCATCGACGAGCGGGACTTCCCGCCGGGCCGGGACGCCGACGAGGACCGGGTGCGGCGGCTCGTGCTGCACGGCGGGCTCGCCCTGGAGACCTTCTGGCTGAGCTGGCTGGAGGAGGCCGTGGCCGAGGTGGACCGGCTGTCCGCGGAGCCCCGCGAGGAGCCCGATGGGCCGGCGGCCGAGCCCGGCGGCCGCGCGGTGGAGCCCGGCGGTCGCTGACGCGCCTGGCCCCGGCAGGTGGGGGCGCAGGCGCGTGCGGTACCGCTGACCGGGACTACTTGTTCAGGGAGACCCAGAACTCGTCGAAGCTCATGCGGCCGTCGCCGTTGGCGTCCTTGCTCGCGACGATCGCGTCCGCGACCGCACCGGTGACGTACGCGTCGCCCATCGCCTTCATGGCCGCGCTGTACTCGTCGGCCGAGACGAAGCCGTCGCCGTCCGCGTCGAAGCGGTCGAACGTCGCCCGCGCGCTCTCGATGTCCGCCATGGATCCACCCCTTCTTGGTGCTTGTTGACCGGCTCAGGGTAGCGGCCCCGGGAGCCGTCTCCCGCCGGGGGGCCCGATCGAGCGGTCGATAGAAATTCGATTACCCCGGAGTAAGGCGGAAGCAACAATTCCAGCCAACAAATCGGACCCCCACTTGTCACGCTCCGGGATCACGGCATAACGTACCGACATTGCCGCCACACCAGGAGCGCAGGGCTCCCAGGGACAAGCGGCAACAAGGGCGTTCACACAGGTGACGATCACAGCTGACGCATCATTCGAAGTTCTGCCCTTCACCCGTACCTGCCGCCACATCTGGGAAGATGGCGACCATGTGCTGATTGGCGTAAGTCCTGGTAACAGCTACTTCACCGCCGAGCGCATCAGCAGCCTCACCCAGTGGGCCACGACCCGCTTCGCGCAGGTCGACTTCGTCTACGCAGACCTCCACGTGGACCGGATGTTCGCCGCCTTCGGTTACACACAGGAGCACGCCGAGAAGCGTGCCGCCAAGGAGATCAAGGCGGTCCGGAGGCGGATCTTGAAGGGCGTCGGGGAATCAGCTCCGCAGGACGCCGAGATCCGGGTGAGGGCACTCTCCGAATTCCAGGGCAACCCGGTGTACGAACTCCTGCACCGGCGCGTGTTGCATTTCCTGGAGACGGACGACGAATTCCGCAAGGGGTGCGAGGAAATGGCACTCCACTTCGTGGGTTCAAAACTCCCCGAGGGCGAATCCATCACCGACGAGCAGTTGCAGGTCTGTTTCGACTACATGGCCGCCGAGCTGCCGTTCTTCCTCGACACCCCGAGCATTCTCGGGGTGCCCTCCTCCGTCGCGGCCTACCACGTCAAGATGCCGCTGACCGATGTCCTCTACGCACGCGGCGGGGGCCTTCGCGCCACCCGCAACCAGGCCTCCGCCGTCGTACGGCCCGAGGTCGTCGCGAGCACCATGCACAGCGCACACACCGCACCAACCGAAGGGACCGTCGATGAGCGTCGAGCAGCTTGAGGGCACGGAGGACACTGCGGTCCTCGACTTCCCCCTCTCCCGGCGCGGCGACGTGCTGCCCGAGGAGTGCACGTGGCTGCGCGAGAAGGCCCCGGTCGCCAAGGTCCGCACCCTCACGGGCGACCCGGCCTGGCTGGTGAGCAGCTACGCGCTGGCCAAGCAGGTGCTGGAGGACGAGCGCTTCAGCCTCAAGGACACCGCGAACGCCGGGGTGCCCCGCCAATACGCGTTGACGATCCCCCCCGAGGTCGTCAACAACATGGGCAACATCAACAGCGCCGGGCTGCGCAACGCCGTCATGAAGGCGCTCAACCCCCGCCAGAAGGGGCTCCAGGACTGGCTCGCCGCCAAGGCGGGCGAACTGATCGACCAGATCGTCGCCGAGGGGGGCCCGGCGGACCTGCGGGCGGGGTTCGCCGACCCCTTCTCCGCGGCGCTGCACTGCCAGGTGCTGGGCGTGCCCTTCGAGGACTGGCGGCGGCTGATGTCGGGGCTGGACGTCGCGTTCATGACCGCGCGCGAGCCCTTCGCCGACTCGGCCCTCAACTGGTACAAGGACGTCGGGTACTTCTCCGACGCGCTGCGGGCGCAGCTGGCGCTGCCGGCCGAGGAGCGTACGGGGCTCCTCGGAAAGTTCGCGGAGCTGAAGGAGGCCGACCCCGAATCGGCGCACCTGACCGACGACATGTTCGCGACGGTGGCCGTCTCGCTCTTCGGCGCGGGCGCGGTCTCCACCTCGGCCTTCCTGGTGCTCGCGATCCTCGCGCTGCTCCAGAAGCCCGAGCTGATCGGCTACCTGCGCGCCCACCCGGAGCGCATGGGCAAGGCCGTGGACGAGCTGCTGCGCTGGAACCTGTCCGTCGGTGACGGGCTGCCGCGCATCGCCCTGGCGGACATCCAGGTCGGGGACGTGCTGATCAAGGAGGGCGAGCTGGTCCTCGTGCTCCTCGAAGGCGCGAACTTCGACCCGGAGGCCTTCGAGCGGCCGGACGAGCTGGACCTGGAGCGCGACGCACCGAACGCGAACCTGGCCTTCGGTGCGGGGCGGCACTTCTGCCCGGCGTCGGCGCTGGGCCGCGCCCACGCCGAGATCGCGCTGTCGGTGCTGGTCGACCGGCTGCCGCAGCTGCGGCTCGCGGTGCCGGCCGAGAACCTGGTGTGGCGCACGGGCTTCATCAAGCGGCTCCCGGAGCGGCTCCCCGTCGCCTGGTAGGGGCGGCCGCCGCACGTGACGGTGGACCGGAGGTCGGCGGACCTCCGGTCCACCGTCACGTGCGGGCGCGTCAGCGGAAGATGCCGGTGTGGCCGAGCGAGTAACGGCCGGGCTGCGGGTAGACGGCGAGGCCGTGCGGGCCGCTGCCCACGGGGATGCGGGCGAGCTGCTCGCCGCTCTTCGTGTCGATCGCGTAGACCTCGGAGTTGTAGCGGCCCGAGAGCCACAGCACCTTTCCGTCGGCGGAGACGCCGCCCATGTCGGGGCTGCCGCCGTCGGGCAGGTCCCACTTCTTGGTCAGCCGGTTCTGCTTGAAGTCGAAGACGGAGATGCTGCCTTCGCCGCGGTTGGAGACGTACATCTCCCGGGAGTCACGGCTCACGTACAGACCGTGGCAGCCCTTTCCGGTGGGCAGCAGCTTGGGGGTGTCGAAGGCATCGCCGCTGAGCACCCACATGCCGTGCGCCATCATGTCCGCGACGTAGAAGGTCTTTCCGTCCGGGGAGACCTTGACGTCCTGCGGCATCGCTCCCTCGAAAGGCAGTTTCTGCTGCCCGACGACCTCCATCTTCTCGGTGTCGACCTTGAGGAGTTCACCGGAGAACTCGCAGGAGACGATGAAGTACCGGCCGTCCGCGGAGAAGTCGGCGTGATTGACGCCGAAACAGGTCACCGGGACGGTTTTCACGCGATCCATGGTGTGCGGGTCGCGGAAGACCAGCTCCTTGTCCATGGAGGCCATGACGATGGCGTACTTGCCGTTCGGCGTGAAGTACAGGTTGTAAGGGTCGTGCACCTCGACGGGCTTGCCCGCCTCGCCGGTGGCGGGGTCGATCGGGGTGAGCGTGTGGCCCCGGTTGTTGTTCACCCACAGGGTCTTCATGTCCCAGGAGGGCACGACGTGCTGCGGCTGGATGCCGACCGGGATGGTCTCGATCACCTTGTACGTCGCCGGGTCGATGACGGACACCGTGTTGGAGCTGGTGTTCGGCACGTAGACCCGGGACGGGAAGTTCTTGACCACGGGCGAGAGCTGGTTCGGCCGGTCGGCCGCGTACACGTCGTCGGGTGCGAGCAGGGGCGGCATTCCGGCCAGCCCCGGCGGCGCGGCCGGAACGGCCTTCACGGGCTTGGCGGGCCCGCCGGAGCCGAGCGCCTCGGGCGTGCCCTTGTCGGCCGCTCCGCAGCCGGCGAGGGCGGCGAGGACCAGTCCGGCCAGCAGCACGGTGGCCTTCCGGGGAAGGCGGTTGGTCGTCATGAGGTCAGCAGCTCCGTGGTGGTCACCGCGCGCAGTTTGCGGCGCGCGAGGTCTTCGAGGAGGGGTGGCAGCGCGTCGACCGTGTCCGCGTAGCCGAAGTGCAGGCTCACCACCGATCCGCCGAGGATCGGCCCGGTGACGTTGCGGATGACGGCCGCGGCGCCGGGTGAGGTGAAGTCGAGGGAGTCCACGTCGTAGGAGAGGACGTGCGGGTAGCCCGCCCGCCCGGCGAGGGTGCGCACCAGCGGGCTGGCGTACTGGGTCTGGGAGGGGCGGAACCAGGTGCCGATGGACCCGGTGAGCCGCTTGAGGCGATCGGCGCACCCGGTGATCTCGGCGTAGGCCTCCGCCTCGGGCAGGGTGTTGATCGCGAGGTGGCGCTGGGTGTGGTTGCCGAGTTCGTGACCTCCGTCCAGGATCCGGCGCGCCATCTCCGGGTGGGCGTCGAGCCAGGCGCCGATGGCGAGTACGGTCACCCGCGCCCCGGCCTTCTCGGCCTCGGCGAGGACCGCGCGGGCGATGGCGGGCTCCCCGTTCCCGTGGAAGGTGAGCGCCACCTTGGGGCTGTCCCGGGCTCCGTGGGCGATCTCGACGGGCTGCCCGGCGAAGCGGCGGGGGGCGGGGGCCCGAGCGGGCGCGGCGGCCCGTCGGGTGGCGGGGGGCGGGGCCGCGGGCGGGGCGGCGGAGCGGCCCGTCCCGCAGGCGGCGGTGAGGGCCCCGGCGGCGACCGCCGCTCCGGCGCGCAGGGCCGTACGACGGTCTGGGTAGCAGAGCACCTGCCCATTTAAGGGGTGGTTGGCCCTGAAGGTAATGATTGACCCAATTCGGGCCGTTGGTACAGGGCGCCCGGCCGACGGGCTGTCCACTATGTGATCAACGATTTACGCAGAGCAGTCAATATTTATTCACTGATTGCGAGGTGAGTGGCCCACCTCACCTAGGATTTAGGTGGAAAGTCTTAGGATATGCACACTTGTGCCCGACTTGGGACTTTTGGCATTTGGGCCCTCATCTGCCATAGTCGGAACCACGGCTTCCCCATTGACCCGAGCGAAGTCGCCGGCCGAGGATCACACCCCCTTCGATCCTCGGCTCACTCATGAAGCCCCCGAAGCGCCGCACTACGGCGACAGGGGGCTTCTGCGTTGCGGGGCTCGGGTTGCGGGGGTCGGGCGGCGGGGCGGCTCAGCGGTCGGACACGCGCATCTCGAACCAGGTGGTCTTGCCCCGGGGTAAGAGGTCGGCGCCCCAGCGGTCCGAGAGCTTGTCGACCAGGAACAGGCCGCGACCGGTGGTGTCCATCTCGTGGACCGGCATCAGGCAGGGCAGACCGCGCGAGGGATCGCGCACCTCGATGCGGATCCAGCCGCGGCGGCGCAGCATCCGCAGCCCGAAGGAACGGGCCCCGGTGTGCCGGACCGCGTTGCCGACCAATTCGGAGACGAGCAGGACGGCGTGCTCGGCGGTCTGCGGGGACAGCCCCCACAGCCGGGCCGCCACGCACTGGGTGAGGCGGCGGGCGATCGCCGCGGACTCGGGGAGCGAGGGCAGGGTCACCTCGCCATCGGCCGGACTGCCGTACAACTCCACTGCTTTCAGGCCCTGTTCGTCCTCCAGGGCCGCCGTCGGTCGCACGGCGGAAGCGCTGCTGCGCTGCCGCGGCTGTTCCACACCCTCCAGGCCCGCCATGCACCCATCATGAAGGGCGAAGCTGCCCCCCGGAGCGGTTCCGCGCGAAAACGCCCCCTCGGAATGCTTCATTCCGGGGGGCGTCCTGTCATATGCCGAAGGCAATCAGAGGGCCATTACACCCCCCTCACCTGCGATGACTCACCGCTGCGAGATCATCACCCACAGTGGATCTCCACGATTCTTTAAGGTTCCCTTAAGCCCTGGCTAATCCACCCGCAGGGAGGACCCTGCGGACGACGCCCGTGCGCTCAGAGGAACTTGGCCTTGCCCGGGCCCTCTTCGACGAAGCTGCGCATGCCGCGCTCGCGGTCCTCGGTCGCGAACAGGCCCGCGAACCAGTTGCGTTCGATGGCCAGCCCGGTGTCGATGTCCGCCTCCAGGCCCGCGTCCACGCACTCCTTGGCGGCGCGCAGGGCGAGCGCCGGCCCCTGGGCGAGCTTCGCGGCCCAGGCGTGCGCCTGCTCGTACACCTCGGCCGCGGGCACCACGCGGTCCACCAGGCCCAGGGCCAGGGCCTCTTCGGCCTTGACCATGCGGCCGGTGAAGATCAGGTCCTTGGCCTTGGAGGGGCCGATCAGCCGGGACAGCCGCTGGGTGCCGCCCGCGCCGGGGATCAGGCCGAGCAGGATCTCGGGCTGGCCGAGCTTGGCGTCGGCGGCAGCGATCCGGTAGTCCGCGCAGAGGGCCAGCTCGCAGCCGCCGCCCAACGCGTAGCCGGTGACGGCCGCGACCACGGGCTTGGGGATCCGCGCGACGGCGGTGAAGGCGTCCTGCAGGGGGCGGGAGCGGGCGACCATGCCCGCGTGGTCCATCCCCTGCATCTCCTTGATGTCGGCGCCTGCCGCGAAGACCTTCTCGCCGCCGTAGAGGATCACAGCGCGGACGTCGGACCGGTCCGTCGCCTCCACCGCCAGCTCGCGCAGCCGGTCCTGGGTGGCGATGTCCAGGGCGTTCATGGGCGGACGGTCCATGCGGATGGTGCCGACGCCTGCCGAGACTTCGAGGGTGATGGTCATACGGGGAAGGTTAGCGGGGGTTAACCGGGAGTGGCCCGGTGCTGTGGGTCACAGCACCGGGCCACCCGGATTCCCGCGCGGCGGAGCCGCTCGTGAGCTGCCCGAGAGCTACTTGATCCACTCCGCCCAGGGCATGTTCCAGCCGTTGAGGCCGTTGTCCGGGGCGATCTCCTTGTCCTTGGAGTTCTTCACGACCACCACGTCGCCGATCAGCGACTCGTTGAAGAACCAGGCGCCGGGCATGTCGTCGTCACCGGCGCCGCGGGCGTCGCGCAGGCCCACGCAGCCGTGACTGACGTTCTCCGAACCGAAGGTGTCGGAGGAGGCCCAGTAGTTGCCGTGCACGAAGGTGCCGGAGTTCGACAGCCGCATCGCGTGCGGGACATCCGATATGTCGTACTCGCCGCCGAAGCCGACGGTGGCGCCGTTCATCCGGGTCACCTTGTACTTCTCGCTGATGACCATCTGCCCGTTGTACGTGGTGTTGGCCGCGGCGCCCGCGGTGATCGGGACGTCCTTGAGGACGGCGTTGTCACGGACCACCTGCATCGTGTGGGCGGCCGCGTCCACGGTGCTCACCTGGGAGCGGCCGACCTTGAAGGTCACGGTGCGGGTCTGCTTGCCGTAGACCCCGGGCCGGCCCTCGACGCCGTCCAGGGCGATCTTGACGGTGACCTTGGTGCCCGCCGCCCAGTACTTCTCGGGGCGGAAGTCGAGCCGGTCGTTGCCGAACCAGTGGCCCTCGACCGGGACCGCGGGCTCGGCGGTCACGGTGATCGCCTTCTCCACGGCCTGCGGGTTGGTGATCCCGCGGCTGAAGTTGATCGACACCGGCATGCCCACGCCGACGGTGTCGCCGTCCTCGGGCACGTAGTGGCCGACGAAGGTGTTCGTCGGGGTGAGCGTGGTGAAGGTGATGTCCTTCGCGGACTCGCGTCCGGAGCCGTCCTTCGCGACCGCGTGCACCTTGTACTCGGTGGCGGAGGCGAGGTTGCGGGCGGGCTCCCAGCTGGCGCCGTCGCCGCCCAGCTTGCCCTCGACCGCGTTGCCCTTCGTATCGGCGACCGTCACCGTGGTGAGCTTGCCGCCGGTGCTGGATATCTTCAGGATGCCGCTCGTCGCGACCTCCTTGGCGCCGTCGTCCGGCTTGATGGTGACCGTCGCCTGGGAGGCTTCGGTACCGCTCTTGCCGTTCGCGACGGCTCCGCCCTTGCCGTTGTCCCCGCCACCCACCTTGGCGTCGGGTGACCCGCCGCTGCACCCGGTGGTGAGCAGCAGGGCCGCTCCGAGCAGCAGGGCCGGCAGCCCCGTGCGGAAGCGGCCGCGGATCGGCTGCAGGTTCACTCTTGTTCTCCCCCATGTCCCCCGCGCGCGGGCAGTCGCGCGCATGGCGAAATGGAATCACACGGGGGGATCACGAACGGAAACGGGTGTGTCACCGTTCCGTCCCAAGAGCCTGTGAACATGCGGAGAACGTGCGGGTGGGGACGGGTGGAACGGGCGGGCGGGCCGCTCAGTCGTCCGTGCCGGGCTTGGTGCCCCAGACGTAGACGGCGTCCCCCTCGGTCAACAGGTCCCACAGCCGGGCCGCGTCGGGAACGGTGAGGTTCACGCACCCGGCCGATCCGCCGTAGTCGTAGAGGTCCCCGCGGTGGCCGTGGACGGCCTGGCCCTCGTCGAAGAACTGCGAGTACGGCATGGGCGAGTTGTCGTAGAGGGAGGAGTAGTGGTCCTCGTCCCGCCAGTACACCTCGTGCCAGCCGGGTCGGGTCTCCTGGGTGTCGCGGCCGGTCCGGATGGGGACCGGGGCGAAGACGACCTTCGCGTCGCGCTGCACCCACAGGAGCTGGCGGTCCATGTCCACGCAGGTGACCCGGTGCGGGCGGACCGGGCAGAGCCCCTGCGCGTTGGGGTCGGGGCGCGCCTGTACGGCGACCATCGTGCGGTAGGTCCCGAGGTCCGCGTACCCGTCGGCGGGCCGCAGCCCCTGGGCCTGCTGGAAGGTCCGCACGGCGGCGCAGTCCGCCGGGCTCTGGATCCCGTCGACGGGACGCTCCAGGTACGCCTCCAGCTCGCGCTGGTAGGGGCCGGTGCGGGAGGTGCAGGGAGCCTCCGGCGCGGACCGGGGCGCTCCGGCCGCCGCCGGTTCCGGGGGCCGCTGCGGTCCCGGGGGCCGGGTCAGGCCGCCCAGGGCCAGTACGGCGGCCAGTGCGGCCGCTCCGCGTATCGCGCCAGTCGCCATGCCCGCCTCCTCGCGCCCGCCGACCGGGCCGCCGCTGCCAGCTAAACCGGCCCCGGCCCGCCCGGCGCGCGCAGGTGCGCCGATGCGGTGACGAGGTCACCCCACCGGCGCACCCGGGAGGCGTGCGGCCCCCGCGGCGGTTCAGCCGCGCGGGCCCTTCGGCTCGCGGCCGCCCTTGCCCTTGCCGTGGTGGTCGCGCTCGTTGGCGAGGCGCTGGATCAGGACGTGGTTCGGGGTCCTCTGGTCCAGGTGCAGCGGTCCGGTCACCCGGTCCTTCGGCAGCAGGTACCCGTCGGGGACGTCCGTCTCCACGAGGTAGTAGTAGCCGTCGGAGAGGTTCGGGAACTCACAGACCCCGCTCCGATCGGTGGCGCAGCCCTGCGAGACCAGCGTGTCGGCGTTGATGCCGCGCCGCTGGAGGCCCTTGGTGTTGTTGGTCTCCTTCCAGACCTCGAACACCGCGCCGCGCAGCGGCCGCTGGGTCTTCTTGTCCACCTTCAGGACCTTGATCTTGCCCTTGGGGTCCTCGGGCTTCTTCTTGTTCGGGACGTTGAGGATGATGCCGTCCTTGACGTCCCCCTCGTCCAGGGCGAACTCCCTGACCGGGTCGGCGGGGGGCTCGTACCCCGCGGGGGTGCCGGTCTCGCGCCAGTAGTACGTGGCGTCGATCGGCAGCTCGACGGTGCAGCTGCCCTGCGCGTCGGTCACGCAGTCACCGGGGAGCTTGGTGTCGGGGCCGGTGCCCGGGCCGCCCGCGGTCTGCAGGCCGCGGACGCCGTTGGTCTCCTTCCACAGCTCGAACCGCGCCCCGCGCAGCGGTACGCCGGTGTCCTTGTCGGTCTTCCACAGCACCACCTTGGCGGTGCCGGGCGGCACCGCTTCCTTCTCGTTGACCGCGACGACGCGGACGCCCTCCTGGGCGTTCTCCGGGGTCAGCCGCACGGTGTGGACCGGGTTCGCGGGCAGCAGGTAGCCGGTCGGGGCGGCCGTCTCGCGCCAGTAGTACGTGCCGAGCGGGCCGGTGAAGTCGCACACTCCGGTGGCCGTGGTCGTGCAGTCCTTGACCTTGGTGTCGGCGTTCATGCCGGTGAACTGGGCGCCCGGCACGCCGTTGGTCTCGTGCCACAGCTCGAACTTCGCTCCGGCCAGGGCCGCGCCCTGCGCGTCGTGCTTGACGACGGAGGTCCTGCCTTCGACCACCGGAGGTGCGCCGCAGTCCGGCAGGTCGCCGTTGAAGGGGTAGGCGTGGAACTCCTGGCCGCCGCCCCCGCCCTGGATGCCGGTGTGGGTGAGGTTGCCGGTGGTGAAGAAGCGGCCGTTCATGCCGGGCAGGGTGACCTCGGTGCCCGAGGCCTGCGGGCCGACCAGCACGCTGCCCTGGAACTGGCCGGTGCCGTTCAGGTGCACCGTGGTGGCGTCGGGGAAGTTCCACAGCAGCCGGCTGCGCAGGACGTTCCACGGGTCGGCGCCCGGGCCGGTGTCGTTGATGGTGCCGTTGGAGATGTTGACGGTCCGGGTCGCGCCGTAGACGTTGACCAGGACCGTGGCCCTCGCCGGGATCCGGGCGAAGGCGATGGTGACCTGCCCGTTGTTGCGCCCGACCAGGTCGGCGTCCACGTCGAAGACCTGGAGCGGCGAGGCGTTGTCGCCGGTGAAGGTGACGGTGCCGAATTCGTTGGTGACCGTGCCGGTGGCCGGGCGGCGCTGCCCGCCGGGGTGCGCGTAGCAGGTGCTGGCGGCGGTGAGCCGGTCGCGCAGCGGGGTGTAGGGGGTCGCGGCGTTCAGGTCGTGGAGCAGCGGGCCGGTGACGGTACCCGCGCCGGGGGCGGTGCCCGCGTGCCGGACCACGCCGCCGTCGGAGATCAGCCGCTCGCCGGCGGCGATGTTCACGTTCCTGCCGGTGGTGAGGAAGTCCGCGCCGACGGGCGGCGGGACGAGGGAGCCGGCGCCGACGATGCCGATGTTGTAGGCGGAGCTGGCCCCGGCCACCTTGTCCTGGTCGAAGCTGCCGAGCACGACGACCCGGCCCTCGGCCTCGGCGGCGCGCTCGCGGACCCGGAAGTCGCCGCCGACGAAGATGTTGATGCCGTTGTCGCGGCCCTTGGGGATGCCGTCGAACCCGATCTGCGGGTACGGGTCGGGGCAGTCCCCCGGTACGCAGGGACCGAGCCCGCCGGGCAGCGGGGCGCGCACCGCCGCCGCCGCGGGGCGCTCGCCCGCGGAGCCGCCGGAGCCGCCGGAGCCACCGGGGCCGCCGGGGCCCGCTGCCAGGGCCGTGGGCGCACCGGTGGCCAGTACGGCCCCGATCGCGACCCCGAGGGTCCACTTCCTTGCTGACATGACGCTCCGTCCGTTGCCTGCCGCGGTCACCGCTGTCGCCGCTGTGTGCGCTGACAGGCTGGACGGCGGCGGCGGCGAGCCGGGCGGACCGACACTCCCCGCTACGACATTCCGGTCCGACAATCACTCGATCGGACCGTGATCGGTCGTCGCGGTTCAGCCGAGTGCGGAGCCCGCGACCCAGTCCGGCCAGGAGAGGTTCCAGCCGCCGAGGCCGTTGTCCGCCGCGACGGTCTTGTCCTGGGAGTTCACGATCTCGACCACGTCCCCGACCAGCGTCCGGTCGAAGAACCAGCCCGCCGGGGTGTCCGAGCCGCCGCCCTTGTCGTCGCGCAGGCCGATGCAGCCGTGGCTGGTGTTCGTGGCGCCGAAGGTGTCGGGGCTGGCCCAGTAGTTCCCGTGCAGGAAGGTGCCGGAGGCGGTGAGCCGCATGGCGTGGGGGACGTCGGGGATGTCGTACTCGCCGCCGAAGCCCACCGTCTGGCCGTTCATCCGGGTCACGTCGAACATCTCGCTGACCACCATCTTGCCGTTGTAGGTGGTGTTCTTGGGCGCCCCGGCGCTGATCGGGATGGTGGACAGCAGCTGGCCGTCGCGGCGGACCTCCATCGTGTGGGCGGCCGCGTCGACGGTGGAGACCTGTCGGCGCCCGACGGTGAAGCGGACGGTCTTGCTCTGCACCCCGTACGAACCGGGCGCCCCCTCGACGTCGCGGAGCTTCATCTCCACGGTGACCTCGGTCCCGGGCTTCCAGTACTCCTTGGGCCGGAAGTCGATCCGCTCGTTGCCGAACCAGTGGCCGGTGACCTCCGCGGCGGGTTCGGAGGTGATGGTGATGGCCCGCTCGACCTCGGCGCGGTTCTTGATCGGCAGGTTGAAGTTGAAGGAGACGATCATGCCGGTGCCGACGGTGGAGCGGTTCTCGGGCTTGAAGTAGCCGATGAACCGCTCCTCGGGGACGTAGGTGGTGAAGCTGGTGTGCCGGGCCTGGCGGCGGTCGTGGCCGTCGACCGCGACGGCGTCCACCGTGTACTTGGCGGCGAGCGCGAGCCGTCCGGCCGCCGCGTCGGGGTGCCAGCTCAGGCCGTCGGGGTCGATCGATCCCGGTACCTGCTCCTCCGTGGCGTCCTCCACCTTGGTGACCACGACCCGCTCCAGGCGGCCCTCGGGCACGTGCACGGTCAGCGGCCCCTCGGCCGGTACCCCCTTGGCGTTGTCCTCGGGGGTGACCCGGATGGCCTCCTGCGGCGACCTGGCCTTCCCGGGGAGCTGGATCTCCACCGGGGACCCGCCGCCCTCGGTGCATCCGGCCAGTGTGCCCATCAGGCCCGCCCACGCCGCCATGGCGGCGACTGCCGCCCGTGCCCGCCTCTTCACATGTCTCACGGTGCGTCCAACGACCGTGCCGTCCAGGGGAAACGTGAGTGCGGCCCAGGTTCCGGGCAGAACAGTGGGAAGGACCAGAGGGGGAGGGGGCCCGGCCGGGACGCCGGAGCCCCCTTCCCTCCCCCGCAGGTACCCAGGAGCCGTGGAGGCGGGCAGTGACGAGCGCAGCCGAGGACGAGGCGGTGGAATCCGTTCCGCACGCCGCGGGCAGGACCGACGCCCGGCGGGGCGGCCGGGGCACCGGGTACGGCAACGGCCAGGTCAGCGGCCCGGTCAGCGGGGTGGTCGCGGATCCGGTACGGGCCGGCGCGCTTCCGGGACCGAGCGTGTGGCCGGGCTCCTCGCACCCCCTGGGGGCCCGCTTCCGGGCCGGCCCGGACGGCACCCGGGGCACCAATTTCGCGCTCTGGGCGCAGGGGGCGGAGTCGGTGGAGCTGTGCCTCTTCGACGAGGGCGGCGCCGAGACCCGGTGCGGGCTGACGGAGCTCACGCACGAGATCTGGCACGGATTCGTGCCGGGCGTACGCCCGGGGCAACGGTACGGCTTCCGGGTGCACGGCCGGTGGGACCCGTGGACGGGGGCCCGCCACAACCCGGCGAAGCTGCTGCTGGACCCGTACGCCCGCGCCGTGGACGGGGACTTCACGCTGCCCCCGGAGGTGTACGGACACGTACGGGACTGGCCGCAGCAGTACATCGCCGACACCGTGCGCGACGACCGGGACTCGGCGCCCTTCGTGCCGAAGGGGGTGGTCGTGCACGACGACGACGACTGGGCGGACGACGTGCGGCCCAAGACGCCGTGGGCGGACTCCGTCATCTACGAGCTGCACGTGCGCGGCTTCACCATGCGCCACCCCGGCGTCCCCGAGGAGCTGCGCGGCACCTACGCGGGCCTCGCCCATCCGGCGGCGATCGAGCACCTGACCCGGCTCGGGGTGACGGCGGTGGAGCTGCTGCCGGTGCACCAGTTCGCGCACGAGGACCACCTGCTGCGTCGGGGGCTGCGCAACTACTGGGGCTACAACTCGGTCGGCTACTTCGCCCCGCACGCCGGCTACTCGGCCTCGGGCACCACCGGTCAGCAGGTCGGCGAGTTCAAGCGGATGGTCCGGGCGCTGCACGCGGCGGGGATCGAGGTGATCCTCGACGTGGTCTACAACCACACGGCGGAGGCGGGCGAGCTGGGGCCGACCCTGTCGCTGCGCGGGATCGACAACCGCGGCTACTACCGGCTGCAGAACGACCAGCGGCGCTACGCCGACTACACCGGCTGCGGCAACACCCTGCACGCCGGGCGCCCGCACGTGCTGCGGCTGATCACCGACTCGCTGCGGTACTGGGTGACGGAGATGGGGGTGGACGGCTTCCGCTTCGACCTGGCGGCCGCGCTGGCCCGCTCCATGCACGACGTGGACATGCTCTCGCCGTTCCTGGCGGTGATCGCGCAGGACCCGGTGCTGCGGCGGGTCAAGCTGATCGCGGAGCCGTGGGACGTGGGATCGGGGGGCTACCAGGTCGGCGCGTTCCCGCCGCTGTGGACCGAGTGGAACGACCGGTACCGGGACGCGGTCCGCGACTTCTGGCGGGGCGCGCTGCCCGATGTGCGGGACCTGGGCTACCGCTTGTCGGGGTCCAGCGACCTCTACGCGTGGGGCGGGCGGCGCCCGTACGCCTCGGTGAACTTCGTGACCGCGCACGACGGCTTCACCCTGCGCGACCTGGTCTCCTACGAGCGCAAGCACAACGAGGCGAACGGCGAGGGGGGCCGCGACGGGACCAACGACAACCGGTCGTGGAACGGCGGCGTGGAGGGGGAGCCGCCCGAGGGCACGGACCCGCGGATCGCGGCGCTGCGCCGGCGCCAGCTGCGGAACCTCCTGACCACGCTGCTGTTGTCGACGGGGGTGCCGATGCTGGTGGCGGGCGACGAGTTCGGCCGGACCCAGGGCGGCAACAACAACGCGTACTGCCAGGACAACGAGACGGGCTGGGTGGACTGGTCGCTGCTGGAGGACCCGGCCTGGCGGGAGCTGTTCGCGCTGACCGCCCGGCTGGTGCGGCTGCGCCAGGAGCACCCGGTGCTGCGGCGGCGGGCGTTCTTCTCGGGGCGGGCCCAGGGCGCGGACGGGCTGCGGGACCTGGCGTGGTTCGCCCCGGACGGCGCCGAGATGACCGAGCGGGACTGGTACGCGCCCACGGCCGCGCTGGGCCTGTACCTGTCCGGGCGCGACATCCCCGGGCGCGACGAGCGGGGCCGGCCGGTGACGGACGACAGCTTCCTGGCGTTGCTGCACGCCGGGGACCGGCCGGTGTCGTGGACGCTGCCGGGGGCGCCGTGGGCCGCGGAGTACGAGGTGGTGCTGGACACCTCGCGGGAGGACCAGGAGGCGGCTCCCGGGGTGCGGCACCGGGGCGGTCGGTCGATGACGGTCCCGGCGCGGTCGGTGGTGCTGCTGCGGGTGGTGTCCTGAGGCGCGCGGTGGCCGGGGGCGCGCCTCGGCCGGTCCTTTCGGGCAACGGCGGCGGGCGCCGCGGATCTCCCTGCGATGATGTGCCGTCGTACACGCGTGCCCCTGCGCGCGCGTGTCAACGGGGGCGTCGGGGCATCGTGAGGTCGAAGGGGCTGTGTGCGGATGGCGAGTGTGGGGACCGCGCTGCGGGAGTTGCGCGGGGCGCAGAAGTCGGCGAAGGGGGTGTCCCTGTACTCGCGCTACGTGAACCGGCCGGCCGGCCGGTACCTGGCCGCCGGCTCGTACGGGGTGGGACTGAGCCCGAACCAGGTGACGTTGATCAGCGCCGCCTTCAGCTTCGCCGCCGTCGCGGCGGTGGCGCTGAGCGAGCCTTCGTGGGCGCTGGGGATCGCGGTGTGGGCGGCGCTGGCCGTCGGCTTCGCCTTCGACTCGGCGGACGGGCAGCTCGCGCGGCTGCGCGGCGGTGGCAGCGCGGCGGGCGAGTGGCTCGACCACGTGGTGGACTGCGCGAAGCTGACCGCGCTGCACACCTGCGTGTTGATCGCCTTCTACCGCTTCCCCGAGGCCTACGGGACCACCGGGGACGGGTGGCTCCTGGTGCCGCTGGGCTTCCAGTTCGCGGCGGTGGTGACCTTCTTCGGCGGGCTGCTGACCGAGAAGCTCAAGCCCAGGCCCGCTCCGGGGAGCCCCGCCGCCGCACCCTCCACCCTGCGCGCGATCGCGCTGCTGCCGGTGGACTACGGCGTGTTCTGCCTGGTGTTCCTGCTGCTGGGCGGCGGGGAGCTCTTCCGGTGGGCGTACACGGGTCTCGGCGCGGTGGCCGCGCTGTTCCTGTTGGCGTTCCTCGCGAAGTGGTTCCGCGAGCTCAGCGCAGTTCGGCGCTGAGCGGGGCCGCCGGGGCGGCCAGCGCGTCCAGGGCCCGGCGCAGCTGGGTGCTGGACGTGTGCACGGTGTAGGGGAAGTAGACGACGTCGACGCCGACGGCGGCGAAGTCCTGTTCCAGGCGCTGCCCCTTGGGCGTGCCGCGCCAGTCGTCGCCCTTGAAGATGACGTCGAAGCGGACCTGCTTCCAGGTCTCGACCTTGTCCGGAACCGTCTCCACGAAGGCGGCGTCGACGTACTTGACGCTACGGACGATTTCCAGCCGCTCGACGAGCGGGATCATCGGGCGGCGACCCTTGGCCAGTTCTGCCATCTCGTCGGAGACCACTCCTGCGACCAGGTAGTCGCACTGACTACGGGCGTGCCGCAGGATGTTGAGGTGCCCGATGTGGAACAGGTCGTAGGCGCCCGGCGCGTAGCCGACCCGATACGGCCTGCGCGCGGGCGCGCCAAGTCCGGACATGTCCAGCTCCGTCATCTGTTACCCCCCAGGAGCCGCACCCCCCGGCGCGGCGGATTAGCAGACAATAGCGTGCACGTCCTCCGCCGTGCGGGTGAACGATTAGGGTGTGCAGCGCATCAACGTGGGGGGAAGGGAACGTTCAGTGTCCATATCCGGTCACCGGCGCCTGCTGCTGGTTTCCACCAATTACGCTCCCGAGCACGCGGGCATAGGCCCGTACGCCACACAAATAGCGGAACATTGGGCGAATTCCGGCCACGACGCCCATGTCTTCACGGGCATGCCCCACTACCCCTCCTGGTCCCTCGAACCGGAGTACAAGGGGGCGTTGCGGCGCACCGAGGAGCGCTCCGGGGTCACCGTGCACCGGCGTGCGCACACCGTCCCCGCGCGCCAGACCGCCGTCAAGCGCGCCCTTTTTGAAGGATCGATTCTGCTGCACGGCGCCGTGGCCCCGCCGCGGATGCCGAAGCCGGACGCGATCCTCGCCCAGATGCCCAGCCTGGCCGGCGGCGTGCTCGCGGCCCGCCTCGCGGCGCGCTGGAAGGTCCCCTTCGTTCCCGTCGTCCAGGACCTGATGGGCGCCGCCGCCGCGCAGAGCGGGATCAGCGGCGGCGACAAGGCGGCCGTGGTCGCCGCCCGCGCCGAGGCGTACGCCCTCAAGCGGGCCACCCTGGTCGGCGTCATCCACGAGACCTTCGTGGACCGGGTCGTGGGCATGGGCGTGGACCCGAGGAAGATCCGCCTGGTCCCCAACTGGTCGCACGTGCCCGCGCCCACCAAGCCGCGCGCCGAGACCCGCCGCCACCTGGGCTGGGCCCCCGGCCAGACCGTGGTGCTGCACTCCGGGAACATGGGCCTCAAGCAGGGCCTCGAAGTCCTCGTCGGCGCGGCCCGCCTGGACCCGCGCGTCCGCTTCGTCCTCATGGGCGACGGCAGCCAGCGCGGCGCCCTGGCCGGCCTGTCGGCGGACGTACCGAACCTGGACATCATCCCCCCTGCCGCCGACGGCGAGTTCCCCGATATCCTCGCGGCGGCGGACGTGCTGACGGTGACGCAGCACGCGGCCGTCCTCGACATGAGCGTGCCCTCCAAGCTCACCTCCTACTTCGCCGCCGGCCGACCCGTCGTCGCCTCGGTGGCGGCGGAAGGCGGCACCGCCCAGGAGGTGGAGCGCTCGGGAGCCGGCGTGCTCGTCGCCCCGGAGGACCCGGGCGCGCTGCTGGACGCCGTGCGCGCGCTGGCCGAGGATCCGCACGGGGCGGACGCGCTGGGCGCGGCCGGTCCGCGCCACGTGGCGGCTCACCTGAGCCGTGCGGCGGGCCTCGCCCGCATCGACGCACTGATGGACGAAGCACTTGGGGGTCCCCGGCCGTGATCGAGACGAACCGTCCGGCAGCGGTCCCGGTCGAGGACGAACCCGACCTCCTCAGGGACCAGTTCCGCCAGCTGACCCGCTACCGCAGGCTCATCGGCGCGGGCATCGGGATCGGCCTGCTGGGCGGTGTGTACCTCGGCATATCGACGTCCGACACCTACGTCGCCACCGCCGACGTGGTGCTGCGCACGCCCACCGACGACCCGTTCAACCCGAGCATCGCCCCCGACAAGGCGATCAACATCGGCTCCGAACGGCAGGTCGCGCTCAGCAGTTCCATCGCGGGCGAGGCCGCGAAGAAGCTCGGCATCGACGACTCCGGCCTCGCCGCACTGCGCTCCGGACTCCAGGTCACCAACCCGCCGCAGACCATGGTGCTGCGCTTCACCTACACCTCCGGCTCCCCCGCACAGGCCGCCAAGCGCGCCAACGCGATGACGGAGGCGTACCTGCTCAAGCGGCGCGACGCCCTCGACGTCACCCGCGACGCCATGGTCAAGAGCTACAAGGACCAGCGCGACCCGGTGGCCAAGCAGCTCGACGACCTGGTCAAGCAGATCGCCCAGATGCCCGCCGGCAGCGCGCGCGACGCCGCGTACTCCTCCCGGACCGACCTGCAGAGCAAGGTGGGCCAGCTCAACGGGAACATCGCCAAGCTCGACGCGCTCGACATGACCCCGGGCCGGGTCACCAGCGCGGCCACCGTGCCCACACAGCCCGACGGCCCCGGCATCGTCATGTCGCTCGCGCTCGGCGCGGCCGTCGGCCTCGCGCTCGGCCTGCTGGCCGCCTGGGTCCGCCTGGTCTTCGACCCCTCCCCGCGCTCCGACGGCGATGTCTCGCGCGCCCTGCGCGCGCCCGTGCTCGGCACCCTGCCCCGCGACAAGACGGGCGGCGGCCCGCTGCTCGCCGCCGGCGAGGCCGATCCGCGGCTCGCGGAGGAGTACCGGTCGGTGGCCTTCCGGCTCGCCTACGACTCCCGGTTCGCCGACCGCCGGCGCCTGCTCGTGGTCGCCCCGCGCGGCAGCAGCGAGACGGCCGCCGCGGTGGCCGTGAACCTCGCCGCCTCCTTCGCCGAGACCGGCAAGGACGTGCTCCTCATCGAGGCGGACCTGCGGACGCCGCTGCTCGCCAGCCAGCTGCCCACCGACGCGGGCGGGCGGCCCCGTTGGAGCCAGACGCCGGGCGGGCCCGCCCAGGGCGGCCAGCCCGGGCAGGGCGACTCCGACTGGCCCGACGGGCGCCAGCTCGTCGTGGACGCAGGTGAGTCGGGCGCCTTCGACCTGATCCCCGGCGAGCGGGTGCGCAACGTCGCCCGCGCGCTCACCACCCCGCGCGCGACCCGGTTGATCTCCGAGGCCGACTCCCCGAACTCCACCGTGGTCGTGCTGGCCCCGCCCGTCCTCTCCTACGCCGACGCGCTCGCCCTCGTCGACCGGGTCGACGGCGTCCTGGTGGTCTGCGACCCGCGTGCCGTGCACCGGAGCGACCTGTCCCGGATCCGCGAACTGATCAGCGGCGCGGGCGGCACCGTACTGGGCGCGGTCCTGCACGGACCGCTGCCGGGCGAGAAGCGCGGCCGGTCCGCGTCGCGCACGAAGAAGGCGGCCGCCGCGCCCGCGCCCGCCCCCGCGGCCACCCCCGCGGTCGACCCCACGACCGCCGGCGAATCGCCCGAGCCGGAGCCGCAGATCCCCGGCGACGGCAGCGACACGGTCGCCCTGCGCACGGTCCGCACGGGACGCAGATGAGCCGGCGCGGCCTCGCCGCCCTCTCCTCGGTCCTGGACCAGGCCGCGTCCAGCGCCACCAACATCCTGGTCCTGGTGCTGGCCGCGCGGCTGTCCTCGGCCGCCGGCTTCGCCGCGTTCTCGATGGTCTACGTGACCTTCAGCGTGCTGCTCGGCCTGAACATGGCGTACGTCGGCCAGAGCGTGGTCCTGGAGCACGGGGAACGGCGGGCCGTGGTCTGCCGCTCGGCGGTGGCCTTCACCGGCTCCGCCTCGGTGCTCGTGGGGGCCGCGCTGGCCCTCGTCGGTCTCGGCCTGCCGGGGCCGGCGGGCGGGGCGTTCCTCGCGCTCGGGGTGGTGTTGCCGCTGGTCCTGGTCCAGGACGGGCTGCGGTACTGCTTCTCGGCCCTGCGCACGCCCGAACGGGCCCTGGCCGCGGACGCGCTGCGCCTGGTGTGCGTGGTGGCCGCGCTGCTGCTCCAACCGTCGGGGGCCTCCCCCGGCCGGCTGGTGCTCGTATGGGGGGTCTCGGCGCTGCCCGCGCTCGCGCTCGGGCTGTACCTGCTGCGTCCGTACGTCCGGGGCGCGCGCGCCGACCTGCGCCCGTACCTGCGCCGGGGGCACCTCGGGCAGCGGTTCGTGGTCGAGTTCGCGGTGGGCAACGGCTCCAGCCAGCTCGCCGTGCTCGGGCTCGGTGTCTTCGCTACCCCGCTCGCGGTGGGCGCGCTGCGGGGTGCGACGACCCTCTTCGGGCCGCTGAACGTGCTGTTCAACTCGGCCAACGCCTTCGGGCCGCCGATGCTGGGGCGGCGCGGGGCAAAGGGGGCGGTGGTCCGTACGACGGCCGCGCTCGGCCTGGTCCTGGCCGTACTGGGCGCCGGCTGGGCGGCCGCGCTGTACCTGCTGCCCGACCGGCTGGGGCGCCAGCTGCTCGGCGACACCTGGGGTTCGGCGGCGGCGCTGCTCCCGGCGACCGGGGCGCAGTACGCGGCGATGGGGCTGGGGACCTGCGCCCTGCTGACCCTGCGGGTGCTCGCGCCCAAGGCGACGCTCGCCGTGCAGGTGGTCTTCTCGGTGGTGTCCGTGGCGCTGCTGCTCGCGGGCTACGTGCTGTGGGGGGCGCAGGGCGCCGCCTGGGGCCTGGCGGCCGGCTCGGCCCTCAAAGCCGCGGCCGCCTGGACCCGCGTCTCCCGCCTCTCCCCCCTCCCCTCCGGGGGCGCCTCGATCGCCGGCGAGGCCGAACCGTCCCCCTCCAGCCCGAGCAGCACCTAGGCCGTCTCTTTCGGATCTTGCCGGTCGAGCCCGAAGAGACGGCCTACGAGTGCTCTGACCGCATTGGTCTCGCCGGGCTGGAGCGGTGCTTGCCTTGCGTCTACATCAACTCCTACGGACTGCCCCCGGCCGTCCGCGATGCGGTCGACCTGGGCACAGCGCACCTGGTGGAAGTACCGGAGCCGTAAGGGACCGGGTCAGGCTGCGTACTGGTGTGCCGGGTAGGTGAGGTAGCCGGTGTCGCCGCCCTGGAAGTACGTGGTCTCGTCGGCGGGGGCCAGGGGGTGCCCGCGTCGCAGTCGTTCGACCAGGTCGGGGTTGGCCAGGAAGGCACGGCCGAAGCTGATGAGGTCGGCGCCCAGGTCGAGCCAGTGGTCTGCGTCTTCCCGACCGGTCTGCTTCGGGCCCATCGGGTACACCGGGTTCATCACGAGGGTGCCCGGCCATGCCCGGCGCAGTGCGACGAGCGTGTCTTCGTCGGTGGTGGCTTCGAGGTGCACGTAGGCCAGCCCCAGCGGTGCGAGTTCGCTCAGCAGCGCGGTGTAGAGGTCGCGGACCTCGGCCTCCCGAACTCCCCAGAAGGTCCCTCCCGGTGAGAGCCGGATGCCGGTCCGCTCGCCGCCGACGGCCTCGGCGGTGGCGGTGGCGGCCTCGACGGCGAACCTGATGCGGTGGTCGACGGACCCTCCGTAGCGGTCGGTGCGCAGGTTGGCGTTGGACGACAGGAACTGTGAGATCAGGTAGCCGTTGGCGCCGTGCAGTTCCACTCCGTCGAAGCCGGCCTTCACGGCGCGCCGGGCGGCCTCGGCGTAGGAGAGGGCGTGTTCGGGAACTTCGGCGGTGTCCAGGGCGCGCGGCATCGGGGCGGGTTGCGGCCCGGTAGGGGTGAACACGTCGCCGACGGCGGCTACGGCGGAGGGCCCGACGGGCTGCAGGCCGGTGGTGTCGGGGTGCGAGACTCGTCCGCCGTGCATGATCTGGGCGAAGATCCGTCCCCCGCTGGTGTGGACCGCGGCTGTCACAGAGCGCCAGGACTCGACCTGCTCGTCGGTGTGCAGTCCGGGAGTGCCCGGGTTCGACTGCCCGATCAGGCTCGGTTGCACCCCTTCGCTCACGATCAGCCCGGCGCTGGCCCGCTGGGCGTAGTAGGCCGCCATCGACGGGGTCGCAAGACCGCCCTCGGCGGCCCGGACCCGGGTCATCGGTGCCATCACCATGCGGTTGGGCAGCGTGAGGCCGCCCAGTTCGTAGCTGCTGAAGAGACTCGTCATCAGGACTCCTTCGTAGCTGTTGCTGTGTCCGCGCTTTCGGCGCAACGGCTACGCTAAAACCTCACACCGATGTCAGAGGCAAGAGCCTGTGACGCGGGGTTCGGCCGGGAGGGCTGTATGCGGATCGGGGAGCTCGCGTCACGCGCCGGAGTCAGTGTCCGGTCGGTGCGCTACTACGAGGAGCAGGGCCTGCTCACCAGCACCCGCAGTCCCAGCGGGCAGCGGCACTACACGGAGAGCGAGGTCGAGCGGATCGCGTTCATCCAGCGGATGTACACCGCCGGCCTGTCCAGCCGCACCATCATCGAGGTGATGCCCTGCGTCGAAACGCCCAGCGAGGAGGCTTCCGATGCCGCGCTGGAGCGGATGGCGCTGGAGCGTGAACGTCTCTCCGCCCACATCGCCGAGCTGCTGCGGACCAGGGACAGCCTCGACGCGCTGATGACCACCGCCCGGGCACACCGAGATCAGATGACGGCCCCAAGTACCGGTGGCGGCTCGGACCTGGTCCCGCAGCCGTCCCGCCGCCCGCAACCCGGCTCCGGACGCTCCGGCCGGCAGACACTCCGGGCCGCGGTGGCGTCGGGGTCACGACGTGCCGGGTGAGCGGGCCTGCCGCAGGTGCGGGGCCGGCGGCGACCCCAGCCCGCCCGGCGATTGAGGGCCCGCCGGAGGCAACACCGGCGGAGACCGGACCACTACCGGACCGTCGCCGGGCGCACGCCGTGGACCCTCCGGGGGCGCCTCAAACTCCCCCAGCTACCGCTGGGAGGTACCCCCGGGCGAGGCTGAAACGGGCCGACCTCAGCCCGCCCGGCGATTGAGGGCTGGGGTGTCAGCGGAGGGTTACCGCGCGGTCCTGGCGGTAGGTGGCGATCAGGGCCAGGCACATACCGGCGATCGCGACGCGCCCCGAGGCCTGGAGGAGCGGACCGCGGAGCAGGATGAAGGAGTAGCCCGCGACCAGCGGGACGACGATCGAGATCAGGCTCCCCGGCGGCGTGCTCCGCACGGCCCGCTTCGCGTACCGCCGGTCGACACGCGCGGCGGCGTACCCCATGCCCAGCAGCCCGGCCCCCATGCCCAGCGGCCCGAAGTCGAGCCACAGCTCGGCCCAGATCGGCGAGGACAGGTTGGTGTTGACCGTGCCCATCCACTGGCCGACCATCACCCCGGTGTCGCGCGGCTTGCCCGGCCACACCGAGCGCGGCACCGCGAAGAACACCGACCCGGCCAGCTGACGCCCGTAGAAGTGGCCGGGACCGGAGTTCGAGAAGGTGATCGTGTTCGCGAACATGCCGACCTGGTCGTAGTCCTTGAGCGCCATCGGCTCCAGGAACGAGGTCGTCTCGACCGGCTTGTAGTTCTTCTCGTCGTACCGGAAGCGGTCCGCGAAGGGGAAGACGAGCAGCGCGACCACCACGGCCATCGACAGCGCCGCCCGGTACATCGCCGCACTGACCGGGAAGACCGTGAAGAGCAGCGCGAACATGACCGTCAGGAACCAGTACCGCGGGTTGGAGATCGGGTTGTTGACGATGATGTTGAGCACCGCCAGCGCGGTCCACACCGCGATCACGGAGGGCCTGCGGCGGGCGTGCACCGAGGTGACCAGCCAGCGGGTGTAGCAGAGCAGCGCGAGCAGCGCCGGCACGGTCCCGAAGCCGCGCAGGAACGCCTGGCCCGCCTGCCCGTCGGTGGAGACCCCCGCCTCCTGGATGCCCGCGATGATCTCCTGGCGGCTGCTGAAGAACACGGCCGGGCCGCCCAGCTTCATGATCAGCGCCGCGCTGCCCAGGAAGGCCAGCAGGGTGAGCAGTTGGAGCCGCCGGTGGTGCGTCATCACGGGGCGCGGCTCGCGCTGCGAACCGCCCGCGCGCCCCGCGGGCCGGTGGCGGGCCAGCAGCACCCCGACGTCGAAGGCGGTGCAGCCGAGGAGCACCAGGCCGATCGCCACGGTGAGGTCGGAGCGCGGGCCGACCACGGGCGTCGGGACCTGGCCGAGGACGGCCTGTGCGAGCGGGGCGACGCCCATGGCCATGTAGACGAAGAGCCAGAAGGAGCCCTGGAGCAGCTTGCGGCGGCTGGTGAGAACCATGGCGGAGAGACGGGCGCCGGCGTACACGGTGAGGGCCAACTGGAGCCAGAACGCGGCGTCCCGGGCGCCCGCGCCGGACTGCGAGGCCACGAACAGCGGCAGGAAGACGCTGAAGCCGAGGGCGAGCGGGACGGACAGCGCGCGGGAGAGCAGCGTGCGCGGGGTGGTGACCTTCCCCCAGCGCCGGTCCGCGTCCTGCGGGTGCGCGGCGGCTGCCGTCCTTCGGGGTGCGGACACGGGTCCGCGCATGTCCGTCGCCATTGTGCCCCCGCCCCCCGTGCCTGGTCCGCGCGCAGTCTAGTCTGACCCGACGGGGATGGAGTGGGGGGTACTTCGGTGCGCAATCTCCCGGCCTTCACACTGGCCGGTTACGACAAGGGGCGCGGTCTGCTGACGCAGGCGCTCTGGTTCGCCGTGATGAACACGGTGTTCATGGCGTGGTTCTGCCCGGCCCGGCTGCGCGTCGCGCTGCTGCGCGCCTTCGGCGCCCAGATCGGCGAAGGCGTGCTGATCCGGCACAAGGTGCGGGTGCTGTGGCCGTGGAAGCTCACGATCGGCGACCACACCTGGATCGGCGAGGGCGCCTGGCTGCTGAACCTGGAGCCGATCACGATCGGCGCGCACGCCTGCGTCTCGCAGGAGGCCATGCTGTGCACCGGTTCGCACGACCACCGGGCCGCCGACTTCCGGTACCGCAACGCCCCGATCACCGTCGAGGACGGCGCGTGGGTGGCCGTACGGGCGACCGTGCTGGCCGGGGTGAGCGTGGGCCGCTGCGCCGTGGCGGGCGCGGGGGCCGTCGTGCACAAGGACCTGCCGGAGCTGACCCTGCAGACCGCGGACGGCACGCGCCGCCCGGTCGACGAACCGAAGTGAGGCCCCGCCGGTGAGAGTTCTGCACGCCGTCACCCTGCACTCCCCCACGCACGCCTTCGGCGGGCCGGTACGGGTCGCGCTCAACCTCGCCAAGGGGCTGCGGGCGCGCGGGCACGAGGCCTCGCTGCTGGCGCTCGGCGAGGGGTTCCCGGACCCCTGGCCCACCGAGGTCGAGGGCGTACCGGCCGCGCTGTACCCGGCGAAGCGGTTGCTGCCGCTGGGCTTCAGCGGGATGACCTCGCCCGCGCTGCTGGCCGCGGCCGGGCGGCTGGTCCGGGGGGCGGACGTGGTCCACGTGCACCTGGCCCGGGACCTGGTGACCCTGCCGATCGCGCTGGCCGCCCTGCGCGCCGGCAAGCCGCTGGTGCTCCAGACCCACGGCATGGTCGACCCGAGCGGGAAGCTGCTGGCGAAGGTCCTGGACGCGGTGGCGGTACGACGGCTGCTGCGCGGGGCGGACGCGGTGCTGTACCTGACCCCGCACGAACGGGAGGCCCTGGACGCGGTCGTCGGCGGGGCCGGGCTGGACAACACCGTGCGGCTGGTGAACGGCGTACCGGCGCAGGAGGCGCGGCCCGCGCTGTCGGGGCCGCCGCGGATCCTCTACTCGGCGCGGCTCCAGGAACGCAAGCGTCCGGTGGATTTCGTGAACGCGATGTCGCTGGTCGCGCAGCGGGTGCCGCAGGCGCGGTACGTGGTGGCGGGGCCGAACGAGGGCGAGTACGGGGCCGTGTTCCACCAGATGATGACGATGCGGCTGGACGGGAGCATGACGATTCCCGGGGCGCTGAGCAGCGATCAGGTACTGGAGGAGCTGCGCCGGGCGCACGTGTACGTGCTGCCGTCGGTGGACGAGCCGTTCCCGATGTCGGTGCTGGAGGCGCTGTCCGTGGGCGTACCGGTGGTGGTGACCCACTCGAACGGGCTGGCCCGGGACGTCGTGGCGGCGGGGGCCGGGCGGGCCGTGGAGCCGGGGCCGGAGGGGGTGGCCGAGGCCGTCCTGGAGCTGCTGGATCCGGGGGTGAACGGGGCCGCGTCGCTGGCCGCGCGCAAGCTGGCCGCGGAGTCCTTCTCGATGGACGGCGTCCTGGACACGGTCCTGTCCGTCTACGCGGGAGCCCTCAAACGCCGGGCGGGCTGAAATACGCCGGGCCACCTACAGCCCCGCCGGCGTTTGAGGCGCCGCCGGGGGCACAGCAAGCCACGCCGTCGTCGCCTCCGGCGGGCCCTCAAACGCCGGGCGGGCTGAATTCAGCCCAGCCGGGCTCACCCCAAGCCCCGCCGGCGTTTGAGGCGCCGCCGGAGGCACCACCGCCTCCGGCGGGCCCTCGAACGCCGGGCGGGCTGGAATTCAGCCCCGCCGGCGATCGAGGCGGGGGGCTACGCCGGGATCCAGGCGTAGCAGCCCGTCGAGGCGAATTCCGCCGTGCCGGCCGGGACCTCGGCCACGATCTTGGCCCCCGCGGGGAGCGTCATCGGGCTGGAGGCCAGGACGGACCCGTCCTTGCCCTTCGCCTGCCAGGTGCACGTGGTGCTCTGGGTCAGCGCCCGGTACGAACCCGCCGCCAGGTCCGTGCGCGTACCGTCGGGGAAGCCCTTCTGCGCAGCGGTGAGCACCGGCTGCTGGTCGGGGCACAGGGCCGGGATCGCGTCCTTCGCCGTGGGGATCTCCCCCGCGATGATGGAGCCGACCGCCGCGTCCTTGTCGTGCTTCGCGGTGCGCTGCACCCGCTGGCACGCCTCCTGCCCGGTCTGGAGCACCGCGGCCGGGTCCATCCTCTCCGGCACGCGCCCGCTCAGGTACTTCTTCTCCTGGGCCGTGAAGCTGCCCGTCGCCGGGGTGAGCTTCGCGTCCGGCAGCACCGGCCCGGTGGGCTTCGCCGCGGGCGGCGCGGTGGCCGTGGACTGCGCGTCCGCCGGGTCCGGGACCCCGGAGGAGGCCGGGGGCTTCGGCTTGGCCGTTCCCGCGGCCTCGGGCTTGGCGTCCGAACCGCAGGCGGTCAGCGTCAGGGCGGCGGCCAGCAGGACCGCGGCCGCTGCGGAGCGTCGGTACATCAGGGGGCTCCCGTGGTACTGGGTGGTGCGGGCTGTGGATACGGGTACGGGGCCCGGCGGTGTGCCGGGCCCCGTACCCCTCTTCATCCGGCCGGGGCTACTTCGGGCCGAAGGTGAGCACGAGCTGCGGAACGGCGTCCGCGGCGGTCGACTCGCTGGACCAGATCCAGAGCGGGTCGGTGCCCGTGCTGGTCAGGGCCATGCTGTAGCTGCCGCCCAGCACCGCGGTGACCGCGGTGGTGTCCAGCTCGACGTTCTGGATGGCGGAGCCGTCCGGGACGCCGGCGAGGGAGCCGAGCGGGGTGGCGCCCAGGGCGGGCTTGGTGTTGAAGGTGGTGTCCGTGCCGTTCCAGGTTCCGGTGATCGGGACGACGTTGATGGTGTCGGTCGTCCCGGCGTTCGCCTGGGTGCTGGTCTTGACCTGGAGCGACGCGGCCTTCAGGACCTGACCGGCCGGTGCGGCCGGGAGGTTGAAGCGCAGGTACGTCTCGTAGGCCGAGGTGCCGCGCACCGCGAGCGACGACGAGGTGCCGTACGCGGTGCTCGGGGCGCCCTGGTTGATGTAGGTGTCCTCGTTCGCGGAGACCTTGGACACGGTGTCGGTCGGCGCCTTCGCCAGGTCGAAGTGGTTCTTGACCTGGGTCTGGGTGAGGACGCTCGGGTAGACGGCCGTCTCGTCGATCTGGCCCGCGAAGAAGTTGCTCGTCGGGCGGGACGGCCAGTTGGCGAGGTTGTCGCCGCCGACGTGCCAGTAGCCGGTGTAGGGCGTGAAGTTGGTGACGTTCAGCGTGCCCTTGTTCTGGCCGTCGACGTAGAGCGCCATGCCGCCGGGACCCTGGGTCGCGACCACGTGGTGCCACTTGTTGTCGTTGTACGTGTCGAACAGACCGGTGGAGATGGTGCGCGGCGAGCCGTTGTACGCGCCGAACATCAGGCGACCGGCGTTGGTCATGTAGATCTGCTTGTCGTTCGACGAGCTGGCACGGTCGGTGTTGTTGCCGAAGCCGACCAGCTTGCCGCCGCGCGTGGTGTTGGTCTTGAACCACGTCTCGATCGAGTACGAGCTGCCCACCGTCTGGCGGTGGTCGCTGTACACCTGCTGGCTGGTGCCGTTGAAGCCCATGGCCGTGCTGGTGCCGGAGACCGCGCCGGGGCTCTGGCGCAGGGCCGGGGCGTTCAGCTGGATGCCGCTGGTGTTGCCGCCGTTGGAGGAGTCGGCGACGTACGGGCTGACGGTGTCGTCGAAGCGCCAGTACAGGTTGGCGCCGTCCGCGCGGACCTGGTTCGGGTAGGTCTGGACCGAGGTCGGGACCGTGACGGAGACGTTCGCCGACAGGGCGCTGGTGTTGCCCGCCGCGTCGCTCGCGGTCACCCGGTAGGTGTAGGACTGGCCGGGCTTGACCGTGGTGTCGACCCAGGAGGCCTGCGGGCGCTCCCACTCGACGGAGTCCGCGACCACCGAGGCGATCGGGTTCGCCGAGCCGTTGCGGTAGATGCGGTAGGTCAGCTTGCTGTCGTCCTGGTCGTAGCTGGTGCGCCAGCGGACCTGGGCCTCGCCGGGCTTGACGCTGGCGGCGCTGGCGACCGGGGTGGTCGGGGCGCCGACGTCACCGGTGGAGGCGAAACGGGTCAGTCCCTGCTGCGGGTTGCCGTTGATGAGGGTGAACTCACCGCCGACCCAGAGGTACTTGACGTCGCTCTTCTCCGCGACGGCCATGACGCGCGGGCCGATGCCCTCGCCGATGCCGTCGTTGGCGGTGGGGTGCCAGCCGAGCTTGCGCGGGCTGGCGACGAAGCCGCCCTCGGGTGCGGGCGCGGGGCCGGTGTAGTTCGTCGGCTGGGCCAGCAGGAAGTTGCGCTTCCCGTCGGGCCACTCGTTCACCAGCGAGCAGTCGTGCGCGTGCGAGGAGCTGTAGAGGACTCCGTCGTAGGGCAGGACGGACTGGGTCGCGCCGAGGCAGCGGTCGCGCCACTTCTCGTTGAAGTCGCTGAGGTTGAGGCCGATGCGACCGTCGAAGACGCCGCCGCCCGAGCCCTCGTTGCCGGTGTAGAAGCCGCCGTTGTCGTCGGTGGCGATCGTCTTGACGACGGAGTTGCTCGGGATGTTGCTGTACGCCTTGGTGAGGGCGCCGGTGGTCGCGTTCACCACGGCCAGGGCGTGCGTGCTCTTGCCGTTGATGTCGAAGAAGTCGCCGCCCAGGATGACGTTCTTGCCGTCCGGGGTGACCGCGATGGCGCGGCCCGGCTCGTCGGCGTCGGCGACGAAGGGCTTGAGGGCACCGGAGGTCGCGTCGACCGCGGCGAACCGCCCGCGGGTCTGGCCCTCGACGGTGTTGAAGTCGCCGCCCACGTACAGGGTGTCGTCGGTGACGGCGAGCGCGCGCACGGTGGCGGGGAAGCTGGGGTGGAACGAGGCCTTCGGCGCGCAGGTGGCGATGTCGATCGCGGCGAGGCTGGCGACCGGGGTGCCGTTCACGGCGCCGAAGTAGCCGCCCGCGTACAGGGTCTTGCCGTCCTTGGAGACGGTGAGGGCGCGCACGGTCGCGGTGCCGTCGCCCACGGTGAAGCTGAGCTTGCAGTCGGTCGGGTTGCCCGTCGCGGCGTCGAGCGCGACGAAGTTGACCGCTTCCTGCTCGGAACCGCTGCCGGCGTTGTCCGGCGGACGGACCGTCGAGAAGGTGCCACCGGCGAAGACGGTCCCGCTCGTCTGCGCCATCGCGAAGACGACGCCGTTCGGCTGCCAGGTCGGCAGGTCGTCGGCGGTGAAGGCCACGGGCTGGGTGATGGCGGAGGCCTGGGGCATGAGCACCAGACCCAATCCGGCGCCGGCACCGACCAGTGACAGGGCGAGGGCAGCAGTCAGCCCTCTGGATCTACGCATGAGCCCCCCAGGGCAATAGCCCGGTTTCAATTGGCTGAAACTATCCGAACAGCCATATGTACTGGCGCAGACTAGGGCTCACTGGACGGCCTGGTCACCTCACTTGACCCATTGCATACCAACTTGGAATCAACGGGGATCAGGAAGGAGGGTGCGGTGCGGACATACGGCGGAAAAGGCCCGGTCACGCCCTGGAAGACGCGACCGGGACACGGCAAACCTTAAGCGAGGCGAGCGGTGTTACGGCACCTCAGCGGTCGATGCGGACGGTGGCCCCGGCCAGTTGGTCCTCGACCTGGCGCACGTCGGCGTCCACCATGATCTGGGCCAGTTCCTGCACCAGGACCGTCGGCTTCCAGCCGAGCAGCGCGTGGGCCTTGCTCGCGTCGCCGATGAGGGCGTCGACCTCGCTCGGACGCTCGTACTTCGCGTCGTAGCGCACGTGCTCGTTCCAGTCGAGGCCCGCGTGGGTGAAGGAGGCCTCGACGAACTCGCGGACGGTGGCGGCAACGCCGGTCGCCACGACGTAGTCGGTCGCCTCGTCCTGCTGGAGCATCCGCCACATCGCGTCGACGTACTCGGGCGCGTAGCCCCAGTCGCGCACGGCGTCCAGGTTGCCCAGGTAGAGGTGTTCCTGGAGGCCGGCCTTGATCCGGGCCACCGCGCGGGTGATCTTGCGGGTCACGAAGGTCTCGCCGCGGCGCGGGGACTCGTGGTTGAAGAGGATGCCGTTCACCGCGAACATGCCGTACGCCTCGCGGTAGTTCACCGTGGTCCAGTACGCGAAGACCTTGGCGGCGCCGTACGGGCTGCGCGGGTGGAACGGGGTGCCCTCGTTCTGCGGCGGCGGAGTGGCGCCGAACATCTCCGAGGAGGAGGCCTGGTAGATCCGGGTGTCCACACCGCTGGCCCGGATGGCCTCCAGCAGGCGCAGCGCGCCGAGACCGGTCACGTCACCGGTGTAGAGCGGGGCGTCGAAGGAGACGCGGACGTGGGACTGCGCGCCGAGGTTGTAGACCTCGTCGGGCCGTATGTCGCGCAGCAGGTTCACGAGGGCGACGCCGTCCGAGAGGTCGGCGTGGTGCAGGACGAAGGACCGGTTGGCGGTCTGCGGGTCCTGGTAGACGTGGTCGATGCGCTCGGTGTTGAAGCTGGACGACCGCCGCACGAGGCCGTGCACCGTGTAGCCCTTGGAGAGCAGGAGCTCGGCGAGGTACGAGCCGTCCTGTCCGGTGACGCCGGTGATCAGTGCGGTCTTGCCCATGTGGTTCCCCTGGTGGTCGTTGCGGTTCGGTACGGGTGGGCGCGGCCCACCCCACTGCGGCGGGGCGGCGCCCCGGAGTTCGGCCCGGACGGTCGGCTCCCGGGCGCGGCGGCGGGAGTACCCGCGGGGCTGCGGGCCCGGGTCCGACCGCGGACCGGGGTCCGACTGCGGATCCGGCGGCGGCTCCGGGTCCGGCAGGAGCCGCCGGGGAACTGGATGCGTACCGTACACGGCACATCCGGAGCCCCTTGATCCGGATCGCCCCCACGGCGGCCGGGGCGCACGACGGCTCCCACACCTCGGGCGTACGATCCGGCCGCTGCGGGCACCTGGGCCGCGGCGCGCTCCCGCGGGCTGGCATCATCGCCGGTATGACAAGCTCGCTGCCGCTCCTGCCCCCGCACGCCCGCGTCTTCGTCGCCGGTCACCGCGGCCTCGTCGGCTCCGCGGTCGCCCGACGGCTGACCGCCGACGGCCACGACGTGCTCACCCGGGGCCGTGCGGACCTCGACCTGCGGGACGCCGCCGCGACCGCCGCGTACCTGAAGGACGTCCGCCCGGACGCCGTCGTCCTGGCGGCCGCCAAGGTCGGCGGGATCATGGCCAACAGCACCTACCCGGTGCAGTTCCTGGAGGACAACCTCAAGATCCAGCTCAGCGTGATCGCCGGCGCGCACGACGCGGGAGTGGGCCGGCTGCTGTTCCTCGGCTCCTCCTGCATCTACCCGAAGCTCGCGCCGCAGCCGATCAGCGAGGACGCGCTGCTGACCGGCCCGCTGGAGCCGACCAACGAGGCGTACGCGCTGGCCAAGATCGCGGGCATCGTCCAGGTGCAGTCGTACCGCAAGCAGTACGGGGCCTCGTACGTCTCGGCCATGCCGACGAACCTCTACGGCCCGGGCGACAACTTCGACCTGGAGTCCTCGCACGTCCTGCCCGCCCTGATCCGGCGCTTCCACGAGGCGGCCGCGGCGGGCAGGGACGAGGTCGCGCTCTGGGGTTCGGGCACTCCCCGCCGGGAGTTCCTGCACGTGGACGACCTCGCGGCGGCCTGCGTGGTGCTGCTGGAGTCCTACGACGGGGACGAGCCGGTCAACATCGGCTGCGGCGAGGACCTCACCATCAAGGAACTGGCCGAGACGGTCGCCGAGGTGACCGGCTTCCGGGGCCGGCTCGCCTGGGACACGTCCAAGCCCGACGGGACCCCCCGCAAGCTGCTGGACGTGAGCCGGCTGACGTCGCTGGGCTGGAAGCCCGGCATCGGACTGCGCGAGGGCATCACGTCCACCTACCGGTGGTGGCTGGACTCCCAGGTCGGGAACTGAACGCATCGGCCGGCCTCAGTACGCTCCGCGACCGTCGACGACGGCGCGGAACGTACGGGCCACGACGTCGACGTCGCTGGTGAAGGACCAGTTGTCGACGTACTGCAGATCTAGCTGAATCGTTTCGTCCCACGACAGGTCGGAGCGTCCGCTGATCTGCCACAGCCCGGTCATCCCGGGGCGCACGGTGAGCCGGCGCAGTTCGACCTCGTCGTACCGCGCCACCTCGTCCGGCAGCGGCGGGCGCGGGCCGACCAACGACATGTCCCCGGTCAGCACGTTCAGGAGCTGGGGGAGTTCGTCGAGCGAGGTCCGGCGCAGCAGCCGGCCGACCCGGGTCACCCGGGGGTCGCGGCGCATCTTGAACATCAGCCCGTCGTTCTCGTTGGCCCCGGTGAGCTCCGCCTTCTTCGCGTCGGCGTCGACCACCATCGTGCGGAACTTCCACATCACGAAGGGGGCGCCGTCGCGGCCGATCCGGCGCTGGCTGTAGAAGGCCGGGCCGCGGGAGCCGAAACGTATCGCCAGGGCGACCCCGAGGAAGAGCGGGGACAGCATCAGCAACCCGAGCGCGGCCCCGACCCGGTCCAGTACGGACTTCAGTACGGGCTGGACGCCGCGGCTGACCGGCGGCGCGATCCGCAGCACGGTGAGCCCGCCGGCGGTCAGCGTCTCCAGCCGCTTGACGGATACCTCCACCAGGCCGGGGAACACGGCCAGTTCGAGGCCGGCGTCGTGCAGGGTCCAGGCGATCCGGCGCAGCCGCTCCCCCGCCATCCGGGCGCCGGGCGCCACCAGCACCAGGTCCGCATGGTGGCTGGCGACCGCTTCCAGCACGGCCCCGGCGTCGCCGCCGGGCAGGGCGGGCATGTCCGCCGCCAGTCGGGCCGCGACCGGGACGCCGCTGCCGAGCGCGCCCTGACCGACCGGCACGACGCCGACGACCACGTACGGGTGGTCGGTGCGCGCGGCGAGGTGGGCGATGACCTCCTCGGCCGTGTCGGGCTCGCCGATGACGAGCACCCGGCTGACCGCCTGGGCCTCGCGGCGGGCGCCGGAGAGGTGCCGGTAGGTGAGCTTGTGGCAGGCGACCGTGATGAGGAGGGCGGGCAACAGCGCGCCGAGCGCGGCCATCCGGGGGGTGCTCTCGTCCGTCACCACGCGGGCCACGGCCAGGACACCGATGAGAATCAGCCAGTCGTGCACGACGGGCAGAACGCCGCGCGATTCTCCCAGCAGTCGGGAGGCATAACGGCGGCGCAGCGCCTGCACGGTGACCCAGGCGAAGGCCGCGCCGAGCGCGCAGTAGAAGGGTCGGGCCTGTTCGGCGGCCTCGAAGACCAGGCCGACGGGCACGGCCGCGCCGACGAGGTCGGCGGTCAGGGCTGCGGGCAGGTACCAACGGGCTTTGTCACCGAGGCGTCGCGCGGGCGCAGCTGTCCCCTGAGCCGTTCCGGCCACTCTTTGCGCAGGAAAATGGACATGCCTCATGGGCCCCCCTGGCACGTGGACTATGACGATGGCGTATGCCCGTGGCTTCCCCTGGCCCCGAACATGCGTCGCACCGGGAAACACTACGACAAACACCCGTACGGTAAGTGCCGTTTACGTGAACGAGCCGTCTCGTTGCCCGTTCGTTAGCGGCCGGTACGACCGGTTCCACATTTACGGGTCCTCCAACACGCACACGTTGGTGAACAGTTCGCATAGCGGACCCGTCTCTTCGGACAACGAACCGTTTCTGGCCAACCTTTTGACGCGCCCCTGACATCCCACTCGGTTGATGGCACTCTTCGATCCGTTCTGCGCACCAGCCTGTTCTGCCCGGAGGCCCACCCAGCTTCCGGAACCCCCTTGCAGAAGGAGTCTGCGTTGAGTCCCACCCCCCACCGGCGTGCCACCGCGGCCGGCGCTCTCGTTGCCGCCGCCGCACTCCTGGCCGTAGGCATCCAGACCGGCACCGCTTCCGCCGACGCCACCGCGTCGCAGGCCCGCACCGCCGCTCAGCCCAACCCGGGCGCGGCCGCTTACAACCTGTCGGCTTCGGAGCGTGCGACGCTCCTGTCAGAGGCCAACTCGACCACCGCGCAGGCTGCCAAGGCCCTCGGCCTCGGCGACCAGGAGAAGTTGATCGTCCGCGACGTCGTCAAGGACGTGGACGGCACCACCCACACCACCTACGAGCGCACCTACGGCGGCCTGCCGGTGCTCGGCGGTGACCTGACCGTCCACGCCAAGGGCGGCGTCACCAAGAGCGTCACCAAGGCCACCAACGCCGAGATCAAGGTCGACACCACCGCCGCGGTGACCCCGTCCGCGGCCGAGGGCACGGCGTTCTCCGCCGCGTCCGCGGCGGGCGGCAAGGACGTCAAGGCCGCCAAGGGCGCGAAGAAGGTCGTCTGGGCAGCCGAAGGCGCCCCGGTCCTCGCCTACGAGACCGTGGTCGGCGGCGTCCAGCACGACGGCACCCCGAGCGAGCTGCACGTGGTCACCAACGCCAAGACCGGCGCCAAGATCACCGAGTGGCAGAAGATCGAGTCCGGCGTCGGCAACACCATGTACAGCGGCCAGGTCACCCTGGGCAGCACGCAGTCGGGCAGCAACTACACGCTGAACGACGCGGGCCGCGGCAACCACAAGACGTACGACCTCAACGGTGGTTCGTCGGGCACCGGCACCCTCTTCACCAACACCACCGACACCTGGGGCAACGGCGCGGCCTCCAACCGCGCGACCGCCGGTGCGGACGCGGCCTACGGCGCTCAGCTGACGTGGGACTACTACAAGAACGTGCACGGCCGCAATGGCCTGCGCAACGACGGCGTGGCCCCGTACAGCCGGGTCCACTACGGCAACGCGTACGTGAACGCGTTCTGGGACGACTCCTGCTTCTGCATGACGTACGGCGACGGTACGAGCAACACGCACCCGCTCACCTCGATCGACGTCGCGGCGCACGAGATGACCCACGGCCTCACCTCGGTCACCGGCAACATGACCTACAGCGGTGAGCCCGGCGGCCTGAACGAGGCGACCTCCGACATCATGGCGGCGGCCGTCGAGTTCAACGCCAACAACGCCAACGACGTCGGCGACTACCTCGTCGGCGAGAAGATCGACATCAACGGCGACGGCACCCCGCTGCGCTACATGGACAAGCCGAGTAAGGACGGCGGGTCCAAGGACGCGTGGTACTCCGGCCTCGGCAACCTCGACGTGCACTACTCGTCGGGCCCGGCCAACCACGTCTTCTACCTGATGTCCGAGGGCTCCGGCGCCAAGGTCATCAACGGGGTCAGCTACAACTCCCCGACCTCGGACAACCTCCCGGTCACCGCGATAGGCCGCGACGCCGCCGCGAAGATCTGGTTCCGAGCCCTGACGGTCGGCTACTTCAAGTCGAACACCAACTACGCGGCCGCCCGTACGGCGACCCTGCAGGCGGCGGCCGACCTGTACGGCGCCAGCTCGGCCACCTACAACAACGTGGCCAACGCCTGGGCCGGTATCGCCGTCGGAGCCCGCCCGCCGCAGAGCGGCGTCTCCGTCACCTCGGTTCCCAACCAGAACACCAAGGTCAACACCGCGGTGAGCCTGCAGGTCCAGGCCACCAGCACCAACCCGGGCGCGTTGAGCTACGCGGCGACCGGCCTCCCGGCCGGCCTGTCGATCAACGCCTCGACCGGTCTGATCTCGGGCACGCCGACCACCGCCGGCACGTCCAACGTGACCGTCACGGTGACCGACTCCGCCTCGAAGACGGGTACGACGTCCTTCACCTGGACCGTCGGCACCACGGACCAGAACGTCTTCGAGAACACGACCGACTACACGATCAACGACAACTCGACGGTCGAGTCGCCGCTCACCGTGGCCCGCTCGGGCAACGCGCCGAGCACCCTCAAGGTCGACGTGAACATCGTCCACACCTACGTCGGTGACCTCAAGGTCGACCTGGTCGCTCCCGACGGCAGCGTGTACAACCTGCGCAACCGCACCGGCGGCAGCGCGGACAACATCGTCCAGTCCTTCACCGTGAACGCCTCCTCCGAGGTCGCCAACGGTGTCTGGAAGCTCCGGGTCGCGGACCTCGCGAGCCAGGACGTCGGCTACATCAACAGCTGGAAGCTCACCTTCTGATCCCCTCGGGGACGGTGAGCACCAACTGACCTGACACGGGGCCGCCCGGGAGGAAACCTCCCCGGGCGGCCCTGTCCCATGTCCGGGGCCACCGCCGCCGGTGCCACGGCCGAACGGCCGCTCTGCCACGGGACCTGCTCCCCGCAGGTGCGGGACCTTCGGCGCCGGACAGGCGCGCCGGGCCGGTTCACACTGAACGGGAGCGAACCTACGGAACCGTAGGTTCGGGACACCCGCACCGGCACGGACGGACGCACACATGCCCGCGACAGCACAGCAGCCCCTCGCCGACACCCCCGCGCGCACCGGGTCCGACGACCACCCGTGGCTGATCCAGGGCGGCATGGGCGTCGGGGTCTCCGGCTGGCGGCTCGCCCGCGCGGTGGCCCTCACCGGTCAGCTGGGCGTCGTCTCCGGCACGGCCCTCGACGTGGTCCTGGCCCGTGTCCTGCAGACCGGTGACCCCGGCGGCCACGCGCGCCGCGCGCTCGACGCCTTCCCGCTGCCCGAGCTCGCCCAGACCGTGCTCGACTGCTACTTCCGCGAGGAGGGGGACCTCGCGGACGGCGCCCCGATGCGCACCACCCCGCGGTTGCGCGCCACCGGGGGCAGTCAGGCCGAAGTCCTCACCGTGCTCGGGAACTTCGTCGAGGTGTGGCTCGCCAAGGAGGGCCACGACGGCCCCGTCGGCATCAACTACCTGGAGAAGATCCAGCTGGCGACCGCGCCCGCGATGTTCGGGGCGATCCTGGCGGGGGCCGACTACGTCTGCGTGGGCGCCGGGGTCCCCGGGCACATCCCCGCGCTGGCGACCCGCCTCGCCCGCTACGAGCCCGTCGTCTCCCGGATCCACGTCGAGGGCGACGAGGAACCGCTGGACCAGCTCTTCGACCCGCAGGCCCTGCTCGCCGGGCACCTGCCGGGGCCGCTGCGCCGCCCGCGGGTGCTCGCCATCGTGTCGCTGCCGGTGCTGGCCACCTACCTCGCCCGGGACGCGGCCACCCGGCCCGACGGGTTCGTCATCGAGACCAGTTCGGCCGGCGGCCACAGCGCCCCGCCGCGCGGTCCGATGACCCTGGACGCGGCCGGCGAGCCGGTCTACGGCCCCCGCGACCATCCCGACCTCGCCAAGATGGCCGCGCTCGGGCTGCCGTTCTGGCTGGCCGGCGGCCAGGCGTCGCCGCGGGCGCTGGCGGCCGCGCGGGCCCAGGGCGCGACCGGAGTGCAGATCGGCAGCGCCTTCGCCCTGTGCGAGGAGTCCGGCATGGCCCGCCACCTGCGCGAGGAGGTGCTGGAGCGGGCCCGCGCCGGGAAGCTGGTGGTCCGCAACGACCCGGACGCCTCGCCGACCGCCTTCCCCTTCAAGGTGGCGGAGTTGCCGGGCACGGTCTCCGAGCCGGAGGTCGCCGCCGCCCGGCGCCGGGTCTGCGACCTGGGCTTCCTGCGCACGCCGGTGCGCGGCCCGCGCGGGCTGGTGTACCGGTGCGCCGCGGAGCCGGTGGCGGCGTACGTCCGCAAGGGCGGCGAGGCGGCCGCCGCCGAGGGCAAGCAGTGTCTGTGCAACGGGCTGCTGGCCACGATCGGGCTGGCCCAGCGCCGCCCGGGCGGCCGGGTCGAACCGCCGCTGGTGACGATCGGCAAGGACCTCTCGTTCCTGCCGGAGGTGTCCCCCGACGCCTCCCCCTACACGGCGGCGGACGTGGTGGCGTGGCTGGCGGGCGGCCTGGCGGCCGGGGCGGCGCGGCCCGTGGCGCAGTCGCGGCCGGCGTAGCCGAGCGGCCGCGCAGCCGGAAAGGGCCCGGCCCCCTGGTCGCTGCCGGGGGGGCCGGGCCCTTCAGGTGGTGCGGGGGTCAGCCGAAGTGACCCAGGAAGCCGTCCTCGAAGAAGCCGAGGCCGTCGTCGTGGATGAGGGAGTCGTCGGACTCGTCGTCCGCCTTCGCCGCGATCCGGTCGCCGCGGTAGCCCTGCGGAGCGGCCTGCCGGGCGCGCCGACCCTCGTCCTCACGGGGACCCTGCGCCTGGTCCGGGCCCTGCGCCTGGTCCGGGGCCTGCTCCCGCTCCGGGGCCTGGTTCTGGTCCGGGGCCTGGTTCTGGTCCGGGCCCTGGTTCTCCTCGGGCTGCTGGGCCTGGTCGGGGCGCTGGTTCTGGTCCGGGGCCTGGTTCTCGTCCGGGCCCATCGCCTCGTCCGGGCCCTGGTTCTGGTCCGGGCCCTGGTTCTCGTCCGGGCCCATCGCCTCGTCCGGGCCCTGGCTCTGGTCCGGACCCTGGCTCTCGTCCGGGCGCTGGTTCTGGTCCGGGCCCTGGCTCTCGTCCGGGCGCTGGGACTGGTCCGGGGACGCCTGGTCCGGGGTCACCGGCTCCGGGCCGTCGTCGTCCATCCGGCTCTGCTCGTCGCGGCCGCCCTGCTCGCGGCGGCCCTCGCCGTCACGGCGCTGGTGGTGACGGTCGTCATCGTCGTCGTCCCAGCGCCCGTGGCCACCGCCGTGGTGGTGGTCGTCATCGTCGTCGTCGGACGGCTTGAAGAGGACCGAGCGGACCTCCAGACCGCCCGTCGAGTCCCACGGGTTGAGGGTCCGCACCGCCCGCCCGCCGCAGCTGCGGTCCTCGAACACCAGCGCCAGGGACCGCGTCTCGTTCTCGACCCGGGTGGCGGGCTGGTCCCAGCTGGTTCCGGTCAGCCGGTAGCAGGTGTCGTTCTCCGGGGGGTGGATCTCCCTCCATCCGTCGTCCTCGATCCGGTAGCGCAGCTCACCGAGCGAGCGGTGGTGCCCGTCGTCGTTGGCGAGCGCTTGGCCCGCCGCCGGAAGGACGAGGGCCAGCGCGCCGACGAACGTGGCCGCGGCGGTGGTGCGAAGACGCATGGGGAGTCCGTTTCTCGGGTTCCTCGGATACCGGGTCCGGTGGGCATCCGCCGGCAGCGTAGGAGCGGACGGGGTTGCCGAAACGATTCGCCATGCGCAGCGCGTTCGAGGGTTCACCCGGGCGGGGCCGGGCCGTTGGCCCGGACGCACTCAGGGTCGTACGGGCGTACGATCCCCGGCCGACTGGGCGACCACCGGTCCGGCGGCCGCCGGGGCACCGGCCGGAGCCGGGGTCCGCGCGGCGCTCCGCACCAGGACGAAGACCAGCGCCGCCCCGACCAGGCCCATCGCCCCCGACACCAGGAACGTCTCCCGCAGCCCGCTCGCGAAGGCCGCGTCCACCAGGTGGTCCAGCGTCTGCCGGGCCTCCCCCGCCGGGGCCGCGCCGAGCAGCTGCCCGGCTCCGCCCGAGGCCAGCGCGTCGGCCATCGGGCGCGCCCCCCGCGCATCGCCCAGCCCGTCGACCAGGCCGGCGTGGAAGACGGCACCGAGGACCGCGATGCCCAGGGCCGTGCCCAGCTGGCGCGCGGTGTTCAGCGCGCCGCCCGCCATGCCCGCCCGGGCCGGGGCCACCGCGCCCATCGCGGCCGCGGCCAGCGCCGGGGTCGCCATGCCCACGCCCACACCGGTCACCGCGAGCCCCGGGACCAGCGCGGACCAGCCGTCACCGGCGTCCAGCATCAGGGCCTGGAGCAGCGCCCCCACGCCGATCAGCAGCAGCCCGCCGCCGATGGTGAGCCGCGGCGAGAGCCCGTGCAGCAGCCGCCCGGCCACCGCGGCGACCAGGAACGCGGCCAGGCTGAGCGGCACCAGCACCAGGCCGGCGCCGACGGGGCTCATTCCCTCGGCGGTCTGGAGCCACAGCGAGGTGTACATGAGGTAGGAGAAGGCCGCGCCGGAGAGCAGCAGTCCGGCGGCCATGACCGCGACGAAGACCGGGCTGCGGAAGAGCGAGAGGTCCAGCATCGGGTGGGCGGCGCGCAGTTCGACCACGACGAAGCCGACGAAGGAGAGGACGGCGAGCGCGAAGAGGCCGAGGGTGGTGGCGGAGGTCCAGCCGTTCTCACCGACCCGGATCAGGGCGTAGGTGACGGCGGCGGCGCCGACGGTGAAGGTGACCATGCCGGGCAGGTCGACGCCCTTGGCGTGCGGGTTGCGGGACTCGGCGACGGCCTTGAGGGTGACGAGGACGGCGAGGGCGCAGACCGGCAGGTTGATGAAGAAGATCCAGCGCCAGCCGAAGTGTTCGGTGAGCAGGCCGCCGATGATCGGCCCGGCCGCGGCGGCGGCCCCGTTGACCGCGCCCCACACGCCGAAGGCGATCCCGCGGTCGCGGCCCTGGTAGGCGGCGCTGAGCAGGGCCATGGTGGTGGCGAACATGGCGGCGCCGCCGATGCCCTGCACGGCGCGGAAGGCGATCAGGGTGCCCGGGCCGTCGGCGAGGCCGCAGGCGAGCGAGGCCGCGGCGAAGACGGCGAGGCCACCCAGGTAGACCCGCCGGCGGCCGATCCGGTCGGCGAGCGAGCCCGCGCCGAGGAGCAGGGCGGCGAGGGCGAGCGCGTAGACGTCCATCACCCACTGGAGCCCGGCGAATCCGCTGTGCATGTCGGTGGCCATGTCGGGGAGGGCGACGGTCACGATCGTGACGTCGACCAGCAGCATGAACGCGCCGAGGCAGACCGCGGTCAACGGCAGCCACTTACGCATGGGGACTCTCCTTGGGCAGTTCTGGGGTCCGGGTCCGGGGGCTCCGGACCCTGTCGGGCCGGGGCCGGAGTTCCGGCGGCCGGGACTCTGGCACCCGGTGGTCCCAAGGTTTCAGCCGGCCACCGGATCGCCCATCCAGGACCTGCCTTCTGCCGGATTCCCTTCACCACAGGCTCTGGGATGATGGAAACCATGAAGCCCGCGGAGCTGGACCGGCTCGACCACGCGCTCATCCAGGCCCTGATGATCGACGGGCGGGCGCCCTTCAGTCGCCTCGCCGAGGTGCTGGAGGTCTCCGATCAGACGGTGGTCCGCCGCTACCGCCGGATGCGCACCACCGGCCTGGTGCGCGTGGTCGGGCTGCCGCTCGGCAGCCGGGTCGGGCTGTTGGAGTCCTGGCTGCGCGTGCAGTGCGCGCCGGACGCGGCGCTCGCGGTGGCGGGGGCGCTGGCGCGGCGGCCGGACATCGCGTGGGTGCAGCTCGCCTCGGGCGGGACCGAGATCCACTGCATGACCAAGGCCCGGAGCCGGCGGGAGCGGGACGGGCTGCTGCTGGACAAGCTGCCGAGCACCCGGCGGGTGACGGGGGTCAGCGCCCACACCATCCTGCGGACCTTCGCCGGTGGGCCCCTGGCCTGGTTCGGCATGGACGTGCTCGGTCCCGAGCAGGTGGCCGCGCTCGCGCAGCCGGCCGTCGGGCGGTCCCCGTCGCGGGAGCGGTACGTGCTGGACGAGGCCGAGCTGGCCCTGTTGGCGGTGCTGGGTCACGACGGCCGGGCCGGCTATCCGGAACTGGCGCGCGCCTCGGGCCTGTCGGAGTCGACGGCGCGCCGTCGGCTGGAACGGCTGCGCGAGCTGGGAGCGCTCTACTTGGACGTGGAGACGGTCCCGGGCGTGCTGGGGTACGAGGCGGAGGCCACCTTGCTGATCACGGCGGCGCCGGCCCGGCTGGCGGAGGTGGGCGCCGCGCTCTCCACCCACCCCGAGGTGCCGTTCGCGGCGGCCGTCACGGGGGCCGCGAACCTGCTCGCGGTGGTGGTGTGCCGGGACACGGAAGGGCTCTACACCTATCTGACCGAGCGGATCGGCGCGGTGGCGGGCGTACAGCAGGTGGAGGTGATCCCGACCCTGCGGAACATCAAGCGGGCCGGGATGCTGGTGGAGGACGGGCGGCTGGTGGATCCGCCGCCCGCCCCCTGACCCCGGTGCGGCCGCCTCAGCGCAGCAGCACCCCGCCGCCCGGGCCCGTCGGCGGGTCCACCGGGCCCGCGACCAGGCCCAGTTCGGCCGGGGTGGCCAGCAGCGGGTGGGCGGGCAGGATCCGTACGGTGTAGCCGAAGGGGCCCGTACGGTCCAGGGCGAGCGGGCCCTCGTACAGCCAGCGGCCCTCCAGGTCCGGTCCGGCGGCGGGCTTGAGCGGGAAGGTCCGCGCCTCGCCGATGACGTCCTGCGCGTCCACCCGCCCCGCGACGGCCTGTACCTCGACCTCGTCGGGGCCGAGCGTGTCCAGCGCGACCTGGACGCGCAGGGTGAGGGTGGACCCCAGCTCGGCGGTGCCTCCCACGGCTCCCGCGGGACCGGCGGCCAGGGCCTCCACGTGGAGCGCCCCGACCCGCGGCCAGGCCGCCCGTACCCGCCCCTTCCAGGAGGCGAGTTCCCACGCCGCCTCGGCGGTGAGGGAGCGGTGGGCGAGCGCGGCCGGTGCGTACAGCCGCTCCACGTACTCGCGCACCATGCGCCCCGCGAGCACCTTGGGCCCCAGCGAGACGAGGGTGCGCCGGACCATCTCGATCCACCGGACGGGCAGCGCGCCGCGCCCGGAACGGTCGTAGAAGCGCGGGGCGACCCGGTTCTCGATCAGGTCGTAGAGGGCGTTCGCCTCGACGTCGTCGCGCCGGTCCTCGTCGGTGCCGTAGCCGTCGGCGGTGGGGATGGCCCAGCCGAAGTCCGGCTCGAACCACTCGTCCCACCAGCCGTCCAGGACCGAGAGGTTGAGGCAGCCGTTCAGCGCGGCCTTCATCCCACTGGTCCCGCAGGCCTCCAGCGGGCGCAGCGGGTTGTTGAGCCACACGTCGCAGCCGGGGTAGAGCTTTTGCGCCATGGCCATGCCGTAGTCGGGCAGGAACACGATGCGGTGGCGCACCCGCGGGTCGTCGGCGAAGCGCACCAGTTCCTGCACGAGCCGCTTGCCGCCGTCGTCGGCCGGGTGCGCCTTGCCCGCGACGACGATCTGCACGGGCCGCTCGGGGTCCAACAGCAGTCGACGCAGCCGTTCCGGGTCGCGCAGCATGAGCGTGAGCCGCTTGTAGGAGGGCACCCGGCGCGCGAACCCGATGGTGAGCACGTCGGGATCGAGCACGGAGTCCACCCAGCCGAGCTCGGCGTCCCCGGCCCCGCGCTGGCGCCACGAGGCCCGCAGCCGGTCGCGGACCTCCTGGACGAGCTGCTCGCGCAGCACCCGGCGCAGGTCCCACACATCCTGGTCGGCGATGTCGGCGACCGCGTCCCAGCGCTGCGATCCGCCGACGGACAGGGCGTCCTCGGTGCGTCCGGCGCCGATCTGGCGGGCGCCGAGGCGGACCACCTCGGGGGCGACCCAGGTCGGTGCGTGCACGCCGTTGGTGACGGAGACGATGGGGACGTCCGCGGGGTCGAATCCCGGCCACAGTCCCGCGAACATGCCGCGGCTGACGGCGCCGTGCAGGGTCGACACCCCGTTGGCGCGCTGGGCGAGCCGCAGCCCCATGACGGCCATGTTGAAGACGCCGGGGTCGCCGCCCGGGTAGCTCTCGGCGCCCAGTTCGAGGATCCGGTCCACGGGTACGCCGACCAGTTCGCCGCCGTCGGCGAAGTGCCGGGCGACCAGCCCGCGCTCGAAGCGGTCGATGCCCGCGGGGACCGGGGTGTGGGTGGTGAACACCGTTCCGGCCCGGACCGCCTCGACGGCCGCGTCGAAGGCCAGGCCCCCGCCCGCCGGTTCCCCGCCCGCCAGTTCCCTTATGCGTTCGAGGCCGAGGAAGCCGGCGTGACCCTCGTTGGTGTGGAACACCTCGGGGTCCGGGTGGCCGGTGAGCGCGCAGTACGTTCGTACGGCGCGGACGCCGCCGATGCCGAGCAGCATCTCCTGGAGCAGCCGGTGCTCGCTGCCGCCGCCGTAGAGGCGGTCGGTCACCTCGCGCGCGGCGGTGTCGTTGTCCTCGACGTCGGAGTCGAGGAGCAGCAGCGGCACCCGGCCGACCCGGACCTGCCAGACGTGCGCGTGCAGGCTGCGGCCGCCGGGCAGCGACAGGGTGATCCGGGCGGGGAGGTCGTCGGGGCCGCGCAGGAGGGAGACGGGCAGTTCGTTGGGGTCGAGGACCGGGTAGTGCTCCTGCTGCCAGCCGTCGCGGGAGAGGGACTGGCGGAAGTACCCGTGGCGGTAGAGCAGGCCGACGCCGATGAGCGGGACCCCGAGGTCGCTGGCGGCCTTGAGGTGGTCGCCGGCGAGGATGCCGAGGCCGCCGGAGTACTGCGGCAGCGCGGCGGTGATGCCGAACTCGGGCGAGAAGTAGGCGATGGCGGCGGGCAGCTCGGCGCTGTTCTCCTGCCCCTGGTACCACCGGTCGCCGTGGACGTAGTCGTCGAGGTCGGCGGAGACGGCGGAGAGCCGGCGCAGGAACCTGCGGTCCCGCGCGAGTTCCTCCAGCCGGGCCGCGGCGACGTCCCCCAGCAGCCGGACGGGATCACCTCCGGCGGCCAGCCAGCCCTCGGGGTCGACGGATTGGAAGAGTTCCCGGGTCTCCCCGTGCCACGACCAGCGCAGGTTGCGCGCGAGATCGGCGAGCGGCAGGAGGGGTTCCGGCAGGACAGGGCGCACGGTGAATCGACGGATAGCCTTCACGTGTCCACCTTCGCAGGGGCTTACGCATCGGAGCGGCCGCACCACGCTGTGCACCCGCGCATCACCCCGGGAAGGCTAGCGGCGCGCCCGCTCCTCGGCCATCCCGCCTCCACCGCCCGCCGAGACCCGCGCGCGGACGGCGACCTGAGGGAACAACACCGGCCACGGCGGACCCTCGCGCCTTGCGCTCGTCCTTACGTACGAGTAGTTAACCAAGCGCGCGGATTGGGCGGGCCGAGAGTGGGAAGGGCTCCCCGGGTACCGCGCACGGCACACCCCCCGCCCCACCTCCCGCCACCCGAGTGAACGCGGACAGGAGCGGCCATGCCCGCAGCCCAGCCGTCCACTGAGCGGCTAGAAACAGAGCGAACAGAGCGTGCACGACCAGCCGGAACGTCGTCGGCTGTCCCGTTGTCACCGAGCCCTGCGAACTGCCCCCAGGTGATCCCATCATGATCGGTCGCATTCCCGTGCTGGACGTCCGCCCCGCCGTCGACTGCGGCGCCAGACCCGCCAAGGCGGTCGTGGACGAGGTATTCGAAGTCTCCGCCACCGTGTTCCGCGAGGGACACGACGCGGTCGCGGCGCACGTGGTGCTGCGAGATCCGAGCGGGCGCCAGCGCCCGCCCGTGCCGCTGCGCGAACTGGCACCCGGCACCGACCGGTGGGGCGCCCGGGTGTCCGCCGACACGGAGGGGAGGTGGACGTACGTCGTCGAGGCGTGGAGCGATCCGGTCGCGACCTGGCGCGCGCACGCCTCGATCAAGGTGCCGGCCGGGATCGACGCGGACCTGATGCTGCTGGAGGGGGCCGAGCTCTACGAGCGGGCCGCCGCCAAGGTCCCCAAGCGGGACGGGCGCGAGGCGGTGCTGGCCGCCGCCGACGCGATGCGCGACGGGGACCGCCCGGCCGGGGCCCGGTTGACCGCGGCCCTGGCCCCGGAGGTCGACGCGGCGCTCGCCCGCAAACCCTTCCGGGAGCTGGTGAGCGCCTCGAAGCCGCTGGCCGTGCTGGTCGAGCGCAAGCGGGCCCTCTTCGGTGCCTGGTACGAGCTGTTCCCGCGCTCGGAGGGCGCGGTGCTGGAGCCCGGCGCGGCTCCGGTCAGCGGCACCTTCGCGACCGCGGCCGAGCGCTTGGCGGCCGTCGCCGCCATGGGCTTCGACGTGGTGTACCTGCCGCCGATCCACCCGATCGGGAGCACGTACCGCAAGGGGCCCAACAACACTCTGTCCGCGGGCAGTTGGGATCCGGGTGTGCCCTGGGCCATCGGCTCGACCGAGGGCGGGCACGACGCCGTCCACCCCGAGCTGGGCACGATCGAGGACTTCGACCGCTTCGTGGCCCGGGCCCGCGAGCTGCGCCTGGAGATCGCGCTCGACTTCGCCCTCCAGTGTTCGCCGGACCACCCCTGGGTGGAGAAGCACCCGGAGTGGTTCCGCCACCGCGCGGACGGGACGGTCGCCTACGCGGAGAACCCGCCGAAGAAGTACCAGGACATCTATCCGATCCACTTCGACACCGACATGGGCGGCATCGTCGAGGAGACCCTGCGCATCCTGCGGTACTGGATGGACCACGGAGTACGCATCTTCCGGGTCGACAATCCGCACACCAAGCCCGTCGTCTTCTGGGAAAGGGTGATCGCGGACATCAACAAGAGCGATCCCGACGTGATTTTCCTGGCCGAGGCGTTCACCCGGCCCGCGATGATGCGCACACTCGCCGCGATCGGTTTCCAGCAGTCCTACACGTACTTCACCTGGCGCAATACGAAGCGGGAGCTCACCGAATACGTCACCGAGCTGTCGGGTGATTCGGCTTCCTGCATGCGGCCCAATTTCTTCGTCAATACGCCGGACATCCTGCACGAGTACCTGCAGGCCGGCGGCCGACCGGCCTTCGAGATCAGGGCCGTGCTGGCCGCGACCCTCTCGCCCACCTGGGGGATCTACGCCGGCTACGAGCTGTGCGAGAACACCCCGGTGAAGGAGGGCAGCGAGGAGTACCTCGATTCCGAGAAGTACGAGCTGCGCCCGCGCGACTGGGCCGCCGCCGAACGCGAGGGCCGCAGCATCGCCCCGCTGATCACCGCGCTGAACCGGCTCCGCCGGCGCAATCCCGCGCTCCAGCAACTGCGCGACGTGCATTTCCATCCGACCGACAACGAGCAAGTGATCGCCTATTCGAAACACGGCGGATCGCATTGCGTATTGGTGGTCGTCAACCTCGATCCGCACCACACCCAGGAGGCGACGGTCTCGTTGGACATGCCGGTACTCGGCCTCGACTGGCACGGGTCCCTCGCGGTGCGCGACGAGCTCACCGGCGAGACCTATCACTGGGGCAGGGCGAATTACGTGCGTCTGGAACCGGGCCGTACGCCCGCGCACGTGCTGGCCGCTCTGCGACCGTCCCCGCTCACCGGAGGGTCACCCACCTCATGATGATCAACGATCCCGTCCACGACCTCTTCGAGGACACCCCCGCCAAGGACCGCGACCCCGACTGGTTCAAGCGGGCGGTGTTCTACGAGGTCCTCGTCCGCTCCTTCCACGACAGCAACGGCGACGGCGTGGGCGACCTCAAGGGGCTCACCGCCAAGCTGGACTACCTCCAATGGCTCGGCGTCGACTGCCTGTGGCTCCCGCCCTTCTTCGCCTCGCCGCTGCGCGACGGCGGCTACGACGTCTCCGACTACACCTCTGTACTGCCGGAGTTCGGCGACCTCGCCGACTTCGTGGAGTTCGTCGACGCGGCGCACCAGCGCGGCATGCGCGTGATCATCGACTTCGTCATGAACCACACGAGCGACCAGCACGAGTGGTTCCAGCAGTCGCGCAAGGATCCGGACGGCCCGTACGGCGACTACTACATGTGGGCCGACAACGACAAGCAGTACCAGGACGCCCGGATCATCTTCGTCGACACCGAGTCCTCGAACTGGACCTACGACCCGGTGCGCAAGCAGTACTACTGGCACCGCTTCTTCTCCCACCAGCCGGACCTCAACTACGAGAACCCGGCCGTCGTGGAGGAGATCGTCTCGGCCCTGCGCTTCTGGCTCGACCTCGGCATCGACGGGTTCCGGCTCGACGCGGTCCCGTACCTCTACGCCGAGGAGGGGACCAACTGCGAGAACCTCCCGCGCACCCACACCCTGCTCAAGCGGGTCCGGGCGGAGATCGACGCGCACTACCCGGACACCGTGCTGCTCGCCGAGGCCAACCAGTGGCCGGAGGACGTCGTCGACTACTTCGGCGACTACAGCAAGGGCGGGGACGAGTGCCACATGGCCTTCCACTTCCCCGTCATGCCGCGCATCTTCATGGCGGTGCGCCGGGAGTCGCGCTACCCGGTCTCCGAGATCCTCGCCAAGACCCCCGAGATCCCGGCGAGCTGCCAGTGGGGCATCTTCCTGCGCAACCACGACGAGCTGACCCTCGAAATGGTGACGGACGAAGAGCGCGACTACATGTACGCCGAGTACGCCAAGGACCCGCGGATGCGGGCCAACATCGGCATCCGGCGCCGGCTCGCGCCGCTGCTCGACAACGACCGGCACCAGATCGAGCTGTTCACCGCCCTGCTGCTGTCCCTGCCCGGCTCGCCGATCCTGTACTACGGCGACGAGATCGGCATGGGCGACAACATCTGGCTGGGCGACCGGGACGGGGTGCGGACCCCCATGCAGTGGACCCCGGACCGCAACGCCGGTTTCTCCTCGTGCGATCCGGGCAGGCTCAACCTGCCGGTCATCATGGACCCGGTCTACGGGTACCAGGTCACCAACGTCGAGGCCGCGATGTCCTCGCCCTCGTCGCTGTTGCACTGGACCCGGCGGTTGATCGAGATCCGCAAGGCGAACCCCGCCTTCGGCCTCGGTTCCTACACCGAACTCCCGTCGTCCAACCCCGCGGTGCTGGCGTTCCTCCGCGAGGCACCCTCCACCGAGGGCGAAGCGGACGACCTGGTGCTGTGCGTGCACAACTTCTCGCGCTTCGCGCAGCCGACGGAGCTGGACCTGCGGTCCTTCAACGGGCGGGTGCCGGTGGAACTCACCGGTGACGTCCGGTTCCCGCCGATCGGCGAATGGCCGTACCTGCTGACCCTGGCGGGGCACGGTTTCTACTGGTTCAGGCTGCGCGCCGAGCAGTAGCGGAGGGCGCCTGCCGCACGGCGGACAGGACCTCATCACGTGCGGATCCGTGGGCGGCGAATGGGTCAATCGCCGCCCTGTACGGACCATCCTGACCCGACACTCGCACACACCACCGGACAGCAACTGCCGCGATCCGGGACACTCTGCGCATTCTGTGACGGCCCGGGGAAAGGACGCGATGCCATGTCGGAGGCTGCATCCACCCGGAGCGAGGTCGGCCGGCCGGACCGCCGGGCGGCCGATCGCGGGACCCCCCACCCGGACCGGCTCGGCCCGCTCGAACCACTGCTGCGCGCCTGGCTGCCGAGACAGCGCTGGTTCGCCGGCAAGGGGCGCGCCATCAGCGCCCTGCGCCCGGTCTCGGCGGCCGAACTGCTCCCGCCGGGGTCCTCGCCGGGGCTGTTGCACCTCCTGCTCGACGTGGACGGCGACTGCTACCAACTGCTGCTCGGGATCCGTCCCGAGCTGCCGCCCGCGCTCGCGCCCGCGCTGATCGGCCGGGCCGAGGAGGGCCCGTACGCCGGTCAGGCGATCTACGAGGGTCTGGGCGATCCGCGGCTCGCGGCCCTGCTGCTGGAACGATTGCGCGCCCCCGGCTCCCTCGGCCCGCTCCGCTTCGACCGGGACCCGGCGGCGCCGATCCCGGCGGCGCTGGCGGCCCGGCCGCTGTCCGGGGAACAGACCAACTCCTCGCTGATCTACGGGGACGCCTACATCCTCAAGGTGTTCCGGCGGGTCGGCCCCGGGGTCAATCCGGACCTGGAGCTGCCCCGGGCGCTGGCCGCCGCCGGGTGCGCCCGGGTGCCGGCGCCGGTCGCCTGGTACGAGGCCCAGCTGGCCGGGTCCGAGCCGCTGACCCTGGGCGTGCTCCAGCCCTACCTGCGGGGCTCCGACGACGGCTGGCAGCTCGCGCTGCACCGCCTCGGCGCGGGCGCCGACTTCACCGCCGAGGCGCACGCCCTGGGCCGGGCCACCGCCGAGGTGCACAGCGCGCTGGCCGACGCCCTGCCCACCGTCGCGCTGGGCCCGGAGCAGACGGCCCGGCTGGCCGCCGGGATGACCGCGCGGCTGGCCGCCACCGCACGTGAGGTGACGTCACTGCGCCCGTACGAGGCGGGGCTGCGCGGCGCCTTCGACGCGCTGGCGTCCTCGCGGGGCGCGGGGGTCCGCGCCCAGCGCATCCACGGCGACCTCCACCTGGGGCAGACCCTGCGCACCCTCGACGGCAGTTGGTCGTTGATCGACTTCGAAGGGGAGCCGGCCCGGCCGCTGGCCGACCGGCGCCGCCCCGAACCGGCGGTCCGGGACATCGCCGGGATACTGCGTTCCTTCGACTACGCGGCACGCTCCCACCGGCCGTTCGCCCCCGCCTGGGCGGACGCCTGCCGGGCCGCGTTCTGCGAGGGGTACGCCCGGACCACCGGCCGCGACCCGCGCGAGGACCCCGTCCTGCTGCGCGCCTACGAGACCGACAAGGCGGTCTACGAGGCCCGTTACGAATCCCGGCACCGCCCCGATTGGCTGCACGTCCCGATGGCCGCCGTCCGACGGCTCTCCGAACGCGAGCGGCCGGCCCACCGCCTGCCGCCGCCCGCCGCCGATCCCCTCCCGCTCTCCTCCACCCCCCACCCCCGCGAGCAGCCCCCTAGGAGGCCGCACACGTGAGCGCCGCCCGACAGCCGTCGCCGACGTCCCGCCCGACCACCGCCCCCGCCGCCCCCGCGGAGGCGGCGAAGAAACCGCGCACGCCCCGGGCCCGGCGGACCGCCCCGCCGCACGGCGTCCGGCCCGCACCGGCGCTGGGTGCGGACGAACGGTCCCGGCTGCTGGAGGGCCGCCACCACGATCCGCACGCGGTGCTGGGCGCCCGGACCCACCGGGGCGGGGTGGCCTTCCGGGCGCTGCGCCCGCACGCGAAGGCGGTCACGATCGTCGCCAAGGGGCTGCGTGCCGAACTCCACGACGAGGGCGACGGGTTCTTCTCCGGGCTGCTGCCGCTGACCGGTGTGCCCGACTACCGGCTGCTGGTGACCTACGACAGCGACGAGGTGGAGGTCCACGACCCCTACCGCTTCCTGCCGGCGCTCGGCGAGCTGGACCTGCACCTGATCGGCGAGGGCCGGCACGAGGAGCTGTGGACGGCGCTGGGCGCGGAGCCGATGGAGCATCAGGGCGTGGCCGGCACCCGGTTCACGCTCTGGGCGCCGAACGCCCTGGGGGTCCGGGTCACGGGTGACTTCTCCTACTGGGACGCGGTGGCCCACCCGATGCGCTCGCTCGGCGCGACCGGGGTGTGGGAGCTGTTCCTGCCGGGCGTCGGCGAGGGCGCGATGTACAAGTACGACGTCACGCGCCCGGACGGCAGCCACACCCTGCGGGCCGACCCGATGGCCCGGCGCGCCGAGGTACCGCCCGCGAACGCGTCGATCGTGACCGCCTCGCACTACACCTGGCGGGACACCGAGTGGATGGCGTCCCGCGGGCTGCGGCCGGCGCACCAGGCGCCGCTGTCGGTGTACGAGGTGCACCTGGCCTCCTGGCGGCCCGGGCTGAGCTACGCGCAGTTGGCGGAGCAGCTCCCGGCCTACGTGAAGGAGCTGGGGTTCACCCACGTCGAGCTGATGCCGGTCGCCGAGCACCCCTTCGGCGGCTCCTGGGGCTACCAGGTCACCGGTTTCTACGCGCCCACCTCGCGGATGGGCACGCCCGACGAGTTCCGCGGCCTGGTCGACGCCCTGCACCGGGCCGGGATCGGGGTGATCGTCGACTGGGTGCCCGCGCACTTCCCGCGGGACGACTGGGCGCTCGCCGAGTTCGACGGACGGCCGCTGTACGAGCACCACGACCCGCAGCGGGCCGCGCACCCGGACTGGGGGACGCTGGAGTTCGACTACGGGCGCAAGGAGGTCCGCAACTTCCTGGTGGCGAACGCCGTGTACTGGTGCCAGGAGTTCCACGTCGACGGGCTGCGCGTGGACGCGGTGGCCTCGATGCTCTACCTGGACTACTCGCGCGGCGAGGGCGAGTGGACGCCGAACGAGCACGGCGGGCGGGAGAACCTGGACGCGGTGGCGCTGCTCCAGGAGATGAACGCGACGGTCTACCGGCGCTGCCCGGGCGTGGTCACGATCGCCGAGGAGTCCACGGCCTGGGAGGGCGTGACCCGGCCCACCGACGCGGGCGGGCTCGGCTTCGGGCTGAAGTGGAACATGGGCTGGATGCACGACACGCTGCGGTACGTGTCGAAGGAGCCGGTGCACCGCAAGTACCACCACCACGACATGACCTTCGGGATGGTCTACGCGTACAGCGAGAACTACGTACTGCCGATCTCGCACGACGAGGTGGTGCACGGCAAGCGGTCGCTGGTGGGGAAGATGCCCGGCGACTGGTGGCAGCAACGGGCCTGCCACCGGGCGTACCTGGGCTTCATGTGGGCCCACCCCGGCAAGCAGCTGCTCTTCATGGGGCAGGAGTTCGCCCAGGGCGCCGAGTGGTCGGAGGCGCACGGGCCGGACTGGTGGCTGCTGGACTCCTCCTACGCCGCGGCCGCCGACCACCGCGGGGTGCGCGCCCTGGTGGGCGAGCTGAACCGGACCTACACGGCGACGCCCGCGCTGTGGGAGCGGGACACCGTGCCGGAGGGGTTCGCCTGGGTGGCCTCGGACGCGGCGGAGGACAACGTCATCGCCTTCCTGCGCTACGCGGTGGACGGCTCGCAGCTGCTGTGCGTCTCGAACTTCTCCCCGGTGGTGCGCCACGGCTACCGGGTCGGCGTGCCGGAGGAGGTCGCCGAGTGGCACGAGGTGCTGAACACGGACGCGGAGCGGTTCGGCGGCAGCGGGGTGCGCCACCTGCGGCCGCTGCGGCCGGAGCCGGTGCCCGCGCAGGGGCGGGCGGCCAGCCTGCGGATGACGCTGCCGCCGCTGTCCACCGTGTGGCTCAGGCCGTGACGGGCGCCGCCTGCTCCAGGACGTCTTCGAGGTCCTGGAGCAGGCGGCGCTTGGCCCGGGCTCCGACGAGCGTCTTCACCGGTTCGCCGTCGCGCAGGACCAGCAGGGTGGGCATGGACAGGACGCCGTAGCGGACCATGGTCTGCGGGTTGCTGTCCGCGTCGATCTGCACCACCTTCAGGCGGTGCGCCTCCTCGGCGGCGACGGCGGACAGCACCGGCGCCAGCTGGCGGCAGGGCCCGCACCAGTCGGCGGTGAACTCGACCAGCACGGGGCGCCCGCGCTCGGCGAGCACTTCCGCCGCGAAGGTCTCGTCGGTGACCTCGTCCACTCCGTGGGCACGCAACATCTTCTTCTCCCCTGTCGTTCGTCGTGTGTCGTGCGTCGTGCGTCGTCGGCTCGGGTCGTCAGTCCTGTGCGGTGGTCTCGCAGCGCGGGGTGGCCGACTCTCCGGCGGCCTCCTCGGCGGTCGTCAGCTGCCGCGCGACCTGGTCCCGTACGTCGGCGAGCTTGCCGATCAACGAGTCCAGCTCGGCGAGCTTGCGGCGGTAGACGGCGAGGGAGGCGGGGCAGGCGTCGCCGGCCGGGTGGCCGGCCCGCAGGCAGTCCACGAAGGGCCGGGTCTCCTCCAGCTCGAAGCCGAAGTCCTGGAGCACCCGGATCTCGCGCAGCAGCCGCAGATCGTCCTCGTCGTACGAGCGGTAGCCGTTGCCGGTCCGCCGTGCGGGCAGCAGACCGCGGTCCTCGTAGTAGCGCAGGGTCCGGGTGGTGGTGCCCGCCCGCTCCGCCAGTTCGCCGATTCGCATGGGCCGACCGTAATCCTTGACGTCCACGTCAAGGCAAGGTCATGGGGGCCCTCGCCACCCCCGTGTACGAGGGCCCCCGCCTGGTTCACGCCTGCGTGGCCGAAGTGGTTCAGGTGGCGTGACGGGGTGTGACGGGGTTCACTCGAACGGCAGCCGTAGGCTTGGCTTGAAGCGGACCCCGGGAAATAGATCTTCACACCATCCGATTACCGGACGGTCGCGCAAATACCGGACTAAATGCCCGAACACCGTAGGAGGTTCCTACGAGTTGTGGGCTTGTTTGAACGGTCTGTAGTCGCCAAACCCATTTCGCTTCTACCGTGTGGCTCGTGCACTCCAGCCCTCCTTTCAATGCTCCCGCCGCCCGCCGCCTGCGGGCGGCCCTGGGCATGGCACCCGGCCACGTCGCCTACGGCCTGCGCGCCCAGTACGGGCTCCTCGTCACCCCCGAGACCGTCATGGCCTGGGAGCGCGGCGAGATCACGCCGACCTCGGCCGAGCTGACGGCCCTCGCGGGCGTGCTGTGGTGTGCGCCCGGCGAGCTGTTGGCCGAACCGGTCACCTTGCGGGAGCACCGGATCGCGCGCGGCGTGTCACCGGAGGAGCTGGCCCGGCGGGTCGGGCTGGAGCCCGCCTCCTACCAGAAGATGGAGGACACCGGGCGCTGGAAGGGCAACGAGCGGCAGTCGGCCACCCTCTCCTCGGTGCTGGGGCTGACGCTGGCCCAGTTCGTGACCGCCACCGGCAAGCAGGACGAGCTGGCGGAGCTGCTGCGCAACGCGGTCACCACCCGCTGGCAGGCGTACGTGAAGCCGCTGGCCAAGCTGCTCCCCGTACCCAAGGCCCAGCTGGAGCGGGTACTGGAGCTGCTGCACGGGGACTACCAGGCCCGGATGCTGTCCACCTTGAGCTGGGGCGGCTCGGGCGGCCGGGCCGACAGCGGGGACGCGGGGCGCGAGTTCCTGACGGGCATCGTGGACCGGTTCTGGGAGCTCGCGCAGGTGCCGTAGGCGCGGCGCGGGTGCGATCGGCCTGCCGGCCGGCAGGCCGGGGAGGGGATGCGCGAAGGCCCCGACCGGTCCCGGGAGGGGACGAGATCGGGGCCCTTCGGCGCGCGGATCCAGGACGAAGGTCCCGGGCGCAGAGCCGGATGGCGCGGCCAGTGCCGTGACCGGAAAGGTTCACCGGGTCACGGCACTAGAAGACCGATTCGGCCTCGTACATGCGGTCCTCGGGGACGGTCTTCAGCTCGGTGACGGCCTGCGCGAGGGGGGCCATCACGATGTCGGTGCCGCGCAGCGCGGTCATGTTGCCGAAGTCGCCGCGGTGGACGCCCTCGACGGCGTGCCAGCCGAAGCGGGTGGCGAGGACGCGGTCGTACGCGGTCGGGGTGCCGCCGCGCTGGACGTGGCCGAGGATGACCGGGCGGGCTTCCTTGCCCAGGCGCCGCTCCAGCTCGACGGCCAGTCGGTTGCCGATCCCGGCGAAGCGCTCGTGACCGTACTGGTCGATCGCGCCCTTCTCGTACGGCATGGAGCCGTCGGCCGGGTGCGCGCCCTCGGCGACGCAGATGACCGCGAACTTCTTGCCGCGGGCGAATCGTTCCTCCACCATCTTCACCAAGGCGTCGACCTCGAACTGCCGCTCCGGCAGGCAGATGCCGTGGGCGCCGCCCGCCATGCCGGACTCCAGGGCGATCCAGCCCGCGTGGCGTCCCATGACCTCGACGACCATCACGCGCTGATGCGATTCGGCGGTGGTCTTGAGCCGGTCGATCGCCTCGGTGGCCACCATGACGGCGGTGTCGAAGCCGAAGGTGCGGTCCGTGGAGGAGATGTCGTTGTCGATGGTCTTCGGTACGCCGACCACCGGCATGCCCGCGTCCGACAGCATCCGGGCCGCGGTCAGCGTGCCCTCGCCGCCGATCGGGATGAGGGCGTCGATCTCGTACCGCTGCGCCAGCTCCACCGCGTTCTCGGCGGCCTCGTGCAGTCGGGCGCGCTCCATCCGGGCTGAGCCGAGAATCGTTCCGCCGCGGGCCAGAATGCCACTGACCGCATTGATGTCGAGGGGGCGGTAATGACCATCGAGGAGACCCTTGAAACCGTCCTCGAAGCCGATGACTTCGTCGCCGTGTCCGACCACGGCACGGTGGACGACCGACCGGATGACAGCGTTGAGGCCCGGGCAGTCGCCGCCTGCGGTGAGAACTCCGATACGCATCGTGCTGTGTCTCCTGCTCCTGGTCGTACCGAGCGGCCCACGTGCGGGCGGACCACCGTACAGATGAAGGCCGTATTGATGAAGCCTGTCCGATTGTTCCACGCGCCACCGGTGGGCCGCGCTCCGAGCGACTGCCCCCCGGGGGCCTTTCGACCCCCCTGGACAGGCCTTTTTCCCGGCAAGCGCCCTATCCATCAGCAGAGGTATTGTCAAGAGGGCAAGCCCATACTAAATGGGTAAATCGACTCGGAAGATCCGTAGCCTGCCCCGTCCGGGGCCGGTGGTGACGCCGCCAACCGACACACATGGACGGAGAGCACGCGTGACGCGCAGCGTGTACGTGACCGGCATCGACCGGGGGGACGGCCGGCAGGTCATCGAGCTCGGACTCATGGAGCTGCTGACCCGCCAGACGGGTCGGGTGGGCGTGTACCGCCCACTGCTGCACGACGGACCCGACCGCCTCTTCGACCTCCTCAAGGCGCGCTACCGGCTCGACCAGGACCCCTCCACCGCCTTCGGCATGGAGTACCACGAGGCCTCCGCGCTGCTCGCCGAGAAGGGGGCCGACGAACTGGTCTCGCAGCTCGTCGACGGCTACCACCGGGCCGCCCGCGACTACGAGGTCATGCTGGTCCTCGGCACCGACTACGCCGACACCAACCTCCCGGACGAACTGGCGCTCAACGCCCGCCTGGCCAACGAACTGGGCGCGGTCGTCGTCCCGGTGGTCGGCGGCACCAAGCAGACCGCCGAGTCGGTCCGCGCGGAGACCCGCAACGCCTACCGGGCCTACGAGAGCCTGGGCTGCGAGGTCGTGGCCGTGATCGTCAACCGGGTGGTCGCCGAGGACCGCGAGGTGATAGCCGAGCGGCTGGCCGCGCGCCTTCCCGTGCCCTGTTACGTGCTGCCGGACGACAAGACGCTCTCCGCACCCACCGTCGCCCAGATCACCCGGGCGCTGGGGGGCGAGGTGCTGCTCGGCGACGAGGCCGGGCTGGCCCGCGACGCCGTGGACTTCGTCTTCGGCGGCGCCATGCTGCCGAACTTCCTGAACGCGCTGACCCCCGGCTGTCTGGTCGTCACCCCCGGGGACCGCTCCGACCTGGTCATCGGCGCGCTCGCCGCGCACACCTCCGGCACCCCGCCGATCGCCGGCGTGCTGCTGACCCTGAACGAGCGCCCCGGCAAGGACATCCTGACGCTGGCCTCGAAGCTGGCGCCCGGCACGCCGGTCGTCTCGGTCGCGGGCAACAGCTTCCCGACCGCCGCCGAACTCTTCGCGCTGCAGAGCCGCCTGAACTCCGCGACCCCGCGCAAGCTGGAGACCGCGCTCGGCCTCTTCGAGCGGCACGTCGACACGGCCGCCCTGCGCGACCGCATCTCGCTCACCCGCTCCACCCGGGTCACGCCGATGATGTTCGAGCACGAGCTGCTGGAGCAGGCCCGCTCCGAGCGGCGCCGGGTGGTCCTGCCCGAGGGCACCGAGGAGCGGGTGCTGCGCGCCGCGGACGTGGTGCTGCGCCGCGGAGTGTGCGACCTGACCCTGCTGGGCGAGGAGCAGGCGATCCTGAAGAAGGCCGCCGACCTCGGCATCGACATCAGCGCGGCGCAGCTGATCGACCCGGGGACCTCGCCGCTGCGGGAACGGTTCGCCGAGTACTACGCCGCGGCCCGCGCCCACAAGGGCATGACGGTCGAGCTGGCCAACGACGTGGTCACGGACGTCAATTACTTCGGCACGCTGATGGTCCAGGAAGGTCTGGCCGACGGCATGGTCTCCGGCGCGGTGCACTCGACCGCCGCCACCATCCGGCCCGCCTTCGAGATCATCAAGACCAAGCCGGAGGCGTCCATCGTCTCCTCGGTCTTCTTCATGTGCCTGGCCGACAAGGTACTCGCCTACGGCGACTGCGCCGTGAACCCGGACCCCAACGCCGAGCAGCTCGCCGACATCGCCATCCAGTCGGCCACCACCGCCGCCGCCTTCGGGCTGGAGCCGCGGATCGCGATGCTCTCGTACTCGACCGGAACCTCCGGTTCGGGCGTGGACGTCGACAAGGTACGCAAGGCCACCGAGATCGTCCGCGCGCAGCGCCCGGACCTGCTGATCGAGGGCCCCATCCAATACGACGCCGCCGTCGAGCCGTCCGTGGCGGCGACCAAGCTGCCGGAGTCCGAGGTGGCCGGGCGGGCGACCGTACTGATCTTCCCGGACCTCAACACCGGCAACAACACCTACAAGGCCGTGCAGCGCTCCGCGGGCGCCGTGGCGGTCGGCCCGGTCCTGCAGGGCCTGCGCAAGCCGGTCAACGACCTCTCGCGCGGCGCGCTGGTCCAGGACATCGTCACCACGGTGGCGATCACCGCGATCCAGGCCCAGTCCAAGCCCGTCGCGGGCTGACCCGCACGACGTACGACCACCCCGCACCCCCACACGAGAAGGTTCCGCACCCGTGACCGCATCGCGCGTACTCGTCCTCAACTCCGGCTCCTCGTCGGTCAAGTACCAGCTGCTCGACATGGCGGACCGGTCCCGCCTGGCCGTCGGGCTGGTGGAGCGCATCGGCGAGGAGACCTCCCGGCTGGTGCACGAACGGCTCACCGCCGCCCCGGACCCGGAGGCGGGCGAGGCCGAGCGGGAGGTCCTCGGGCCGATCGCCGACCACCGGGCGGCCCTGACGGCCGTCGCGGCCGAGCTGGCCGCCGACGGCATGGGCCTGGACTCCCCCGAACTGGCCGCCATCGGGCACCGGGTGGTGCACGGCGGTACCAAGTTCACCCGGCCGACCGTCATCGACGACGAGGTGCTGGCGGAGATCCGCGCGCTCGTGCCGCTGGCGCCGCTGCACAACCCGGCGAACGTGACCGGCATCGAGGTGGCCCGCGCGCTGCGCGCGGACCTCCCGCAGGTCGCGGTCTTCGACACGGCCTTCCACGCGACGATGCCGGAGTACGTGGCCCGCTACGCGATCGACGCCGCGACCGCCGACAAGTACTCCATCCGGCGGTACGGCTTCCACGGCACCTCGCACGCCTACGTGTCCCGCACGACCGCCGCGCTGCTGGGCAGGGCTCCCGAGGACGTGAACGTCATCGTGCTGCACCTGGGCAACGGCGCCTCGGCCTCGGCGGTCCGAGGCGGGGTGTGCGTGGAGACCTCCATGGGGCTGACCCCGCTGGAGGGCCTGATCATGGGAACCCGCTCCGGGGACCTCGATCCGGCCGTCGTCTTCCACCTGGCCCGGGTGGGCGGCCTCTCGGTGGATGAGATCGATTCGCTCCTGAACAAGAAGAGCGGTCTGCTGGGCATGTGCGGGGACAACGACATGCGCGAGGTGCTGCGGCGCGCGGGCGAGGGCGACGAGGCGGCGAGCGTCGCCTTCGCGGCGTACGTCCACCGCCTGAAGAAGTACATCGGTGCCTACTCGGCCGTGCTCGGCCGGGTGGACGCGGTGGTGTTCACGGCCGGGGTCGGCGAGAACGCCCACCAGGTGCGGGAAGCTGCCGTGGACGGTCTCGCCGAGCTGGGGCTCGCGCTGGACCTGGAGGCCAACGCGGTGCGCTCCCCCGAGCCCCGGCTGATCTCGGCCGAGTACGCCCGGGTGGCCGTGGCCGTGGTGCCGACGGAGGAGGAGCTGGAGATCGCCACGCAGGCGTACGAGCTGGTTACCCGTTAGTCACTTTGGACTTTCCACCAGACGGAATATTCCGCTACGAAACAAACCGATAGGATCCGCTCCATGCGCCGTTCCAAAATCGTCTGCACGCTGGGCCCCGCCGTCGACTCGTATGAGCAGCTGAAAGCGCTCATCGAGGCAGGTATGAACGTGGCCCGATTCAACTTCAGCCACGGATCCCAGGCAGAACACCAGGAGCGGTACGACCGCGTCCGGAAGGTCTCCGCGGACACCGGGCGTGCCGTCGGCGTCCTCGCCGACCTCCAGGGTCCCAAGATCCGTCTGGAAACCTTCGCCGAAGGTCCCGTCGAGCTGGTGCGCGGTGACGAGTTCACCATCACCACCGAGGACGTCCCGGGCGACAAGTCCATCTGCGGCACCACCTACAAGGGCCTGCCGGGTGACGTCTCCAAGGGCGACCAGGTCCTGATCAACGACGGCAACGTCGAGCTCCGGGTGACCGAGGTCGTCGGCCCGCGGGTCAAGACCATCGTCATCGAGGGCGGTGTCATCTCCGACCACAAGGGCATCAACCTGCCGGGTGCCGCCGTCAACGTCCCGGCCCTGTCCGAGAAGGACGTCGACGACCTCCGCTTCGCCCTGCGGATGGGCTGCGACATGGTCGCCCTGTCCTTCGTCCGTGACGCCAACGACGTCAAGGACGTCCACAAGGTCATGGACGAGGAGGGCCGCCGGGTCCCCGTCATCGCCAAGGTCGAGAAGCCGCAGGCGGTCGCCAACATGGAGGCCGTCGTCGACGCCTTCGACGCGGTCATGGTGGCCCGTGGTGACCTGGCCGTCGAGTACCCGCTCGAAAAGGTCCCGATGGTCCAGAAGCGGCTCATCGAGATGTGCCGCCGCAACGCCAAGCCGGTGATCGTCGCGACCCAGATGATGGAGTCGATGATCACCAACTCGCGGCCGACCCGCGCCGAGGCCTCCGACGTCGCGAACGCCATCCTCGACGGGGCCGACGCGGTCATGCTGTCGGCCGAGTCCTCGGTCGGCGCCTACCCGATCGAGACCGTCAAGACGATGTCGAAGATCGTCGTCGCCGCCGAGGAAGAGCTGCTCTCCAAGGGCCTGCAGCCGCTGGTCCCGGGCAAGAAGCCGCGCACCCAGGGCGGCTCCGTCGCCCGTGCGGCCTGCGAGATCGCCGACTTCCTCGACGGCAAGGCCCTGGTCGCCTTCACCCACTCCGGTGACACGGCCCGCCGCCTGTCGCGCTACCGCGCGGTCCAGCCGATCCTGGCCTTCACCACCAGCGAGAGCACCCGCAACCAGCTGTCGCTGAGCTGGGGCGTCGAGTCGTACGTGGTCCGCCACGTCGACAACACCGACGCGATGGTCGACCTCGTGGACGACGAGCTGCTCAAGCTCAAGCGCTACAACCAGGGCGACACCATGATCATCACGGCCGGTTCGCCCCCCGGCGTCCCGGGCACGACCAACATGGTCCGCGTCCACCACCTGAACGGTGGCGCCGGCGCCTGACGTCGCCGTGGCGCGGCGCCCGCGCCGCGCGTCCACCGCACGCACACGAGGGCGGCACCCCGATCGATCGGGGTGCCGCCCTCGGCGCGTCACGTGAGCCGGCCGCGCTTCCCGCGCGGGTCCTGCTCGGGTGCTTCCTGCTCAGGCTTCCTGCTCCGGCGGTTCCTACTCCGGCGGGCCGATGTAGTTGTGCAGACCGGGAACGGTCAGGTCGCCGCCGAACTGGCCCGCCTGGACGACCTTGACGTTCGTGAAGAACGCGAAGGGCACGTTCAGCGGCGGCGGGGTGTTCGGGGTGAACTCGATCGGGATGAGCCCGAACAGGTTCCCCTTCAGGCTCTCGGTGTACATCGTCACCGTGCCGCCGCGGATCGTGGACGTGGAGCCCGGACGGGACTTGAGGTGCGCGACGTTCCCGCTCTTGCCGACCGTCTGGTAGAGGTCCTTGATGTCGAGCGAGTCCGCCGTGAACTTCAGGACCTTCTTGGTGGTGCCGTTCGCCGTCTTCACCTCGACGATGCCCGCGTAGTCCAGGCCGTAGAGGGTCAGCAGCGAGCTGTCGAGGTACCAGGGCTCGTCGGGCAGGACCGGCGCGCTCTGCTCCAGCTTGGCGTTGGCCAGGGCCTGGGCGTCCAGGGTCGGGCAGGGGAAGGGCGTCTTGCCGTCGACCGTCTTGCCGTCGTCGGCCTTGCCGTCCTTGTCCTTGTCCTTCGCGTCCTTGTCCTTGGCGTCCTTGGCGTCCTTGCCGTCCTTGTCGTCGTCCGACGCGCCCGTCTCGTCCTTCGCCGCCTTCGCGGTGTCCTTGACGTCCTGCGACAGCTCCGAGACCGAGACGCCGGCGTTCTTCGCCGCCTCGCGGATCGCGTCCGCGGCCGGGTCGGGCTTCGGCTTCGCGCTCGGGGTGGTGGCGGGCGCGGGGGTGGCCGCGCCCTTGGCACCCTTGAGGGGCTTGCCGAGCTCGTCGAAGAAGTCCTTGACCGTGTCGCCCAGACCCAGCGGGTCCAGCGGGTTCGGGGGCTTGGCCGCCGACGGGGAGGCGCTCGCGGACGGCGAGGCGGAGGCCCCCGGCTTCGCCGGTTGCGACGCGCTGCCGCCCTGCTTGCCCGCGGGCTTGGCCGCCGACGCGGAGGCCGAGGGAACCGGGACCACCGGGACGCCCTCCGAGGGGGTCGCGCTGGGCGACGTACTCGGGGAGGGGCTCTTGGAGGTCGATGCCGACGGGGAGGGCGATTCCGTGGGCTCGTCGGACCGCGTGACGCACGGTCCGGGCGCGAACGGGATCTCCTTGTCGTCGGCCAGCGCCATCTTCGGCGCCATGCCCATCCCGACGAAGACCGCGGTCGGCATGGCAGCCAGCGCCATCGTCTTGCCGACGGGTATCTGGAGCTTGGTCAGCAGCGACTTCCTGGGCGCCGCGTGGCGCGGGCCCCTTCTCTCACGGGACTCTTCGCCCGGGGACTGGCCCCTTTGCGTTTCGTCACCCCGCACTGTTCCTCCCGCCATCGGCGTGGGCAGTCGTCTGGGAAGCGTGGTCCGTTTCCGCGTCACGGGGAGCGGGCAGGTCGACCTCGGGCTCGACGGGCCTGCCGGGCGCCCACGCCAGGGCGAGGCAGCCGCCGATCAGCGCGGCCAGGAAGCCCAACATGAAGCCACCGATGTTGGACACCGGCAGGGACACCAGTCCGAGCAGGATCGTGGCGACTCCGGCGAAGATCCTGATGCTCTGCTGGAACCAGAGGGCGAAGCCGAGCGTGACCAGCAGGACACCGATGATCAGTGAGCCCGCGCCGGCCGTTGTCGCCATGGCGATCGTGATGTTGCCCAACCGGACGTCCGCGTACGGGAAGTACGCGATCGGGATGCCGCCGAGCAGCGTGAAGACTCCCGCCCAGAACGGCCGGGCCCCGCGCCAGGCGCGGAACCGGTACCGGAGCGCCGTGAGCCAGTGATCATCTGCCGGGGTTACGGGGGCCTCGGGGTACATGGACAACAGCTCCCTGAAAACGGTCGTACGGAGAACTACGTGGAGCGCCCGGACGGGCGGACGGGGCGGCGGATCCGCCACCGCGCCCACCCGGCCGGTTCAAGCGACCGGACGGACTACTTGGCGTCCTGGTAGCACGGCTGGTCACCGCTGAGCAGACGCAGCTTGAGGTCCGGCAGCGTGAAGGTGCCCGCCGTCGTCGCCCATGCCTTCTGCCGCACGTTGGTCAGCGTGGCCTTCTTCGCGCGCTGCGAGAAGAGACCACCGTCGGCCACCGTGCCCGCCACCGGCTTGGTGGCGTGGCTCGGGTCGCCGACCGCGACACCGATGTCGAGCTGCTCGAACTTGGCGTCCGCGTCCAGCTCGGCGACATCGAGGTAGATGTTCTCCGCGACGGCGGGACGGCCCTTGTTGCCCGTCCGCAGCTGCAGGGTGATGTTGCCGAGGCCGGGCACCGGGGTGACCAGCGACTGGCACATGTTGGTGATCTCGGCGTGACTGAACCCGGAGATGGTGACCGGGTGGTACGCGTCCTTCTTGTCGTCGCCGAGGGTCTTGCCCTTGGCCACGCTGCCGTACTGGATCAGGTTGTCACCGACGAGCTCGTCGGCCGACACCTTGAAGTCCTGGCCCGAGACGCTGAAGGACGCCGCGAGGGCACCCTGCGCCAGACCCACGCCCACCGCGGCGGTGGCCGCGATGCTCGGCACCATGACGAGAGCGAAGCGCTTCCATCTGGTCCCACCACGAACCTGGGAATTCATGTTGTTCCTCCTCATCGGACGTACATCTCCGGTCCGGGCCCTGCCCGTCCTGGGATGGGAGAAGTGCTACGTCCTCGGGAAGGAGCGCAGGCGGCCGAGTCACGGCTGTGCCGCGTCAGGAACACCGGCGATCACCCCCGAGCGACAACCACTGGGCCACGCGTTCGCGCAACCTGATGAGGACAGGCACCACCGGAATCGGTGGCGACCCCCCTGTCCCACGGCCGGTGCCACTGCCACCGGCCGGCTCGGTGGGGACCCATCCTCGCGGTTCCGGGTGACCGGCGCTGCGGGATGGACCGAGCGTGGCCGATCGTTGTCCATTACCGGCCGGGGCACAAGGGGGTTCGTTACTGGCGGGTAACGGCTGGATAACCCCCGTGCGACACGTCGCCGTCGAGCAGCAACACAGGGTGTCACCCATGGCCACGACAGATGGGTGGAAGAGCGAACCAACCGGACAGTTCACGGGGTTCGGCTTACTACGAGTAACAGCGGCCGCGATTGCCAAGTTTTGGCAAAGCGCGGCCGCTGTTTATCTCCGTGTCAATAAATCGTCGGCGGTCCACCGACCCGCGAGCGAGCCGCGGGACCGGCCCCGGGCCTGCCCTAGAAGAGCACCCGCGCCAGCGCCGTGCGCGCCGCCGGGACCCGCGGGTCGTCCGCGCCGATCACCTCGAACAGCTCCAGCAGCCGGACCCGCACCGCGTCCCGGTCGTCACCCGCCGTGACGCGCACCGCGTCCACCAGTCGCCCGAAGGCGTCCTGGACGTGACCGCCGGCCATGTCCAGGTCGGCCGCGGCGATCTGCGCCGCCGGATCGGTCGGGTTGGCGGCCGCCGCGGCGCGCACGTCCTGCGGGTCCATGTGCTGCACCCGCGCGAGGAGTTCGGCCTGGGCCAGACCCAGCTTGGCCTCGCTGTTGGCCGGATCGTCGGCCAGTACGTTCTTGTACGCCTGGACGGCTCCGCCCAGGTCACCCCCGTCCAACGCGACGACGGCCGCTTCGAGCAGCGCGTCGTACGGGCCTTCCGGCTCCTCGTCCGCGCCACCGGTGCCGGCGGCGCCCCCGGCACCGCCCTGGGACGGATCCACCACGATGCCGGTGAGGCCGTAGCGCTCCTCGGCGACCTGGATGAGCTGGCCGAGGGTCTCGCGGATCTGCTGCTCGGGCACCGCGCCCTGGAACAGCGGCAGCGCCTGACCGGCGACGACCGCGAACACGGCGGGAATGCCCTGGACGCCGAACTGCTGCATCAGCATCTGGTTGGCGTCGACGTCAATCTTGGCCAGAACCAGTCGGCCGTTGGCCCCGGTGATCAGGCGTTCCAGCACCGGGCTGAGCTGCTTGCACGGCTCGCACCACTCGGCCCAGAAGTCGATGACGACCGGTACCTGGTGGGAGAGTTCGAGCACGTCGAGTTCGAAACCGGCCTCGTCGACATCGATGACGAGCGCCGACGGCGCCACGGCACCGGGGACGCCGGCGTCGGAGCCGCCGCCCTGCCGGGCCGCGGCCGCACGCGCCTGCTCCGCCTTCGCCTTGGCCTCGCCGGCCGCCTTCACCGCGGCGAGGTCGACGACGCCGCTCATGGACATGTTTCTGGGCTGCATGCGTACATCCTCCCCCGTGTGCGCGCGCCGACGAAAAGACCTCGTGAAAGACGTCGTAAAACTGCACTGCTCACCACGGCCGGACCCCGTCCGAACTGCCGTGCACCTGAACTGCTGTGGCGCCGGGTCCCCACCTGGCGCCGTAGCTTCGCGTGGTTGTCGCTCTTACGCTACGAGCCGTAGCGTAACTCCCCACGGGCCCTCGCGCCCCGTGATCTGAACCACACCGTCCGGGGTCGCCCCGGTTGCACTACTGGCGGGTATGGTCACCGTCCATGCGCAACCCCGTCTCCGGTTCCGGCCGCACCGGCCGCCCCCGCAGCGCCACCGCGGACGCCGCGATCCTCGCCGCCACACGGGACGCGCTGGTGGAACTCGGCTGGTCCAAGCTGACCATGGGCGACGTGTCGACCCGCGCCGGGGTCGCCAAGACCACGCTCTACCGACGCTGGGCGGGCAAGAACGAGCTGGTCGTGGACGCCGTCGCCGAGCTCTTCGACTCCCTCGAACTCCCCGACCGGGGCTCGCTCCAGGGCGACATCGAGTACGTCGTCCTGCGCTTCGCGGAGCTGCTGCGGCGCCCGGAGGCCCGTACGGCGCTGATGGCGGTGGTCTCCGAGTCCACCCACGACGAGGCGCTGCGCGACCGGATCCGGTCGGCGATCGTGGACCGGCAGAAACGTCTCGTCGTGCTGGGCCGGGAACGCGCCCAGGCCCGCGGCGAACTCCCCCACGAGCCGGACCCGTACCTCGCGGGGCGCACCACGGACCTGATCTTCGACGTCATCGCGGGCACCGTGGTGCACCGCGCCCTGGTGAGCGCCGAGCCGGTGGACGAGATCTGGGTCGCCACCTTCACCGCCCTGCTGATGCACGGCCTGCTGGGCGCGGGCGCCGCCGGTACGGCCTGACGGCGGGCCCCCGGTGGTCGGGGGCCCGCCGTCGGGGCGCGGTCCTGCGAAGGAGCGGCCTGGCGAAGGGGCGGCCTTGCGAAGGGGCCGCTTCGCGAAGGGGCCGGATCAGAAGCCGGGCGGCTCCGTGTAGGTGCCCCACTCGTCCCGGAGCACGTTGCAGATCTCGCCGAGCGTCGCCTCGGCCCGTACGGCGTCCAGCATCGCCGGGATCATGTTCGAGCCGTCGCGCGCGGCGGCCAGCATCGCGTCCAACCCGGCCCGCACCTTCGCGTCGTCCCGGCGGGCCTTGCGCTCCGCCAGTTCGCGGACCTGGACCACCTCGACCTCGTGGCTGACCCGGAGGATCTCCAGGTCGCCGGTGACGGAGCCGTGGTGCACGTTGACGCCGACGACCCGCTTGTCGCCCTTCTCCAGCGAACGCTGGTACTGGAAGGCCGACTCGGCGATCTCGCCGGTGAACCAGCCGTCCTCGATGCCCCGCAGGATGCCCGAGGTGATCGGCCCGATCGGGTGCTGTCCGTTCGGATGGGAGCGCAGCCCGCGCTCCTTGATCTGCTCGAAGATCTTCTCGGCGTCCGCCTCGATCCGGTCGGTCAGCTGCTCGACGTACCAGGCACCGCCGAGCGGGTCGGCCACATTGGCCACCCCGGTCTCCTCCATCAGCACCTGCTGCGTGCGCAGCGCGATCTCCGCGGCCTGCTCGCTCGGCAGCGCGAGGGTCTCGTCGAGGGCGTTGGTGTGCAGGGAGTTGGTGCCGCCGAGGACCGCCGCCAGCGCTTCGACGGCCGTGCGGACGACGTTGTTGTACGGCTGCTGGGCGGTGAGGGAGACCCCGGCCGTCTGGGTGTGGAAGCGCAGCCACATGGATTTGTCGGACTTCGCCGCGTACACCTCCTTCATCCAGCGCGCCCAGATCCGGCGGGCGGCGCGGAACTTGGCGATCTCCTCGAAGAAGTCGAGGTGCGCGTCGAAGAAGAAGGACAGGCCGGGGGCGAAGACGTCCACGTCCATGCCGCGCGAGAGTCCGAGTTCGACGTAGCCGAAGCCGTCCGCGAGGGTGTACGCCAGCTCCTGCGCGGCCGTCGCCCCGGCCTCGCGGATGTGGTAGCCGGAGACGGAGAGCGGCTTGTAGGCGGGGATGCCCTGCGCGCAGTACTCCATCAGGTCGCCGATGAGGCGCAGGTGCGGCTCGGGTTCGAAGAGCCACTCCTTCTGGGCGATGTACTCCTTGAAGATGTCGGTCTGCAGCGTGCCGTTGAGGACGGCGGGGTCGACGCCCTGGCGCTCGGCGGCGACGAGGTACATGCAGAAGACCGGCACGGCGGGCCCGCTGATCGTCATCGAGGTGGTGACGTCGCCGAGCGGGATGTCCTTGAACAGGACCTCCATGTCGGCGGCGGAGTCGATGGCGACGCCGCAGTGCCCGACCTCGCCGAGAGCGCGCGGGTCGTCGGAGTCGCGGCCCATCAGGGTCGGCATGTCGAAGGCGACCGAGAGGCCGCCGCCGCCCGCCGCCAGGATCATCTTGTAGCGCTCGTTGGTCTGCTCGGCGTTGCCGAAGCCGGCGAACTGCCGGATGGTCCAGGTCCGCCCGCGGTAGCCGGTGGCGTGTAGGCCCCGGGTGTACGGGTACTCCCCGGGCCAGCCGATGCGCTCGAAGCCCTCGTAGGTGTCTCCGGGCCGGGGACCGTACACCGGTTCGACCTCGTCGCCGGAGAGCGTGGTGAAGTCGGCCTCGCGGGTGCGGGCCCTGTCATAACGGGCCTGCCAGCGAAGGCGGCCTTGCTCGATGGCGTCAGCGTCCATGCTTCGAATTTACTAGGACGTCCTAGTAAATGTCGATGGCCCACCCCGGGAAGTCGTCCCGGGGTGGAGGAGATCGAGTGCCGCTCCAGTGCGGAGCGGCGTCCTCAGGCCTTGGCGGTCGCGGGCACGGGGGCGCCGCTCACCAGGGGCTCGATCTCGGCGCGGACCTTGCGCTCGACGAAGAACGCGGCGAGCGGGATCGTGCCGGAGACCATGACCCACAGCATCTTGCCGAAGGACCACTTGGCCTTGGAGCTGAGGTCGAAGGCGAAGACCAGGTAGATCATGAAGAGCACGCCGTGGGCCTGGGAGACCACGAAGGTCAGGTCGGCGCCCTTGTCGAAGCCGTACTTGAAAATCATGCAGGTGCACAGCACCAGCAGCATCACTGCGGTGGCAAAGGCCATCACCCGGTAGCGGGTCAGCACGCTTCGTTTCATGAACACGAGCGTAACCGTCCGTTTTGCGCGATCTTGACGGGGGTGGCGGCCCCTCCCGGGCGTCGGCCGGGGGCGGCGGCCGGGCGCGGCGGCCCGGCCTACTTCTCGTCGAAGTCGTCCGCGGCCACTCGCAGCGGCCGCAGCAGCGCGAAGATCTCGCCGCACTCCTCCGCGTCGTAGGCGCCCAGCCCGAACTCCATCTCCATCAGGTCCCGGGTCGCCGACTCCACGACCTCGCGCCCCTTGTCCGTGATCGAGGCGAGCGTGCCGCGGCCGTCGTTCGGGTTGGGGCGCTTGGCGACCAGGCCGGAGCGGACCAGGCGGTCGACGGTGTTGGTCACCGAGGTCGGGTGCACCATCAGCCGCTCGCCGATCTTCGACATCGTCAGCTCGCCGGCCTTGGAGAAGGTCAACAGGACGAGCGCCTCGTAGCGCGCGAAGGTGAGTCCGTACGGCTTCACCACCGCGTCGACCTCGCCGAGCAGGATCTGGTGCGCCCGCATGATCGAGGTGATCGCGGCCATCGAGGGCACCGGCCCCCAGCGCCGCTGCCAGAGTTCGTCGGCGCGGGCGATGGGGTCAAAGGGGAGACTGAGCGGCTTGGGCACGCACCCGACCCTACCCGCCGGTCATTTGAGGGCGGGGGCCGTCTCACACTTCGACCCGGACGGGGCGCTCGCCCGCAGTTCGGCCAGCAGGAACAGCACGCATCCGGTGCCGAGCACTCCGGATCCCACCACCACCGCGTGCACCGGCCAGAACTCCGCCGCGAGCCCGGCCAGTGCCATGCCCACGCCCTGGAGGGTCATCAGCCCGGTGCTCAGCAGGGTCATGGCCCGCCCGCGCAGTGCATCGGGGACCGCGTCCACGTACCACTGGTCGAGGCCGAGGGTGTAGGCGTGCGCCAGGCCGGCGGCCAACAGGAGGGCCGCCAGCGGCCACACCCCCGGGCGGACGGCGTACCCGAGCAGCGGCAGCAGGCCCACGGCCGCCAGCGGGGCCACGATCCGGGAGCGGGCGCCGGCGCCGAGCGCGGAGCCCGCCCAGAGTTCGCCGGCGATGGTGCCGACGGGCATCGCGCACATCAGCAGGCCGAGCGCGGCCGTGCCGGCGCCGAGGTGCTCGACGTACGGCGCCATCAGCGCCTCCGGTACGACGACGAAGAGCGGCGGCAGCCAGAACATCAGGGTGACCGCGCGGAGCCGGCGGTCGCCGAAGACGGCCCGGACCGCGGCGAAGGGCGAGGTCGCAGCGGCGCCGGCGGCCCGGGCCGGACGGGCGCGGGTCCCCAGCCGCAGCAGCAGGGCGGAGCAGACGAAGGTCACGGCGGTGATCGCGATCGCCCCGCGCGGCGGGATCGCGGTGAGCAGGATCCCGCCGACGCCGAAGCCGACGAGCTGGGCGCTCTGGGCCACCATCCGCAGCAGCGAGCGGCCGAGGACGTAGGCGTCGCCGTCGCCGAGGATGTCGGCGAGCGAGGCGCTGCGGGTGCCCTGGAAGAGCGGCGCGACGAAGGCCATGGCGCAGCGCAGCACGAAGAGCAGGGCGACGGGCGTCCCCGGCAGCACCATCGCGGCGGCGCACAGCGCGCAGACGAGGTCGCAGACGACGAGCACCCGGCGGGCGGGATGGCGGTCGGCGATGCCGGCGAGGAGCGTGCCGCCGAGGGCGTAGGGGAGGAAGCCGAGGGCGAAGGTGAGGGCGCCCAGGAGCGGGGAGCCGGTCGCCCGGAAGACCAGGACGGTGAGCGAGATCTCCGCGACGACGAGGCCGAGGACGGACATGAGGTGGGCGGCGAAGACGGGGCGGAACTCGCGGACGCGGAAGGCCGCGCCGTAGCCGGGGGGTGCGGATGCCATGCCCGGAGCCTGCCGCCGCCGTCCCACCCGCCCCAGTGATTCGGGCCCACCCGAATCTCCCGCGGGCGTCCGGCTCCCCCGGGCGGCCCGGGTCACCCGGGCGGCCCGGGTCACCCGTACGGCCCAACGGGGAGGGTCGGGAACGAGAATCGCCCGCTCGGCCGCATCCCGTTCGACACGCCCTGAATTGTCCATTTTTGTAGGAATATCGATTCCGGATCGAGCACTGGAGGGACCGTGCGGCCGCAAGGCTTCGACTACGAGACCCACCGCTGTCTCGCCGGTCCGCTCGAAGAGCCGGAACCGGGTCCGACCGGTGTCTACCGGGTCCAGTACCGCTCCCTCCTGTCGCGCGAGCCGCATCGAATACGCGCCGTCGCGCTCATGACGCTCGCACCGGTGCTCTCCGCCGTGCTCTTCCTCTACCTCGTCTGGCCGAGCCACTGGACGGTCCGCGAGGGCGCCGCCCGCTGGCTGGTCCACTGCGACACCGTGATGCTCGTGTCCATCGCGCTGATCATGCTCTTCATGCTGGTCAACGTCGTGTCCATCGCCCACGCCACGATGGTGGCCCGCGATCCGGTCCCGGTCCCGGCCGAGCCCGGCACCCGGGTCGCGTTCCTGACGACGTACGTGCCCGGCAAGGAACCCCTCGCCATGGTGCGGACCACCCTCCGGGGCGCCGTGGGCATCCACCACGACGGACCGCTCGACGTCTGGCTGCTCGACGAGGGCGACGACCAGGCCGCCCGGGAACTGTGCGCGGAGCTCGGCGTCCGGCACTTCACCCGCAAGGGCGTACCCGAGTGGAACACCCGCAAGGGCGCCCACCGCGCGAGGACCAAGCACGGCAACTACAACTCCTGGCTGGTCGGGCACGGGGAGGACTACGACTTCTTCGCCTCGGTCGACACCGACCACGTCCCGACGCCCGACTTCCTGGAGCGGATGCTCGGCTACTTCCGTGACCCCGACACCGCCTTCGTCGTCGGTCCGCAGGTCTACGGGAACTACACCGCCTCCGTCACCAAGGCCGCCGAGTCCCAGCAGTACCTCTTCCACGCGCTGATCCAGCGCGCGGGCAACCGCTACGGCGCCCCGATGTTCGTCGGCACCAACAACGCCGTGCGGATCAGCGCACTGCGCCAGGTCGGCGGACTGTACGACTCGATCACCGAGGACATGGCCACCGGTTTCGAGCTGCACCTGCGCCGCAACCCCGCCACCGGCCGGTTCTGGCGCTCCGTCTACACCCCGGACGTGCTCGCCGTCGGCGAGGGCCCGGCCTCCTGGACCGACTTCTTCACCCAGCAGCTGCGCTGGTCGCGCGGGACCTACGAGACCCTCTTGCGGCAGTACTGGAAGAGTTTCTTCCGGATGCCTCCCGGCCGCTGGCTCAACTACACGCTGATGCTCGTGTACTACCCGATGACCGCCGTGAACTGGCTCCTCGGCATCCTCAGCTGCGTGCTGTTCCTCTGGCTCGGCGCCTCCGGCACCCAGGTCTCCTCCGAGGTCTGGCTGATGCTGTACACCGACGCCGCCGCCCTCCAGGTGGGCCTCTACCTGTGGAACCGCCGCCACAACGTCTCGCCCCACGAGCCCGAGGGGTCCGGCGGACTGGCCGGCATGGCGATGTCCGCGATCTGCGCTCCCGTGTACCTGAAGTCGCTCGGCTCCGCGGTGCTGCGCACCCGGGGCTCCTTCGTCGTCACCCCCAAGGGCGGCGACGCCAGCCCGGACCGGCTGGCGACCTTCCGGATCCACCTCTTCTGGGCCCTCGTACTGATCGCCTCCCTGGCCGCCTCGGTGCGCTACGACCACACCCACGTGGCCATGCGCGTCTGGGCGGTCCTCGCGCTCTGCATCACCCTCGCCCCCCTCGCCGTCTGGAGCACGACCCGCCTGCGCGCGCGCCGCGCCGGGGGCCGGTCCGGCGGTCACGAGCCCGGGGAGGAACCGGAAGCGGCCCTCGCGACATCAGGAGGGAAGTGACCCATGGCCTACCGGCCCTCGAAGCGGTTCAAGAAGACGGCCCTGGGCGCGAGCGCGGCCCTCGTGCTGGTGGCGCTCAACGCCCCGGCGACGCTCTCCTTCGCCGGGGACACGTACCACGCGTACAAGATCGGGCAGTCCAGCTACAAGATCCAGTACGGCTCGTGGAACCTGATCGACCTGCCCGACCGGTACAAGGTCAACGCCATGCACGCGGCCCTGCTGCACACCGGCAAGGTGCTGCTGATCGCGGGCTCCGGCAACAACCAGCGCAACTTCGACAAGGGCACCTTCGACACCATCCTGTGGGACCCCTCGAACGACACCTTCAAGAAGATCCCGACCCCCGAGGACTTCTTCTGCTCCGGGCACGCCCAGCTGCCCGACGGGCGACTGCTGGTGGCGGGCGGCACCGCCCGCTACGAGGTGCTCGACGGCAAGGTGACCCGGGCCGGCGGCGGCATGCGGGTCAAGAACGAGAGCCCGGACAAGGCCGTCACCCTGAAGAAGGGGACCCGCTTCCGCTCACCGACCGGAGTCGAGTACATCTCCCGCTTCGACGTCACCGTGCCCAGGGCCACGCGCGAGTTCGAGATCACCTACGGGCGGGGCGGGCAGATGCGGCCCTGGCGCACCAAGGTGACCGCCGCCGAGGCGCGGGTCTTCGTGGAGGCCGTGCGGGAGGGCCGCGAGGGGCTGACCACCGAGGCGGCGCAGTACGAGGTCCTCGGGCTGCGGGGCGAGGACGCCGCCAACGTCTACGGTCTGGCCGAGCGGCTGAGCACCGTCAAGCAGGACTTCCAGGGCATCAAGTCGGCCTACGAGTTCGATCCGCTGGCCGAGAAGTACATCCCCGTCGACCCCATGAAGGACGCCCGCTGGTACCCGACCCTCGTCGGCCTCCAGGACGGCCGGGTGCTCGCGGTATCCGGCCTCAACGACGTCGGCGACGTGGTCCCGGGCGACAACGAGATCTACGACCCGCAGACCAAGAAGTGGGCCAAGGGCCCCTTCCACTACTTCCCCACCTACCCCGCCCTCTTCCTCACCCAGGGCGGCAACCTGCTCTACACCGGCTCCAACGCGGGCTACGGTCCCAAGGACAAGGGCCGCGCGCCGGGCGTGTGGAACCCGACGACGAACGAGTTCAAGAAGGTCGGCGGGCTCGCCGACACCGACCAGCTCGAAACCTCCTCCTCCGTCCTGCTGCCGCCCGCCCAGGACCAGAAGGTGATGGTGCTCGGCGGCGGCGGCGTCGGCGAGTCCAAGCTCTCCACCCGGCGCACCGCCGTGATCGACCTCAAGGCGGACTCCCCCGTCTTCCGCACCACCGCCCCGCTGCCGCAGGGCACCCGGTACCTGAGCAGCGTGCTGCTCCCCGACGACTCGGTCTTCACCACCGGGGGCTCCACCGACTACCGCGGCCGGGGCGCCTCCGACATCCACAAGGCGCAGTTCTACTACCCGCGCAGCGACTCCTTCGTGGCCGCCGCCGACCCCACCGTGGGCCGCGACTACCACTCCGAGGCCCTCCTGCTGCCCGACGGGCGGGTGGTCACCTTCGGTTCCGACCCGCTCTTCGCCGACAAGGACAACACCAAGCTCGGCACCTTCGAGCACCGGCTGGAGGTGTACACCCCGCCCTACCTCTACCGGGACCCGGCGCGGCGGCCCGTCCTCGGCGCGGGTCCGGACGAGGTGGAACCGGGCGGCCGGGCCGCCTTCACGAGCCCGCACCCGGAGCGGATCGAGCGGGCCCGGCTGATGCGGCCCAGTGCGGTCACGCACTCCACGGACGTCGAGCAGCGCTCCGTCGAGCTGGGGCTGACGCGGACGAAGGACGGCGTCACGCTGGAGGTGCCGGGCGACCCCACGCTCGTACCCCCCGGCTGGTACATGCTCTTCGCGGCCGACGCGGACGGGACGCCGTCGGCGGCCAAGTGGATCCGGGTCAGGGCGCCGCGGACGGCGCCGCCGTCCTCGGACGTGGGGTGGATGCCGCCCGAATGAGGTCGCGGGTCGGTCCCTGGCCAGGTCGGCTCCCGGTCCCCGCGGGTCAGTCCCTGGCGCGGCGGGCGAGGCCCAGCGCGTAATCCGGCCACCAGCGGCCGGCGGCCGGACCGCCCCGGCAGGGGCCGTCCGACTCCCCCGGGCGCTTGATCCACAGATACGCGTCGACCAGCGGATCGCCGGTCCGGTCGGTGGGCCGCACGCCCAGCGCCCGGCCCGGCGGATTGCACCAGGCCTGCTGCCGGCCGCCCGGCAGCGGGCCCTCGCCGTTGCGACTGGTGTCGATGACGAAGTGCTTGCCGTTGGTGCCCTTGGAGAGGACCGCGCCGTACGCCCGCCCGGCCGCGTCCGGCTGGAAGTTGGACACATTGAGCGAGAAGCCGTCGGCGCGGTCGATGCCCGCCTTGAAGAGCGGCCCGACCAGCTTCATCGGGTCCGGGATCCACGCCGGGTTGCCCGCGTCCAGGTAGACCTTGGTGTTCTTGTTCCGCTTCAACCGGTCGACGGCCTCCGACAGCAGCCGGGAGCGCTCCTCGTGGTGGTCGACCTGGGTGCAGCCGTCCACCATGTGCGGGACGGCGTCCGGCTCCAGGACGACGATCGCCTTCGCCTCGCCGATGTTGTCGGCGAAGGCGCCGATCCAGCTGCGGTAGGCGGTGGCGTCCGGGGCCCCGCCCGCCGAGTGCTGGCCGCAGTCGCGGTAGGGGATGTTGTACGCGGCGAGCACCACCGTCCGCCCCGCCGCGCGGGCCCCTTCCACGGCCCGGCGGATCTCCGGCCCCGGATCGTCGCCCGGCCCCCACAGGGCCATCGGCTGGTCCGCGATCCGGCGCAGCACCTGGGCGTCGCTGTTGCGGCCCTGCGCCTCCCAGGTCTCGACCTGCCGGGCCGCGTCGCTCTGCGGGTCCACCCAGTACGGCGACCCGACGGCCGCCGGGTCGGCGGGCGCGGCCGCCTGCGTCCGCGCGGGCGCGGCGCCCTGCCCGGACGAGGTGCAGCCGGCGGTGACCGACAGTGACAGGAGGACGAGGCTGGTCACGATGGTGATGCGGCGGCGGCCTGGCATCCGGCTTCCTCGGGACGGCGGGACGGGCTGCGGACCGGGACATCGTGACATGACGGACAGTAGCCGCGCGGTCGCGACACCGCGGTCGGCGCCGCTCACGACTCGACCGGGGGCACCCCCGTGGCCAGCGCGATCCCGAGCGGGGTGCGCTCGTAGAACACCTGGTGGCGCTGGCGGCGCGGCTCCAACAGGCCCGCGCCGCGCAGTGCCTGGAGGTGCGCCGAGACGGAGGAGGGCGCGAGGCCGAGGCGGTGGGCGAGCGCGGTCGTCGAGGCCGGTTCGCGCAGCGCGCACAGGACGTCGGCCCGCGCGCGGCCCAGCAGCCGGGCGAGGGCCGCCGGGGTCTCCTCGGCGGCCCGCGACCACAGCGCGCCGATCCCCCGGGCCGGATAGACGACGGTGGGCTGCCAGGGCGGGTCGTAGATGCCGATCACCTTCGGCCAGACGAAGGCGCTCGGCATCAGGAGCAGACCCTGGCCGTCGAGCGTGCGGTCGTGCTGGGTGCGGCGCTCGATCGTCAGCGTCCCCTCGGACCAGGTGAGGTCGGGGTGGAGCCCCTCGAAGAGCCCGGCCAGCCCGGAGGCGGCGAAGCGGCGCGAGTGGAAGAGGACGTCGGCCTCCAGGATGGCCCGCAGCCGGGGCCAGTGCGGGGCGACCAGCGCGTGCCAGGCCCGCTCGGCGAGGTCGGCCAGGTCCCGTACGGCCCGCTCGGGATCGGCGAGCAGCGCCCGGCCGGTCCCGCTCTCCAGGGCGCCGGGGGTGCAGGAGAGGGAGAGCCGGATCTCCGCCTGCGCGGCGATCGGATCCACGGCGCGCACCCGGGCCAGCTCCTCCTCGAAGGTGACGTCGGGGCCGAGCGGGGGCGGGCACAGGAAGTCGGGATTGTGCCCGCGGTGCGGCATGAGCAGCCACAGGGGCCGCAGGTCGAGCCCGGCCGCGGCGCCGCGGATGCCGTCCAGCCAGGGCAGGTGGTAACCGTGCCGCTCGGGCAGCTTCAAGGTCCGCACCGCCTCGACGGTCTCCCAACACGGCGAGATGGCGAACCGACACCGCAACAGATCGGCGGCCCCGAACCGATACCGAACCGCCATGCACTCCCCCTCCATGCGTGAGACCAGGGCGGGCCGGCCCGCCTCTGCGGGTCCTGACGCGCCGCGCTTCAGTCTGGCCGAAAAAACACCCTCCACCGGCCCGCAGCCGCTCGCCCGTCCTGACGCTCCCACACCCCGGGGACCACCCTCGCGCAAGCTGACGCAAGCCGCTCCGCTGGGGCGGCCGCTCGGGCCCTGGTCTCAGAACGCGTGCCTGACGCGCCGCCCGGACCCCGGCGGGCCGTGCCCGGCGTCGCGCTTGGCTCGGCGTCATACGCGTCATACACTTCGATGGTGGCCAAGACCAGGATCACCATCAGCCTTGACGAAGACCAGGCCGACCGCATCAGGCTGCACGCCGAGCGGGCCGGCTTGGACGTGTCCGCGTACCTCGTGCACGCGGCGACGCGGCAGATGGCCGAGACCGAGGCCATAGAAGATCAGTTCGCGGGCGTGGACGGCACCATCGCGGCGGCCGAGGCCGCGGCCGCGGGTATCCCTCCAGAGGCCGCTGCCCCCCTCGACGCATTGACCGAGCAGGAGCGACGAGAGGTCGAATCCGCCCTCGACCTCGTCTACGGGCCCGATCGACCCGGCGCCCGCTCGGGCGAAGCCGCGTGACCGTACGGGTCCCCGTCTACGACACGGGCATGCTGATCGCCCTGGCAGACCGCAAAGCCAAGCCCGCCCGCCTGCACGAGGCCTTGAAGGCCACCCCGCACCGGGCGCTCGTCCTCGGTCCGGTACTGGCCCAGGCGTGGCGCCCGAATCCGGCGCTCGTGCACGCACTCGGCGCCACTCTCAAAGACTGCACGGTGCCGCAGGCCCGTAGCTCGGCCCCGGCGATGCGTGAGACCAGGGCGGGCCGGCCCGAGTGCATCGCCTGCGCGACGGGCTTCGACCTGGCTGACTGGCATCGGATCGGCACCGTCCTGGGCCAGGCACAACTCCCACCGAAGAAGCGGCCCGACGCGGTGGACGCATGCGTGGCCCTGGCCGCCACGAAGCACGGCAGTGCGGTGATCTTCACCAGCGACCCGGAGGACATCTCCGCGTACCTGGCCGTGCTGAATCCCCCGGACGTGCACGTCCACGCCGTGTGAGGGCGCTGGGGGCGTCAGCCCTCGGCGAGGTGGCGTTCGACCGTTTCGATCTTCGAGGTCATGCCGTCGCTGACGCCGGGGCGGATGTCGGCCTTGAGGATGAAGGAGACCCGGGGGGCGCGCGCCTCCACGGCGGCCACCGCGCGCTTCACCACGTCCATCACCTCGTCCCACTCGCCCTCCACCGTGGTGAACATGGCGTCGGTGCGGTTGGGCAGCCCGGACTCGCGCACGACGCGGACCGCGTCGGCGACGTACTCGCCCACCTCTTCGCCGACCCCCAGCGGGGTCACGGAGAACGCGATGATCATGCGCGGGCCGCCTCGCGGGCCCGCGCGGCCAGCACGCTGTCGGCCTCGTCGCGCTTGAGGATCCGGTCGCCGAAGAGGCCGCCGAAGGGCAGCAGCGCGAACAGGAAGAACAGGGCGACCTTCTTGACCGGCCACTTCGCCTTGTGCCACACGTCGAGCAGGAAGACCGCGTAGATCACGAACAGGATGCCGTGCAGGATGCCCAGCGGCATCATCAGGTAGTCGATGTCCGAGATCCGGCTGAGCAGCGAGCCGAAGATCAGCAGCGCCGGGAACGACAGCGCCTCCGGTACGGAGATGAGGCGCAGCCGGTGCAGGGCGGAGGCGGTCTTGATGTCCACGGGGAACCTTCGGGGTGGAGGCCGGGGGTCGCCTCCAGTGTCTCAGCAGCCTCCGGTGATCTTCCGGCGGGTCCGACTATGACGGATATCGGCCAGCGGGCTCTGTTCGCACCGCCCCGCTGCCGATAACGTCTTCCCGTGGCTCAGTTCCGACTCCAAGGCAGCAAGGTGCTCGCCGTCGACCTGACCGGGGATGCCGTCAAAGCGAAGAACGGCTCCATGGTCGCGTACGACGGTCAGATGGCCTTCAAGAAGATGACCGGCGGTGGCGAGGGCCTCCGCGGGATGGTCACGCGACGGCTCACCGGTGAGCAGATGACCGTGATGGAAGTGCAGGGGCACGGCACCTGCTTCTTCGCCGACCGCGCGAGTGAGATCAATCTGGTCGATCTCCGTGGCGAGAAGCTCTACGTCGAGTCCAGCAACCTCCTGTGCACCGACGCCGGTCTGCGCACCGGCACCACCTTCACCGGGCTGCGCGGCGGGGCGACGGGCAACGGCCTGTTCACCACGACCGTCGAGGGCTCGGGGCAGGCGGCGATCATGTCCGACGGTCCGGCCGTGGTGCTGCGGGTCAGCGGTCAGTACCCGCTCTCCGTGGACCCGGGCGCGTACATCGCGCACACCGGCAACCTCCAACAGCACTTCCAGTCCGGGGTGAACTTCCGCACCTTGATGGGCGAGGGCTCGGGCGAGTCCTTCCAGATCCGCTTCGAGGGCGAGGGCCTGGTCTACGTGCAGCCCAGCGAGCGCAACACCATCGGGGGCGACCTCTGATGCCGTTCCGCGAGATCAACTCGAAGATGATCGAGGCCCAGGTCGTGCCCGGGCAGAAGCTCTACAGCCAGCGCGGGGCGATGCTCGCCTACCGCGGCGAGGTCTCCTTCACCCCGAACCTCACGGGCGGCCAGGGCGGCGTCATGGGCATGATCGGGCGCCGGGTGGCGAACGAGCAGACCCCGCTGATGACGGTCGAGGGCAGCGGCACCGTGATGTTCGGCCACGGCGGCCACCACGTCCAGGTCATCAACCTCACCGGCGAGACCCTCTACGTCGAGGCCGACCGACTGCTCGCCTTCGACGGCACCCTCCAGCAGGGCACGATGTTCATGGGCTCGCAGGGCGGGGTCATGGGCATGGTGCGCGGCCAGGTCACCGGCCAGGGCCTGTTCACCACGACCCTCAAGGGGCACGGCGCGGTCGCCGTGATGGCGCACGGCGGGGTCATCGAACTGCCGATCACCCCGCAGCGCCCGATCCACGTGGACCCGCAGGCCTACGTCGCCCACCACGGCGAGGTGCGCAACAAGCTCTCCACCGCGCTCGGGTGGCGTGACATGGTGGGGCGCGGTTCGGGCGAGGCGTTCCAGCTGGAGCTGTCCGGCCAGGGCGCGGTGTACGTACAGGCCTCGGAGGACAAGCTGTGAACTACGGACCGGTGCCGGGCGGCCCCGGCGGGCCGACGGTCTTCGACCCGCACACGCTGCCGTCCGACGACAACGTCAATGCGTACACCTTCTGCGTGGAACTCAAAGGGAGTCAGTGGTTCCTGCAGAAGGGCAAGATGATCGCCTACTACGGGCGCATCGAGTTCAACGGGATCGGCCACGGCCGGTTCGACCGGCTGCTGCGCACGAGCTTCCACTCGCCGCTGCACGCGAGCGACTGGGTGGTGGCCGAGGGGCAGGGCAAGATGCTCCTCGCCGACCGGGCCTTCGACGTGAACTCCTTCGACCTGGAGAACGGGAACCTGACGATCCGGTCGGGGAACCTGCTGGCCTACCAGCCCACCCTGGCCCTGAAGCAGTCGATCGTCCCCGGCTTCCTGACGCTCATCGGAACCGGGAAGTTCGTGGCCGCGTCCAACGGACCGGTGGTGTTCATGGAACCACCGCTGCGGGTCGATCCGCAGGCACTGGTGGGCTGGGCGGACTGCCCCTCACCGTGTCACCACTACGACCACGGGTACATGTCCGGAGTGCTGGGCGGGCTGCGCTCGCTCACCGGCATCGGCGGCACCTCGGGCGAGGAGCACCAGTTCGAGTTCGTCGGGGCGGGCACGGTGCTGCTCCAGTCCACCGAACTGTTGATGGCGGAGCAGGCGGTCGGGGCCGTGGGAGCGGGCGCCGGCGAGCCGGGCGTGCCGGGGGCCGGGATCGGGGCGCAGGGGCCGCTGTCCCAGCTGGGCGTGCCGCGGATGCCGGGGCAGCTCGGGGACCTCCAGCGGCGCTTCGGCCTGTGAAGCCGGTTTGACATGCAATTTTGTACGTAATTCAACTTCTTAGGTAGAGTTCATTCATGGAGACCATGGAGACCGACACGGCCACTCGTTGGCTCACCGACGCCGAGCAGTGCGTGTGGCGCACGCACCTGGACGTCAGCAGGCTGCTGATGCACCAGCTGGAAAAGGATCTCCAGCCCTTCGGGCTCACCAACAACGACTACGAGATCCTGGTCAACCTCTCCGAGTCCGAGGGTCTGCGGATGCGGATGAGCGACCTCGCCACCTCGACCCTCCAGTCCAAGAGCCGGCTCTCGCACCAGATCACGCGCATGGAAGCGGCGGGGCTGGTCATCCGGGTCAACTGCGAGTCCGACCGGCGCGGTCTGTACGCCGTGCTGACCGAGGCCGGCATGGAACTCATGCGCAAGGTCGCCCCGCACCACGTGGCGTCGGTGCGCAAGCACTTCATCGACCTGCTGACCCCCGAGGGCCTGGCGGACCTGCGGGCGTCGCTGGGACCGGTCGCCGACCACCTGCGGGACCAGCGCGGCAAGGCCTGAGCGCGCGCGGCCGGCCCGCCCGCGGGCCCGCCGCGCCGATCCTCCCGGCACCCCCCAGCATGGTGAGGGGGTCTTTTCCGGCAGGGAGGTCACTCATGAAGCGCAAGCTGTTCGTCTCGTCCGCCGCGGCCGTGGTCCTGGTCGCCGGCGGCCCCGTCGCCGCCGCCGCCGCATCGACGGCGGGCGACGCGGCGCGGGCCCCGACGGCGGTGACCGCCGTACCGGCCGACGTATCGGCCGAGACGGCCGCCGGCGCGGCGCTGAAGAAGTTCCCCGGCGTCGTCGAGTCGCTCGACAAGGACGGCTCCGTCTGGCACGTCGACGTGATCGGCAAGGGCGGCAAGCACGCGGAGCTGGAGGTCGACTCCAGCAGCGGCGCGGTCACCCAGCAGAACAGCGACGACAACGACGACAACGACAACGGGTACGCGGCCCTGATCGCCGCCAAGGTCACCGCCATCCAGGCCCTGAAGGCCGCCGTCGCCGCCCACCCGGGCCAGGTCCGGTCGGTCAGCTGGGACGACGACGACAATGACAACGGCAAGACGTCCCGCTACTGGAACGTCGAGGTCAAGACCTCGGGCGGGCAGACGCAGAACGTCCACGTCGACCCCACCTCGGGCAAGGCCACCCTGTCTCACGACTCCGGCGACAACGACGAGAACAGCGACGGCGGCAGCGACGGTAGCGACGGCGGCAGCAACTGACACACGAGAGCCGCGCCCCCGGCTTCCGGGGACGCGGCTCTCCGCACGCGGGTCGGGCGGTCCGGTCAGGCGTTGGGACGCTTGCCGTGATTCGCCTTCTTCTTCCTGCGGGCTCGCTTCTTGTTGCCGCGCTTCGCCATGACGCACTCCCTGGGTCGGGGCATTCCGGGCGTTCGCCAGTTTAGGCGGACCCCGCGGAGCGCGCATCAGAACGCCGGATCAGGCCTCCGTCAGCGTCGCCAGCAGGGTGTCGGAGGCGGCGTACGGATCCAGCTCGCCGGCCGCCACCCGGGCGGCCAGCGCGTCGAGGCGGGCGTCCCCGTGCAGGTCGGCCAGCCGGGCCCGCAGCTCGGTGATCGCGATCGTCTCGACCTCACGGGCCGCACGCGCCCGGCGGCGCTCCTCCAGCACCCCGCGCTCGTCCATCCACGCCCGGTGCTTCTCCAGGGCCTCCACGACCTCGTCGATGCCCTCCCCGCGGGCCGCCACCGTCTTGATGATGGGCGGCCGCCAGCTGCCCGGGCCCCGGGACTCCCCGAGGCTCAGCATGTGGTTCAGCTCGCGGGCGGTGGAGTCGGCGCCGTCCCGGTCGGCCTTGTTCACCACGTACACGTCGCCGATCTCCAGGATGCCCGCCTTCGCGGCCTGGATCCCGTCGCCCATGCCCGGGGCCAGCAGCACCACGGAGGTGTCCGCCTGGGAGGCGATCTCCACCTCCGACTGCCCCACGCCCACGGTCTCCACGAGGACCACGTCGCAGCCCGCCGCGTCCAGCACCCGGATCGCCTGCGGGGCGGACCAGGCGAGGCCGCCCAGGTGCCCGCGGGTGGCCATCGAGCGGATGTAGACCCCGGGGTCCGAGGCGTGGTCCGACATCCGCACCCGGTCGCCGAGGAGCGCCCCGCCGGAGAACGGCGAGGAGGGGTCCACGGCCAGCACCCCGACGCGCTTGCCCGCGCGCCGGTACGCCGATACGAGCGCCGAGGTCGACGTGGACTTGCCCACGCCGGGCGAGCCCGTGAGGCCCACCACGTACGCCCCGCCGGTCAGCGGGGCCAGGGCCGCCATCACCTCGCGCAGCTGCGGGGACGCCCCCTCGACCAACGAGATCAGCCGGGCCACGGCCCGCGGCCTGCCCTCCCGGGCCTGGGCCACGAGCGAGGGAACGTCCACCGTCGTCATGCGATCAGCCCTTACGCCTTCGAGTCGGAACCGGGAGCCGGCACGCGCACGATCAGCGCGTCGCCCTGACCGCCGCCGCCGCACAGGGCGGCCGCGCCGACCCCGCCGCCGCGCCGCTGCAGCTCCAGCGCCAGGTGGAGCACCACGCGGGCGCCGGACATGCCGATCGGGTGGCCCAGGGCGATCGCGCCGCCGTTGACGTTCACCCTTTCCGGGTCGACGCCGAGGTCCTTCATTGACTGGACCGCGACGGCCGCGAAAGCCTCGTTGATCTCGATCAGGTCCAGGTCGGCGACCTCCAGCCCGTCCTTCTTCAGGGCGTGCAGGATCGCGTTCGAGGGCTGCGACTGGAGCGAGTTGTCGGGACCCGCCACATTGCCGTGGGCGCCGATCTCGGCGATCCACTCCAGGCCCAGCTCCTCGGCCTTCGCCCGGCTCATCACGACCACGGCGGCCGCGCCGTCGCTGATCTGGGACGAGGTACCGGCGGTGATCGTGCCGTCCTTCGCGAAGGCCGGGCGCAGCCGGCCCAGGGACTCGACCGTGGTCTCGGCGCGGATGCCCTCGTCCTCGGCGAAGACGACCGGGTCGCCCTTGCGCTGCGGGATCTCCACCGGGGTGATCTCGGCGGCGAAGACGCCGTTCTTCTGCGCGGCGGCGGCGCGCTGGTGGGAGGTGGCCGCGAAGGCGTCCTGCGGGGCGCGCTCGATGCCCAGCCGGGTGTTGTGCTTCTCCGTGGACTCGCCCATCGCGATGTTCTCGAAGGCGTCGGTGAGGCCGTCGTAGGCCATCGCGTCGAGCATCTCGATGGCGCCGTACTTGTAGCCCTCGCGCGACTTGGGCAGCAGGTGCGGGGCGTTGGTCATCGACTCCTGGCCGCCCGCGACCACGATGTCGAACTCTCCGGCGCGGATGAGCTGGTCGGCGAGCGCGATGGCGTCCAGACCTGACAGACACACCTTGTTGATGGTGAGCGCGGGAACGTTCATGGGGATGCCGCCCTTGACCGCCGCCTGGCGGGCGGGGATCTGGCCGGCGCCCGCCTGGAGCACCTGACCCATGATCACGTACTGCACCTGGTCACCGGTGATCCCGGCCCGGTCCAGCGCGGACTTGATGGCGAAACCGCCGAGGTCGGCACCCGAGAAGGACTTCAGCGAGCCGAGCAGTCGCCCCATGGGCGTGCGGGCCCCGGCGACGATCACTGAAGTGGTGTTGTTCGTTCCGGACATGAGGCACAGCCCCTTGGATGAGAGGAGTGAACGAGGGTTTACCCGAATGTACTGAGCGGTACCCGCGCCGTCACCGGGGCGCAGGTGTGATCGCTGGCACGTTGCGTGACCGCCCTCCTCCAGAGTGCACTGGTCCCATGCTGACAAGAATCGACCACATCGGGATCGCCTGCTTCGACCTGGACAAGACCGTCGAGTTCTACCGTGCCACGTACGGCTTCGAGGTGTTCCACTCCGAGGTCAACGAGGAGCAGGGCGTCCGCGAGGCCATGCTGAAGATCAACGGGACCTCCGACGGCGGCGCCTCCTACATCCAGCTCCTGGAACCCACCCGCGAGGACTCCGCGGTCGGCAAGTGGCTGGCCAAGAACGGTGAGGGGGTGCACCACATCGCCTTCGGCACCGAGGACGTCGACGGCGACTCCGAGGCCATCCGCGGCAAGGGCGTCCGCGTCCTGTACGACGAGCCGCGCAGGGGCTCGATGGACTCCCGGATCACCTTCCTGCACCCCAAGGACTGCCACGGTGTCCTCACGGAACTGGTCACCGCCAACCCTGAGCACTGACCGCCCGATTCCCCGGCCGGTAGAGTGAGGGTGGCTCGGCCGGGGTTCGGTGCGCAGAGGGGTCGGGGCCTGCGGGTCTCGGCCCGCCATCTGACACCATTCCCCCGGGGGCGTCGTTCAGCGGGCGGACGATGCTCATTTGGGAGTGAGCTTGCGACCAGGGGACGGATGGGACCGCGCTGTGCGGGGCTACGAAAGCCAGGAGAGCCATCAGGCCGAGGCCGACCATCTCTCGCGGTTCGAGGCCGAGATGGAGCGGCTGAAGAAAGAACGCGGGAAGGCCGTCCAGCACGCCGAGGACCTGGGGTACCAGGTCGAGGTGCTGCGCGCCAAGCTCCATGAGGTGCGCCGCAGTCTCGCGTCCCGCCCCGCCTACGACGGTGCGGACATGGGCTACCAGGCGGAGCAGCTGCTCCGCAATGCCCAGATCCAGGCCGATCAGATGCGGTCGGACGCCGAGCGCGAACTGCGCGATGCCCGGGCCCAGACCCAGCGCATCCTCCAGGAGCACGCCGAGCACCAGGCGCGCCTGCAGGCCGAGCTCCACGGCGAGGCCGTCAACCGGCGCCAGCGCCTGGACCAGGAACTGAACGAGCGCCGCCAGACCGTCGAGGCCCACGTCAACGAGAACGTGGCCTGGGCCGAGCAGCTGCGCGCCCGTACGGAGGCCCAGGCCCGCCGGCTCATGGAGGAGTCCCGCGCCGAGGCCGAGCAGTCGCTGAACGCGGCCCGGACCGAGGCCGCCCGGCTCGCCGAGGAGGCCCGCCGCCGGCTCACCGCCGACGCGGAGGCCTCCCGCGCCGAGGCCGAGTCCACCCTGCTGCGGGCCCGCAAGGAGGCCGAGCGGCTGCTGACCGCCGCTTCGGCGCAGGCCCAGGAGGCGACCGAGCACGCCGAGCGGCTGCGCACCAGTACGTCCGCCGAGGCCGAGCAGACCCGGCAGCAGACCATGGACCTCGGCCGGGTGGCCGAGCAGCGGGTGCAGGAGGCCGACGGCGCGCTGCGCGAGGCCCGCTCCGAGGCGGAGCGGGTACTGAGCGACGCCAAGGAGAGCGCCTCCCGCCAGCTGGCGTCGGTGGAGTCCGTCAACGAACAGCGCACCCGCACCGCCAAGGAGCAGGTCGCCCGGCTCGTCGGCGAGGCCACCAAGGAGGCCGAGGCCCTCAAGGCCGAGGCCGAGCAGCTGCTCGCCGATGCCCGCGGCGAGGTCGACCGGGTGACCGCCGAGGCCGGCGACAAGGCCCGTACCGCGGCCGCCGAGGACACCGCGGCCCAGCTCGCGAAGGCGGCGCGCGCCGCCGAGGACGTGCTCGACAAGGCGTCCGAGGACGCCCGCGCGACCACCCGGGCCGCCTCCGAGGAGGCGGAACGGATCCGCGGCGAGGCGGAGGCGGAGGCCGAGCGGCTGCGCGCCCAGGCCGCGGCCACCGCCGACGAGCTCAAGGGCGCGGCGAAGGACGACACCGAGGAGTACCGCGCCCGCACGGTCGAGCTCCAGGCGGACGCCCGGCGGCTGCGCGGCGAGGCCGAGCAGCTGCGCGCCGAGGCCGTCGCCGAGGGCGAGCGGATCCGCGGCGAGGCCCGCCGCGAGGCCGTCCAGCAGATCGAGGAGGCGGCCCGGACCGCCGAGGAGCTGCTCGGCAAGTCCAAGGCGGACGCGGACGAGCTGCGCGGCGGGGCGACCGCCGAGAGCGAGCGGGTGCGCGCCGAGGCCGTCGAGCGCGCCACCACCTTGCGCCGGCAGGCCGAGGAGACCCTGGAGCGCACCCGCGCCGAGGCCGACCGGCTGCGCGCCGAGGCCCAGGAGCAGGCCGAGGCGCTGCACGCCGAGGCCGAGGCGGCCGTGGCCGCGCGCCGCGAGGAGACCGACCGGGCCCTGGCGGGGCAGCGCACCGAGGCGGACGCCGAGTTGGTGCGCCTCCAGCAGGAGGCCGAGAGCCGACTCGCGGGCGCCGAGCAGACGCTGAAGGACGCCCGTGCGGCGGCCGAGGGCATCCGCCGGGAGACCACCGAGGAGAGCGACCGGCTGCGCGCCGAGGCGGCGGAGCGGATCCGCACCCTCCAGGCGCAGGCGGAGGCGGAGGCCACCGGCCTGCGCACGGACGCCGCCGAGGAGGCCGGGCAGACCCGGGCCGAGGCGGAGCAGACCGGGATCCGGCTGCGCACGGAAGCGCAGACCGAGGCCGAGCGACTGCGCACCGAGGCCCAGGAGACCGCGAACCGGCTGCGCGCCGAGGCGAAGGCGGCGGCCGAGCGGGTCGCCGCGGAGGCCGCGGAGGCGCTGGCCGCCGCGCAGGAGGAGGCCGCCCGGCGTCGCCGGGAGGCCGAGGAGACCCTGACCTCGGCCCGTACCGACGCGGAGAGCGAGCGGGCGCAGGCCCGCGAGCAGAGCGAGGAACTGCTGGCGCAGGCCCGCAAGCGCTCGGAGGAGGCCACCGCCGAGGCGGTCTGGCTGACCGAGGAGGCCGAGCGGCGCGCGTCCGAGGTGGTGTCGGCCGCCGAGGCGACCGCCCAGCAGGTCCGCGACGCCGTCGCCGGCCTGCACGAGCAGGCCGAGGAGGAGGTCGCCGGGCTGCGCAGCGCGGCGGACCACGCCGCGGAGCGCACGAAGACCGAGGCACAGGAGGAGGCGGACCGGGTCCGCGGCGACGCGTACGCCGAGCGGGAGCGGGCCACCGAGGACGCGAACCGGATCCGCAGCGAGGCCCGGCTGGAGACCGACGCGGCGAAGGCACTGGCCGAGCGGACCGTCGGGGACGCGATCGCCGAGGCCGAGCAGCTGCGCACGGACACCGCCGACTACGCGCAGCGGGTGCGCACCGAGGCCACGGACGCGCTGGCCGCGTCCGAGCGGGACGCCTCGCGGACCCGCGCCGACGCCCGTGAGGACGCCAACCGCATCCGCGGGGAGGCGGCGGAGTCCCTGGAGACCTCCCGCGCCGAGGGTGTCCGGATCGTCGCCGAGGCGACGGAGCGGGCCGAGGCCCACACGGAGCAGACCCTGGCCGCGAACGCCCTGACCGTGGGCGAGGCCGCGGCCGAGGCCGAACGGCTCACCGCCGCGGCGATCGCCGCGGCGGACGCCACCCGCGCCGAAGCCGCGAACACCCTCGACGAGGCCCGCACCGAAGCCGGACGACTGCGCACCGAAGCCGCCGAACAGGCCGACCACCTCATCGGCGAAGCCACCGCGGAAGCGGAGCGGCTCGCGGAGGAGACCCGAGCGGCCAACGAGCGCACGGTGGGCGAGGCCGCGGCCGAGGCCGAACGGCTCACCACCGGGGCGATCGCCGCGGCGGACGCCACCCGCGCCGAAGCCGCCAACACCCTCGACGAGGCCCGCACCGAAGCCGGACGACTGCGCACCGAAGCCGCCGAACAGGCCGACCACCTCATCGGCGAAGCCACCGCGGAAGC
>NZ_JBITDP010000009.1:89910-169811 GCF_044454405.1 Streptomyces sp. NPDC051555 | reverse complement strand
CGGACGCGGAGCGGCTGCGTGCCGAGGCGGCCGCGACCCTGGACGACGCCCGCGCGCAGGGCGGCCGGATCATCGGCGAGGCCACGGCCGAGGCGGAGCGGGTCACGCTCGCCGCGGCGGAGACCTTGGCCGCGGCGGAGCGGGAGTCCGAGCAGACCCTGGACGAGGCGCGCGCCGAGGCGGGCCGGCTGCGGTCCGAGGCGGCCGAGCAGGCGGACCGGCTCATCGGCGAGGCCTCCTCGGAGGCGGCCCGCCTCACGGAGCTGACCCGCAAGGACAACGAGCGGACGGTCGGCGAGGCCGCGACGGAGGCGGAGCGGCTGCGCGCCGAGGCGTCCGAGTCGCTGGCTTCGGCGCAGGAGCACGCGACCCGGACCCGGGACGGCGCGGAGCGGGTCAAGGCGGAGGCGGCCGCGGAGGCGGAGCGCGTGCGCACGCAGGCCCGTACCGAGTCGGAGCGGCTGCTGGACGAGGCCCGGCAGGCGGCCAACAAGCGCCGCAGCGAGGCCGCGGAGCAGGTGGACCGGCTCATCACCGAGGCGTCGGCGGAGGCGGACAAGCTCGCGTCCGACGCGCAGGCGGCGGCCCTGGCGGCCACCACGCAGGCCGAGGAGCAGGCCGACGCGATGGTCGACGCGGCCCGCAAGGAGGCCGCGCGGATCACCTCGGAGGCGACCGTCGAGGGCAACTCGACGGTGGAGAAGGCCCGTACGGACGCGGACGAGCTGCTGGTCGGCGCGCGCACGGACGCGTCGGCCATAAGGGAACGCGCGGAGGAGCTGCGCGGCCGGGTCGAGGCCGAGGTCGAGGAGCTGCACGAGCGCGCCCGCCGGGAGTCGTCCGAGCAGATGCGGTCGGCCGGTGAGCGCGTGGACAAGCTGGTGAAGGCGGCGACCGAGCAGAGCCAGGAGGCCGACGCGAAGGCCAAGGCGCTGGTGTCGGACGCGAGCAGCGAGGCGGGCAAGGTCCGGATCGCGGCCGTCCGCAAGGCCGAGCAGTTGCTCAAGGAGGCGGAGCAGAAGAAGGCCGAACTGGTGAGGGAGGCCGAGGGGATCCGGTCGGCGGCGCAGGCGGAGGCCGGGCAACTGGTCGACGAGGGGCGGCGTGAGCTGGAGGTCCTGGTGCGCAGGCGCGAGGACATTCAGGCCGAGATCTCCCGTGTCCAGGACGTGCTTGAGGCGTTGGAATCATTCGAGGCGCCTTCGGGTGGCGCAAAGCCCGCGGTCGGTGGTCAGGGCTCGGGCGGAGTGAAGGCGGGAGCGTCGGCCGGTTCCACTCGTTCGGGTGGGAAGACGTCAGAGGGCTAGTCGGCGCACAAATTGTGTGCCCCTGATGGGGGTTCAGGCGTACGAGTGACAAGCATTCCGTCGCCTTGCCACTCAAAAGGGGTGTCATTGTCCAGATCAAACCTGGATTGACTCGATGACACGCCGCTCCGGCGCCTAGGATTCCCCTTAACACCTCACGTAGCACCTCATCGGTCTCATTCGACAGGAACCTCATGAGCGACACTTCCTCACCCTTCGGCTTCGAGCTCGTGCGGCGTGGTTACGACCGCGGTCAGGTGGACGACCGCATTACCAAGATCGTCGCCGACCGTGACAGCGCCCTGTCCCGCATCAACTCCCTGGAGAAGCGGATCGAGGAACTACACCTCGAAACGCAGAACGCCCAGGCCCAGGTCAACGACGCCGAGCCGTCGTACGCCGGTCTCGGCGCCCGGGTCGAGAAGATCCTGCGGCTCGCCGAGGAGGAGGCGAAGGACCTGCGCGAGGAGGCCCGCCGCGCGTCCGAGCAGCACCGCGAGCTGGCCGAGTCGGCGGCCCAGCAGGTGCGCAACGACGCCGAATCGTTCGCGGCCGACCGCAAGTCGAAGGCGGAGGACGAGGGCGTCCGCATCGTCGAGAAGGCCAAGGGCGACTCGGCCACCCTGCGTTCCGAGGCACAGAAGGACGCCGCCTCCAAGCGCGAGGAGGCCGACGCGCTCTTCGAGGAGACCCGCGCCAAGGCCGCCCAGGCCGCCGCGGACTTCGAGACCAACCTGGCCAAGCGCCGCGAGCAGTCCGAGCGCGACCTGGCGGGCCGCCAGGCCAAGGCCGAGAAGCGCCTCGCCGAGATCGAGCACCGGGCGGAGCAGCTGCGCCTGGAGGCCGAGAAGCTCCGCACGGACGCCGAGCGCCGCGCCCGGCAGACCGTCGAGACCGCGCAGCGCCAGGCCGAGGACATCGTCGCCGACGCCAACGCCAAGGCGGACCGCATCCGCAGCGAGTCCGAGCGCGAGCTGGCGGCGCTCACCAACCGCCGCGACTCCATCAACGCGCAGCTGACCAACGTCCGCGAGATGCTCGCGACGCTGACCGGTGCGGCGGTGGCCGCGGCCGCTTCCCCGATCGACGACGAGCCGGTCACCCGTGGCGTTCCGGCCCAGCAGAGCCGCTGACGCACTCCGCCGGCATCGCGTGCGCCGGGTGAGGCCGATCGGCTGAACCTGACGGATGCTACTCGCTGGTAGCGAAATGCCGCGTTCCAGGGCCTTGTGGCACCTTTTGAGGTGGCGCAAGGCCCTACGGCGTTCTAGCGTGGCCGCATGATCGAGCTTGAGGGCCTTACCAAACGATTCGGCGCGAAGACCGCCGTGGACAACCTCAGCTTCCAGGTCAGACCGGGGGTGGTGACCGGCTTCCTCGGCCCCAACGGGGCGGGCAAGTCCACGACCATGCGCATGATGCTCGACCTCGACAACCCGACCAGCGGCTCGGTCAGGATCGACGGCAAGCACTACCGGGACCTGCCGGAACCGCTGAAATACATCGGCGCGCTGCTGGACGCGAAAGCGATGAACGGCGGACGCAGCGCCTACAACAACCTCTTGTGCCTCGCACAGTCGAACCGGATCCCGACGAGCCGGGTCTCCGAGGTGCTCGACCTGGTCGGGTTGACCTCCGTCGCGAAGAAGAAGTCCAAAGGATTTTCGCTCGGCATGGGCCAGCGGCTGGGAATCGCCTCCGCGCTGCTCGGTGATCCGGAAATCCTGATGTTCGACGAACCCGTCAATGGTCTGGATCCCGAAGGAATTCTCTGGATCCGCAATCTCATGAAGGGCCTGGCCTCGGAGGGAAGGACGATCTTCGTTTCCTCCCACCTGATGAGCGAAATGGCGCTGACCGCAGACCATTTGATCGTGATCGGCCAGGGCAGGCTGCTCGCCGACACCTCGATGGCCGATTTCATCCAGCAGAACTCGCGCAGTTTCGTGCGCCTGCGCTCCCCGCAACAGGAGCGGCTCAAGGACGTGTTGCACGGGGCGGGCATCCTGGCGATCGACGTCCCGGGCACCGGCTCGCTGGAGATCGACGGGGCCGGTTCCGAACAGCTCGGCGAGCTCGCCGCCCAGCACCAGATCGTGCTGCACGAACTCAGCCCGCAACGGGCCTCCTTGGAAGAAGCCTTCATGCGCATGACGGCCGACTCGGTCGAGTACCACGCCCACTCCTCCGGCACCCCCGGACACCCCATCGGTCCCGGGCACCACGCGGGCCCCGGAGCGCCCGGCGGCCCCGACGGACCCGGCGGACCCGGGCTCCCCGGCGACAACCCGGCCCGACCCGCCGACGTCCCCGCCTGGGGCGCCGGTTTCGACGCGCAGCGCAAGGGCGGCAAGTGACCATGGCCTCCTTCCCCGCCGTCCTCCAGTCCGAGTGGACCAAGATCCGCACGGTCTCCTCCACCATCTGGACCCTGATCGCCGCGCTGGTCGTCACCGTCGGCGTCAGCGCCGGCCTGTGCGCGGTCTTCAACGCGACGTTCAAGGACATGGACCAGGCCCAGCAGCTCACCTTCGACCCGACGGTGGCCAGCTTCGCCGGGATGACCCTCGGCCAGCTCGCCATGATCGTCTTCGGCGTCCTGGTGGTCGGCAGCGAGTACAGCACGGGCATGATCCGCACCTCGCTGGCCGCCGTGCCGGGCCGGGCGAACTTCCTGCTCGCCAAGCTCACCGCCGCCACCGGGCTCGCCCTGATCGTGGGGCTGGCGACGAGCTTCCTGTCCTTCTTCCTCGGTCAGGCCATCCTGGGCAGCCACAGCATCGGCATCGGCGAGGCGGGCGTCCTGCGCGCGGTCATCGGCGCCGGCCTCTACATGACGCTGACCGCACTGTTCTCGATGGGCGTGGCGACCATCCTGCGCAGCTCGATGCTCTCGCTCGGCATCCTGATGCCGTTCTTCTTCCTGGTCTCGCCGATCCTCGGCGCGGTCAGCGCGACCCGCAAGGTCGCGCAGTACTTCCCGGACCAGGCCGGCTCCAAGGTCATGCAGGTGGTGCCGGGTGGTATGGACAGCGCTGCGGCGCCGTACGGCCCCTGGGGCGGTTTCGGCATCATGGCGCTGTGGGTGCTGGCCGTCGTGCTCGGCGGGTACTTCGTCCTCAAGCACCGCGACGCCTGATCCACAGCCTGATCCACAGCCCGATCCGCGGCCCGATCCACGACCTGATCCACGATCCGGGGCCGCCCCTTACTCAGGGGCGGCCCCGGGTCGCATCTCAGGGGTACCTCAGGGATCGGCCGGGGGTGGAACCGTACGAGGCTCGATATCCTCTTAAGCCTTACGCGGGCGAATCCCGCCGGCCAGGCAAGGGACACGGAATGATCGAGGCAGTCGGCCTGACCAAGCGCTTCGGCGCCAAGACCGCGGTCGACCAGCTCTCCTTCCAGGTCAGGCCTGGTCACGTGACCGGTTTCCTGGGGCCCAACGGGTCCGGGAAGTCGACCACCATGCGCATGATCCTCGGCCTGGACCGGCCCACCGCCGGGCACGTCACGATCAACGGCGCTCCTTTCCGCGAGCTGGCGAACGCACAGCGCAACGTCGGGGCCCTGCTCGACGCCAAGGCGGTCCACGGCGGCCGCCGGGCCCGGGTCCACCTGCTGGCCCTCGCCCAGCTCTCCGGGATCCCGGAGAAGCGGGTGGACGAGGTGCTCCAGGTGGTCGGCCTCCAGGACGTGGCCCGCCAGCGCACCAAGGGCTTCTCGCTCGGCATGGGCCAGCGGCTCGGGATCGCGGCGGCCCTGCTCGGCGACCCGCAGGTGCTGCTCTTCGACGAGCCGGTCAACGGCCTCGACCCCGAGGGGATCCTCTGGGTCCGCAACCTCATGCGACAACTGGCCGCCGAGGGCCGGACCGTCTTCGTCTCCTCGCACCTGATGAGCGAGATGGCCCTGACCGCCGACCACCTGATCGTGATCGGGCGCGGGCGGCTGCTGGCCGACATGGGCGTGCAGGAGTTCATCACGCACAATTCGGCCGGATTCGCTCGGGTCCGCACCGCGGACGACGCCCCCGGCGACCGGGGCGCCCTCTCCGAGATCCTCACCGGGGCGGGCGGACGGGTCCTCCAGGAGCCGGACGGCGCCCTGCGGGTGGCCGGGCTGGAGCTGCCGCGCATCTCCGACCTCGCGCACGGGGGCGGCGTACGGCTGTGGGAACTGTCGCCGCACAAGGCCTCGCTGGAGGAGGCCTACATGCGGATGACCCACGCCGCGGTCGAGTACACCTCCACCGACGACCCGCGGGCCGAGCTCTTCGAACCGGAGCCGCTGAGCGTGCCCGCCTGGGAGGAGGAGGCCGCGCCGGTCGTCCCCCACGACGGTTGGTACGCGCCCGCGGCCCCCGGAGCCGAGGGCGCGCCCGCGCGCACCGGGCCCGCGGCGCCGGATCCCGCGCCCGGAGCCTCCACGGCCGGGCCCGCCCGGGCCACCGCGTCCTTCCTGATGCCGAGCAGCCCCGCCGATCTCGCCCGGACCGTGCCGAACAACCCCGAGGACTCCCGATGACCCCGCCGACCAGCACGCAGCAGCGGGCACCGCGGCCGGGCCCGGCGGGCAACACCGCCCCGCTGCCCACGCCTCGCCCGCACCTCGGCCACGCGGTGGCCTCGGAGTGGACCAAGATGGTCTCGGTCCGCTCCACGATGTGGACGCTCGGCTCCCTGGTCGTGACCGTCGTCGGCGTCGGGCTGGCCTTCGTGTCACAGACCTCCGACGAGAACTACAAGAACATGCCGTACATCGCGCCCGCGCTGTTCGGCCTGCTGGTCGGACAGCTCTCGGTGATCGTGCTCGGGGTGCTGACGATCACCTCCGAGTACGGCACCGGGCTGGCCCGGACCACCTTCGCCGCCGCGCCCGACCGGCACCGGGTGCTCACCGCGAAGTACCTCGTCTTCAGCGCGGTCGCCTTCGTCATCCTGGCCGGCTCGATCTTCCTGGTCGGGATCACGACGGCCATGGTGCACGGCGGTCCCGCCTCCGGTCCGCACGACAACGCCTCCGCCTGGCTCTCGGGGCTGCTGGTGAGCCTGTACGTGACCCTGCTCGGGGTGCTCTCGCTCGCCGTCGGCACGCTGGTGCGGCACTCGGCCGGGGCGATCGCGGTGATGATCGGCGTGGTGACGCTACCGCCGGTGATAGGGGGGATGCTCAGCATCTGGTCGGCCTCGGCGGGCCTGGGACGGCTGGTCCTCGACTACAACGCCCTGGTCGCCATGATGCAGCTCTTCGGCATGCCGGACGGGGCGAACGGCACCGACCTGCCGAGCAAGGTGCTCCAGCTGGCCCTGCTCGTCCTGGTGACCGGCGCCACCGTGAGCGCCTCGTACCTGGCGGTCCGGCGCCGCGACGTGTGACCCGTGGGCCCGGCCGGCCCGGGTCGGTACTCGGGTCAGTACTTGGGAGCGTTACGGGACCGCTGCACCCGTGAGGTGCGGCGGTCCTTCGCGTTCCAGCAGGCCTTGTGCCAGTGCCTGCGGTCGTCCACGCCGCCGTACTCGGGCCAGGCGACCAGGTGCGGGGTGCCCGAGGGGATCTCCTGGTCGCAGCCGGGGCAGCGGTAGCGCTTGCCCATGGCGCTCGCGCCGGCGACGTGCCGGACGTTCCACTCCTCGCCCTGGTACTCCTCCGTGCGCTCCAGGCCGAACCGCTGCGGTACCGGGCCTCGGCCCGAGTCCGCGTCCGGCCGCTCGGCCGGGTTCTCGCCGCCTCGGGGGCGGTTGTGGCGCGGTGACACGTATACCTCACGGATCGGCGGGCGGACAGGACTTTTCTCCAGACTACGCGCAGCGGCCCGGGGTACCCGCAGGGTGGCCGAAGACGATTCCCCGACAATCCCAATAACTTTCCTGTCAGGCCGTGCCTTTGGCACGTGTCAGACGTTGTTGCCAACAGACGGTGTCTCACTGAGCCGGTCCACCTGGGGAGGCCGCGTCAGCCGCGAGGAGGAGAAGGCGATGCGCGTAGGAGCTTTTGTACTGGGGGCCCAGTTCCCCGGCCAGGGGTCGGGCGAGGCCCTGCACAGGGCGGTGCGGACCGCGGAGGTGGCCGAGGAGGCGGGGCTGGACTCGGTCTGGCTGGCCGAGCACCACTTCGTTCCGTACGGAGTGTGCCCCTCGGCCGTGACCCTGGCGGCCCTGCTGCTGGGGCGGACCCGGCGGCTGCGGGTGGGGACGGCGGTGAGCGTGCTGCCGAACGCACATCCGGTGGCGCTCGGGGAGCAGGCCGCCCTCCTGCACCTCACCTCGGGCGGCAGGTTCACCCTCGGGGTGGGTCGGGGCGGGCCGTGGGTGGACCTGGAGGTGTTCGGCGGCGGCCTGGAAGCGTACGAGCACGGCTTCCCGGCGGCCCTGGACCTGCTGCGGCGGTGGCTGACCGAGCCGAGCGTGGGCGTGCCCCCGGCTCCCGGGGAGCGGTACGGCTTCCGCGAGGTGGCCGTCGTACCGCGCCCGTCGGAATCCCTGGACGCGGACGAGGACGGCGGCGGGCCGGAAGTGATCGTCGCCTGCACCTCGCCCGCGTCGGTGCGCCTCGCCGCGGAGCGGCTGCTGCCGATGCTGCTCGGCATGCACAGCGGGGACGAGGACAAGGCGGGGATGGTGGCGCTGTGGCGGGAGGCGGCGCTCGCCGCCGGACACCCGCGCGAGCGGGTGCTGGCCGCGGGGCACGTCTCCGCCGGGGTCTGCCAGCTCGCGGACCGCACGACGGACGCGCGCGAGGCCCTGCTCAAGGCGATGCCCGGGTGGTTGAAGCAGGGGTTGGACGCGCATGTGACGGTGGACGGTCGGGTCCGCGCGATGCGGGACCCGGTCGCGTACACGGAGCTGCTGTGCGAGCTGCACCCCGTGGGCACGCCCGAGCTGGCGGCGGACCGGCTGGCGGCCACCTCCGAACGCACCGGCATCACCCGCTTCGCCCTGATGACGGAGGGCTGCGGCGATCTCGCGGGCACCGAGGAGAACGTGCGTCGTCTGGGCTTCGAGGTCCTGCCCCTGCTGGGCTGACCCGCGCGCCGCACCGCCGCACCGGCCCACCGCACCGTCCCGCCGCGCGGCGGGCCGGCCCGGGCCGCCCGGACTGTGGCTGCCGCTCCGGTATCAGTCGCACCTCCCGCGATACGGAGCGGCAGCGAAGGCTCACGTCACTAGCAGTCCCGCAGTTCCGGCGACTGGTTGAGCAGCTGGCCCCTGATGGACGTGAACTTGGCCAGCCGGTCGTCCGACGAGGAGTCCAGCGGGAACACCGCCACACGGTGGCAGTTCTGGAACGCGAGGCGCACTCCGAAGTGCCGCTGCAGCGCACCTCGTATCGCATCACTCGCGAGTGCGCGCAGCAGCTGGCCGCGCGCCTGCTCGTTGGGCGGCGGCGTCTGGTTGTCGGCGAACTCGCCGCCATCAACCTTCAGTTGGGCCACCAACGAGCTGATCATCTCCCACGCGAAAGGCAGGGAGGTCCGGACGCAGTCGACGAAAGCGGCTTCGTCGACCTCGCCTCGCTCGGCCTGTTCAAGTAGGGCCGGTGAGACGTCGAGCGACATGGGTTCTCCTCTCGCGACCCCGGCCGTTTGGTGACCGGAGTCTTACGGGCAGGGAAGGGAAACCGCGACGCAGCGTGCACGCACGACGACCTCCCGCTCACCACGGTAGGCGCCCGGTGGGTACCGCACCAGGAGAATGCGCATACAACGCGCCATCGGCGAACGGGGCTTTCGGGGGCGAATCGCGTGGAGGCCGGTCGGTCGAGTAGCGTTGCCGACCATGCGTCTCGTCATTGCCCGCTGCTCCGTCGATTACGCGGGCCGGCTCACCGCCCATCTGCCCTCGGCACCCCGTCTGATCCTCGTGAAGGCCGACGGCAGTGTCTCGATCCACGCGGACGACCGGGCGTACAAACCGCTCAACTGGATGTCCCCGCCCTGCACCCTCAAGGAGGGGACCGGGGACGACGCGGGTGTCTGGACCGTCGTCAACAAGGCGGGCGAGAAGCTCATCATCACGATGGAGGAAGTCATCCACGACTCCTCCCACGAGCTGGGCGTGGACCCGGGCCTGATCAAGGACGGTGTCGAGGCCCACCTCCAGGAACTCCTGGCGGACCGGATCGACACCCTCGGCGAGGGCTTCACGCTGATCCGCCGCGAGTACATGACGGCGATCGGGCCGGTGGACATCCTCTGCCGCGACGCCTCGGGCGCGACGGTGGCCGTCGAGATCAAGCGGCGCGGCGAGATCGACGGCGTGGAGCAGCTGACCCGCTACCTGGAGCTGCTGAACCGCGACCCGCACCTCGCGCCGGTCCGCGGCGTCTACGCGGCCCAGGAGATCAAGCCGCAGGCGCGCGTGCTGGCGACGGACCGCGGCATGGAGTGCGTGATCCTCGACTACAACGCGATGCGCGGCATCGAGGACGACAAGCTGCGGCTCTTCTGATCTTGACCTGATCCGGCCCCGCGCCGGTCTCGTTCCACCCCGGTTCGCACCCGAGCGCCCCCTCCCGCCGACAGCGGGAGGGGGCGCTCGTGCGTGCGCGCGGGCCGCCTCAGGGAGTGGTGGCGGGCGGGGAGAGCTGGGTCGTGGTGGTGGTCGTCGGGGTGACCGGGGCGGTCGGCGAGGTGGAGGCCGAGGGGGAGGCGGGCGGGGACGCCGGGGGCGTGGACCCGGCCGGGGACGACGCCGGGGGCGAGGCCGGGGTCGACGGGGGCTTGGTGACCGGGTGGCGCGAGGGGCCGCCCCCGGGCGCCGGGGTCGAGGCCGAGCCGGCGGGCGCCGGGTTCGAGGCTCCGGGGGACGACGGCGCGGCGGTGGTGGGGGCGGACGCGGACGACGAGGTGCCGGGGGCCGCGGGAGCGGGTGCAGGATCGTTCCCGCTGGCGTCGGGCGCGGACGACGGGACCGGCGAGGTGCCCGGAGCCTGCGGGGCGGAGGCGTCGCTGGAGGAGATCGCGAAGCTCACCGCCGTACCCAGGGCCAGCACCGCCAGGACACCGCCCGCCGCCAGGGCCGCGGGGCGGCGGTGCCACTGCGGTCCCGTTTCCCGCACGGGCCGCGTCACCGGCACGCGTACGGTCATGGGCCCGGCCGGCGGCTTCGCGTCCAGCGGGAAGGTCTCCTCGAAGGAGGCCGCCGGGGGCACCGCGGGCGCCGGCGCGACGCGCACCAGCGGAAACGCCTGGGTCTGCGCCTCGGACCCCGACGGAGCGGGGGCCTCCAGGCGCAGCGGGGGCGAGCCGTCCGGGCCCGCCTTCTCCCGGTCCGTGACCAGGGCCAGCGCCCTGCGGCCGGCCACCGTGCCGCGCTTGTCGGCGAGGGCGCCGCGCAGCCCGTTGGAGGTCTCCAGCTCGGCGCGGGCCCGGTCCAGCCGGCCGCCGCACAGCGCGAGGACGCCGAGTTCGTGGTGGAAGTAGGCCTGCTCGGCCACCTCCCCCGCCGTCCGGGCGGCTTCGGACCCGGCCCGCAGCACCCGCTCCCAGGCACCCCAGTGCAGGGAGGCGGCGAAGGCGGGCGCGGCCGTGCGGGCCAGCAGGACGGCCGCCACCACGTCGGCGCCCGCCAGGGCCGCGAGCACCGCGTCGCCCTCGGCCGCCACCCGCTGCGGCGTCACCGAGGCGTGGCCGGTCCACCAGGCGTAGTGCCGGGCCGCGGTCAGCGCCTCGCCGGAGGCGCCGAAGCCCGATTCGGCGAGCTGGCGGGCCACCCCGGCGGCCAGCCGGTAGCGGCTGCCCGCCGCCGTCAGCAGCCCGCACGACAGCAGCTCCCCCACCGCCGCGTCCGCGTGGGTGTCCCCCACCAGGGCGGGCAGGTGCGCGGGGTGTGGCATCTCCTCGTCGAGCGCGCAGGCGAACCGCAGGGCGGCCCGGGCCGACTCGCTGATCCGCGAGACCAGCAGCTCGGCCGGGGCGGCGCCCTCGGCGAGCGTCGGCAAGGGGACGAGCGCGGCGTCGCGGGGGCGCTCCTCGAAGACCCCCGGTTCCTCCCCGTCGCCGTCCTCGCCGCTGCGGTTCATCTCGTCGCGCTGCCGCAGCAGCCCGCCCGCCTGGACGAAGCGCAGCGCGAGCCCCTCGGAGGCGAAGCGCAGGTCCCCCGCCCAGGCGCTCTCCAGCTCGGTCAGCGGCCGCCCGACGGCGAGTTCGAGGAGCTCCACGCACGCGGCCCGGCCCAGCCCGCCGAGGAAGACCTCCTCCAAGTGGGAGCGGTCCGAGGGGGCGGGGGTGTCCGGGGTCGCGGCCAGCAGCCAGGCGCATTCGGGGGTGGCGCGCAGGAGTTCCTCCAGCGCGCTGCCGCCGAAGTCGAGGTCGTCCAGCAGCACGACGGCGCCGATCTGGCCGACGTGGCGCAGGAGTTCAGCGCGCGTGGGGCGCTCGGGGAAGTCCTCCGAGGGCGCGTAGACGGTCGAATAGAGCGTGTACAACAGCTCGGTGGGGTTCTGTCGGTGCCCGCAGAGGCGGACGACCCCGTCGGGGGCGAGGTCCTCGCAGTCGCCGGCGACCGCGTCGAGCAGTGCGGTGCGGCCCGATCCCGCGGGCCCGGTGAGCCGTACGGAACGCCCGCGTCCGAGCAACCGGGCGAGCCGCTCACGCTCCTCCTCCCGCTCCAGCAACGGCAGGGCGACCGCCGGGGCCCCGGGCGGCACGGGAGGCCGTGCGGCGGCGTCCAGGGCCTCCCGCGAGGCCTTGCCGCGACGAGCCGGAGCCCCCGAGTCCGCATCGGCACCAGGCCGCCGCGCCTCGATCTCGCTCCCGTCGACGGGATTGACGGTGAGGACGTACTCGCCGACGCTGAGCCGCACGACCCGCGCGGGCCCGGCCACCGGAGCGGTGACATCGTCCGAAGTGGGCTGCCCCTGAGTGCGGTCCATGACCAAGTCTCCCGATCGCGTCGTGCGCCGTCGTCCCGCCCGGCCTTCGCACACTCCGCTGCCGCTACTGGTCCGGTTTCGCCCGAACCCTAGACCGTGATCGCGCGTCCCGGAACCTCAGGGGTGCCATCACGACCGGACCGTTACGATTCGCCCCCGCTCGTCCCCTTCCCCCCCGCGCCGGAACGGACAGAAGCGCCCCCACAACCCGAGCGGTCGGGGCGGGGACGGGCAGGAGTGTCCCCGCAAGGACGAGCGGTCCCCGCCGCGCCCCCTCTCCGACCACCCCGCAGCCGCGAGCCGAGGAGACACTCGTGCCCGTCCCCGCCCCGACCGCGCCCCACCCCGAACCCGCACACCCCGCACCCCGGACCCCGCACCCACCGCGAGGCACAGGCCCAGGCCCAAGCACAGGCCCAGGCCCCCCACCTCACACCCGCGGAAGCGATTCCGCTTCGAGCCCGCCCTCGATCGCGAGGATCCGGTGCAACCGGGTCGCCACCAGCAACCGCTGCATCTGCGGCGGCACTCCACGCAGCACCAGACGCCGTCCGGTCCGCCCGGCCCGCCGGTGGGCGCCCATGATGACCCCCAGCCCGGTCGCGTCCCAGGAGTCGAGACCGGTCAGATCGAGCACGAGGTCTCCGACGCCGTCGTCGAGCGCGGTGTGGAAGGCCGTACGGGCGTCCGCCGCGCTGCGCACGTCGAGGCGGCCCCCGACAGCGAGTTCGGCGTGGTCGCCCCTGATGTACATGTGTGCTCCCGGCAGTGCGGCGTTCGTGTGATCCGATGGGGCCGTGGTCGGCAACTCTCACTGCAACTGACTGCCGCGCGGGCAGGGAAGTTGCCGACCGTGAGCGAACCGATACCTAATTCACCCCGACGGGTGAGGGCATTCGAACGGTGTCGCCCCTGACTGCGTGTGCTGCGCGCCTACCCCCTCGGCGGGAGTCCACGCAGCGGTCGTGCTCAGTGCTTGTAGAAGCCCTGCCCGCTCTTGCGGCCGATGTCCCCCGCGTCCACCATCCGGCGCATCAGCTCCGGCGGCGCGAACTTCTCGTCCTGGGACTCCGTGTAGATGTTGCTGGTGGCGTGGAGCAGGATGTCCACGCCCGTCAGGTCGGCCGTGGCCAGCGGGCCCATGGCGTGGCCGAAGCCCAGCTTGCAGGCGATGTCGATGTCCTCGGCGGAGGCCACGCCCGATTCGTACAGCTTCGCGGCCTCGACGACGAGCGCCGAGATCAGACGCGTCGTCACGAAGCCGGCGACGTCGCGGTTGACGACGATGCAGGTCTTGCCGACGGACTCGGCGAAGGCGCGCGTGGTGGCGAGGGTCTCGTCACTCGTCTTGTAGCCGCGCACCAGCTCGCACAGCTGCATCATCGGGACGGGCGAGAAGAAGTGCGCGCCCACGACCCGCTCCGGACGCTCCGTCACGGCCGCGATCTTCGTGATCGGGATGGCGGAGGTGTTGGAGGCGAGGATCGCGTCCTCGCGCACGAGCTTGTCGAGCGCGCGGAAGATCTCGTGCTTGACCTCGAGCTTCTCGAAGACGGCCTCGACGACGATGTCGGCGTCGGCGACCGCGTCGAGGTCGGTGCTCGTGGTGATGCGCGCCAGCGCGGCCTCGGCGTCCTCGGCGCTCAGCTTGCCCTTGGCGACGAACCGGTCGTACGAGGCCTTGATCCCGTCGGTGCCGCGGGTCAGCGCGGCGTCCGTCACATCCCGCAGGACGACGTCCCAGCCCGCCTGTGCGGAGACCTGCGCGATCCCCGAACCCATGAGTCCGGCACCGATGACGGCGAGCTTCCCAGCCACTTCACACCCCACGTTCTTCCATACGGCCCAGTGTCGGCCCGGTCTCGTAGCCTCTCCGGCGGAGAGTAGCGGGCGGGACGGGTCCGATGACCGGGAAGTAACACGCGTCACGTCTCAGATGACGGACATCACACCGGGACGGCCCAGCACTGCGGCGGGGGCGCGCAGTTGACCCGAACCAGTGCTGGGGCCGGCACTAGGCTGACCGCATGGTGAACCTCACGCGCATCTACACCCGGACCGGCGACAAGGGCACGACCGCCCTCGGCGACATGAGCCGGACGGCCAAGACCGACCTGCGGATCTCCGCGTACGCCGACGCCAACGAGGCCAACGCGGCCATCGGGACGGCGATCGCGCTCGGGGCGCTCGCCGAGGGCGTCGTCAAGGTGCTGGTGCGGGTGCAGAACGACCTCTTCGACGTGGGCGCGGACCTGTGCACGCCGGTGGTGGAGGCCCCGGAGTACCCGCCGCTGCGGGTGGAGCAGTTCTACGTCGACAAGCTGGAGGCGGACTGCGACTCCTTCAACGAGGAGCTGGAGAAGCTGCGCAGCTTCATCCTGCCCGGCGGCACCCCCGGCGCGGCCCTGCTGCACCAGGCGTGCACGGTGGTCCGGCGCGCGGAACGCTCCACCTGGGCAGCCCTGGAGGCGCACGGCGAGTCGATGAACCCGCTCACCGCCACCTACCTCAACCGGCTCTCCGACCTCCTGTTCATCCTGGCGCGGACGGCCAACAAGGAGGTCGGGGACGTGCTGTGGGTCCCGGGCGGCGACCGCTAACGCCCGTTTCGCGCGCGTTCCCGCCCGGCCTCGGCCGAACCGGCACCCGAACCGGCAGCCGGATCGGCACCCGGATCGACAGCCGGGCCCTTGCGCGGGAAGACCGTGTAGCTCGCGGCGATCAGCCCGTGGATCCCGGCCACCCGCAGGGCGGCGGACTGCCAGCCGCGCAGCGGCTCGGCCGCTGCCGCGTCGCCCACGTACCAGACCCCGAGCTGGAGCAGCCCGAGGGCGACGGCCGCCGCCACGAGCGTGCGGAGCCAGAGCTTCCACTCGTGCCGGGCGCGAGCCCTGCCGTACCCGGGGCCGGGCGGCTTCGGGCCGCCGCCGAAGCGGTGGGCCGCATGGCCGTCGAGCCACTTCACGGTGTAGTGGCCGAATCCGACCGTGTACCCGATGTAGAGGGCGGCCAGGCCGTGGCTCCAGGACGGCTCGCCGCCCCTCCCGAGGTCCACGACGGTGGCGACCAGCAGCACCAGTTCCAGCAGCGGCTCGCAGAGCAGCACCGCCGCACCGAGCCGGGGCATTTTGGCCACGTACCGCAGCGCCAGCCCGGCGGCCAGCAGGACCCAGAACCCGATTTCGCAGGCGATGACCAGGGCGACCAACACGGGAGCCCCTCCTTTCCCGGACCTTCTCTGTCCGTCTCTGTCCTTCTCAGGCTTCTTCCGTTCTCCCTCAGCGTCTCGGCCCCCGCGGCCCCGCGCGTCGTCGTCGGTGACGAACCGCGACTGCATCCTTCGGTGTAGTGACCCCGCGACCCGCAGCCGAGGCCGGAGCCCGGGACACCGTGTTGGATGGGACCGTGACCCCGAAGATCCCCCGCCCGCACCGCGACGACGTGCTGCTCTGCGTGATCGGCGTGGCCGCGGGCGTGCTGCTCTGGGCACTCGGCGTGCACACCAACCCCACCGCCCGCCTGCTGCCCCACTGGGCCACCCTGGTGCCGCTGGTGTGCCTCGGCGCGTTGGAGCTGGTGCGCCGCTCGCACCCCCGCACGGCCCTCGTCGTCGGCACCGTCGGCGTCGTCGCCGACCAGTTCACCGTGGGCTCCCTGGCCACCGTGGTGATCTTCACGGACCTGATGTACGCCGCCGTGGTCTACGGCAAACCGGCCATGGCCCGGCGCCTCCCGGTCAGCACCGGCCTGATCACCGTGGTCGTCACGATCGCCGCCGTGGCCTGGCTGCGCACCCCGCAGTCGCTGCTCATCGGCGCGGTCACGGGCCTGGTCTGCTTCGCCCCCGCGCTCACCGGGGCCACCCTGCGCAACCACCGCGAGGCCGCGGTGGCGGCGCGGCTGCGGGCCGAGCAGACCGCGCTGCTGGCCGAGATGGACCGTAGCCAGGCGGTGGTCGCCGAGCGCGCGCGGATGGCCCGCGAGCTGCACGACATGGTCGCCAACCACCTGTCGGCGATCGCCATCCACTCGACCGCCGCGCTCTCCATCGACTCCCCCGCGACCAGCCGCGAGGCCCTCGGGGTGATCCGGGAGAACAGCGTCCAGGGGTTGGCCGAAATGCGTCGGCTGATCGGACTACTGCGGGCTGCCGGGGCGGAGACGGAGGCCGTCGCGGTGCCCTCCCTGGACGCGTTGGAGACCCTGGTCGAGCAGGCCCGTACGAACGGCTCCGCGAGCGGCCTCGACTTCGTCCTGCACGACGAGCGGGCACCCGCCGCGGACGGGGACGCGCGGCTGCCCGCGCCGGTGGAGCTGGCGGCGTACCGGATCGTCCAGGAGTCCCTGACGAACGCGGTCAAGCACGCCTCCCCCGGCACCGTCACGGTCCGGGTGAGCCGCCGCGACACCCTGCTGCGGGTGGGCGTGGACTCGCCGCACGCGGGCCGGCCGACCGGGCCGCGCGCGCCCGGTTCCGGTGCCGGACTGGTCGGGATGCGGGAGCGGGCGGAGCTGCTGGGCGGCAGCTTCACGGCGGGCGCCCGCGGCGCCGCCGGGGCGGCGGGCACGATGTGGCAGGTGCGGGCGGTCCTGCCCGCCGAGGAGAGGACGACGGAGCGATGACGGGGCGACCCATCCGGGTGTTGGTGGCCGAGGACCAGAGCGCGGTGCGGGCGGGCCTGGTGCTGATCCTGCGCAGCGCGGGCGACATCGAGGTGGCCGGCGAGGCGGCGGACGGTCTGGAGGCGGTGCGCCTGGCCCGCGAGCTGCGGCCGGACGTGGTGCTCATGGACGTGCAGATGCCCCGGCTCGACGGGGTCTCGGCCACCCGCCAGGTGGTCGCCGAGGCGCTGGCGGACGTCCTCGTACTGACCACCTTCGACCTGGACGAGTACGTCTTCGGGGCGCTGCGCGCGGGCGCGGCGGGGTTCTTGTTGAAGAACGCGGAGGCCCGGGACCTGATCGAGGCGGTCCGGACGATCGCGCGCGGGGAGGGCCTGATCTCGCCCGCGGTCACCCGGCGGCTGATCGCGGAGTTCGCGGCTCCGACGGCCGCTCGCCCGCCGGTCCCGCCGGCGACGGCGGCGGCCCTGGAGTCGCTGACGCGGCGGGAGCGGGAGGTGCTCGGGTGCCTGGGCGGGGGGCTCTCGAATGCGGAGATCGCGGCCCGGTTGGAGATGGCCGAGGCCACGGTGAAGACCCACGTGAGCCGGCTCCTGGGCAAGCTGGAGCTGCGCAGCCGCGTCCAAGCCGCCGTACTGGCGCAGGAGTTGGGCATCGCGCACTGAATTCTTGTGCGGAGCTGGAGCGGAGGTCTGGACCTCTTGACGGTTGGTCCAGACCTTTCTAATCTCACCGCAACACTGTGGTGAGCGTGCATGACGAAGCGTGCTCACGGGCGGCGCAGGTCCCACCCCCATGCCGGGAGTCGACGCCAGCGACTCCGGCGGACCTTCGGAGGAGCACCCTTGAGCACAGCACACGCGTCACGAACGGCACCCCCACCCCGCAACCGGCTGCTGCGCAGACTCGCCGCGACCGTGGCCGCCATCGCCCTTCCCCTCGCCGGGCTCGTCGGCCTCGCGGGCACGGCCCAGGCCGCGACCTCCGCGACGGCGACCTACGCCAAGGTCTCCGACTGGGGCACGGGCTTCGAGGGCAAGTGGACGGTGAAGAACACCGGCACCACCTCCCTGAGCAGCTGGACCGTCGAATGGGACTACCCGTCCGGCACCTCGGTCACCTCGGCCTGGGACGCCACCGTCACCAGCTCCGGCACCCACTGGACCGGCAAGAACGTCGGCTGGAACGGCACCCTCGCCCCCGGCGCCAGCGTCAGTTTCGGCTTCAACGGCGCGGGCGCGGGCGCACCCGGCGGCTGCAAGATCAACGGCGGCTCCTGTGACGGCGGCACCACGCCCCCGGCCGACGCCCCGCCCTCCGCCCCCGGCACCCCCACGGCCGGCGCGGTGGGCGACACCTCGGTGAGCCTGAGCTGGACCCCGGCCACCGACGACAAGGGCGTCAAGAACTACGACCTCTACCGCGGCTCCGCCAAGATCGCGACCCTCACGGGCACCAGCTACACCGACTCGGGCCTGACCAAGGGCACGACGTACGGGTACAGCGTCACCGCCCGCGACACCATCGACCAGACCGGGCCCTCCTCGGGGACCGTGACGGTCACCACCACGGGCGGGGACCCGGGCCCCGGCCCCGGACCGGGCTCCAAGGTCCAGCTGGGCTACTTCACCAACTGGGGCGTCTACCAGCGCAACTACCACGTGAAGAACATCGTCACCTCGGGCTCGGCGAGCAAGCTGACCCACATCAACTACGCCTTCGGCAACGTGACCGGCGGCAAGTGCCAGATCGGCGACGCCTACGCCGACTACCAGAAGACCTATGACGCGGGCAGCAGCGTCTCCGGCGTCGCCGACACCTGGGACCAGCCCGTCGCGGGCAACTTCAACCAACTGCGCGAGCTGAAGAAGAAGTACCCGAACATCAAGGTCCTGTGGTCCTTCGGCGGCTGGACCTGGTCCGGCGGCTTCGGCCAGGCCGCGGCCAACCCCACCGCATTCGCCGACTCCTGCTACAGCCTGGTCGAGGACCCGCGCTGGGCCGACGTCTTCGACGGCATCGACATCGACTGGGAGTACCCGAACGCCTGCGGGCTGTCCTGCGACACCAGCGGCGCCGCCTCCCTGAAGAACCTGCTCTCGGCCCTGCGCGCCAAGTTCGGCGCGAACAACCTGGTCACCGCGGCCGTCACGGCCGACGGCTCGAACGGCGGCAAGCTGGACCTCGCCGACTACGGCGCGGCCGCCCCGTACGTCGACTGGTACAACGTGATGACCTACGACTTCTTCGGCGGCTGGGACGCCAAGGGCCCGACCGCCCCGCACTCCCCGCTCACCTCGTACAACGGCATCCCGATCGCCGGCTTCAACAGCGACGCGGCCATCCAGAAGTACAAGTCGAAGGGCATCCCGGCCACCAAGCTGAACCTCGGCATCGGTTTCTACGGACGCGGCTGGACCGGCGTCACCCAGGACGCCCCCGGCGGCACCGCCACCGGCCCGGCGCCCGGCGCCTACGAGCAGGGCATCGAGGACTACAAGATCCTCAAGAACAGCTGCCCCTCCACCGGCACCATCGCGGGCACCGCCTACGCCAAGTGCGGCAGCAACTGGTGGAGCTACGACACCCCGGCCACCATCGCCGGAAAGATGGGCTACGTGAAGAACCAGGGCCTGCGCGGCGCGTTCTTCTGGGAGTTCAGCGGTGACACCAGCAACGGCGAGCTGCTCACCGCGATCGACAGCGGCCTGAAGTAGCGCCGCCGCACCACCGACGACAGAGCCGGGGAACGGGGTCCGCCCCCCGTTCCCCGGCTCCTCCGCTTCTGCGGCGTCGCTACGCCACGTTCACCCTCTGGCCGGGGGGCGCAGCCTCCAGCCACGCGAGGAAGCCGGTGAGCGCGTCCTCGCTCATCGCCAGCTCCAGCCGGTCCTCACGGTGGCGGGCACCGAGCACGATGGCGTCGGAGAGCAGGGCCAGCTCCTCCTCGCCCTCGGGGGCGCGACGGGCGAGCACCTCGATCGCGGAACGTTCCAGCACCCGGCGCGGCCGCGGGGAGTACGAGAACACCCGGAACCACTCGATCTGGTCACCGCCGTACCGCGCGACCCCGTACACCCAGCCCTTGCCGGAGACGTCGGGGGCATCGGACACGCCCCAGCGCACGCTGCAGTCGAAGGTGCCGCCGGAGCGCTGGATGAGCCGCCGACGCAGCCCGAAGACAAAGAGCCCGATCACCACCAGGGCTACGACCAGGCCGCTCACAAGCAGAGCGAGGAGCATCTTCACCGACCTCCTCGCTCATCGAATTCGGAAAACCAAAAACGGACCCGCATCGCCTCAGCCGCGACCCGGTCCGGAAAATTCCGGAACGGGCCGCGGCTGAGGACGCACACTCTGCGGTTTCGGGGTCAGTGCCCCGTCACCGCGCGCAGCCGGACATCGGCGCGACGCTCGGAGGCACTGTCGGCCTCCGTCTTCGCGCGCTCCAGTGCCCGCTCCGCACGCTCGACGTCGATCTCGTCGGCCAGCTCGGCGATCTCGGCCAGCAGGGACAACTTGTTGTCCGCGAACGAGATGAAACCGCCGTGCACCGCGGCGACGACAGTGCCGCCGCCACTGGTACGGATGGTCACCGGGCCCGATTCCAGCACACCGAGAAGCGGCTGGTGACCGGGCATGACGCCGATGTCGCCGGACGTGGTGCGGGCAACGACCAGGGTGGCCTCGCCGGACCAGACACTACGGTCCGCCGCGACCAGCTCGACGTGCAGCTCAGCAGCCAAGGTGGCTCCTCGGGTCACCACCCGGCGGGAAGGCCGGGTGTTGGGTCAAATTCTAATGGGCGTGCGGAGGGGGACGGGACGCACCCGCCCCCCTACCGTCGATCAGCTGTGCTCACGAGGAGCCCGGCTTCAGGAGACGCCCAGCTCCTTGGCGTTGGCCTTGAGGTCCTCAATGCCACCGCACAGGAAGAACGCCTGCTCGGGGAAGTGGTCGTAGTCGCCGTCGCAGATCGCGTTGAAGGCGACGATCGACTCTTCGAGCGGCACGTCCGAACCGTCCACGCCGGTGAACTGCTTGGCGACGTGGGTGTTCTGCGACAGGAAGCGCTCGACACGACGGGCACGGTGGACAACGAGCTTGTCCTCCTCGCCCAGCTCGTCGATACCGAGGATCGCGATGATGTCCTGGAGGTCCTTGTACTTCTGCAGGATCCCCTTGACGCGCATCGCCGTGGCGTAGTGGTCCGCCGCGATGTACCGCGGGTCGAGGATGCGGGACGTCGAGTCCAGCGGGTCCACGGCCGGGTAGATGCCCTTCTCGGAGATCGGACGGGAAAGAACCGTCGTCGCGTCGAGGTGGGCGAAGGTGGTGGCCGGAGCCGGGTCGGTCAGGTCGTCCGCGGGGACGTAGATCGCCTGCATCGAGGTGATCGAGTGACCACGGGTCGAGGTGATGCGCTCCTGCAGCAGACCCATCTCGTCAGCCAGGTTCGGCTGGTAACCCACGGCGGACGGCATGCGACCGAGAAGGGTCGACACCTCCGAACCGGCCTGGGTGTAACGGAAGATGTTGTCGATGAAGAAGAGCACGTCCTGCTTCTGCACATCGCGGAAGTACTCCGCCATGGTCAGACCCGCCAGGGCGACGCGCAGACGGGTGCCCGGGGGCTCGTCCATCTGGCCGAAGACGAGGGCCGTCTTGTCGATGACGCCCGAGTCGGCCATTTCCTCGATGAGGTCGTTGCCCTCACGGGTACGCTCACCGACGCCCGCGAAGACCGACACACCGTCGTGGTTGTTGGCGACGCGGTAGATCATTTCCTGGATCAGAACGGTCTTGCCGACACCGGCACCACCGAACAGCCCGATCTTTCCACCCTTGACGTACGGGGTGAGGAGGTCGATGACCTTGACGCCGGTCTCGAACATCTCCGTCTTCGACTCGAGCTCGTCGAAGTTGGGCGCCTTGCGGTGGATCGGCCAGCGCTCGGTGACGTTGGCGTTCTCCTCCGGGTAGTTCAGCACCTCACCGAGGGTGTTGAACACCTTGCCCTTGGTGAAGTCACCGACGGGGACGGTGATGCCCTCGCCCGTGTTGGTCACCACGGCCTGGCGGACCAGACCGTCGGTGGGCTGCATGGAGATGGTGCGGACCACGCCGTCGCCCAGGTGCTGGGCGACTTCCAGGGTCAGCGTCTTCAGTGCGCCGTCCTCGGCCGGGTCGGCGACCTGGACCTTGAGGGCGTTGTAGATCTCGGGCATGGCGTCGACGGGGAACTCCACGTCGACGACCGGGCCGATGACCCGGGCGACGCGGCCCGTGGCGGCGGCCGTCTCAATGGTCGTCATTACTTGTCACTCCCCGCGGTCGCGTCTGCCATGGCGCTGGCGCCACCGACGATCTCGCTGATTTCCTGGGTGATTTCGGCCTGGCGGGCCGCGTTGGCAAGCCGGGAGAGGCTCTTGATGAGATCCCCGGCGTTGTCGGTCGCCGACTTCATCGCGCGGCGGCGGGCGGCGTGCTCGGAAGCGGCCGACTGCAGCAGTGCGTTGTAGATGCGGCTCTCGACGTAGCGCGGCAGCAGGGCGTCGAGGACGTCCTCCGCCGACGGCTCGAAGTCGAACAGCGGAAGGATCTCGCCCTTCGCACCGTCCTTCTCCACAGCCTTGTCGAGACTGAGCGGCAGCATCCGGCCGTCGACCGCGTTCTGCGTCATCATCGACACGAACTCCGTGTAGACGATGTGCAGCTCGTCGACGCCACCCTCGGCCGTGTCGGCCTGGATGGCTTCGATCAGCGGCGCCGCGACGCGCTTGGCGTCGGCGTAGGCCGGGCTGTCGGTGAAGCCGGTCCACGAATCCGCGACCTTGCGCTCGCGGAACCCGAAGTAGGCGACACCCTTACGGCCGACGATGTAGGTGTCGACCTCCTTGCCCTCGCCGCGGAGCCGCTCGGCGAGCCGCTCCGCCTGCTTGAGGGCGTTCGAGGAGTAGCCGCCGGCCAGACCGCGGTCGCTCGTGATGAGCAGGACCGCGGCGCGGACCGGCGCCTCGACCTCGGTGGTCAGGGCGTGCTTGGTGTTCGAGCCGGTCGCCACCGCGGTCACCGCACGGGTGAGCTCGGTCGCGTACGGCATCGATGCCGCCACCTTGCGCTGCGCCTTGACGATGCGCGAGGCGGCGATCATTTCCATCGCCTTGGTGATCTTCTTGGTCGCCGTGACGGCACGGATGCGACGCTTGTAGACCCGGAGCTGCGCTCCCATGAGTCAGGTCCCTTCCGTCGTCACTTGGAGACGTTGACGGCCGGCGCGTCCTCGCCCAGGAGCTTGCCGTCCGAGGTCTCGAACTGCAGCTTGAAGCTGGCGATGGCGTCGGCGATCGCCGTCAGGGTGTCGTCCGACATCTTGGCACCGTCGGCGATGGAGGTGAGGAGGTCCTTGCGCTCGCGGCGCAGGTGCTCCAGCAGCTCCGACTCGAAGCGACGGACGTCGTTGACCGGGACGTCGTCCATCTTGCCGGTGGTACCGGCCCAGACGGAGACGACCTGCTCCTCGACGGGCATCGGCTGGTACTGGCCCTGCTTCAGCAGCTCGACGAGGCGCTTGCCGCGCTCCAGCGAAGCCTTCGAGGCGGCGTCCAGGTCGGAACCGAAGGCGGCGAACGCCTCCAGCTCACGGTACTGGGCGAGGTCCAGACGCAGACGGCCGGACACCTGGCGCATGGCCTTGTGCTGGGCGCTGCCACCGACGCGGGAGACCGAGATACCGACGTTCAGCGCCGGGCGCTGGCCCGCGTTGAACAGGTCGGACTCCAGGAAGCACTGGCCGTCGGTGATGGAGATGACGTTGGTCGGGATGAACGCCGACACGTCGTTCGCCTTGGTCTCGACGATCGGCAGACCGGTCATCGAACCGGCGCCCATCTCGTCGGAGAGCTTCGCGCAGCGCTCCAGCAGACGCGAGTGCAAGTAGAAGACGTCGCCCGGGTAGGCCTCGCGGCCCGGCGGACGGCGCAGCAGCAGCGACACGGCGCGGTAGGCGTCGGCCTGCTTCGACAGGTCATCGAAGATGATCAGGACGTGCTTGCCGGCGTACATCCAGTGCTGGCCGATGGCCGAACCGGTGTACGGCGCCAGGTACTTGAAGCCGGCCGGGTCGGACGCCGGGGCGGCGACGATCGTCGTGTACTCGAGCGCGCCGGCCTCTTCCAGGGCGCCGCGAACGGACGCGATGGTCGAGCCCTTCTGGCCGATGGCGACGTAGATGCAGCGGACCTGCTTGTTCACGTCGCCCGAGCGCCAGTTGTCGCGCTGGTTGATGATCGTGTCGACGGCCAGAGCGGTCTTGCCGGTCTGACGGTCACCGATGACCAGCTGACGCTGACCACGGCCGATCGGCACCATCGCGTCGATGGCCTTGTAGCCGGTCTGCATCGGCTCGTGGACCGACTTGCGGACCATGACGCCGGGGGCCTGCAGCTCGAGGGCGCGGCGGCCCTCGGTCGCGATCTCGCCGAGGCCGTCGATCGGGTTGCCGAGCGGGTCGACAACGCGGCCGAGGTAACCCTCGCCTACGCCGACGGAGAGCACCTCGCCGGTGCGCTGCACCGGCTGGCCCTCCTCGATACCGCTGAACTCGCCGAGGACGACCGCACCGATCTCCCGCTCCTCAAGGTTGAGGGCGAGACCGAGGGTGCCGTCCTCGAACCTCAGCAGCTCGTTCGCCATGGCGGAGGGAAGACCCTCCACCTTCGCGATGCCGTCGCCGGCAACGCTGACCGTTCCGACCTCCTCGCGCGAGGCCGCGTCCGGCTGGTACGACTGGACAAAGTTCTCCAGTGCGTCCCGGATCTCCTCCGGCCGGATCGTGAGCTCCGCCATCTGGGTTCCCTGCTCTCCTTGTTGGGCCTGAAGCTTCTTTGGGGTCTGGGGGCGACCCCCAGGAATCTTCTGCAAGTTCTGCACGGCCCAACCGGGCCGCTGGAAATGCTTCTTGTGTTGGGTGGCCGGTCAGCCGGCCATGCGGCGGGTCGCCTCGCTGAGGCGGTCCGCGATGGTGCCGTCGATGACCTCGTCGCCGACCCGCACCACGATCCCGCCGAGGACCGTGGGGTCCACGTCGAGGTTCAGGTGCATCTGGCGGCCGTACAGCTTGGCCAGGACGGCGCCGAGGCGCTGCTTCTGCACGTCGCTGAGCGGAACCGCGGAGGTCACCGTGGCGACCATGCGGCTGCGGCGCTCGGCTGCGAGCGTGGAGAGGGACTCCAGTCCCGCTTCCAGGCTGCGGCCACGCGGGTGCGTGACGAGGCGCGTGACCAGACGCTCACTGACCGGGTCGGCCTTGCCGCCGAGGAGGCTGGCGAGCAGCGCACCCTTGGCGGAACCGGGGGCCATACGGTCGGTCAGCGCGGCGCGCAGCTCGGTGCTCGACGCGACGATCCGGCCGAAGCGGAACAGCTCGTCCTCGACGTCGTCGAGCGCACCGGACCGGTGTGCACCGGTGAGCTCGGCGGTGTCCGCCAGCTCCTCCAGCGCGTCCACCAGGTCACGCGGCCGCGACCAGCGCGAACGGACCATGCCGGACACCAGGTCGAGGGTCTCCCCGCCCACCTGGCCGTTCAGCAGACGACTCACCAGCTCGGCCTTGGCCTCGCCGGCCTGCGCCGGGTCCGTGATGACCCGACGCAGCGAGACCTCACGGTCGAGCATCGCGGTGACGGCAGCCAGCTCACCGGCGAGCTTCGCCGCGTCGACGGACGTGTTGTCCGTCAGCGCGTCGAGACGCTCGCGTGCGGCGGCCAGAGCCTCGCGGCTCGCTCCGTTCATCGGGCAGCCTCGGCCTTCTCCTCGAGCTCGCCGAGGAAGCGGTCGATCGTGCGGCTCTGCCGGGCGTGGTCCTCGAGGGACTCGCCGACGAGCTTGCCGGCCAGGTCGGTGGCGAGCTTGCCCACGTCCTGACGCAGCGCCTGAGACGCGGCCTTGCGGTCGGCCTCGATCTGGGTGTGGCCGGCAGCGATGATCTCCTCACGCTGCCGCTGGCCCTCTGCGCGCAGTTCTTCCTTGAGCGCAGTGCCCTGCTCCAGCGCGTCCTGGCGCAGGCGGGCAGCCTCGTGGCGGGCCTCGGCGAGCTGAGCCCTGTACTGCTCCAGCACGCTCTGGGCCTCGGTCTGGGCCGACTCGGCCTTCTCGATACCGCCTTCGATGGCCTCGCGACGCTGTTCCAGAACCTTGTTGATGTTCGGGAGGAGCTTCTTCGCGAGGACGCCGAAGACGATGACGAAGGCGATCAGACCGATGACGAGCTCGGGGATCGGCGGGACGAGGGGATTCTGAATCTCCTCGGCTGCCAGCGGTACCAGGGCGATCACATCAGTGCCTTCCGTCGAAAATGTTTCTCAGTCGCGAGAGATCAAGAAGGGACCGGGTAGACGAAGCCCATGACGAGACCGATCAGGGCGAGCGCCTCACAGAGGACGAAGCCGAGGATCTGGTTCTGGCGGATGAGGCCGGCAGCCTCGGGCTGACGCGCCAGCGCCTGGGTACCGTTACCGAAGATGATGCCGACGCCGACGCCGGGGCCGATCGCGGCGAGGCCGTAGCCGATCGCTCCGAGGTTGCCCTGGAGGTTGACCGCAGCGAGGGTCTCGAGAGCAGACATGCCGTTTCTTCCTTCTGTTTCACGTGCCGGTGGGGGTTGGCCACCGGATGTATATGGGGGGTGCTCGACCGTCAGTGGTGCTCGGCGAGAGCGCCCTGGATGTAGCTGCACGAGAGCAGGACGAAGACGTACGCCTGCAGTGCCTGGATGAACAACTCGAAGATTGTCATCACGAGGACCATCACGAACGAGACGCTCGCGTAAGCGATACCGATGCCGTTGAGCAGGTACCAGCTCGCGATGGTGAAGATCAGCAGCAGTACGTGACCCGCGAACATGTTCGCGAAGAGACGGACAGCGTGGGTGAACGGCCGGATGATCATGTTCGACAGGAACTCGAACAGCATGACCACCGGGAACACCGGCCCGAGCGACTTGTCGTAGGCCGTGATGTTCTTGAGGCCGCCGATGAAGCCGTGGCGCTTGAAGGTGACGCTCACCCACAGCACGTACACGATCGCGGCAAGGCCGGCCGGGAAGGCAATGACCGACGTCACCGGGAACTGGGCCAGCGGGATGATGGACCAGATGTTCATCATCCAGATGAAGAAGAACAACGAGACCATGAGCGGGACGTACTTTTCGCCCTCGCGCTTACCGAGCGTCTCGTAGACCACTCCGCGGCGGACGAAGTCGTATCCGGCCTCGCCGACCATCTGCAGCTTGCCCGGGATCAGCTTCGGCTTGCGGAAAGCCGCCCAGAAGAACCCGACGACGATGAGCGAGCTCAGCAAAGCCAGAACAATCGGCTTGTTGACCTCGATACCGCCGACCGTGAACATCGGCTTGAACAAGAAGGAGTGCAGGCCGGGGGTCGGGAAGCCGCACCCTTCGAAGATGTGACAATCAGTCTCGAAGGCGAGCGTCATGGCGTCACTCACCGCGAGCTCCTTCAACTTGACGCATGGGTACGGCAACCTCATTGTGTCGGCGCGGCCTGCGACCGCGGAACGGCACTGGACTGGACTGGCGGATACCTATGTGCGGCTATTGAGTACCAAGGGCCAACTACGCTCATCTGTCGCCCCTGCACGCCGCCCGCGCAAACCTGCCGCAGTTGTGGCGAGACGATAGCAAACGAGCGGAAGCCTCTTTACACCCGGCCTACACACTACGAGGGCGTGCTGGCCCCTTCTGGCTCTACATAAAGGATTTTCGACTTCATGTGCGCCCGCACTTGCGCGGCCATCCAGACGAGCGTGGCCGCGAGCAGGGTGAAGGCGGTGCACTTGGTATCGAAGACCGCGACGCGCTTGACGATGCTCAGCACGATCATCAGTACAAGGATCTGCGTCGTATAGAGCAACAGACCCATCATCTGGAAGAGATGGGGCAAGGAACGAGCGGTCCGCTGAAGGGCGATCAGCCCTCCCCCCATGAACACGAGGACGAGTGCCGCGCCGAAGGCGGCACCCAGCGCGCCCTTGCCGCCCGCGAGGGCAGCACTGACCGCGATCCCGATACCGCCGACGACGGTCGTGGGGACGAAGCAGTACAGAAGTGTTCGGGCGTCGTTGGACTGCATGACGGCAGCTCCTCCGGCGAGGTGTTGGTGGGGTCTGGTCACCGCCAGTGGACGGATGTGACCGGGAGTAACTTGCGTGTGAGGGAAGACGGTTCGCACTGCACGGTCTTCGCGCACTCATCCCGGGCGCTTGCGAACGGTATCACAAAGTATTTGATGGAGACTTTACTCAACTATTATGCCGCTCGTCACACGTATGGGTCAACGCTCGCTCAACTGAGCAGCCTTGCGCGGGTCCGGGAGCACGACGAGGGGCCTGTCCGGGACCAGTATCTACGGTCCCGGACGAGCCCCTCCCCAGACGGGCGGGTGTCAGCGCGCACCGAACTTCGTGCGAATGATTCGGCCGGATCGCCCGCCGCACTCGATCACCCTCGTGGGGACGCCGGCGGCGATGGCCGGGAACGGTGCGGCCGACCCCTTACTGCACACCCACTCCCCCCCTGGGTATGTTGTTCCGGGGCGGGCCGGTGTTTCGGGGCCATCAGTCCCGAACCCGGGAGGAGCGACAAGCAGTTGAGTCACCAGAACCACGCCACGGCCCCCCGCCCCGCACCTGCCGGGCGGCTGATGGCCATCAGCGACCTGCACGTGCGGTACGAACGCAACCGGGAGATCGTCCGGGACCTGCGGGCGGACTCGGAGGACGACTGGCTCATCGTGGCCGGTGACGTCGGCGAGACCGTGTCCGACATCCGGGAATCGCTCTCCCTCTTGCAGGAACGGTTCGCCCGGGTGATCTGGGTACCCGGGAACCACGAATTGTGGACCGACCCGAGCGACCCGGTGCAGCTGCGCGGCGAGGCGAAGTACCGACACCTGGTGGACATCTGCCGGGAGCTGGGCGTCATCACCCCGGAGGACCCGTACCCGGTGTGGCACGGGGAGAACGGCCCCGTCGCCGTCGTCCCGCTCTTCGTCCTCTACGACTACACCTTCCGGCCCGCCGGTGCGGTGTCCCAGGAGCACGCCCTCGAACTGGCCGACCAGGCCGGAGTGATCTGCACCGACGAGTTCCTGCTGCACCCCGATCCGTACCCGAGCCGCGAGGCGTGGTGCCGGGCCCGGCTGGAGGAGACCCGCGCCAGGCTCGACGCGCTGCCGCCCGACCTGCCCACCGTGCTGGTCAACCACTTCCCCCTGGTCCGCGAACCCACCCGCGTCCTGCGGTACCCCGAGTTCGCGCTGTGGTGCGGCACCGAGGAGACGGCCGACTGGCACCGCCGGTACCGCGCGGCCGCGGTGGTCTACGGCCACCTGCACATCCCGCGCACCATCCACTGCGACGGAGTGCCGCACCACGAGGTCTCCCTCGGCTACCCGAGGGAGTGGGAGCGCCGCGCGACCCCGCCGGGCCGACCGGTCCAGATCCTGGCGGGCGCCGCCGCGACGGACCCCGCCCGCAGCCGGTGAACCGCCTCCGCCGGGGAGCCGGCGGCGGGAAGAGCAAGAGGTAAGTCATGATCGAGTCGCTGTTGCCCCCGCACGTCCGGTCCTTCGACACCTTCGAGGACGTGCCGTTCTCTTCGCTGTACCCCGAGGAGGCGGCCCTCGTCCGCAACTCGGTCGAGCACCGCCGCCGCGAGTTCGCGACCGCGCGGCACTGCGCCCACCGGGCGCTGGCCGCCCTCGGCGCCCCGCCGGCCCCCCTGCTCGCGACACCGCGGGGTGCTCCCCTGTGGCCCGCCTCGGTGCGGGGCTCGATCACCCACGCCACCGGCTACCGCGCCGCGGTCGTCGCCGACGCGTCGCGGGTCGCCGCCATCGGCATCGACGCGGAACTCGACCGCCCGCTCCCGGACGGCGTGCTCGAAAGCATCGCCCTCCCGCTGGAACAGGCACAGGTGAAGCGGCACACGGCCCTGCACCCCGGCATCCACTGGGGGAAGCTGCTCTTCAGCGCCAAGGAGTGCGTCTACAAGGCGTGGTTCCCGCAGACCTCGCAGGAGCTGGAGTTCGAGGACGCCCTCATCCGGATCGATCCGGTGGCCGGGACCTTCTCCGCGCGCCTGCTCCCGCCGGCACTGGTCTCCGCCGAACCGGAGCTGAGCGTCTTCGCGGGCCGGTGGACGGTGCGCGAGGGGGTCATCGTCACCGCGATCGTCCTGGACGCCCCGCCGTCCGCCCACGACGCCCCGGCCCACGGCCCGGGCCTGCTGCGCGCCCCCGCACGCTCGCTTTCCTGAGGCTCCGGGCAGCGGCCCGGTCAGGCCCGCTCGCGGTCCCGCGTACGGCCGTTGGCCGGGCGGCTGGACAGTGCGGTGGCGCCGTGGAGACCGTAGGAGGCCGGGGTCCGTTCCAGGGCCTCCTCCGGCGGTCCGGTGGGGGACCCGCTCCGCACGGCCTCGACGGCGGTGGGCGCGGCCGCGCCGACCACCGTGGTGCGCCGACGCCGGTAGCGCGGCGGCAGGAAGGACTCCGCCCAGCGCGGCGCGCGGGGGGTGAAGCGCGGCAGCAGGAGCAGGACGAGCCCGACCGCACTCAGCGCGACGATCACGAGGACGATCAGCATCGAGGCGGAGTGCACCGAGTACGCCAGTGCTCCGAAGGCGATCAGCGCCGACCAGAAGTACATGATCAACACGGCGCGGCTGTGCGAGTGCCCGACCTCCAGCAGCCGGTGGTGCAGGTGTCCGCGGTCGGCGGCGAAGGGCGACTGACCGTTCCAGGTGCGCCGGACGATGGCCAGGACCAGGTCCGCCACGGGAATCGCGATGATCGTCAGCGGCAGCAGCAGCGGGATGAAGACGGGCAGCATCGCGTGGGTCGCGTTGCGCTCACCACCGGCGAACAGGGCCATCGCGTCCGGGTCCACCTGCCCGGTGATGGAGATGGCGGAGGCGGCCAGCACGAGGCCGATCAGCATCGACCCGGAGTCGCCCATGAAGATCCGCGCGGGGTGCATGTTGTGCGGCAGGAAGCCGATGCACATGCCCATCAGGATCGCCGCGAAGAGCGTCGCGGGGGCGGCCGCCTCGATCGCGTAGCCGAACCAGATGCGGTAGGCGTAGAGGAAGAACGCGGCGGCGGCGATGCAGACCAGGCCGGCGGCGAGACCGTCGAGTCCGTCCACGAAGTTCACGGCGTTGATGGTGATGACGACGAGCGCGACGGTGAGCAGGTTGCCCTGCCACTGGGTGAGCGAGACGGTGCCGATGCCGGGGACCGGGATCCACAGGACCGTCAGGCCCTGCATGACCATCACGCCCGCGGAGATCATCTGTGCGCCGAGCTTGATCAGGGCGTCGATCTCGAACTTGTCGTCGAGGACGCCGATCAGCCAGATGAGCGCCGCCCCGGAGAGCAGCGCCCGTGGTTCGTTGGACAGCTCGAAGACGCCGTTGAGGTTCGGCAGGTGGTCGGCGACGAGCAGGCCCGCGCACAGTCCGCCGAACATCGCGATGCCGCCGAGGCGTGGAGTGGGCTCGCGGTGCACGTCGCGCGCACGGATCTTGGGCATCGCACCGGCCGCGATCGCGAACTTCCGTACCGGCCCGGTGAGCAGGTACGTCACCGCCACCGTGACGCAGAGCGTCAGCAGATATTCACGCACGGGCTGCCCCAGATGTATCGCCGGCCATCTCAGCCCCACACATTAGCCGCGATGTCCCCCCGTAAGGGGACGCAGGCGGACCCCGAACCGGTTCCACTACCCGCTGTTCTCGCTGGTTACTCCCCGTACGGGGGAAATCCCAGGGCCAGTTCGGCGATCTCCGCCCGGACGCGGGCGGGTTCGCCCCCGGTCAGGGCCGCCGTGAAGAGGGTGGCGATCCGGGCCATCTCCGTCTCCCCCATGCCCTGGGTGGTCACCGCCGCGGTACCGAGCCGCAGGCCGCGCTGGTCCCCGTACGGCAGGGCGCAGGTGTCCAGCACCAGGCCCGCGGCGGCCAGGCGCCCCCGCGCGGTGGGGCCGTCGACGCCGAGGGGCGCCGGGTCGGCCGTGATCAGGTGGGTGTCGGTGCCGCCCGTGGTGACCGCGAGTCCGCGCACGCGCAGTGCTTCGGCCAGGGCGCGCGCGTTGGCGACGACCCGGTGGGCGTAGGTGGTGAAGGCCGGGGTCGCGGCCTCGCCGAAGGCGACCGCCTTGGCCGCGATGGTGTGCATCTGCGCGCCGCCCTGGGTGAGGGGGAAGACGGCGCGGTCGATCCGCTCCGCGAACTCGGCGCCGCACAGGATCATGCCGCCGCGGGGGCCGCGGAGCACCTTGTGGGTGGTGGCGCAGACGACGTCCGCGTACGGGACCGGGCTCGGGGCGGCGCCGCCCGCGACCAGCCCGATGGGGTGGGAGGCGTCCGCGATGAGAAGGGCGCCGACCTCGTCGGCGATCTCGCGGAAGGCCGAGTACTCGGGGTGGCGGGGGTAGGAGATGGAGCCGCAGACGATCGCCTCGGGGCGGTGCCTTCGCGCCAGCTCCTGGACCTGGAGGTAGTCGATGAGCCCGGTCCGGGCGTCGACCCCGTAGCCGACGAAGTCGAACCAGCGGCCGGAGAGGTTCGCGGGGGAACCGTGCGTGAGGTGGCCGCCGTACGGGAGCCCCATGGCCAGCACGGTGGCGCCGGGGCGCAGCAGCGCGGCGTAGGCGGCGAGCACGGCGGCGGAGCCGGAGTGCGGCTGGACGTTGGCGTGCTCGGCCCCGAAGAGGGCCCGGGCCCGCTCCACCGCCACGCGTTCCGCCTGGTCGGCGTACTCGCAGCCGCCGTGGTGGCGGGCGCCGGGGTAGCCCTCGGCGTACTTGTTCGCGAGGGCGGAGCCGAGGGTCGCCAGGACGGCGGTGGAGGTGAAGTTCTCGGCCGCGATGAGCTGGAGGCTCTCCGCCTGGCGCAGCGCCTCGCCGGCGAGGACGTCGGCCATCAGCGGATCCTGGCGGCGCAGGGTGTCCGTCGGCTGGGTGATGACGCTCATGGCACGGCTCCGACGCGGTGGGTGGACCGGGTAGCCCAACTCTAGGCCCGCCCCTTTGATCCCGCCTTTCCTGCGCCGTTCCTGCCCGGGGGGCGTGGAGGGCGGCACCCAGCGCCGCTGCCGGAAAGCGGCGCTCCGCCACCCACCGGGGGGCGCCTCAATCGCCGGCGAGGCTGAACCTGCCCCCATCCGGCCCGCCCGGCGAGCGAGAGCACCACCGGCCCGCAGCGGACGCTCGACGCTCAGTCGCCTTCAGCCCGCCTCCGGCGGCGCCTCAATCGCCGGCGAGGCTGGATCTGCCCCCAGCGGCACGCAACACACCGGGTCCGGCCCCATCCAGCCCGCCCGGCGATTGAGCACACCACCGCGCCGCAGCGGACGCACGAGGCCGGCCACACTCAGCCCGCCCGGCGATTGAGGGCACCACCAACCCACAGCAGACGCACGAGGTCGCCCCCATCCAGCCCGCCCGGCGATTGAGGGCACCACCAACCCACAGCAGACGCACAAGGTCGCCCCCATCCAGCCCGCCCGGCGATTGAGGGCACCACCAGCCCGCAGCTGACACGCGACGTCGCCCCCATCCAGCCCGCCCGGCGATTGAGGGCACCACCAGTCTGCAGCCGACGCACGAGGCCGGCACACTCAGCCCGCCCGGCGATTGAGGGCACCACCGCGCCGCAGCGGACGCGCGGGGTCGGCCACACTCAGCCCGCCGGGGGGGTACCTCCCAGCGGTGGCTGGGGGAGAGGGAGGGCGGGAGGGGGCACGGCCCCCGGCGGTCAGCGGCGGTCGCCGACGCCCGTCAGGGCGGTGACCACCGGGTCCAGCGCCTGCTGGATCTCGTCGCCGATCGAGCGGAAGAACGTGATCGGCGCACCGTACGGGTCGTACACCTCGTCCGCATCGGGCGACGGCGCCAACAGCCACCCCCGCAGCGCCGCGGCAGCCCGCACCAACGCCCGCGCCCGCTCCGCCATGCCGTCGTCGAGCGGCGGCAGCGTGGCGGGGTCTATCGCCCGGACCAGCCGGGTGAACTCCTTGAGCGTGAAGGTCCGCAGTCCGGCCGAGTGCCCCATCGAGATGACCTGCGCCCGGTGGTCCCGCGTGGCGGTCAGCACCAGGTCGGCGCGTATGACGTGCTCGTCGAGCAGCTCCCGCCCGATGAACCCGCTCGCGTCGGCACCGAAGTCCGCGAGGACCGCCGCCGCGTTCGCCTCCATGGGCGCACCCTCGTGCCCCCAGGTCCCGGCGCTCTCGACGATGAGTCCACCGGCCGGCGCCCCACCGAGGCGGTGGGTCAGGGCATGCCGCGTCAGCCGCTCGGTGATGGGCGAGCGGCAGACGTTGCCGGTGCTGACGTGGAGTATGCGGAAGGCGTCCCCTCCGGCCCTTGCTATGCCACGCCCCTCAGGGCTCACGGGGCCACCTCGAGGTCGGGTACGACCTCGCGCAGCTGGTCCGCGGTCAACGCTCCCTCGCGCAGCAGAACGGGAACCTTCCCGGTGACATCGACGATCGACGACGGCTGCATGCCGGGGGTCGGCCCGCCGTCCAGGTACACGGACACGGAGTCGCCGAGCATCTCGCGGGCGGCGTCACAGTCCTCCGGCGCGGGGTGACCGGTGAGGTTCGCCGAGGAGACGGCCATCGGCCCGACCTCGGTCAGCAGCTCGATCGCGACGGGGTGCAGCGGCATGCGCACGGCCACGGTGCCACGGGTCTCACCGAGGTCCCAGGCCAGCGACGGCTGGTGCTTGGCGACGAGCGTCAGCGCGCCGGGCCAGAAGGCGTCGACCAGCTCCCAGGCCTGCTCGGTGAAGTCCGTGACCAGGCCGTGCAGGGTGTTCGGGGAGCCGATGAGCACGGGCGTGGGCATGTTGCGGCCCCGACCCTTGGCGGCCAGCAGGTCGCCGACGGCCTCCGCGCTGAAGGCGTCCGCACCGATCCCGTAGAGGGTGTCCGTCGGCAGCACGACGAGTTCGCCGCGGCGCACGGCGGATGCGGCTTCGCGAAGGCCCGTCTTGCGGTCCGTCGCGTCGTTGCAGTCGTATCGCCGGGCCATCAGCGGGCCTCCTCGTGCGGGGTGATCGTGGCAGGGGTGTGCACCGGGCGGATGGGGCTCGTCACGGCATGGCCTTGCGGGCGGTGGCGAAGCGCGGCCGGTTGTTCAGGTCGGGGTGGTCGGCGGCATCGGCCCAGCCCCGCTCGTCGGCGAAGATCCACGGCACCTGGCCGCCCTGGGTGTCGGCGTGCTCGATGACGACGATCCCGCCGGGACGCAGCAGCCGGTGGGCGGTGCGTTCGATGCCGCGGATGGTGTCGAGGCCGTCCTCGCCGGAGAAGAGCGCCATCTCCGGGTCGTGGTCCCGGGCCTCGGGGGCGACGTACTCCCACTCCGTGAGCGGGATGTACGGCGGGTTGGAGATCACCAGGTCGACCTGGCCGTCCAGCTCCGGCAGCGCGCTGAGCGCGTCGCCCTGGTGGACGCTGACCCGGGACCCCTCGGCGTTCTTGCGGGTCCACTGGAGGGCGTCCTCGGACAGCTCCACCGCGTGCACGCGCGAGCGCGGGACCTCCTGCGCCATGGCGAGCGCGATGGCGCCGGAGCCGGTGCAGAGGTCCACGATCAGCGGTTCGACGACGTCCATCGCCCGTACGGCCTGTATGGCCCAGTCCACGACGGACTCGGTCTCCGGTCGCGGGACAAAGACACCCGGTCCCACCTGGAGCTCCAGGTAGCGGAAGAAGGCGCGTCCGGTGATGTGCTGGAGCGGCTCGCGCGCTTCGCGGCGGGCGATGGTCTCCCAGTACCGGGCGTCGAAGTCGCCGTCCTTGACCGTGTGCAGTTCACCCCGTTTGACGCCGTGCACGAAGGCCGCGAGTTCCTCCGCGTCGAAACGCGGGGAGGGTACGCCTGCGGCGGCCAGCCGCTGGGTGGCCTGGGCCACCTCGGCAAGCAGCAGACTGCGGGGGCCTGGGGGTCGCCCCCCAGATTGTGGCTGCACGCTGGTCCTCCGGGCTGCTGTCGTACGGGTGGGACGGACGGAAGGGTTACTGCGCGGCCGCGAGCTTGGCGGCGGAGTCCGTGTCGACGCAGGCCTGGATGACCGAGTCGAGGTCGCCGTCGAGCACCTGGTCCAAGTTGTACGCCTTGAAGCCGGTCCGGTGGTCCGAGATCCGGTTTTCCGGGAAGTTGTACGTGCGGATCTTCTCGGAGCGGTCGACGGTGCGCACCTGGCTGCGGCGCACGTCGGAGGCCTCCTGCTCCGCGGCCTCCTGGGCGGCGGCCAGCAGCCGCGAACGCAGGATGCGCATGGCCTGCTCCTTGTTCTGGAGCTGGCTCTTCTCGTTCTGGCAGGACGCCACGACACCGGTCGGCACGTGCGTGATGCGCACGGCGGAGTCGGTGGTGTTGACGGACTGGCCGCCGGGGCCGGACGAGCGGTACACGTCGATGCGCAGGTCGTTCATGTTGACCTCGACCTCGACCTCCTCGGCCTCCGGGGTGACGAGCACGCCCGCGGCGGAGGTGTGGATACGACCCTGGGACTCGGTGGCCGGAACGCGCTGGACGCGGTGCACGCCGCCCTCGTACTTCAGGCGGGCCCAGACGCCCTGGCCGGGCTCGGTCGCGCCGTTGCCGCCCTTGGTGCGCACGGAGACCTGGACGTCCTTGTAGCCGCCCAGCTCGGACTCGGTGGCGTCGATGATCTCGGTCTTCCAGCCGACGCGCTCCGCGTAGCGCAGGTACATGCGCAGCAGGTCACCGGCGAAGAGGGCGGACTCGTCGCCGCCCGCGCCCGCCTTGACCTCCAGGAGCACGTCCTTGTCGTCGCTGGGGTCGCGCGGAACGAGCAGCAGGCGGAGCTTTTCGGTCAGCTCGACGCGCTGGGCGCTCAGTTCCTTGACCTCCGCGGCGAAGTCGGGATCGTCGGCCATGAACTCCTTGGCCGTCTCGATGTCCTCCGCCGTCTGCTTCCACGCCCGGAACGTCGCGACGATCGGGGTCAGCTCCGCGTAGCGCTTGTTGAGCTTGCGCGCGTTGGCCTGATCGGAGTGGACCGACGGGTCGGCGAGCTTCTTCTCAAGATCGGCGTGCTCGCCGATCAGGTCCTCGACCGCCTCGAACATCGGGGGCTCCTGGGGTGAAAAGTACGAACGGGCTGCGGAAGGGCTCTGGCACCGCGTGGGGCCAGGACGACAAAGGCGCCGGTCCGGCCGCCCCCGCGCGTGGTGGGGGCGGCCGTAGACCGGCGCCGTGGGCTCGCTACTTCGAGCCGGCAGCCTTGCCGAAGCGGGCCTCGAAGCGGGCCACGCGGCCACCGGTGTCGAGGATCTTCTGCTTGCCCGTGTAGAACGGGTGGCACTCGGAGCAGACCTCGGCACGGATGGTGCCCTCGGCCAGGGTGCTACGGGTGGTGAACGACGCGCCACAGGTGCAGCTGACCTGGGTCTCGACGTACTGGGGGTGGATGTCGCTCTTCAAGGTGTCTCCTAGATCGGGAGGGCACCGGGTCGCAGGGGCCGAATTGCGCGCTGCGTGAACCGGGGCCGACGGACCAGTCTGCCAGGACCGGGCCGCCTGTCAAAATTCAGGACGCCAGCCATAACGGGCACGGGACCTCCGGTATTCCTACTGGACGATCGAACCCGCCCCGCTCTTGTCATTGGCGGAGTTCTGCGTGGCCTCTTCGGGTATCGGCCGGTCACCGCGCAGGGCCTCCCAGACCTGCTTGGACTCCTTCTCCAGCGGAATGACCCGGTCCTTGTCCTTGGGCCAGTCCATCACCGGCAGGGTGACCATGTGCATGTTCTCGGCGCCGAGGCCCTGCAGGCCGGCGGCGAAGCCCATGAGGGACTTCACGTCGCCGAGGCCCTTGTCGGTGGTGATCGCCTTGGTGGCGGTGTCCGCGACGGCCAGCAGTCGCTTGGGGTTGTCGAACACCCCGATGCTCTTGACCTGCTTGATCAGCGCCTTGATGAAGGCCTGCTGGAGCTGTATTCGACCGAGGTCGCTGCCGACGCCGACGCTCTTGCGGGTGCGGACCAGGCCGAGGGCCTGCTCGCCGTTGAGCTTGTGGGCGCCGGCCGGGAGGTCGAGGTGGCTGCCCTTGTCGTCCTTGATCGGCTTGGTGGTGGTCAGCGGGACGCCGCCCAGGCTGTCGACGATCTTCTTGAAGCCGGTGAAGTCGACCTCGATGTAGTGGTCCATCCGGATCCCCGACATCGATTCGACGGTCTTGACCGCGCAGGCGGCCCCGCCGACCGTGTAGGCCTCGTTGAACTGCTCGAAGGTGGCCTTGGCCGTCTTCCCGTTGCTCGTCGTGCAGGCCGGCCGGGTGACCATGGTGTCGCGCGGGATCGAGACGATGCTCGCCTGCTTGTGGCCGTCGTAGAGGTGGACGACCATCGCGGTGTCCGAGCGCGCCGAACCACCGTCGTCGGCCCCGTACTGGGCGTTGTCGCCGCCGCGCGTGTCGGAGCCGAGGACCAGGATGTCCATCGAGCCGTTGTCCACGTTCTGCGGGCGGTCCTTGCCGAGCGCGGCGTCGATGTCCACGCTCTTCAGGTTGCTGTTGTACTTCACGTAGAAGTACCCCAGGCCCGCCCCACCCAGCAGGACCACCCCCGCCGCGGTCCAAGCGGAGATGGTCAGGGCCCTGCGGCGCTTCGTCGTCGGTTTCCGGCGGCTGCGCCTGGCGGCACGCCTGCCGCTGCCCCTGCTGTCCTGGCTCATGCTCTCCTCAGTCCTGATGTCCCGGCGACCCGGTCCGGACGCCACCCCCGTTGCCGAATGTCCTCTCCTTCAGACGGTCCAGCGGACCCTAGGGTTCCACGCCGAATGTGACCATTCGGTGATGAACGTCCATCCGATCATCCTGCGGACGCTCCGCGCAACGCCCCCGCCACCTGCGCCTTCGTACGGCGGGCGCGGCTCCCCGGGGCCCCCGCCCCTGTGGTGAAGGTCGCACGGGCCCACAAACGCCGAACCGCCCCCGCCGGGTGACCGGCGGGGGCGGTTGCGTCGCTGCTCATGGTGCGGCGGCGCGGAGATCAGTCGTCGTTCTTGCCCGACGGCGTGGTCTTCGCGATCTGCATCAGGAACTCGGCGTTCGACTTCGTCTGCTTCATCTTGTCGAGCAGCAGCTCGATCGCCTGCTGCGAGTCGAGCGCGTGCAGCACCCGGCGCAGCTTCCAGACGATGGCGAGCTCCTCGCTGTTGAGGAGGATCTCCTCCTTGCGGGTGCCCGAGGGGTCGACGTCGACGGCGGGGAAGATCCGCTTGTCCGCGAGCTTGCGGTCGAGCTTGAGCTCCATGTTGCCGGTGCCCTTGAACTCCTCGAAGATCACCTCGTCCATGCGCGAGCCGGTGTCGACCAGCGCGGTGGCCAGGATGGTCAGCGAGCCGCCGTCCTCGATGTTGCGCGCGGCACCGAAGAAGCGCTTCGGCGGGTAGAGCGCGGTCGAGTCGACACCACCGGACAGGATGCGGCCGGAGGCCGGGGCCGCGAGGTTGTACGCGCGTCCCAGACGGGTGATCGAGTCCAGCAGGACGACCACGTCGTGACCCAGCTCGACGAGGCGCTTGGCGCGCTCGATGGCCAGCTCGGCGACGGTGGTGTGGTCCTCGGCCGGGCGGTCGAAGGTCGAGGAGATGACCTCGCCCTTGACCGACCGCTGCATGTCGGTGACCTCTTCCGGACGCTCGTCGACCAGGACGACCATCAGGTGGCACTCGGGGTTGTTGACCGTGATCGCGTTGGCGATCGCCTGCATGATCATGGTCTTGCCGGTCTTCGGCGGGGCCACGATCAGACCGCGCTGGCCCTTGCCGATCGGCGCGACGAGGTCGATGATGCGGGTCGTCAGCACGCCCGGGTCGGTCTCCAGGCGGAGCCGGTCCTGGGGGTACAGCGGGGTCAGCTTCTGGAACTCGGGGCGGCCACGGCCCGATTCGGGCGCCATGCCGTTGCACGAGTCGAGGCGCACGAGCGCGTTGAACTTCTCGCGGCGCTCGCCGTCCTTGGGCTGGCGCACGGCACCGGTGACGTGGTCACCCTTGCGCAGACCGGCCTTGCGGACCTGGGCGAGGGAGACGTACACGTCGTTCGGGCCGGGCAGGTAGCCCGAGGTCCGGATGAACGCGTAGTTGTCGAGGATGTCGAGGATGCCCGCGACGGGGATCAGGACGTCGTCGTCGGCGACCTGCGGCTCGTTCGGCGTGAACTCGTCGCGGCCGCGACGGCCACGACGGTCGCGGTAGCGGCCACGACGGCCGCGCCGACCGTCCTCGTCGAAGTCGTCCTGCGGACCGTTGTCCTGCTGGCGGTCCTGACGGCCCTGGCTCTGACCCTGGCCCCCCTGCTGCTGGCCCTGACCCTGGCCCTGGCCACGGCCCTGACGGCCGCCCTGCCGGTCCTGGCGGTCCTGGCGGTCGGCGCGCTCGGCGCCGCCCTGCTGCTGGCCCTGGCCGCCCTGCTGCTGGCCCTGACCCTGCTGGCCCTGACCCTGCTGACCCTGGCCCTGGTCGTCGCCCTTGCCACGGTCACGGCGCTCGCGCTGGCGCTCCGTACGGTCACCCCGCTCGGCACGGTCGCCGCGGTCGCGGCGGTCCCGGCGGGTGCGGCCCTCGGCGGCGTCCTGGCCGGAGACGGCGGTGGCCGCCTCGGCCTTGGCGTCGGGCTGCGCGGTGACGGCCGCGGTGGCGGTCTCGGGCTTGGTCTCGACCTGCACGACCGCGGCGGGGGCCGCGGACTCCGGGCTGCCGGAGGGGGCCGTGGCGCGGCGGCGGCGGCGCTCGACCGGCTGGTCATCGCTGGCCGGCTGACCGGGGATGTCGATCTGGGCCTGCGCGGCGGGCTTCTCGGCGGGCGCCGCGGCGGCGGCCTCGCCCGTACGGGCCTTGCTGGTGGCGCGACGCTTCGGCTTGGCCTCGGCGGTGTCGGCGGGGGCCGCGGCCTTGGCGGCGGAGGCGCCACCGGCCTGCGTCTCCTTGATGACCTCGATCAGCTGGCTCTTGCGCATCCGCGCGGTGCCCCTGATGCCGAGGCCCGACGCGACCTGCTGCAGCTCGGCCAGGACCATGCCCTCGAGGCCGGTGCCGGAGCGGCGACGCTTGGGTGCGGCGCCCGCGGCGGAGGCACTGGTGTCGACAGTGGTGTCGGCAGCGCCCATCAGATCGGTGGTGTCGCTCACGAAGGGTCCTTCCCTGGAGCGGACGTCGGCCTGTCTGGCTCGGCGACCGGTTGTGCTGTCCGACAACGGGCCATGACTTGATGGGTCGTGGACCGTGGCCGGGGCGGTGGTCCGCCGGCAGAGATACCGCGGCGGAGGGAAACGTGCATGGGTTCCGGCGAGAAGCCCCCGAGCTGGAAGCGTGGGAATGTCACGCCGATTCCGGAGCGTGCTCGAAACTGCTTGGCAATGATCAAAGCAGTTGGGGAGGCTCCCGGAAGAAAGGTGGTCCCTGATGGGGACACTGAGCACCGAGCCATGGCGGCTTCGGATGCGCACTTGAGACTAACACTACCGGATCCAACAGATATTCCCCCTCTCGGTCACCGGCAATAGCGCCCGTCCGCGGGGGCGGCCTGCCCGGCCGCCCCACCCCCTGGCGGCTGTGTCTAGCCGCCCTGGCTGCCCAACGGAAGGACGCTCGCGCCCGCGGCGTCGAGGGCCAGCCGGTTGGCCGCCCACCCTTCGCCCGCGAGCTGCGCGACCTTGTCGGCCGCGTCGTTGTCGGCCAGCGCGAGGACCGTGGGTCCGGCGCCGGAGATGACCGCGGGGATCCCGTCCGCCCGCAGCCTGTTGACGAGTGCCACGCTCTCGGGCATCGCCGGGGAGCGGTACTCCTGGTGGAGCCGGTCCTCGGTGGCGGGGAGCAGCAACTCGGGACGCCTGGTCAGGGCTTCGACGAGCAGGGCCGCGCGGCCCGCGTTGGCGGCGGCGTCCACGTGCGGGACGGAGCGCGGCAGCAGGCCCCGGGCGGTCTCGGTCAGAACCGGCTTGGAGGGGACGAAGACCACCGGAACGATGGAATCCGCGGGCTCCATACGGATGGCCTTGGCGCTGCCCCCGTCCATCCACGCCAGGGTGAACCCGCCGAGCAGACAGGCGGCGACGTTGTCGGGGTGGCCCTCGATCTCGGTGGCCAGTTCCAGCAGGGCGGTGTCGTCGAGGCGTGCCTCGCCGCCTATGGTCACGGCGCGGGCGGCGACGATGCCCGCGCAGATGGCGGCGGAGGAGGAGCCGAGGCCGCGACCGTGCGGGATGCGGTTGGCGCACACGACCTCCAGGCCGCGCGGCTGACCGCCGAGCAGGTCGAAGGCGATGCGCATGGATCGCACGAGCAGGTGGCTCTCGTCGCGCGGCAGGTTGTCGGCGCCCTCGCCGGCGATGTCGACGTTCAGGCCGGAATCGGCGACGCGGACGACCACGTCGTCATAGAGCCCCAGGGCGAGTCCGAAGGCGTCGAAGCCCGGGCCGAGGTTGGCACTGCTGGCGGGAACGCGCACCCGTACGGCGGCGGCGCGGAATGCTGGACCGGCCACGCTCGATGACACTCCTTGTGACTGTGCGAGATCTCTAACCGTGGATCTCTAACCGTGGATCTTCAGCTGTGAATCTTCGCTGCGAAATGTACTGGAGAACGTACGACACCCGAAGGCCCTCGGGGCAGCACCGCGTCACGTGCGCGATGGCGGATGTCAGTACAGCGTATCGAAGGAAGGTTCTTCTCCGACATAGGGCGCACAGGAGGCGCACGATGCGTGTCGCGGTGCTCCGTCAGGCTTTTGTGGCCCTTCGGGCCGACTTGCCGGATTCCGGAAGGCTCTGACGAAGGCTTCCGGAACCCGGCGACGGCCGCGGCGGGGAGGTCGTCCCGGCCACGGCCGTCGGATCAGACCAGGCCGAGGCGTACGGCGGCGGCCTCGGCGTCCACCGGAACGGTGACCGGCTGCGGGGCGCCCGCAACGGCCCAGTCGGGGTCCTTGAGGCCGTTGCCGGTGACGGTGCACACGATCTTCTGCCCCGGGTCGACCAGACCCAGCTCGGCGGCCTTGAGCAGACCGGCGACGGACGCGGCCGAGGCGGGCTCGACGAAGACGCCCTCCTGCGCGGCCAACAGGCGGTAGGCGGCCAGGATCTGGCGGTCCGTCACCTCGTCGATGAAGCCGCCCGACTCGTCGCGGGCCTGGAGCGCGTACTCCCAGGAGGCGGGGTTGCCGATGCGGATCGCGGTGGCGATCGTGTGCGGCTCCTTGACGACCTCGCCGCGCACGATGGGCGCGGAGCCGGAGGCCTGGAAGCCCCAGACGCGGGGGGTGCGGGAGGCGAGGCCGTCGGCCTTGTACTCCTTGAACCCCTTCCAGTACGCGGTGATGTTGCCCGCGTTGCCCACCGGGAGGACGTGGATGTCGGGCGCGTCGCCCAGCGCGTCGACGATCTCGAACGCGGCCGTCTTCTGGCCCTCGATGCGGACCGGGTTGACGGAATTGACCAGCGCGACCGGGTAGTTGTCGGCCAGCGCGCGGGCCAGGTCCAGGCAGTCGTCGAAGTTTCCGTCGACCTGGAGGATCTTGGCGCCGTGGATGAGCGCCTGACCCATCTTGCCGAGCGCGATCTTGCCCTGCGGCACGAGGACGGCGGACACCATGCCGGCCCGCACCGCGTAGGCGGCGGCGGAGGCGGAGGTGTTGCCGGTGGAGGCGCAGATGACGGCCTTGGCGCCCTCCTCCTTGGCCTTGGTGATCGCCATGGTCATGCCGCGGTCCTTGAAGGACCCGGTCGGGTTCGCACCCTCGACCTTGAGGTGGACTTCACAGCCGGTGCGCTCGGAGAGCACCTGGGCGGGGACGAGGGGCGTGCCGCCTTCGCGGAGCGTGACCACCGGGGTCGTGTCCGTCACCGGAAGTCGGTGCCGGTACTCCTCGATGATGCCCCGCCACTGGTGGGTGCCGTTGTCGGTCATGGGTCCCTTACTCCCCTTCAACACGCATGATGCTGGCGACACCGCGTACGGTGTCCAGCTTCCGCAGTGCCTCGACGGTCCCGGAGAGGGCGGCGTCGGGCGCGCGGTGGGTGACGACCACGAGGGAGGCTTCGTTGCCGACCCCGTCCGGACGTCCTTGCTGCCTCACGGTATCGATGGAGACACCGTGTTCCGCGAACGTGGTCGCCACCTGGGCGAGCACGCCCGGCTTGTCGGCCACGTCCAGGCTGATGTGGTAGCGGGTGACGACCTCGCCCATGGTGCTGACCGGCAGCCGCGTGTACGCCGAATCGCCGGGCCCGGTCACCTCCGCGAGCTTGTTGCGGCAGACGGCCACCAGGTCGCCCAAGACCGCCGAGGCGGTCGGCGCGCCGCCCGCGCCCGGACCGTAGAACATCAGCCGTCCCGCGGCCTCGGCCTCGACGAAGACGGCGTTGTACGCCTCCCGGACCGAGGCGAGGGGGTGGCTGAGCGGGATCATCGCCGGGTGGACCCGGGCGGTCACGGACTGGCCGTCGGCGGCGCGCTCCAGGATGGCGAGCAGCTTGATGGTGCAGCCCATCCGCTTGGCGGAGGCGAAGTCGGCGGCGCTGACCTCGGTCATGCCCTCGCGGTAGACGTCGTCGAGGTGCACCCGGGTGTGGAAGGCGATGCCGGCCAGGATCGCGGCCTTGGCGGCGGCGTCGTAGCCCTCGACGTCGGCGGTCGGGTCCGCTTCGGCGTACCCGAGGGCGGTGGCCTCGTCGAGCGCCTCCTGGTAGCCGGCGCCGGTGGAGTCCATCTTGTCGAGGATGAAGTTCGTCGTGCCGTTGACGATGCCCATCACCCGGTTGATCTTGTCGCCGGCGAGGGACTCGCGCATCGGGCGCACCAGCGGGATCGCACCGGCGACGGCGGCCTCGTAGTAGAGGTCGCGGCCGTGCGCGTCGGCCGCCGCGTGCAGGGCGGCACCGTCCTGGGCGAGCAGCGCCTTGTTCGCCGACACCACCGAGATGCCGTTCTCGAAGGCGGTGGTGATCAGGGTGCGGGCGGGCTCGATGCCACCGATGACCTCGATGGCGACGTCGATGTCACCCCGTTTGAGGAGGGCGGTCGCATCGGTGGTGATGAGCGCGGGGTCGATGCCCTCGCGCACCTTGGAGGGCCGCCGCACGGCGACGCCGGCCAGCTCGACCGGCGCGCCGATCCTCGCCGCCAGATCGTCGGCGTGCGTCGTCATGATGCGCGCCACCTCTGAGCCGACCACTCCACAGCCCAGCAGCGCCACCTTCAGCGGACGCGTACGCATCATTCGACCCAAACCTTTCGATCCACGGATCGATCTCTGCATCGATCCGTCCATCAGCCCCCGCTGCGCGGTCTTGCGCACCAGGTGTGAACAAGTCTCACTCAATGGACAGAACTTTCCATCCTTGGTCCATTGAGTGAGACGGTTATTTCATTATCCGACGTCGATGCGCAGGAGATCTTCCTCCGTGTCACGTCGGACGATCACGCGGGCGGCGCCGTCACGCACGGCGACGACCGGCGGACGCAGCGCGTGGTTGTAGTTGCTCGACATCGAGCGGCAGTACGCGCCGGTCGCGGGCACGGCGATCAGGTCGCCGGGCGCCAGGTCGGCGGGCAGGAAGGCGTCGCGCACGACGATGTCGCCGCTCTCGCAGTGCTTGCCGACGACGCGCGAGAGCATCGGCTCGGCGTCGGACCGGCGCGAGACCAGGGCCACGCTGTATTCGGCGTCGTAGAGGGAGGTGCGGATGTTGTCCGACATCCCGCCGTCGACGCTGACGTACGTCCGCAGGCCCTGCAGCGGCTTGATCGTGCCGACCTCGTAGAGCGTGAAGGCGGTGGGCCCGACGATGGCGCGGCCGGGCTCGACGGAGATGCGCGGCGCGCGCAGCCCGGCGCCCTCGCACTCGCGCGCGACGATCTCGGTGAGCGACTTGGCGATCTCGTGCGGCTCGCGCGGGTCGTCGCTGTCCGTGTAGGCGATGCCGAGGCCGCCGCCGAGGTCGATCTCGGGCAGCTCGACGCCGTGCTCGTCGCGCACGGCGGCGAGCAGCTGCACCACGCGCTTGGCGGACACCTCGAAGCCGGCCATGTCGAAGATCTGCGAGCCGATGTGGGAGTGGATGCCGATCAGTTCGAGGCTCTCGTGACCGAGCACCCGGCGCACGGCCTCGGCGGCCATCCCGTCGGCGACCGCGATGCCGAACTTCTGGTCCTCGTGGGCCGTGGCGATGAACTCGTGCGTGTGGGCCTCGACGCCGACCGTGACGCGGATCTGCACGCGCTGGCGGACCCCCAGCTCGGCGGCGACGTGCGCCACCCGGACGATCTCCTGGAAGGAGTCGAGGACGATCCGTCCGACGCCCGCCTCGACGGCGCGGCGGATCTCGGGGACCGACTTGTTGTTGCCGTGGTAGGCGATGCGCTCGGCGGGCATCTCGGCGGCGAGCGCGGTGACCAGCTCGCCGCTGGAACACACGTCGAGGTTGAGCCCCTCTTCCTTCAGCCAGCGCACGACGGCCTTGGAGAGGAACGCCTTGCCCGCGTAGAAGACGTCGGCGCCCGGCCCGAAGGCGTGCGCCCAGGCGCGGCAGCGGGCCCGGAAGTCCTCTTCGTCGAGGAAGTAGGCCGGGGTGCCGAACTCCTCGGCGAGCCGGGTCACTTCGACCCCGCCGACGCTGACCACGCCGTCGCCGTCACGGGTGACGGTCCGGGACCACACCTTCTCGGGGAGCACGTTGAGGTCGGCGGCCGGCGGGGCGTAGTGGCCCTCCGGCAGGACGTCGGCGTAACGGGGACCGGCGGGGTGTGCGGAACGGCTCATGGCGCTTCTCTTTCTCCTTCTACAAGTCCATGGGGGCGGCGCGCCCGGTCAGACGACGTCGGGGGCGCCGATGCCGAGCAGGGTCAGGCCACCGGCCAGCACCGTCCCGGCGGCGTCGGCGAGTGCCAGCCGGGAGCGGTGGGCGGCCGAGGGTTTCTCGTCCCCCTTGGGCAACACGTCGTACTGGAAGTCGAGGAGGGCGTCGGCGAGCACGACGAGGTGACGGGCGAGCCGCTCGGGCGCCCGGTGGTGCGCGGCGGCCTCCAGGACGAGCGGGTACTCGCGCAGGGCATCGAGGAGCGGACCGCTGCCGGCGCCCGCGGCCGTGCTCGACGGCCCGAACCCGAGCTGCCCGGCATTGCGCACCAGCGCCCGGGAGCGGGAGACGGCGTACCGCACCCGGAAGAACTCGCTCGCCTCCCCTTGTACGGACAGACTCGCGTCGAAGTGCGGAGGCTGCGCGGGGTCGGTGGCGAGCATCCCCCAACGCGCGGCGTCGGCGCCGAAGCGCCGTACGACGTCCCCGTCGGCGCGCGCCACGGGCGCGGCGTCCGGCGCCGCGGGCCCGACCGGCACGTCCTGGCCGGCCAGCAGGCGTCCGACGGCCTCGCGCACGGCGCGGGCCCGGGGCTCCTCGCCGGCGACGGTGACGGCGACATCGACGGCGGGCGGCGCGTCCTCGCGGGGGCGCTCGGCGGACCCGTAGGCGAACCCGCGGGCGCGCACCGCCCGCACCACGTCCTCGGCGGCATCGACATCGTCGAGACTGAAGTTGAGGAATCCGGGGCCGGTGATCTCCACGCGCCGGATCCCGACCACGCCTGCGAGCCGTCGGGCCAGCAGATCGGCCACCTCGGCGGGGGCCCGTCCACTCGTCCTGGCCAGCTGGAGGGCGACGGGGCTGGCGTACTCCCCCACTCCCCCGGGCCGGGTCCGCTCGACGACGATCCGCTCGGGCACGACCGCCCCGGCACCCAGCTCCCCGTCCTCGACGGCGCAGCGCACGGCGCGCACGACGGTACGGGAGAGGTCAGCGGGGGTCACGGGACCCACCCTAGGGGAGAAGGTCCCCCCTGACGCGAACCGGTTTCGCCATGTGAACTCCCCGCCCCCCGACACCGCCGCGCTTGCGCTCGATGAGCCGCCGCACGACCCGCACCAGCTCGGTCGGCTCGAAGGGCTTGGCGAGGAACGCGTCCACCTGCGCCACGGTCCCGGGCTCCCCCTCGTACTGGTTGCACGCACTGACGATCGCGACGGGCACCAGCCGCGTCCGCGGATCGGCCCGCAACCGGGCGACGGTCCCGAACCCGTCCAGCCGCGGCATGACGACGTCGAGGGTGATCACATCGGGACACACCCGGTGCACCACGTCCAGGCACTCGGCACCATCGTTCGCGGTCACGACCTCGAAGCCCTCCAGCTCGAGATTGACCTTGATCAGCTGCCGGATGACCTTGTTGTCGTCGACAACAAGCACCCGACCCGAGGCGCCTGACACAACTCGAGAGTAGGTCGCCCTAAGCCCCCGCGTCCGGGTTTTTGCCACTTCCACCCCGTCCGGGCGACCCACCCCTCCTCCCCCACAAACGGGTTCCTGATCACCCCACGGAAGCTGGTAGTGTTCAACCCGTCGCCGCACAGCGGATGACACGCCCCCGTAGCTCAGGGGATAGAGCAACGGCCTCCGGAGCCGTGTGCGCAGGTTCGAATCCTGCCGGGGGCACTCCAGCTGGTCGTGTGAAAGTGACGCTGACCAGCTGAAGTGCCAAGTACGAAGGCCCGGACTCAGTCCTACTGAGTCCGGGCCTTCGTCGTTGTCGCGCACGGATCCCGCGGGGCGGCTTGTGGTCCACACACGGTCCGTCAGGCCGCGGTGTCGGGAGTCTCCTTCGCGGGTCCCTCGTGCCCAGGAGGAGGGCGGTCGCGGAGTGCATCGCGCCTCTTGGGCTCCACACCCCACCGACAGCGTCGTCGAGCAACGGCACCGTCCAGAAGGCTCCTTACCCTGCCTCGATGATCGCCGACGCAAGGGTTCGGGCAGAGGATCAGATCCTGGGCCTGGTCGCGGGTACGGGCCGCGCCCTCGCCGAAGAGGTGTGCGGCGATCCGCTTGACCTCGGCGGCGCCCTGCGGTGTCAGGTGTAGTAGGGCGAGTTCAGGTCGGTACTGGCGTCTTTGACGATGTCGCCGTCGAACAGTCGGGTCGTTGCCGGGGCTCCGGCCCGGCGGGCTTCTTCGGCGAAGGGGCCCTGGGCGAAGGCCAGGGCGTTCTCGGCGCTGTCGAACTCGTAGAAACCACCGATGGTGTGGGTGCCGATCCCGGACAGCCACGTCTTGCGGATCAGGCCCGGCGCGGTCTTCAGAGCCACGTTGACCTGGCGCCAGTCGAACTGATCGAACGGCACTGCCGCCTGGATCTCGGTGTAGAGAAAGGCCTTGCCCATCACGAACCTCCGGTTTCGGGGGCTGTCCAGCCCACGCGACTAGTACGTGCGTCCTAGTGGGGTGAGCATGGACTAGGATGTCCGTACTAGTCAAGGGGGTCGCGATGGCCGCGGACACAAGGTCCCGCATGATCAGCGCAGCGATCGGACTGCTCCAGCGCCACGGCCTGGCCGCGATGTCCTTCACCGACGTCCTGGCCGAGAGCGGGGCCGCGCGCGGAGCGATCTATCACCATTTCCCGGGCGGCAAACAGCAACTCGCACTCGAAGCCGCCCGCCGCAACGCAGAAGACGTCCTCGGTCACCTGCACGAACTGCCGGCCCGCACGCCACGCGAAGTCGTGGCGGCGTTCCTTGGCAACGTCCGCCCTGTCGTGCAGGCGTCCGCCGAGGGCGGCGGCTGCGCGATCGCGGCGGTCACCGTCGACGGCGGTGCGGCCATTGCCGACCAGAGCAGCCTGCGCACTGTCGCGGCCGAAGCCTTCGCCGGATGGGGCGGCGAGCTCACCGGAAAACTCGCCCAAGCCGGAATGAGCGCGTCCCAGGCCGCTGACCTGGCCACCCTCATGATCGTCACACTCGAAGGCGCCCACATCCTGTGTCGCGCCGCGGGCAGCATCGCCCCTTTCGACAGAGCTGCAGCGGCCCTGCTCTGCGCCCTCCCGACCTCGGGTTGAGCCGAGCCGGTGCCGGAACACCACGACGTGGCGCGCTGACACGATCGGGCTTCTGCCGCCCGCGCGGTGATCGGGTTCCGGCGGGACGTACGAGTGGGGTGGGGCGCGGATCGGCGGTTTTGCGGGTTGGGGTGGAGGGCCGGGGTCCCTAGGATCTGGGGCAGGCTGCATCGTGCCGCTGACCTGGCACTTTGTGGATCGGGAGTCTAACGGCGATCGAGGTGGCAGGCATGCGTGAGCTGGCCGGGACGGCGCGGCAGTGGATCTCGGAGGGGCGGGCCGGTTTTCTGGCGCGGCCCGTCACCGAGCAGGGGTTCGGGCCCCGGGATGCCGGTGGGGCGGTGCTCGTCGATCCGCGCGGGGAATGCGTGGGGGCCCTGTACCGGGGGGTCTTCGACGCCGAGCTCGTCGCGGAGGCGGGGGCGGTCGGGGCCGGGGAGAGCGCCCGGGTGTGCGAGGTGTCCGTCCGCGGGGCGGAGGCCGTGGAGGCGCGGCTGACCTGCGGCGGGCAGGCGGAGATCCTGCTCCAGCCGCTCTCGGCGGTACCGGCCGCGTGGTGGGACCTGCTGGCCGAGGGCGTCGGGGTGGCGCTGGTGACGCGCCTGAACGAGGCCGCCGACCAGGCCGTCAGTGAGGTCGTACGGGCGCTCGACGCCCCCGCCACCGACGCGGAGCGGCGAGCCTCGGAGCTGCTGGGCACGCACCGGGCGGGACGCGACGCGCTGTACGGGGAGTCCGGGCTGGTGCTCGTCGAGGCGTACCCCTCCGCGCCCTGCCTGGTGATCGGCGGGGGCGGCGAGCTGGCGCGCGTCATCGAGCGCCAGGCCCTGCTGCTGGGCTGGGACGCCGTGCTGGTCGACGACGGCGCCGAGGCGGGCAAGGTGCTGGAGGCCCGCCGGGACGGCGCGTGCCTGGTGATGCTCAGCCACGAGCCGGACTTCGACGTCCCGACGCTGCGGGGCGCGCTCGCGAGCGGGATCCCGTACGTCGGTGCGCTCGGCTCCCGCAAGACGCAGGCGCGGCGGCGTGAGGGGCTGCTGGCGGACGGGGTGGGCGAGGCGCAGCTGGCCCGGGTGCACGGCCCGATCGGGCTGGACCTGGGGGCCCGGACGCCGGCGGAGACCGCGCTCGCGATCTGCGCGGAGATCCTGGGCGTGCTGAGCTCCCGGGGCAATGCGGCGCGGGCCACGGGGGCGCTGCGCGATACGGATGGGCCCATAAATTCATAGTTTCTAGTTGTTTGTCATGATTTCTTGGGCATGGTGAGGGCCCGGCGCGGGTACAGATCCGACATGGAAACGACCCTGAGCGACATCGCGTGGTTCCTGGTCGTCGGGATTGCCGTGGTCGGCTTCCTGATCGGCGCGTTCTGGATGGGCAAGAAGGTCCGGGCGCAGGAACCAGCGCCCCCCACCCCCGAGAGCCAGCCGCACCTACCGGACGGCGGCGCGGTCTACGAGCTGCTGGAGGAGCGGGAACCGGTCGAGATCCCCGAGGGCGGCCTGCGGCCGCACGAGATGCAGGGGTACGGGAACTTCGGCTCGACCACCTCCAGCCATCCGGATGAGGTCAAGGCGGCGCGCGACGCCGAGTACACGACCTGGCACCGTCCCGCCGCTTCCTGAGGGCAGCGGCGTCGAACGTGGTGGTGGGCGGCCCGTGGGGCCGCCCACCGTCACGTTCACGTCACCACCCCGTTCACGTCAGGCCGAGCTACGTCCCCGGGGAGCGGCCTTCTTCGTGGCGGACGCCGTCTTGGCCGTCTTGGCGGACGCCGTCCTGGCCGTCTTGGCCGTCGTCGTCTTGGCCGTGCTCTTCGTGGCCTTCGTCGCCCTCGTCGCCCTCGTCGCCCTCGTCGTCTTTGTCGCGGTGGCGGCCGTCTTCGCGGTGGGCGACGCCGCGGTCGACTTCTTGCCGGTGGCCGCCTTCGGGGCCGCGGCCGTCTTCGGGGCGTTCTTGCGGGCCGCCTGCGGGCGGATCGGGGTCACCTCGGCCACCTCGGCCGGCTCCGCCGCCTCACCGCGCGACGCCTTGGCCGCCCGTACGCTCTTCTCCAGGGCCGCCATCAGGTCGATCACCTGCGCGTTCCCGCTCACCTCCGGGGCCTGCGTCGGGGTCACGGCCTCCCCCGACTCCGACTTCGCCGCCAGCATGGCCTCCACCGCCGTGCGGTAGTCGTCGTGGAGCGAGGCCACCTCCACCTCGCCGAGCGTGGCCATCAGGGCGTCCGCGAGGTCCAGCTCGGCTTCCCGGATCGTCACCTTCGTCTCCGGTGCCACGCCCTCCGGCGCGCGGATCTCGTCCGGCCACAGGAGGCCGTGCATGGCGATGACGTCGTCCACCACGCGCAGCATCCCGAGCCGCTCGCGCCCGCGCAGCGCGAACTTGGCGATCGCGACCCGGTCGCTGCGCTTGAGGGCCTCGCGCAGCAGGGTGTAGGGCTTGGCCGCCGGGACGCCGTTCGCCGCGAGGTAGTACGCCGCGTCCATCTGGAGCGGATCGATCTGCGCGGCGGGGACGAAGGTCACGATCTCGATCGTCCTGGCCGTGGGCAGCGGCAGCGTCGCGAGGTCCTCGTCCGTGATCGGGATGACCGATCCGTCCGCCTCCTCGTACCCCTTGCCGATCTCGGCCGAGCCGACCTCCTCGCCGTCCAGCTCGCACACCTTGCGGTAGCGGATGCGGCCGCCGTCGGCGGTGTGGATCTGCCGGAAGGAGATCGCATGGTTCTCGGTGGCGTTCACGAGCTTGATCGGGATGCTGACCAGGCCGAAGGAGATGGCCCCGTTCCAAATGGATCGCACGGTTCCTCCTGTTTCGTGGCAATCTCATCGTATGACGCCGATCACAACGGTGGAGGGGCGTCGCCTCGCGCTCAGCAACCTGGACAAGGTCATCTATCCGGGCACCGGCTTCACCAAGGGCGAGGTGCTGCACTACTACGCCACCGTCGCGGGCGCCCTGTTGCCCCACGTGCGCGACCGGCCCGTGTCGTTCCTGCGCTATCCGGACGGGCCGGACGGCCAGCGGTTCTTCACGAAGAACCCGCCGCCAGGCACGCCCGCGTGGGTGGAGACCGTACGGGTGCCGCGCTCCGAGGACGAGCTCGCCGAGCAGGTCGTCGTGGGCGATCTGGCGACGCTCGTCTGGGCCGCGAACCTGGTGGTGGAGTTCCACGTGCCGCAGTGGACCACCGGGCGGCCCGCGGTCGCGGACCGCTTGGTCCTCGACCTCGATCCCGGGGCCCCGGCGGGCGTGGTGGAGTGCTGCGCCGTCGCGCTGTGGCTGCGGGAGCGGCTGGCGGCGGACGGGCTGGAGGCGTACGCGAAGACCTCCGGTTCGAAGGGGATGCACCTGTCGGTGCCGCTGGAGCCGACCCCGTCCGAGCGGGTGTCCGCGTACGCGAAGGCGCTCGCCCAGGAGGCGGAGGGCGCCCTGCCCGAGCTGGTCGTCCACCGGATGGCGAAGGCGTTGCGGCCCGGGAAGGTGTTCGTCGACCACAGTCAGAACGCGGCCGCCAAGACCACCGCCGCTCCCTACACCCTGCGGGCGCGGGCGCTGCCGACGGTGTCCGCGCCGGTGTCGTGGGCGGAGGTGGCCGGCGCCGTGCGGGACCGGGACCCCGGGGCCCTGGTCCTCGTCGCCGACGAGGTGGTGGCGCGCCTGGCCCGGGACGGGGACCTGTTCGCGCCGCTGGCCGACCCCGCCCGCGCCCGGGCGCTGCCGCGCTCCGGCGGTCGTACGAAGCCTGGTGGTCGTACGGCGGGTGCGCCGTGATCCGGGTCGCGCTGGCCGCCGCCGTGCGGGAGCTGCCGCGGGGCGCGGGGCTGGCGTACGAGCCGAAGTTCGACGGGCACCGGCTGGTGGTCCGGCGGACCGTCGAGGGCGTGGAACTGCAGGCCCGGTCGGGGCGGGTGGTGACGAGCGCCTTCCCCGATCTGGCCGCCGCGGCGCGGCAGCTGCCCGCCGGCACCACGCTGGACGGCGAGGTGGTGGTCTGGCACGCGGGCCGCACGGACTTCGCGCTGGTCCAGCGGCGGGCCGCGGCGACGGCCGCCCGGGCGGTGCTGCTGGCCAGGAGCCTGCCGGCGTCCTACGCGGCCTTCGACGTCCTGGAGCTGGCCGGGCTGGACCTGCGGGCGCGGCCCTACGAGCGGCGCCGGGCGCTGTTGGTCGATCTGCTGCTGCCGCTGGGGCCGCCGCTCCAGCCGGTGCCGATGACGACCGATCCGGCACTGGCGGCGACCTGGTACGAGACCCTGCCGGCCAGCGGGATCGAGGGCCTGGTGATCAAGCGGCTGGAACAGGCGTACCCGGCGGGCCGGCGGGGCTGGCAGAAGCTCCGGCACACGGACACGCGGGACGCGGCGGTGATCGGGTACACGGGCACGGCGGCGCGGCCGCTGGCGCTGGTCCTGGTCCTCTCGGGCGACGGGGACGGTGATCCGGAGCCCGGCGCCGCCCCGGGGACGGACACGGGCACGGGTACGGCTCCGGACGCCGGGACCGGTCCGGGGGGCCTCCCGGACCCGGACCTCGACGCGCCCCTGGTCTCCCGTCCGCTGTCCGCCGCCGTCCGGGCGGAGGTGGCCGCGGTGCTGGCCGCCGCGCGGGGCCGGGGGGACCCGGGTGGCGGGACGGTCACCGCGATCGGGCTCGGCGAGGTGGCGTACCGCGCGGTCGATCCGCCGCTGACGGTGGAGGTCCGCTGCGCGTCGGGCCGCCACCCGCCGCCGGAAGTGCTGCGGCTGCGCCCCTCCTGGTGAGCCGGTCCGTCCCGGTGGGGCGCGGCAGCGGTGCAGCGGTGCCCTCCGGGGGCGCCTCAAACGCCGGCGGGGCTGGATTCGGGCAGCCCCGGACCCCACCTGGACCCGGGAGCCTCACGAGCGACCGTCCCTCAGGGGACGCCTCAAACACCGGCAGGGCTGGATTCGGGCAGCCCCGGACCCCACCTGGACCCGGGAGCCTCACGAGCGACCGTCCCTCAGGGGACGCCTCAAACACCGGCAGGGCTGGATTCGGGCAGCCCCGGACCCCACCTGGACCCGGGAGCCTCACGAGCGACCGTCCCTCAGGGGACCCCTCGAACACCGGCAGGGCTGGATTCGGGCGGCCCAGGACCCCACGTGGAGCGCGTGGAGCCGTGGGGGTGGGTCAGACGTCTGCCCAGGTGTGACGGTCGCGGGCAGCAGCGAACAGAGCCTCGATGTCCGAGGGCTTGAGCGTGGCCGGGGCGCGGGTGAGTCGTGCGGCCGCGGTGGCCGGTTCGAGGACCGCCACGTCGCGCAGGGACGGCACCTTCTCCAGCCGGTTCGACTCGACCACCACGAGCGCCGGGGTGACCGCGGTGACCAGCGCGTGCGTCGCGCGCTCGGCGGCCCGGCGGACCCAGCGGACGTCCGGCCGGGGCTCGGTGCGGCCGACGGCGACGAGCAGGTCGCCGACGTGGACCCGCTGCCGGCGGCCCGCGACGGCGCGCACGCACCACACCCCGCCCGGCCCGATCAGCAGGTGGTCGATCCGGCCCGCCCCCGGCAGCGGCACCGCGTGCAGCACCCGCCAGCCCGCGCCCTCCAGGGCGTCCAGCTCGGCCCCCACCCGCTCCTGGGCGAGCAGGTCAGGGCGCATCCGGTGGCGGGTACGGGCCCCCGCGGCGCCGTGTTCCAGCTCGCCCAGCAGGGCCTCGCCGGGGCGGTTCGGGGCCAGGTCGTCGTCCGGGTGGAGGGACAGCCGGGCCAGGTCCGCCGCGCTGGGCACGGGGGGCGGGCCGACGGTCCAGGCTCCGGTCAGGTAGGGACGTAACACCGCCAGCGCCGCGTCCCGGTGCCGGTCGGAGAGGACGCTGACCCGGCCGGCCGGCCGGTCGTACCAGGCGACGCTGCGCCCGTCAGGCAGATTGACCCACAGTCGGCCGCGGTCGGGCAGCACCTTGAGTCCGAGCCCGAGGCCGTGTTCCCGTTCACGATCACGCATCTCCCTCACCCCCGCCGTCCATGGGAGCAGGCGCGGCCGCGCGCGGCAATCCCCCGGTTGTGTAACGACACCGCCGGGACCCTGCCGCCTCGCTGTTACAAAGCCACCACGGAACTGCAACGGCCGCGGCCTACGTTTATGCCACCTGGACACGCCAGGGCCCGACCTGCGATGAAGGAACCCCGTGAGCACCGTCCGCCGCACCATCGTTCGCGCCGCCGCCGTGACCGCCTGCGCCGGAAGCCTGCTGGCCCTGCCCGCCGCCGCCGCGCTCGCCGACGGGCTGCCCGCCGCGACGTCCGCACAGGCCGCGACCGCCCCGCAGCGGGTCCTCGTCAAGAGCCTGACCCTTGCGGACGGCGTGTCCACCGCGCGGGTCTACCGGGTCGCCCAGGGCGCCTACCAGGCCGACATCCTGCGCGACGGCTCCAAGGTCTCCACGCTCAGCAGCCGCGCCGGCGCCCCCGGCTACGGCCGCGCTGACGGGCTGCGCCTCGCCCTCCAGCCCGACGGCCGGATCTCCTCCTGGTCCGCCGGCGTGTCGGCCGGCCCGGCGGCTTCGCCGGCCACCGACGGGAACGACGTCGTACCGGCCGCGCTGGCCGCCTCCGCCGACGGCCACAAGACCGCGCGGCGGACCGGCTTCGCCGACGCCGCCACCATCACCCCGTCCACGGCCCTGCGCACGTCCACGACCACGGGCGCGGCCTCCGGCGCCGACCGCACGGTGGCGCTGCGGCTCGGCACGCTGACCGGCGCGCCCGACGACGGCGCACTGCTGATCGCCGCGGGCGGCGGCATGGCGGCCGTCGGCGCGGCGGGCCTGGGCTTCGCGATGCTGCGGCGCGGTCGCACCGAGGCCTGACCGGCCCGGACTCCCGTAACGACCCCCGCCACGACCCCCGCCACGACCTCCCGTAGGACCGCCCGGTACGGTCCCCGGACCCGCGCCGTCGCGCTCACGAACCGGACGGCCGCGCAATCGGGGCGTACCTCTGCATATGGTTGACGGGACAGGTTCGGTCGGCGACGCAGGGGACGGGAGGACGCAGGGGTCCGTGAAGACGTTCCGCACGCGCGTCCGTACGCGCCTCCGCACCCGGCACCCCGCGCGCTCCCGTTCCCGTACCCCGGCGCTCCCCGCGCTGCTGGCCGCCGCCGTGCTGCTGGCCGCGACCCCGGTGGTCGCGGGATGCAGCAACACCGGCGGGCTGTCCAGCGCCGGGGCGACCCCGACCGCGAACGGGCCCGTGCACCTGTGGCCCGAGCGCAAGGGCGCCACCGTGCCGCCCGCCGATCCGGGCGGGGCGCCGCCCGAGTACGTCAAGGGCATCCCCCCGGTCAAGGACCAGAACGTGCACGGAGTGGATCCGGTCGCGCTCATCCAGGCCGAGGTCAGGAACCACCGGGGCGCCACCGTCGGGCCCGACGGGATGCCGCGGGAGACGGCCGAGGCGATCCTGGCGTGCCCGACCGGGCAGCAGCCCGCGGAGCCGGGCGCCGCGAAGTCGGCGAAGTGCCCGGTGCTCACGCCGTACTACCGCGATCTGACCGGCAACGACAAGGACGAACTGATCGTCGGCTTCGAGCTGCCGGACCAGCAGATGTCGGTGCGGGTCTACACCGCCGACGCGGACGGCCGGCTGAACCGGATCATGGCCACCACCGACTCCGTGATCAGCGTCGAGCTGGCGGGGCGGGACGTGGTGCTGCACGTGCCGAGCGCGAACCCCGGTTACGAGCTGAACACCGCCTGGTCCTGGGACGAGAAGCAGCGGACCATGCTGCCGACGCGGGAGCAGATCATCCGGGTGCCGCAACGACCGGGCGCCGGCGTGAGCCCGCAGCCGCTGCGGCCCCGCCGCGGGACGAACGGCGGGGGCGGGAACGGTGGCGTGGCGGGCGGCGGCACGGTGAACGGCGGCGGTACGTCGTGACCGCCCCCCGCACTGCGCGCACGCCCGGCGGCCCGCGCGGCGTCCGCGCCCGCGCGCGAGCGCTCCGGGCCCGGATCCCGCTGCGGCTGCCGGCCTGGACGGCCACCCTGACCTGGAAGTCGGCGTGCTTCATCGTGGTGATGTGCTGCACGCTCGCGGCCGTGCTCGGTGCGCTCGTGCACGTCGCGGTCACCCGGCAGACGGTCGCCACCGCCCGCGACAAGGCCCTCGGCAAACTGCACGACGCCTCCCGCTCGTACGAGGCCGGCGAAAACCTGCCGCCGGACTCCGCCATCGATCCGGCGGGACTGCCGGCCTCGCTGCGCGCGCTCGCGGTCTCCGGGCAGCGGGGCACGATCGTCAGCGACTACGACGGCCACCCGGTCATGTGGGCGGCGGCGCCCGCCGACGGCCGGGCCCTGGCGACGGCCGTCGACTACAGCCAGAGCGCGCGCACGATCAACGGCCTGGACCAGGCGATCATCGGCTCGTCGGTGCTGGCCATCGGGGGCACCCTGCTGGTCGGCGCCTTCGCCGTCACCCGGGTCACCCGCAGGCTGCACCAGACCGCGACCGTAGCCCGCCGGATCACCCAGGGGGACCTGGACGCACGGGTCGGGGACGCCCGGACGAAGGATCCCGCGCGGCGGCAGGACGAGGTGGCGACGGTGGCCGCGGCGCTGGACACGATGGCCGGCAGCCTGCAGTCGAAGCTGCTGAGCGAGCAGCGGTTCACCGCGGACGTGGCGCACGAGCTGCGCACCCCGCTGACCGGCCTGCAGGCCGCCTCGGAGCTGTTGCCGGAGGGCCGTCCGACGCAGCTGGTGCAGGAGCGGGTGCGCACGATGCGCCAGCTCACCGAGGACCTGCTGGAGATCTCCCGGCTGGATTCGGGCAGCGAGCAGGTCGAGACGGACCTGCACCGCCTGGCGGCGGTGGCGGAGCGGGCGGTGCGGGCCTCGGGCACGGCGACGGAGGTCGTCGTGGTCCGCGACGTGTACGTCGAGACGGACCGGCGGCGCCTGGAGCGGGTACTGGGGAACCTGATCGCGAACGCCCACAAGCACGGTCGGGCGCCGGTGGCGCTGACGGTGGACGGGCCGGTGGTGACCGTACGGGACCACGGGGACGGCTATCCGGAGTACCTGGTGGCGCACGGCCCGCAGCGGTTCCGGTCGGAGCCGCGGGGTGCGGTCACCGGCACGGGCGGCGGCGCGAAGGGGCACGGGCTCGGCCTGACGATCGCCGTCGGGCAGGCCGAGGTCCTGGGGGCGCGGCTGGTCTTCGCCAACGCGGCGGACGGCGGGGCGCTGGCGACGCTGACGCTGGACGCGCCCACGGGGGACGTCCCCCCGGAGAACGTGCCCACGGGGGACGTGCCCTCGCGGGACGCGTCAGCCGACGGGGCCTGACCCGTCGCGTTCCGTCCCCCGCTCCGCCCCGCGGTCCGTCGCGCGGTCCGTCGCGGCCGGGGTCACCTTGGTCCAGGGCCAGCGGAGCTTCGGCTTCTGCCCCGAGGGGTCGTAGGCGTACTTCCAGCCCTTCTGGAGGTGCAGGCGCTTGGAGTAGCCCGCCGGGACCCGCTGGTAGAGCAGGACCATGGGCGGTCCGCCCGCCGCGTCCGGGACGGGGATCTCGTACCACTTCGGCGGATGGCCGGTCGGGCCGAGCAGGATCGGCAGGACTCGGCCGTCCATCGGGCCGCCCTCGAAGGGGGTCGGTTCGCTTCTCACCCCACCAGTGTCACAGGACGGCCGGGCTGTCACAGCAGGTGGGCGGCCTCGGAGACGACGGGGACCACCCGGCGGGCGAGCACCCCGACCGGGCCGTCCGCGGATTCCAGGGCCAGCGCCGCCCGGGCGGCCGCGGCCGTTTCGGGGTCGGTGGCCGCGGTGGCGGTCAGCAGGGCGATGAACTGGTCCACCAGCCAGTCGCGCAGCTCCGCGACCGGCGGCTCCTTGCCCTCGTCGAGCCAGATCAGCGAGGCCGCCTCGACCGCCGTGATCCAGGTGCGGACCATCATCCGCAGCCGGGGGCCGGGCTGCGGGACGTTCAGGTGGAAGAGGATCTGGCCCGCGGCGGTGCGCCGGATGCCGTCCACGGTGGCCGTCGTGCGGGAGGTCTCCACCACGCTGCCGCCCTGGAGGAGCGCGCTGAAGCCGGCGTCGTGCTCGTCGACGAAGGCGAGGTAGCGGTCCAGGGCGCGGGAGAGCCGCTGGGTCAGGGGCCCCGCCTGCGCTTCGGCGAAGCACTGGCCGAGGACGTCGGCCGCCGAGCGCAGGGCGGCCTCGTACAACTGCTGTTTGCCGCCGGGGAAGTACCGGTAGACCAGGGGGCGCGAGACCCCGGCGGTCTCGGCGACGTCGTCGAGGGAGATGTCCTCCGGGGCCCGGTGCGCGAAGAGCGACAGGGCCGCCTCGATGATCTGCGCCCGCCGTTCCTCGACGCTCAGGCGGCGGTAGGCACGCGGCGCCGGGGCCGCCGGCGGAGTCCGGGTCATGTCCGCAGGGTAACCCCACGGACCGCTCCACCGGCCCGGCATCCGGCCCCCGCGTCACACGGGCATCACACGGGCGGCGCGAGGACATCGGGCGGGCGTCAGGCGAGCAGCCCCGAGCTCTGCCAGAGCTTGCGGCCGACCCCGCGCAGGACGCCGATGTCGTCGAGGAAGTCGGTGAGCCGCTTGGCGCCGGTCTGCATGACCTCGCGGCGGTGGCCGCTCGCCTTCACCTGGGCCGTCGCCTCGGCCCGGTCCAGGCCGATGTTCTCGTACACCTGGCCGTTGACGAAGGCGAGCGAGAAGACCCGGGCCGCCTGGCCGCAGCTGACCCGGGTGAGTTCGCGCTCCCAGCGCGGGGCCGTGATCATCTGGCGGCGCAGTTCCTCGCGGGCGTACCGGACGTGCCGGGCCTCCTCGATCACGTGGATCCGGGTGACCCCGCGCACCAGCGGCTGCACGCGCTCGTCCGGGAAGGTCAGGCGCTGCATCCAGTCGAGAATCTCCTCGCCGAGGAGGGTGCAGGCGAAGGAACCGGGCGTGGTCGAGACGGTCTTCAGGATCCGCGCCAGGTTGTGGTTGAGGCGGGAGACCGGGTACTCGGGGGCGCCGCCCTTCTGGATCATGCGGGCGAACATCATCGAGTGGCGGCACTCGTCGGCGATCTCGGTGAGGGCGTAGCGGACGTGACTGCTGGTCAGCGGCTTGTCGTAGATGTGTCGGGTGAGCAGCTGCATGAGGATGATCTCGAACCAGATCCCGAGCGAGCCGAGCGCGGCCGCTTCGTGCCGGGAGAGCTCGATGCGCTGCTCCTCGCCCATCTTCTTCCACAGCGGGGTGTCGTAGAGGGAGAGCAGTTCGGGCGGCCAGTAGTACTTGCCCTCGATCGTCGGGGCGTCCCAGTCGAGTTCCTTGTCGGGGTCGAAGGAGTGCTTGGCCGAGGATTCGAGCAGCCGTTCGGCGACTTGTTCCCGGTCCTTGAGGAGGCCGAGGGCGTCGCGCAGGGCCGCCCGGTCGGTCACGGTCGTCATGGCTCGGACACCTCTCACAGGGTGGGGTCCACGTGGGTTACCAGCGGTCACCTCTTATGAGACTGCTTGTCAGCAAGCCCGTCAATCCCCTGTGCCCGACTTGTTGACCGCCTGTCTACCAACGTGTGACGCTGCCAACTGTCGAGTCCTGCACGGCAGTCAACGCACGCGCACCCAGGGGGCGTACATGTCGACACACCCGCTCTACACCAAGGACCCGGGCGACCCCGTCTGGCGGGTTCCGGCCTCCGGCGCGGCCCGTTTCAGCTGGGAGTACGACGAGGGGCGCGAGCGGCTCCTCGCCCTCTACCAGAAGGGCAAGGACAAGCAGTGGGACGGAGCGACCCGGATCGACTGGGACCTCGAAGTCGACCCGTACGACCCGCTGGGCACGCCCGACGACGTCCTGACCCTCTACGGCACCCGGCACTGGGCCAAGATGACCGAACGGGACAAGGGTGACCTGCGACGGCACTACACGGCCTGGCAGTTCAGCCAGTTCCTGCACGGCGAACAGGGCGCGATGATCTGCGCGGCGCGCATCGTGGAGTCGGTCCCGGACCTCGACGCGAAGTTCTACTCCGCCACCCAGACCATGGACGAGGCCCGGCACGCGGAGATCTACGGCCGCTTCCTGCACGAGAAGATCGGCATGCTCTACCCGGTCAACGACAACCTCCAGGGGCTGCTCGGCGACACCCTGCGCGACTCCCGCTGGGACATGCCCTACCTCGGCATGCAGGTGCTCATCGAAGGCCTCGCGCTCGCCGCCTTCGGGATGATCCGCGACACCACGGACAAGCCGCTGCCCAAGCAGATCCTCGCCTACGTCATGCAGGACGAGGCCCGGCACGTGGCCTTCGGCCGGATGGCGCTGCGCGACTACTACAAGCAGCTCACCGACGCCGAACTGCGCGAGCGCGAGGAATTCGTCATCGAGGGCTGCTACTTGATGCGGGACCGGCTGCGCGGGGTGGAGGTGCTGGAGAACTTCGGCATCGGGAAGCAGGAGGCGGCCGAGCTGAGCGAGCAGTCGGAGTTCCTGCACCTCTTCCGCAAGCTGCTGTTCAGCCGGATCGTGCCCTGCGTGAAGGACATCGGGCTGTGGGGGGAGCGCCTGCAGAAGGCCTACCTCGACATGGGCGTCTTCGACATGGGCGACTCCAACCTCGACCTGCTGATGACCCAGGACGAGGAGATCGCCGAGAACCTCGACCGCGAACGGTTCGCCGAGGAGGAACGCCGGCGGGTCGCCGAGGTGGCGGCCGCGATCGCGGACGGGGCGTCGGGCACCGCGGACCTGTCCGGCACCTCCGGCGCGTCCGGCACGTAGGTCGCGCGGTCGTCACGGGGTGCCGGACGGTCAGCGGGACAGGGCCGCCTGCATCACGGCCCGGGCGATCGGGGCGGCCGCGCCGTTGCCGCTGATGTCCCCGCGGTCGGCCGCCGCGTCCTCCACGACCACCGCGACCGCCACCGCGGGTCGGCCCGCGGCCGCGTCCTGCGCCCAGCCGATGAACCAGGCGTACGGGACGCCCTCGTTGCCCACCCCGTGCTGGGCGGTGCCCGTCTTGCCGCCGACCCGGGCCCCCGGGATCGCCGCGTTGCGGCCCGTCCCGTCCTCCACCACCTTGACCATCAGCTGCTGGAGCCGCAGCGCCGTGCCCGGGCCCATCGCCCGGACCGGGCCGCGCTGGTCGCCGCGGCGGATCGGGTCGCCGTCGCCCTGCGTGGTCCGGTCGATGAGGTACGGGCCGCGCACCTCGCCCCCGTTGGCGACCGCGCCCGCGACCATCGCCATCTGCAGCGGGGTGGCGGTGGTGTTGAACTGGCCGATGGCGGAGAGGGCCAGCTGGTCCTGGCTCATGTCGGTGTCGAAGTTGGACCGCGACACCCACGCCGGCACCCGCAGCCCCTCGTCGTTGAAGCCGAACCGGCGCGCCGCCTCCACCATCCCGCGCAGCCCGACCTGCACCCCGATCTTCGCCATCACCGTGTTGCAGGAGAACTGCACGGCCTCCGCCATGCTGGCGTCCTGGCAGCCGCCGGAGGCGTTCGGCAGCGTGGTCGTGGTGCCGGGCAGGACGTAGGGGTCGGGGGTCTGCGTCGGGGCGTCCACGTCGCTCACCACTCCGGAGTCCAAGGCGGCCGCCGCCGTCACGATCTTGAAGGTGGAGCCGGGCGGATAGGTCTCGCGCAGCGCCCGGTTGAGCATCGGCCGGGCCGGATCGGCGTTCAGCCGGGCCCAGGCGCTCTTGACTGCCGCGCCCGTGCCCGAGAGCGCGGCCGGATCGTAGGAGGGACTGCTGACCAGGGCGAGGATCCGCCCGGTGGCGGGCTCGACCGCGGCCACCGCGCCGCGCTTGCCCGCGAGTCCGGCGTAGGCGGCGCGCTGCATGCCGCCCTTCAGCGTGAGCACCGCGTTGCCGCCGTCCGGGCGGCTGCGGGCCAGGTCGTACCAGAGCGGGAAGGCGGTCAGCCCGGGGTCGGTCCCGGCGAGGACCGCGTCCTCGGAGCGCTCGACGAAGCTGGTGCCGTACGTCTGCGAGGAGTAGCCGGTGACGGGCGCGTACAGCGGGCCGTTCGTGTAGGTCCGCTCGTAGCGCAGCAGTTGGCGGCTGTCGCGAGAGCCGGTGATCGGGCGGCCGTCGACGAGGATGTTCCCGCGCGGCTGGGCGTACCGCTCGATCACCGGACGCTTGTTGGCCGGGTTCCCGGCCAGGGACGGGGCCTCCCAGACCTGGACCCGGGCCACGCCCACGAACAGGGCGAGGAAGAGCGCCGCGCAGAAGTACCCGCACCAGCGGATGTACCGGATCATCCGGCCCCGCCCTCCGCTCCGGCGCCGCCCGGCGCCGCGGACCCGCCCGGCGCCGCGGACCCGCCTTCCGCGGAGTCGCCGCGGGGGCGCGGCCGCCGCGCGCTGTCGCTGAGCCGGACCAGCAGGGCCACGATGACCCAGTTGGTCACCACCGAGGAGCCGCCCTGGGCCAGGAAGGGCATCGCCATGCCGGTGAGCGGGATCAGCCCGGTGACCCCGCCCGCGATCACGAAGACCTGGAGGGCCACGATCGAGGCGAGCCCGGTGGCCAACAGCCGCCCGAAGGGGTCGCGCAGGGCCAGCCCGGCCTGGAAGCCGCGGGCGACGAGCAGGGCGTAGAGGACGAGGATCGCGCAGAGTCCGGCCAGGCCCAGCTCCTCACCCGCGGTGGCGAGGACGAAGTCCGATTTGGCGGCGAAGCCGATCAGGAAGGACTGGCCGTGGCCGAGCCCGGCGCCGAGCAGTCCGCCCGCGCCGAAGGCGAAGAGCGACTGGGCGAGCTGGCCCGGGCCGCGCCCCTGCTCGATGGAGGCGAAAGGATTCAGCCAGTCCTCGACGCGTCCGTGGACGTGCGGCTCGAAGGTCCCGACGGCGTACGCGCCCACGCCCGCGAGCAGCAGCCCGACGGCGATCCAGCCGATCCGACCGGTGGCGGTGAAGAGCATGATCACGAACAGCCCGAAGAACAGCAGCGAGGTGCCGAGGTCCCGTTCCAGGACCAGTACGCCGACGCTCAGCAGCCAGATCGCCAGGATCGGGCCCAGTACGCGGCCCGGCAGCATCCGCAACCACAGGATCCGGCGGCCGGTCAGGGCCAGCGCGGTGCGGTTCGCGGCCAGGTAGGAGGCGAAGAAGACGGCGAGCAGGATCTTGGCGAACTCCCCGGGCTGGAAGGAGAGTCCCGCGAAGCGCACCCAGATGTGGGCGCCGTTGACCGCCGGGAAGAAGACGGGCACCAGCATCAGCGCGAGGGCGACGGCCACCGCGAGGTACGCGTACCGCTGGAGCGAGCGGTGGTCGCGCAGCGCGGCCACCGCGACCACGAAAAGCCCGACCCCGAGCCCGGACCACAGCAGCTGGTCGCCCGCGGTGGGGTGGCCGGGCGTGGTGAGGTCGAGGCGCTGGATGAGGACCAGGCCGAGGCCGTTGAGGAGGAAGGCGATGGGGAGCAGCAGCGGGTCGGCGTCGGGGGCCCGCAGACGTACGGCGAGGTGCGCGAGGAGCGCGGCGACGGCGAGCCCGGCGGCGTGGCGGGAGGCGTGCGGGGGGAGGTGGCCGACGCTCGCGAGGCCCACGTAGAGGTGGCCGAGGACGGAGATGAGGACGGCGCCCGCGAGGAGGCTCAGCTCGACGCCCCTGCGCTTGGCGTGCGGTGCGCCGGGTGGCGGAGCGGGCTCCGTGACCTGTGCCGTCAGTGCGGTCATGAGGGCAACGTAGCAAGCGGCGGTAGGTTATGTCCCTTTATGTCATAGTGAGCCGAAGAGTCGCCGAAGAGTCGTCAGAAGTGGTCGCGCATGCGCCTGTCAGTCGAGGAGTCGGGGTCATGGGGCCTGTGGAGTTCATCGTCCTCGCCTTCCCGGAGGAGCAGCTGCGGGTGTCCGCGGTCGCGGCCGTGATGGGCCTGCGCAAGAGCGGGAACGTCCGGCTGATCGACGGTCTCGTGGCCACGAAGACGGCGGCGGGCGAGGTGCTGGCGGCGGAGTTCGACGAGTTCAAGGAACTGCACGGGCTGCTGACCGGCCGGGAGGCGGCCCCGCTCATCGGGCCGGAGGACGTCCGCGAGGCGGCCGACCTGCTGGACCGCGGCAGCTGCGCGCTGCTGGTGCTGGTCGAGCACGTGTGGGCCGAGGACGCGGCGATCGCCGTACGGGCGGCGGGCGGCCGGATCGCGGGCTCGGTCCGCATCCCCGCGGACCGCATCCCCGCGGAGCGGACGCCCATGGAGCGGACGCCCACGGGCGGAACGGGAGCTGCGTGATGTTCATCCGACCGGTGCACGCGGTGGCCCGCCCCGCCGAGCGCCCGCCGGGGCGGCCGCTGCTGCGGGGCCTGCTCACCCGCGGCGCGTACGTCTGGGAAGGCGGCGAACCCGCCCGCGGCGCGGCGGCCACCGCCCCGATGTCCCCGCAGGCCGCCGCCCTGGCCGGTCGGCTGGAGCGGCTCGGCGCACTGGCCCGGGAGGGCCTGCTGACCCCGGAGGAGTTCTCGGCGGCGAAGGCGCGCCTGCTGAAGGGCTAGCCGGAGCGGAGCCGGAGCGCAGCCCGCGGGGGCACCCGCGAGGAAGCGGCGGGGAAGCTGCGGCGGCACCCGCGCGGCACCGGATCAGCAGCTGCGCGGCCACCGGAGGGTGCCTTGCGCCGGACGGGTGGGGGCGGCGACCCGGCCGACTCGGGTGGGGGATTTGTCATACCGGTCGTGGCACGATCACGCCCTCGGTTCCCCGGAGGTGATCCCATGTCACGTCGGCTGCTGCGTGCCGCCTGCATCGCCGCGACCCTGGTCGCGACCGTCCCGCTGTCCGCCGTCGCCGCGCCCTCGGTCGGCCCCCCGGTCGGACCGCCCTCGGGGCCCGCCGCGCCGGGCGCGGACCCCGGGTCCGCACGGACGCCGGCCGCGCCCGAGACCCCTGAGACCCCGGAAGCCCCCGAGGCTCCCGAGACCCCCGGAGCGGCCGGGACCCCCGGAGCCACCGGCGCCGCCGAAGCCCTGCCCGGGGCGCCCGGTGCGCCGGCCGTGGGCGGGCTGCTCGCCCGGATGCAAGGGCTCTACCAGAAGGCCGAGGAGGCCGCCGAGGCCTACAACGCCACCGAAGTCGCCCTCACCGCGCGCCGCGCCGAGGAGCGCCGGCTCAGCGCCGACCTCGGCCGGGCCCGCACCGAGGTCGGCGCCCAGCAGGCGCTGGCCGGGCGGTTGGCCCGGGAGCAGTACCGGGGGGCCCGCGGCTTCTCCCCGTACGCCCGGATGCTGATGTCGGGCGACCCGAACAGCGCCCTGGACGAGCGCCGCCTCGCCGCGCACGAGGGCGCCCGTCGGGCCGGCGTACTGGCCCGGCTCGCGCAGGGCGAGCAGCAGGCCGGGACCCTGGCGGCGGCCGCCCGCAAGGCGCTGGACGCCCAGCAGACCCTGACGGCGGAGCGCAAGCGCCACAAGGACGAGGCCGCGGCGCGGCTCAAGGAGGTCGAGCGACTGCTGGCCTCGCTCACCGCCACGCAGCTGGCCGAGCTCGCCGACCGGGAGCGCGGCCAGAGCGCCGACGCGCAGCGGGAGCTGGTGGATTCGGGGCGCCTGGGCAGCCCCGGCGCGGCCGGCACCCGTACGCCGAGCGCGGCGGGCGGCGCCGCGCTCGCCTATGCGAGCGAGCAGATCGGCAAGCCCTACGTGTGGGGCGCCGAGGGGCCGGCCTCCTTCGACTGCTCGGGGCTCACCTCGCAGGCCTGGGCGCACGCCGGACGCTCGATCCCGCGCACCAGCCAGGAGCAGTGGGCGCAGCTCCCCAAGGTGCCGCTGGACCGGCTGCGCCCCGGGGACCTGGTGGTCTACTTCCCCAAGGCGACCCACGTGGCCCTCTACGTGGGGAACGGCAAGGTGATCCAGGCACCCCGCCCGGGGGCCGAGGTCAAGGTGTCGCCGATCGCCGCGAACCCGCTGCTGGGGGCCGTGCGGCCGGATCCCGACGGGGTCGCGCTGGCGTCGTACAGCCCGCCGCCGCTGCCCGAGGGCGCCGGATCGGCCGCCGGGTCCGCGGCGGCGGGTGACGACAGCGGCTACTCCTCCGAGGAGGCACCGCCCGGCGCGTCCTCGGCCACCGGGGCGTCCTCGGAGTCCGGCGCGGGCGAGGCCGCCGAGGCGACCTCCGCGAGGTAGTCCGCGGTGTCCTCGGGGTCGTAGAAGTACGCGTCGAAGTCGGCGGGGTTGTCGAAGCCGTTGGCGAAGCGGTCCGCGACCGGCTGGAGCCGCCCCGCCGCGCCGATCAGCTCCAGCACGTGCTCCGGCGGGGCGCCCAGCATCGCGTTGGTCCACTGCGTGACCGGCTTGCCGGTGGTGAACCAGTACTTGTCGAAGGTGGCCTTCATCCAGGCCTCGTCGAACGGCTTGTCCCCGTGCATGAGGATCGAGGAGAGGTACGAGGCCGCGCACTTGGCCGCCGAGTTGGAACCCTGTCCGGTGATCGGGTCGTTCGCCACGACCACGTCCGCGACGCCCAGCACCACCCCGCCGCCGGGCAGCCGGCCGATCGGGTTGCGGACGACCGGCGCGTACCGGCCGGCCAGGGTGGCGCCCGCGTCCGTCAGCTCCACGTCCTTGGCCCGCGCGAACTCCCAGGGCGTGAAGCGCTCCATCAGCTCCAGGGTGAAGGCGAGGTGCTTCGCCGGATCCTTGATCCCGTCGAAGACGTCGAGCGGGCCGCCCGGCAGCCCCTCCCAGAAGAGGATGTCCGCGCGCCCCGAGGTGGTCAGCGTGGGCATGAGGAACAGCTCGCCGACGCCCGGGACCAGGTTGCAGCGGACCGCCTCGGTGTCCGGGTGTTCGGGCCGCGGGCCCAGCCCGTGCACGTAGGAGACGGCGAGCGCGCGCTGCGGGGCGTCGTACGGGGAACGCGCCGCGTCCCGCCCGAAGAGGGAGACCAGCTCGCCCTTGCCCGCCGCGACGAGCACGAGGTCGTAGGTGCGGGAGAAGAAGTCCAGGTCGGCGAGGGAGGCGCCGTGGATGACCAGCTGGCCGCCGCGCCGCACGAAGGCGTCCAGCCAACCCGCCATCTTCACGCGCTGGTCCACGGACTGCGCGAAGCCCTTGAGCCGGCCGATCCAGTCGATCGGGCGGGAGCCGTCGGGGGCGGCGACCGAGACGCCGACCCCCTCGATCCGCGGAGCCAGGTCCTCCCAGGAGTTCAGCCCCAGGTCGCGCTCGTGCCGGAGCGCCGTGTCGAACATGCATTGCGTGGACATGACCCGGCCGCCGCGGATCTCGTCCGGCGTGCGGTTGGACATGAGGGTGACCTCGTACCCCTTGGCCTGGAGACCGAGGGCGAGCTGGAGACCGGACTGCCCGGCTCCGACGATGAGTATCTTGCGCATGGCGGTGTGTCTCTCCGGGCGATACGGGGGGCACGGGCGTACATGCCCACGTGCGTACGGGCGGTACGCGAGGGGCTATTCGGGGGTGGCGTCCAGGGCGTGGCCCACGAGCGTCAGCAGGGACTCCACGACCGTGGCCCGGTCGCGCGCGTCCATGACCACGACGGGCACGGACTCGGCGATGGTCAGCGCCTCCCGCACGTCCTCGGGCTCGTAGGAGTCGGAACCCTCGAAGTGGTTGACGGCGACGGCGTACGGCAGCCCGCAGCTCTCGAAGTAGTCGAGGGCCGGGAAGCAGTCGCGCAGGCGGCGGGTGTCGGCGAGCACGATGCCGCCGATCGCCCCGCGCACGAGGTCGTCCCACATGAACCAGAAACGTTTCTGGCCGGGCGTCCCGTACACGTACAGGACCAGGTCGTCGTCGAGCGTGACCCGGCCGAAGTCCATCGCGACGGTGGTCGTGTCCTTCTCCGGGGTCCCCGTCAGGTCGTCCGTCGACGCGCTCGCCTGGGTCATCACCGCCTCGGTGCGCAGCGGAGTGATCTCCGAGACCGAGCCGACGAAGGTGGTCTTGCCCACCCCGAAGCCACCCGCGACCAGCACCTTGACGGCGACGGGGGCGCGGGAGCGGTCGTACTGCCAGGGCTGGACGGGATCGTCCGCGGGATCCGCGGGGGCGGTCGGGTCAAAGACGGCGGAGCCCACTGAGCACCCTTTCGAGCAGCGCGCGGTCGGGGCGGCCGGTGCCGTACCCGGTCCCGTAGACGCGGATCCTTCCCTGGTCGGCGAGGTCGCTGACGAGCACGCGGACCACGCCGAGCGGGAGCTTCAGCAGTGCGGATATCTCGGCGACCGTGCGCATGCGGCGGCACAGCTCGACGATCGCGCGCATCTCGGGCATCTTGTCGGGCCGGGCCGGCGGGGCCTTGGTCCCGGGGTCGAGCGTCGCGACGAAGCTCTCGACGTGCAGGACCTGCGCGAAGCGGGTGCGCCCGCCGGTGAGCGAGTACGGGCGGACGCGGGCGGGGCGCCGGTCCGCGCCGCGTATCGGCAGCCGGTCGGTGGCCGGACTCCTCACGAGGTGTTCTCCATCGACTGGCGCAGCTCGCTGCGGACTTCGGGGGTCAGGACGTGGCCGGCGCGGCCGACGAAGAGCGCCATGTGGTAGGCGACGACGCTCATGTCGCAGTCCGGCGTGGCGTGCACGCCGAGCAGGGAGCCGTCGCTGATCGCAGTGACGAAGACGGAGCCGTGCTCCATCGCCACCATCGTCTGCTTGACGCCCCCGCCGTCCATCAGCTGGGCGGCGCCGGTGGTGAGGCTGCCGATCCCGGACACGATGGTCGCGAGGTCGGCGGTGGCTCCCCGCGGGCCCCTGGGACGGGCTCCGGGCTCCGCTCCGCCGTCCTCGTCACCCTCACCGTCACCGGCGGTCGGGCCCGGTTCGGAGGAGAGCAGCAGCAGGCCGTCGGAGGATACGACGGCGACCGAGACGATGCCGGGCACCTCCTCGACCAGGTCGGTGAGCAGCCATTGCAGGTTGCGGGCCTGGGTGCTCAGTCCGTACGTACTGGGCGCGGTCATGTGCGTGCCTCCTGTGCGGTGTCCCCCGGATCTGTCTGGCCCTCGGCGTCCGCGAGTTCGGCCTCCACGACGCGCCGCCCGTCCCTGGACCCCTGGTAGAAACCGCCGAGGCGACGGCGGAGTTCCTCGGCGTCGACGCGCTTGGGTTCGGCGTCGCCGCCGGCCTGGGTCCCGGCGCCGGCCGTGGTGGTGGAACCCGCGGCCCGGCCGGGGGCCGCCACCGTGCGCGGGGTGCGCTTCGGCAGGCCCTTGTCGGTGACCGCCTCGTCGGCGAGGGCGGCGGGGTGGCTGCCCTGCCGGGGCACCCAGTCGCCGTGTGCGTCGGGAGCCTGGGCGTGCCCGTGCTCCGCGCGGGTGGCGGGTGTGAGGAGTTCCTGGCCGCCGGGCACCTTGCGCCCGGGCAGGTCGCCGCGCCGCGGCAGCGGGGCCGCGGGGGCGACGTCCGGTACGGAGGGCACCACGCGGGCCAGCAGTTCCTCGGCCGGCTCGTGGGCCGGCTCCGCCACCGGTTCCGCCACCGGTTCCGCGGCCTGCGGCAGCACCGGCAGCCGGACTTCGAGCGTGCGCTCGGCGTCGGGCACCTCCGGGTCCGCCGCGGCGGCGTCCTGGTCCGGGGCCGGTTCGAAGGCCGGTTCCGGGGACGGGTCGGGGGACGGGTCGGGGGTCTTCTCGCTCAGCGGTACGACCGGGATCCACTCCCGCTCGCCCGCCGGAGCGGTGTCGTCCGAAGCGTGCTGGGCACCCTGGGCGTCCGGCGCGTCCGTGGCGTCGGACGGCGTCGCCTCCGGCGCGGGGGCGGGCACGGGGGCGGGCACGGGCGCGCCCTCGCCGCGCGGGCGAGCCGCCAGGACGTTGCCGTTGGCCTCGGCCACCACGCCGGGGAGGTCCAGGAAGGCGAAGCCCTCCGGGGCCGTCAGGTGCTGCACCGGGGAGCCCGGCACGCCCACCGGCAGCAGCGCGGCCGGAACGACCACGAGGGCCTCCGTACCGCCGCCGCGGGAGACGCGGAGCTCGGCGGTGACGCCGTGGCGCGCGGCGAGACGTCCCGCCACGTACAGCCCGAGGCCCAGCCCGTGCTCCGCCTCGGGCTCCTCGTCGTACGCCTCCGGCGCCGACAGCCGGGAGTTGAGGGCGGCGAGCCGGTCCCCGCTGACCCCGATGCCCTCGTCGATGACGGACAGCACGGCGTCGCCGTTGTCGAGCAGCCACCCGGAGACCTTGACCTTGGCCTCCGGCGGCGAGAAGGTCGTCGCGTTCTCCAGCAGTTCCGCCAGTACGTGCGAGATGTCGTCGGCCGCGTGCCCCGCCACCTGCGTGGCACCCGGCAGCGCCGCGAGGTCGACCCGCTCGTAGCGCTCGATCTCGCTCACCGCGGCCCGCATGACGTCCACCAGCGGGACCGCGCCCGCGTGCCCGGGCCCGTGTTCCTGACCCGCGAGGACCAGCAGGTTCTCGTTGTGGCGGCGCATCACCGTCGCCAGGTGGTCCAGCTTGAAGAGGGTGGCGAGCTGGTCGGGGTCCTGCTCCTTGGACTCCAGCTCCTCGATGACCGCGAGCTGTCGCTCGACCAGGCCGAGGGTGCGCAGCGAGAGCGAGACGGAGGTCGTCGACATGATGCGCCGGTGCTCCTCCAGCCCCGCGCGCAGCCGCGCGAGCTCGTCCTCCAGGGCGCTGCGGCCGCTGCTGAGGGCCTCGTTGCGGCCGATGAGGCGGCGGCGGTCGGCGTCGAGCCCGGCGACCCGGGTGTGCAGGGAGACGGTCTGGTCGCGCACCGCGTTGAGGTGGCGGACCACCTCGGCGAACTCGTCGTTGCGCCCGGTGAAGCGGACCGGTTCCACCGATCCCTCGGGGGTCGCCAGCCGTGCGGCCCCGCGGCGCAGGACGGACAGCGGCCGGGTGAGGGAGCGCGCGACGGCGGTCGCGAAGACGACGGCGAAGAGGAACAGCGCGCCGAGGATCGCGATCGTACGTTCGAGGGCCGTCACGTCATCGTCGCGCAGCGCGGCCAGCGCGCTGGAACGCTCCCCCGCGAGGGTGGATTCGACGGTCCGCATCCGGTCTATGCGCGCCGACAGCGCGCTCCCCACGGCCTCGCCGTCGAGCTTGCGGTCGGCGGGGGTGAGGGTGGGCCGGTCGGTGAGCCGCTTGAGGTAGTCCTCGGCGCTCTTCACCTCGGGGCCGGTGACGGTCGCGGCGAGGGTCTGGCGCACGTCGGGTCGGGCGGCGCGCGCGAAGTCGTCGAGCGCGGCCAGCTCCCGCACCCGCGAACGCTGGGCGGCGGTGGCGAGTTCGTCGACGGCGGCGGCGTTCTGGGGCTGCTCGCCGCGCGGCACGGCCAGCGCCGCGAGCAGCAGCCCGCGGGTGGCCGAGGCCTGCTCCACGGCTTGGCCGAGGGGGGCGAGCGGGCGCGTGGTGGCGAGTGCTCCGGTGGCGCGGGGCGGGGTCAGTTCGGCGAGCTGGGCGCTCGGGGCGGTCAGCTCCGCGAGCAGGGCCGAGTAGGCCTGGTGGGCCGCCAGGGCGCCGCCCTTGCCGCCCACGGCCTCGGCGCGCACCCCCTGGATCCGGCCCAGCGCCTGGGCGAGCGGTTCGTCGGCCGCCGCGCGGAGTTCGCCGGTCTGCCGGTCGGTGCCCGCGGCGCGTCCGTCGACGACGGACCTGCCCGCGGGGCCCGTGGCGGGGCGCCCCTTGGCGACGTACTCGGTGACGGCGTCGCGCTCGTCGGCGAGCAGGTGCGTCAGGGTGAGCGTCTGCTGCGTCCGGTCGGCGAGGGTGACCAACTGCTGGGAGTCGTTCAGCTCGGAGGTGGCGGTGACCACCGCGGGGGCACCGGCCGCGAGGACGGTGAGCCCGGTGACGGCAACGCCCATGACCAGCCTGCGGCGCACCCGTACGGTGCGTCCCGCACGACCTGCCGCGGCGTGGCCGTCGGCAGGGGTGGCGGCGGTGCCGTTCTTCCGAGACGGCTTCTTCTGCACCGGTGCTCGCAATCCTGTACGTGTGCTCGTGCTCGTCTACTCGTGTGGCCGAGGTACCGGCCGGTCAACAAGTAAACGCCCCCTGCCCCCTCGTACCGCTTCAGACCTTCGCAGTGTGTTTGGGAGAGAGCCGCACATCGCTCACCCGGCCACTTGAACGAGTGAACAACACGGAGGAGTTGACGAACAACTCGGGCAGCCCCTCGTCAGGGCCGGTGTCCGGACAGACGGTTGAAAGATCCATGGGTGCTTGACAGGATGCCCGCCCACAGCTGCGCGGACCCTTCGATTCCGCCACTTTCGGACCATTCGGGCGGCGTTGGCCGCGTCGGCCGACCCCTCGCCCGCCGCCGCGGCACTTCCGCCGCGACCCGGCCCGTTCACCCGCCCGCGCCCCCGCCGACCTTCGCCCGACCCCCGCCCGACCCCCGACGGACCGGACATCCCGGGCAGACTGTCCGCATGCGCATCGACCTCTCCTCCGCCCCCGGCAACCCGGAACGCCCCAACGAGGACTGGCTGTCGGCCGGCTTGCCCACGTCGGGCGGCGGTGGCGTACTCGTCGCGCTGGACGGGGTCACGCCCCCGAGCGGTGACGTCGGCTGCGGGCACGGCGTGCCGTGGTTCGTGGCCCGGCTCGGCGGACACCTGACCGAACTGTCCGGATCGCACGGGGACATGCCCCTCGACGGGGTGCTCGCCGAGGCGATCCGCCGCACGGCGGACGCGCACCGCGAAACCTGTGACCTTTCTCACGTCCGCACGCCACAGGCGACGGTGGTCGTGGTCCGCTGGGACGCGGAGTACGTCGAACACCTCGTCCTGTCCGACTCCGTGCTGCTGCTCCGCGGACCGGAGGGCGGGGTGACGGCCGTGCTCGACGACCGGCTCGACCGGGTGCCCGCCGAGCTCTTGCGCTCGGAGGCGGCGACCGACGTGCTGCGCAACGCGGACGCGCCGGGCGCCTTCTTCACCGCGGCCGCCGACCCGTCGGTGGCCGTCCGGGCGGTCACCGGCCGGACCCCGCGCGACCGGGTGGTGGCGCTGGCCGCGCTGACGGACGGAGCGAGCCGCTGGACGGACACCTTCGGGGCGGGCGACTGGGCCGACTGCATGGCGGTGCTGCGCAAGGAGGGCGCCGAGGCGCTGATCGACCGGGTCCGCGCGCTGGAATCCGCGGCGGCGGCCGCGGGCGGCCCGGGGGTCCGCTCGAAGGTCCACGACGACGCCTCGGCGGCCTACGCGGAGCTGTGAGCCGGCGCGGCGCCGTGCGCTCGTGCGGAGCCGCGGGCCTGTGCGGAGCCCGCGGAGCCGCGGGCCCGCGGGCGGGTCACTCGGTCTCGGCGCCCTGGTTCAGCTGGTTGAGCAGTCGGGCCAGCTCCGCGACCTCGCCGCGGTCCCAGTCCGCGAGCTTGCGCATGTACTGCTCGCGGCGGGCGTAGCGGACCCGCAGGAAGCGCTCCCGGCCCTCCTGGGTGAGGTCGACCAGGAAGGCGCGGCCGTCGGCCGGGTCCTGTTCGCGGGCCACCAGCCCGAGGGTCTCCAGGGCGCGCAGCTGGCGGCTCATGGTCGCCTTGCCGACGCCGAAGTAGACGGCGAGGTCGGTGGCCCGCTGGCGGCCGGCCGCTTCGAGGCGGGTGAGCAGACCGTACGCCGCCGGTTCCAACTCCGGGTGCAGTGCCCGGGCCATCTCGCCGGAGGAGGCGCGGGCCCTCCGGAGGAAGACGGACAGCTCCCGCTCCAGCGCGAGGAACTCCTGGTCTTCGCTCCCGTGCACGTACTGCTCCCATCGATGGTGTGGAACACCAGTATCGAGCAGCGGATCGCGCGACGGCCCGGGACCCCGCCGCAGCGGGACCCCGGGCCGTCCGCCCGGTCAGGCGGCGACGACCACCGGCTCCGCCGCGGCCGACAGGGCCAGCTCCAGCACCTGGCGCACGTCCGTCACCGGGTGCACCTCCAGTCGCTCCAGCACCTCGGCCGGTACGTCGTCCAGGTCCGCCTCGTTCCGCTTCGGGATGATCACGGTGGTGATCCCGGCCCGGTGCGCGGCCAGCAGCTTCTGCTTGACCCCGCCGATCGGCAGCACCCGCCCGGTCAGCGACACCTCACCGGTCATCGCCACGTCCGTCCGCACCTGGCGGCCCGACAGCAGCGAGGCCAGCGCCGTGGTCATCGTGATGCCCGCGCTCGGGCCGTCCTTGGGGACCGCGCCCGCCGGGAAGTGGATGTGCACGCCCCGGTCCTTGAGGTCGGCGACCGGGAGCTCCAGCTCCGCGCCGTGCGAGCGCAGGAAGCTGAGCGCGATCTGCGCCGACTCCTTCATCACGTCACCGAGCTGGCCGGTCAGGGTGAGCCCCGCGGCCCCGGTCTCCGGGTCGGCCAGCGAGGCCTCCACGAAGAGCACGTCGCCGCCCGCGCCGGTCACGGCGAGGCCGGTGGCCACACCGGGGACGGCGGTGCGCCGCTCGGCCGGGTCCTGGCCCGCCTCGGGCACGTGGTGCGGTCGCCCGATCAGACCCCGCAGATCGTCCGCGCCGATCCGGAAGGGGAGCTCGCGCTCGCCCAGTTCGTGCTGGGAGGCCACCTTGCGCAGCAGCCGCGCGATGGACCGCTCCAGGGTGCGCACGCCCGCCTCGCGGGTGTACTCGCCCGCCAGCTTGCGCAGCGCGTCCTCGCCGAGGGTGACCTCCTCGGCCGCCAGTCCGGCCCGCTCCAGCTGCCGGGGCAGCAGGTGGTCCCGGGCGATGACGACCTTCTCGTCCTCGGTGTAACCGTCCAGCCGGACCAGCTCCATGCGGTCCGCCAGCGCCTCCGGGATCGCCTCCAGCACGTTGGCGGTGGCGAGGAAGACCACGTCGCTGAGGTCCAGTTCGACCTCCAGGTAGTGGTCCCGGAAGGTGTGGTTCTGGGCCGGGTCCAGGACCTCCAGGAGCGCCGCCGCCGGGTCGCCCCGGTAGTCGGAGCCCACCTTGTCGATCTCGTCCAGGAGCACCACCGGGTTCATCGACCCGGCCTCCTTGATGGCCCGCACGATCCGGCCGGGCAGCGCGCCGACGTACGTCCGCCGGTGTCCGCGGACCTCGGCCTCGTCCCGTACGCCGCCCAGCGCGACCCGGACGAACTTGCGCCCCATGGCGTGCGCCACGGACTCGCCGAGCGAGGTCTTGCCGACCCCGGGCGGCCCGACCAGGGCCAGCACGGCCCCGCCGCGACGGCCGCCGACGACGCCCATCCCGCGCTCGGAGCGGCGCTTGCGCACGGCCAGGTACTCCGTGATGCGGTCCTTCACGTCGCTCAGCCCGGCGTGCTCGGCGTCGAGGATCGCGCGGGCGCCCTGGATGTCGTACTCGTCCTCGGTCCGCTCGTTCCAGGGCAGTTCCAGCACGGTGTCCAGCCAGGTGCGGATCCAGGAGCCCTCGGGCGACTGGTCGCTCGACCGCTCCAGCTTCTCGACCTCCTTGAGGGCCGCCTCGCGGACGTTCTCGGGCAGGTCGGCCGCCTCGACGCGGACGCGGTAGTCGTCGGACTCCTCGCCCTCCTTCTCGCCGTTCAGCTCGCGCAGTTCCTTGCGCACGGCGTCCAGCTGGCGGCGCAGCAGGAACTCGCGCTGCTGCTTGTCGACGCCTTCCTGCACGTCCTTGGCGATGGACTCGGCCACGTCCTGCTCGGCGAGGTGGTCGCTGAGCATCGTGACGGCGAGCCGCAGGCGGGCGACGGCGTCGGCCGTCTCCAGCAGCTGGAGCTTCTGCTCCAGGGTCAGGAACGGCGAGTAGCCGGAGTTGTCGGCGAGGGCCGAGACGCCCTCGATCTGCTGCACCCGGTCCACGACCTGCCAGGCGCCGCGCTTCTTGAGCCAGCTGGTGACGAGCGCCTTGTACTCCTTGACCAGCTCGGCGACGGCGCCCGGCAGCGGCTCCGGCACCTGCTCGTCGACCGTCTCCCCCTCCACCCACAGGGCGGCCCCGGGTCCGGTGGTACCGGCCCCGATCCGGACCCGGCCGCGGCCCCGGATCAGAGCCCCGGGATCCCCGTCGGACAGCCGCCCCACCTGCTCGACGGTGCCCAGCACACCGGTCCCGGCGTACTTCCCGTCGACCCGCGGTACGAGCAGCACCCGTGGCTTCCCGGTCCCGGCGGCGGCCTGGGCCGCTTCCACGGCACCGCGCACCTCCGAGTCGGACAGGTCCAGCGGAACGACCATCCCCGGCAGCACGACCTCGTCGTCAAGCGGCAGCACGGGCAGAGTGAGCGTTACGGACGTCGAAGCCATGATTTTCCCTCCGGCAGCGAAGTTGAGCTATGCCGACTCAATGCTTGTGCGCCGCCCGATGTTCCCCAACCCCCGTTCGCCCGGGGCGAACGCGTCCGGCCCTCCCCGGACCCGGAGCCGTTGTCAGTGGTCGGTCCTACCCTTCGCGCATGAGCATCCTCGGGAGCTACGTCCGGCTGACCGTCGACGAGCTGGAGCGCGCCCGGCGCGATCCGGCCTGGGTCGAGGCGTGCCTGGGGGCGCGGGCCGAGGAGGCGCTCGGGGCGGGCGGGACGGGCGGGGAGCGGTGGTGCACTACCGGTACGGCATGGGACGCCCTCGGGTTCCTGACCCGGCGCATCGGCTTCCCCGTCGACATCGCGCACGGCGAGGAGGCGCTCCCCTGGAGCGGGTCGGAGGGCGCCGGGGCGGGGGCGGCCGCGTGGAGCTACGGGCCGCCGCGCTGCCTGACGCCCGGGCAGGTGCGGACCGCCGCCGCGGCCATGGCGGCGACGGGCAGCGAGCGGCTGGTGGGCGGCGTCGGCCCGGCCGACCTGGCCCGTGCCGACGTCTACCCGGTGCACGCCTGGGAGGGCGGGGCGTCGCTGGAGGGCGTCGTGGCCCGCTACGAAGAGCTGCTGCCCTTCTTCCGCGCCGCGGCGGCGGACGGTGACGCGCTGCTGGTGTGGCTGTCCTAGGGGGTCGTCCAGGAGCTCATCCAGGTCTAGGAGGCTGTGATCTTCACGTCGCCCGAGCTGGTCGTCACGGTCAGGCGCGCCGCGGCCGCCGCGTCCGTCGGGACGCTCACCTCGCGGTCGCCGGAGCTGGTGCTCACGCCGACCCGGTAGGGGCCGCCGGGCACGCGCAGGGTCACGTTCCCCGAACTGGCCTGCGCCGTCACCGAGGAGGGCGCCCGCGTGAAGTCGAGGTGGGCGTCGCCGGAGCTGGAGCTCACCTCGGCGCCCGGCCCGCCCAGTGCCGTACCGGTGATCTCGCCGGAGGAGGTCGAGACGCGCAGCGCCCCGGCGATCCGGTCGGCCCGTACGGATCCGGAGCTCGCCTCCAGGTCGGCCTCCGCCACGCCCGTCACCTTGATGGAGCCGCTGCTCGTGCCCAGCTTCACCTTGGCCGCGGCCGGCACCTCCAGCCGGTAGTCGACGTAGCAGGAGGTGCCGTCGCCGCAGTCGTCGGTGAAGGTGAGGGCGCCGGCCATGACCCGCTGGTCGGGGCGCGGCACGGTGTCGCCGCGGTAGTGGACCGTGCGGTGGACGGCTACGCCGGGGCCGTTGCCGGGAACCACCTCGATGGAGCCCCTGCGCGCGTCCTTGATCTCCACCGAGGTGACGGCCTCGGCGACGGTGGCGTCGGCGGCCGCGGTCTTCGTCGTCTTCTGGTCCCCGCCGGCGAGGAGGTCGGGGGTGCAGCCGGAGACGAGCAGGCCGGCGGCGAGGGCGGCGAGGGCCGTGACCGGCAGGGTGAGGGCGCGGCGTGAAGTCATGCGACCAGTCTCACGACCTGGGCCCGGCCGATCGATGACGCTGCTACCCGTCCCGAGGTGGTGCTAGCACCACCCCCGTCCGCCCGCTACCGACGCGACCCGCCTCCGGCGAGGGCCCGATCCAGCCCGTCCGGCGCCTGAGGCCCCGCCCGACTCAGCCCGTCCGGTGCTAGGGGCCCGCCCGACTCAGCCCGTCCGGTGCTAGGGGCCCGCCCGACTCAGCCCGTCCAGCGCGCGAGGCCCGCCCAACTCAGCCCGTCCGGCACTTGAGGACCCGCCGGAGGCAGCACCCGCCCGGCCCAACTCAGCCCGCCCGGCGCGCGAGGCCCGCCCAACTCAGCCCGCCCGGCGCGCGAGGCCCGCCCAACTCAGCCCGTCCGGGGGGGGGGGGGGCCCCGGCGGGGGGGGGGGGGGGGGCCGCGGCGGGGCCCCCGCCCGGGGGCGCGGC